>ONNQ01000046.1 GCA_900319245.1 uncultured Lachnospiraceae bacterium | reverse complement strand
TGTCTGCAAACGGCCCTTTCTTTAATGATCTTGCCATGGTAATCCTCCTTACTTCTTGCCGCCTCTGCGTCTAACGATGAGCTTGTCAGAAGCTTTCTTCTTGCGCGTCTTGTAACCAAGAGCAGGCTTGCCCCAAGGCGTGCTCGGTCCAGGACGACCGACAGGTGCCTTACCTTCACCACCACCGTGCGGGTGATCGTTGGGGTTCATAACGCTGCCTCGTACGTGAGGACGGATGCCCATGTTGCGGATACGGCCTGCTTTGCCGTAGTTGATCAGGTTGTGATCGATGTTGCCGATGATACCGATGGTTGCTCTGCAGTTCAGAGGCACCATTCTCATCTCGCCAGAGGGAAGACGCAGGGTTGCGTACTTGCCTTCTTTTGCCATCAGCTGTGCGCCTGCGCCGGCACTGCGGACCATCTGGCCGCCCTTACCGGGGTGAAGCTCGATGTTGTGTACCATAGTACCAACGGGGATCTGCTCAAGAGGCAGGCAGTTGCCGACTCTTACTTCTGCTTCCGGTCCATTCATGACCTTCATGCCATCTGTAAGGCCCTGAGGAGCAAGGATGTATGCTTTCTCACCGTCTTCATAGCAGATCAGCGCGATGTTTGCTGTTCTGTTAGGATCGTACTCGATACCGATAACTGTAGCAGCAACGCCGTCTTTGCGTCTCTTGAAGTCGATGATTCTGTATTTTCTTCTGCTTCCGCCGCCGTGATGTCTCACGGTGATCTTACCCTGGTTGTTACGTCCCGCGTTCTTCTTCAGAGAGAAAACAAGTGACTTCTCAGGAGCCTTCTTTGTGATCTCTGCAAAATCAGAACCGGTCATATTTCTACGGGAGGGTGTATATGCGGTATACTTTTTAATTCCCATGATTAGTTCTCCTTTTCATGCTTATTCATTTTGACAAGCAAAATTTTGCACCGCTGTCTCCGAATCAAAGTCCGGTGAAGAGATTGATTTCTTTGCTGTCTGCAGTCAGCTGAACAATTGCTTTCTTGCGCTTGGATGTCTGGCCGTAGACCATGCCTCTTCTCTTTTTCTTAGGTCTGCAGTTCATTGTGTTCACGCGAGCGACCTTGGTGCCCTCGAACATTCTCTCAACAGCAGTCTTGATCTGGAACTTATTTGCTTCCGGATGAACGTAAAAAGCGTATTTCTTATCTGCGATATCCTGCAGCGCTTTCTCAGTCTGGATAGGCTTCAGAATAATATCGTAATATTCTAAGGTTGCCATTATGCGTATACCTCCTCCAATTTAGCGACAGCGTCCTTGGTCAGGATCACGGTCTGTGCGTTCATCAGATCATATACATTGATCTGGGATGTCAGAGTGGTCTTTACAGCAGGGATGTTGCCTGCGGACTTGATCACGTGCTCATCCTTGTCAGCCATCACCACGAGGGTCTTTCCAGCTGCCTTCAGATTGTCCATAACCTTCACGAACTCTTTGGTCTTGTACTCGCTCATAGCAAGCTGATCGAGAACGATAACCTTGTTCTGCTGTACGCGGTCGGTCAGAGCGCTTCTGATCGCTGCCTGTTTCTCCTTCTTGTTCATCTTGAAGGAGTAGTCACGCGGAACGGGAGCGAACACAACGCCGCCGTGTGTCCACTGAGGAGCTCTTGTGGAACCCTGTCTTGCGTGGCCTGTGCCCTTCTGTCTCCAGGGCTTTCTTCCGCCTCCGGAAACCTCAGAGCGTGTCTTAGCCTTCTGTGTGCCCTGGCGATTGTTAGCCAGCTGCTGAACGACTGCCATGTGAAGCAGGCTCTCGTTCACCGGTGCACCGAAGACCGCATCGTTTAAGTCGATCTTGCCGACTTCCTGTCCTTGCATATTATAAACAGATACGTTTGCCATCTGAATGGTCCTCCTTTCTCATCTAAGGCACTGCTCAAGCCCTGGTGGTCTCTTTGAGAGTCACAAGGCCCTTCTTGGGTCCCGGAATAGCGCCCTTGACCAGAATCAGATTCTTGTCCGCATCTACTCTCACTACTTCCAGGTTCTGGATCGTAACCTGCACGCTGCCCATATGTCCGGGCATTCCTTTGCCCTTGAAGACTCTGCTGGGATCGGAAGAAGATCCGTTGGAACCCTGGTGACGGTGGAACTTGGAGCCGTGGCCCATAGGTCCTCTGTGCTGTCCGAGTCTCTTGATTGCGCCCTGGAAGCCTTTACCTTTGGTAACTGCAGTTGCATCGATCTTGTCGCCTTCTGCGAAGATGTCAGCCTTGATCTCGTCGCCGAGCTTGTACTCTGCAGCGTTTTCAAACTTGAATTCCTGTACGTGCTTCTTAACTGCAACGCCAGCCTTGTCGAAGTGGCCCTTCATAGCCCGGCCAACGCCGTGGCGGTGAGCAACTTCCTTCTTGCCGTTCTTGTCGACTGTGGTGATTCTCTCTTTCGCCTCACCAAAGCCTACCTGAACTGCCTCATAGCCATCGTTCTCGATGGTCTTGACCTGTGTTACGACACAGGGGCCTGCCTCAAGGACTGTAACAGGGACGAGTGTTCCGTCTTCCCTGAAGATCTGAGTCATGCCGATCTTGGTAGCCATAATTGCTTTCTTCATCTTGACCTCTTTCCGCCGGTAGTTCTTACCAGCTAAACTTGTTTCTCCGATCCGCTTTGCCGTTCTCTTTATTCAGAACCGAACCTGAAGGTTTGCGGAGCAAACCTTCCAAAATAAAAATCGGAGATTTTTGTTTTTGTCTACAGCGGACATCAGCGCTATGCTTTCGGGCTGTTGGCATCCTGCCCTCCCGCGGCATCTCCTCCGGAGCCGCTCTCGGTCCGCAGCCTGCTGTCTGACTGCTCACCGCGCCGCCTGCCTCTCCTTTTCCTTCATCAGATGCGCCGCGAATGAACACTGCCGCGGCACTCCTCTTGAAAAGGGATGTCATACTAGTAGAGGTTTTTATTTACAAATGCATTATGGAGTATGCATCTGTTTTCTTTGCTGCTTGCTGTACGTAATTGTGTACGGCTTATTTCGTCTTCATCTTGATATCGATGGCGACGCCTGCAGGCATATCCAGTCTCTGAAGAGCGTCAACTGTCTTCTGAGTGGGGGTGATGATGTCGATCAGTCTCTTGTGAGTTCTCTGCTCGAACTGCTCACGGCTGTCCTTATACTTATGAACAGCACGAAGGATCGTAACAACTTCCTTCTTAGTAGGAAGCGGAACGGGACCGCTTACCTGGGAACCGGTCTTTCTGACCGTCTCGATGATCTTCTTTGCGGATGCATCCACAAGCTTGTGATCATATGCCTTCAGGGTAATTCTCATAATCTGATTTGCCATAAAAAAAGTCGCCTCCTTATTCGCACTTTTTATGAAGTACGACAAGCGGTGACTGTACACACTCCCGTGCGTGTCCTGTTTGCTTCTTCCTTGCTAAGGCCTCGCAACGCAGGTTCTCGCACGTCGTTTCTGCTACTGGGCAGACTGTCAATCGGTACAGTGACTTGTCGTCAGTTTTCGGGTCGGCCCTGTGCCAATTCAGGGCGCCCCAGACATTCGCTCCACGGAAAACCCGCCGTATACACAGCGGCAACCTCACGCTTCACAGCTATCATGTCACAGCTTTTATATAATACTCGAGCTCAACATAAAATGCAAGAACTATTTTTGTATTTTCTGACAAACATTTTTGTCAGATTTCACGATTGGTTCTTTGCAGGCTTGATCTCGCGCACTTTTTACATTCTACAGCAAAAATCTCCGTTGTAAAGCGTTTTCTTTACAACGGAGATTTTTCTAATTGGCATTGGATTCGCCTTGGATTCAGATCTTATTATCTTATTTTCTATGCACCTCATCGTACGTGCTGAGAATGCTCTTGTCGGGCTCGGGCGTTGCGAGACTGACACAAACGTTGCAGGCCAGGCTGATCAGGAAAGCGGGAAGCAGCTCGTAGATCGCGAGCCAGCCGCCGATCGGGGCGATCATGAACTTCCAGATGATGACCATCGCCGCACCGGCGATCATACCGGCAATCGCGCCTTGCTTGTTGGAGCGCCTCCAGAAGAGCGCCAGAAGCATCTGGGGACCGAAGCTGGCGCCGAAGCCCGCCCACGCGAAGGATACGACGCGGAATACCGAGCTGTTGGGATTCCATGCGAGGATTACTGCGATCGCAGCGATGCCAAAGACGGTCATTCTCGCCGCTCTCATCTGCTGGCGGTTGCTGAGCTTGATGCCGAGGAAGTCCTGTGCCAGATCCTGCGACACACTGGAGGCAGCCGCAAGGAGCTGGGAGTCCGCTGTGGACATGGTGGCCGCAAGGATACCGGAAAGAATAATACCCGCAAACAATGTGAAGAGAATGCCGTTCTGGCTCATCAGATTGGCCAGCTGGATGATGACCGTCTCCGAATCCGAGCTGGTTGTCAGCATAGGAATGCCGCCTGCTACAGAAACGCTATATCCGATCACACCAATGAACACTGCGATACCCATGGAGATCACAACCCACACAACCGCAATGCGGCGGGAAAGGACCAGTTCCTTTTCGTTTCTGATTCCCATGAAGCGAAGAAGGATGTGCGGCATGCCAAAATATCCAAGGCCCCAAGCCAGCGTAGACGCAATACTGAAAGCACCGAAAGAAGACGCTGTATTGTTGGCCATATCGTAGCCCTGGGTCAGATTGAGATAGCCGGGCAGTGCTTTGGCATTGCTGATGACGGTATCAAGACCGCCTGCCTTGCCGATGCCAAAGAATACGATGATGATCAGGGCGACAGACATAAAGATGCTCTGCACAAGGTCCGTAGTGGATACGGCCAGGAAACCGCCCATGGTCGTGTATGCAATGATGATTATCGCTCCAATGATCATGGCCACGTGATAGTCAAATCCGAACAAGCTGTTGAACATTGTTCCTACTGCCTTGAAACCGGAAGCGGTGTAAGGGATGAAGAAAATGAGGATGATGACCGCAGCGATGCAAGACAGTAGATGTCTCTCGTCCTTGTATCTTCTGGAATAAAAGTCCGGAATCGTAAAAGCGCCGATCTTCTCCGAATATCTGCGCAGCAGTCTCGCGACAAGCAGGAAATTCAGGTAGGTACCGATCGAAAGGCCAATTGCAGTCCAGGTGACCTCTGCAAGACCAGCGATATAAGCAAGTCCCGGCAGGCCCATCAGGAGGTAGCTGCTCATGTCGGAGGCCTCGGCACTCATCGCCGTGACAACCGGTCCGAGAGATCTTCCGCCGATATAGAAGCCGTCGGATGTGTTGGTGGCACCTTTTCTGTTAAAGAAGGCTCCGATCGCGAGCATGCCCGCCATGTACAGGATAATTGTTAAAATGATCAAGATCTGTGATGATGTCATATGCTTCTCCATTTCCCCGCGCCTCGCGGCGCTTTTCTATTTTGCCCGCGCATCTACGATATACTGCCCGAACAATTACGCATTATAGCACATTAAAAAGAAGAATAAAATACAGAACGGTGTATAGAACTTATTCTATACACCGCATAAGTATTTTGACAAATTATACTTTATTTAAAGGCTTTTCTGGATGTACATTATACGATTTACTTTCTAAATTTCAAGCGAAACTCATGGCAGATTTTGTGTCATTCCTCCCGTTTCCTGAAGCTTTCCAGAAACATAGGCGTCATGCGGTCCGCATAGGATACCAGCGAATACTCGCCGCCGCACAGGCACCAGTCATACATGAGCGCCCTCTCCCACATCGCATAGGCCTTGATGATCTCACTAGTCGTGCAGTCCGCCCTCAGTTCCCCCTTCTTCTGTCCGGCCGCAATGATCTCCCGCAGGAGCTTGAAGTAGGTGCGGTTGCGGTCCAGCAGATGCTTTTCCCCCTGTGCCTGAAGCTGCGTAGAGAGAAGTCCCGAAAGCAGATCCCTGGAAATGCTGTCTTCAATCATAGTAAACAGCTCATGGTTTAAGAATATCAGCTTCTTAACGGCATCCCAGTCCGGATCCAGCGTGCTCCGCAGCTGCTCATACTTTTCATCAAATACGTAGGCCAATGTGCCAAGGAGCGCATCCTTTCCCTCAAAATAGTGGTAGAAGGAACCTCTCGATGTGCCGGAAGCAAATATGATGTCCTCAATGGTTGTTCCGTCATATCCATTTTCATAAAACAGCTTCCATGCAGCTGAGATGATCTTCCCTTTCGTATTGCGTGTATTTTTCTTGGGCATATTATTCCTTCCATTTGCCGGTCTTGCGTTTTCTTCTCTTTCAGTGTATCTTTGTTTGGAAACATCTTACTACAAATCAGGCCAAAATACAGACACAAATCAGAAATGGAGTTAATATATGTGGATTGCTGATTCCTGGAAAGAATATCAGGTACTGGATACATCCGACGGCGAAAAGCTTGAACTATGGGGCGGCTATAAGCTGATCCGTCCGGATCCGCAGGTTATATGGAAAACGCCCCGCGGCAAAGAGTGGAAAAAGCCAAACGCGCACTACCACCGCAGCAAAAAAGGCGGCGGCGAGTGGGAATTCATAGACCTTCCCGAGGAGTGGACCATCCACTATCGCGACCTCTCCTTCCGCCTCAAGCCCTTTAACTTCAAACACACCGGGCTCTTTCCCGAGCAGGCTGTCAACTGGGATTGGTTCTCGGAGATCATCCGCAAAGCCGTCTCCTCGGGCAGAAAGGTGAAAGTACTCAATCTCTTTGCCTACACAGGCGGCGCCACCGTCGCCGCCGCCAAGGCCGGCGCACAGGTCACCCATGTAGACGCCGCCAAGGGTATGGTCACCTGGGCGCGGGAAAACGCATCGATCTCAGGCCTTGCAGATGCGCCGATCCGCTGGCTCGTCGATGACTGCGGCAAGTTCGTCGAGCGCGAAATCCGCCGCGGCAATACCTACGACGCGATCATCATGGATCCGCCTTCCTACGGGCGCGGCCCCAAGGGAGAAATCTGGAAGATCGAGACCAGCATTTATCCCTTCCTGATGAGCGCCTGCAGGCTCCTCTCCGACGATCCGCTCTTTGTGCTGGTCAACTCCTACACGACGGGTCTGCAGCCGGCGGTTCTGTCCTATCTTCTGCACACAGCCATCGACGGCAGGCATGAAGGCAATGTCGATGCCGCAGAAATCGGACTCCCCGTCAGCATGAACGGACTGGTCCTGCCCTGCGGCGCAGCCGGGCGCTGGACTGCCAAATCTGTACAGTAATATGTATTAAAAAGAATATGTATATAAAAGATCCGCCGGAAATCATCCGGCGGATCTTTCTTGTGCCATATTCAATTGCAAGATCCGGACTCTGCGATCCAAAAACAAGCTTCTACCCCAACGCTTCCCCACTATTTGGCGTGCTTTTCTTCCTCGGCTGGCACTTCGCTTCTCTCGATCCTCTCCCGAATCTGCAGCATACGCCTGTCAAGCTGGTTGATCAAGTCTGCACTGTAGCGAAGCTCCTCGACAATGATCTCTGCGTTGTTGATCTCCCTTTTATACTTCATCTTGTGTTCGACGCTGGCCCAGAAGTCCATCGCGATCGTGCGAAACTGCACTTCCACATTCATATACTTCTTCTCGCTCGAGAGAAAGATCGGAACCCGCAGGATCAGATGAAGGCTGCGATACCCGTTCTCCTTGGGAGAAGCAATGTAGTCCTTCTCCTGCAGGATCTCCACGTCGTCCTGCACGTCAAAGGAATCCCGGATGCTGTAAATATCATCTATGAACGAGCAGATCACGCGGATGCCCGCCACGTCATTGATCGTATTCTCGATGTTCTCGACCGTAAAGGGAACGCCCTTCACCTTGAGTTTTCCATAAATGCTGCTGGGAGACTTGAGCCTGCTCTTAATATATTCAAAAGGATTTCTGCGATTCTTCAGCGCCATTTCCTTATTGAGGATCTCCAGCTTGGTCCGCACCTGGGACATCGCGCAGTCAAAATACATCATCATGATCTCAAACTGCTCCGCCTGTTCCGTGATCGTGAGAAGCCGGCCAACATCTTCATCCGTTATAGAATCTTTACCGTAATGACCGATGTCATACTTTTCATCACCTGTCAACCTCTGTTCCTCCTTCATAGCGGCCTTAGGATCTTGGTGCGCATGCACCGTTAGAGCCGCTTAATGATTATAACAGACTGAAGCAGGTTTTTGAAGCAATAATAACCAATCGATGGGCTGATTTTCATTAAAAATTCGTAAACTTATACAAATGGTCAATCAACCGCCTGCAAATGATATATAAAGGCCGTGAACTCCGGAATTTCCCTGGGAATTGGGATTCCCGCATGCATGAGCGCCATGCCGCTTACGACAAGTTCGCTGCCGCCGCCCGTAATCCTGTAGTTCTGGTCCGGAGCAAGACCCTTACACTTGATATACTCCTGCGGGCCGTTGACTGTCAGATTGACAGTGATCACGGTCACAAGCGCTTCCTTCTTGTCCTTTGCCACGCTCTCCCAAGCCACAAGATTGATCTGCTGGAATGGATTGGCCAACCTGTAATAATCGCCAAAGAAGTTGAGGTCATAGTACTTGTGATAGAGGTCGCTCATCTTCTTACAGACCTTGATCTCTTCTTCCTCAAGCTTCGTCGCATCCAGTTCATAGCCAAAGGTGCCGCACATAGCGATCGCCGCCTTGGTCTCGATCGGCACCATAGGGCTTGCTTCCGATACATGCGCGCCCATGGTGCAGACAGGATACAGGAAAGAAGATCCATAGTGGAGCTTCAGGTTGTCCAGCGGTTTGGTGTTGTCGGAACTCCAATACTGGACAAAATAGGTGAGCATTGCTGTATCAAATCGGCCGCCTCCGCCCGCACAGCCCTCGAACATGATGTCCGGATGGGTCTTTATAATGCCGTCCATGATGCGGTAGAGTCCCAGTACATACCGATGAGAAACCTCCCCCTGGCATTCGGCCGGCAGAGCGTTGGACCAAAGGTCCGTGATCGCGCGGTTGATGTCCCACTTCACATAGTAGATATTGGCGCTGTCAAGGATTCTGTTGATACTCTTGATCAGATAATCCTGCACTTCTTTTCTGCCGACGTCGAGAACCAGCTGGTTGCGGCTTCTGACCGCATGCCTTCCCGGGATCTCCATGGCCCAATCCGGATGCGCGCGGAAAAGATCCGAGTCCTCCGATACCATCTCCGGTTCAAACCAGATGCCGAACTTCATCCCCAGGTCATTGATCTGCTCAACCAGCTTGTTGAGGCCGCATTTGATCTTCTTCTCGTTGACGTACCAGTCGCCGAGACCGGAATTGTCGTCGTCGCGCTTTCCAAACCAGCCGTCATCCATGACGATCATCTCGACGCCCATGCCCTTGGCCGCCTTCGCGATTTCAATCAGTTTCACGTCGTCAAAGTTAAAGAACGCCGCCTCCCATGTGTTGATCAGCACAGGTCTCTTCACATCCCTGACGAATTTGCTCTTATTGAGATTATTTCTAATGAAATTGTGATAGTTGTGGCTCATTCTGGCCAGTCCCTTGTGTGTGTAGGTCATAAGGACTGCCGGCGTGTCAAAATCCTCCCCGGGCTCCACCGGATAACTGAACAGCCTGTCGTTGACACCCATGACCAGACGGGCCTGATCGTACTGATCCAGCTCCACTTCCGCCAGAAAGCTTCCCGAATACATCAGTGCAAATCCATAGCAGGAGCCATACTCCTCGTTGGCCTGGCTGTCGCACAGCGCAATAAAAGGGTTCTGCTGGTGAGAAGAAATGCCGCGTCCGCTTCGGATCTTGTGGACGTGATGCGTCAATGGCTGCCGTTCCACCTGTCTCTCCTGGCCATATCTGCCTGGAAGGGAGATCAGATCCATGTTGGAACCGTTCATATAGTCCATGTTTACAGACATGATCCGTTTGAGATGGATGGTTCCCTTCCCTCCATTGTGGACTCTCGCCGCGCGCATGATAATATCCGCCTCTTCAAACACGGTATAAAGTAATGTGACCTGCACGTTCGTGATGGCGTCTTCAATGACAAGTTCCAACGTATCCACCGTGTCATTTTCGTTGGCGAATGCTGTCGGAAGTCCTTTCAGTGTGAAGGGCCCCTTGTACATTCTGTGCGAACGGTATCTTCCATTAAAAGAGAAACTTCCGTCTGAATTCTGTACCTCAATCGAGTTAATCCGAAAGTCTCCCTGTTGCTGCGTCGTAAACTCCTGGGGCTGCGCATCCAGAGAAAATGTGCGCTCCGCCAAAGAGTCATAGGGGTTTCCCGAAAAGCCGCGGTCATAGCGGCGAATCAGATAGATCAAGTCCTCGTCATGAATCGTCGCGCCGTAATACAAGTGCTTTACATAATTAAGATTTCCAATCTTAAGCTGATAGGTTGTTTTCGCCGTATGTAGGGAAAAGGTTTTCTTATTCTCATTGAATACAATCGCCATAATGGTCTCCTTCCATGCTTAAGGAACGGTTACTGCCTATACTGCTTTTTATTGTAAATCATGCCTGGCCAATCCGGAATGAAGTTATGTCGCATGACCATGGGACAATCACTTTTTTGGCAAGCGTAAAAAAACCGCAGCTCCTGTTAACAGGAACTGCGGTAATATTCAACATGCTATTCGTACAGCAAATAATTATAAGTACAAATTATTCGATAACTGAAGCAACACGGCCAGAACCAACAGTACGGCCACCTTCACGGATAGCGAATGTAAGACCCTGCTCCATAGCGATGGGGTGGATCAGCTCGATGGTCATCTCGACGTGGTCGCCGGGCATGCACATCTC
>ONNQ01000045.1 GCA_900319245.1 uncultured Lachnospiraceae bacterium | reverse complement strand
TCATCCCCTCCCTGTTCACTCGCAGGGACCTTAATTCCGACCGATCAACTGTTAAGCTTGTGAACTGAGGAAGGGGTCTTCTTGCTATTACATGATAAACCCCTTCTTGGGGCTCAAACACCGTGGATTCTCCCTGTTTCGTCCGTATAACGATTATATGAATTACAAACGAACACCTACTGACCATAAAGGAAAAGGAGATTAATAACATTATGAAACAGAGAAGCAGAAATCGTATCCTGGCATTACTCTTTGCTTTTGTTCTGGCCGCAGGACTCACTGCATGCGGCAATGGCACCTCAACGAAATCGGAGTATAAAGGGATCAGCACGGATTCTCCCGACTGGGTGGCGAATCTGGATGCCGCTGCAACCGCTGACCAAATGCTGGTCGTAGCCGCTTTCGACGAAACGGCAACCGACGCCTGGATCTCTCTGCACGAAAAGCAGAAGGACGGCACCTGGAAGATGGTCATGACAAGCCCGGGCTTTATCGGCAAAAACGGCCTCGGCAAGACCAAAGAAGGGGATGCCAAAACACCGACCGGTGTTTTCCACTTTAACCGCGCCTTCGGCATTGCGGATGATCCGGGCTGCAAGATTCCCTATGTGAAAGTCGACAATGACACTTACTGGTCCGGAGACCCGCGCGAGGGCTTCCACTACAACGAGCTCGTAAATGTCAAAGACCTGCCCGACCTGGATCTCGAGAGCGGCGATTCCGAGCACATCATCGATTACCCTTATCACTATCAGTACTGCTTGAACATCAGTTACAACGAAGACGGTACACCGGGACTGGGATCTGCGATCTTCCTGCACTGCTATGGCCCCGCAAAGCCCTTCACCGGCGGATGCGTCGCTATTCCTGAAGATCACATGAAATATGTCATGCAGCATGTCGATGAGAATACAGCTGTCGTGATTGACACATTCGAGGCCTTGTCTGGCGGTGCCGACTGGCCGAGCAGCACTTGGCCGCAGGAGAGATAATAGAGCGTATAACAAAAGCAGCACCTGTCGAATTCGACAGGTGCTGCTTTTTTCTATTCTCAGAAGGCTTTTGTCTGAAATCAAAGCCTCTGAAAGCCTGCTGTTCTTAATGCAAGACATTTGAACGCAAAGCCTGAACGGTTACGACCTATTAGGAAAATGCGCATCTCATCTTCATGTGCCCACATGTTGAATTTAATTTTCAACTTTGTTCCATATGCCTTTCGATGGGCTTTGCGGTATTTTGGTATATAAGGAGGTGACATTATGTACGATCAGATTATAAGAACACCGGATCTTGTCATGATCTCCATGGAGGGAGATGAATATACGGCTCGTCCCGCGTCAGAGACCGTATCTGTGAACGATATTCAGATTACCACAAAGGTGCGGCCGGATGGCCTGCACGTATCATTGACAGCGTCTAAGACGCCCGTCCGCATCCTTCGTCTTCGGTGGAAAACGCAGCTGCCGACAGGCGTTCGCATTCTGGGAGACGCCTGGGAGCGCACCTACGGCGACGCGGGCTGGAGCGGCATGGTTCCCTACCGCGCAATGCCCTGGTATTTCCTTGTGCAGGATGGGGAGAACGTTGCCGGATACGGCGTTAAAGTCAGGGCCGGCGCTATGTGTTTCTGGCAGGCGGATCCTGCCGGAATCACCTTATGGATGGATGTTCGCTGCGGCGGAGATGGCGTAATTCTGGGCGGCCGCACATTGGAAGCGGCAGTTGTTATCAATAAAACCTATCATGACATCTCTGCTTTTGAAGCTGCCCGGAAATTCTGCGGTGAGATGTGCCCAGATCCCAAGTTCCCTGACGAGCCCGTGTACGGCAGTAATAACTGGTATTATGCTTATGGGATCAGTTCGGAGGAAGAGATCTTGAAGGACACGGACTATCTGGTCCGGCTGACCGAAGGTCTTGTAAACCGCCCGTTTATGGTGATCGATGACTGCTGGCAGGTTCGGCACAACAGCGAGTATAACGGCGGCCCCTGGAATCTCGGAAATGAGAAGTTCCCCGATATGCCCGGACTTGTGAGGAAGATCAAGGAAAAAGGCGTCAAGGCAGGCGTCTGGTTCCGGCCCCTTCTTGATATCAGCGAGGACATCCCTGACGATTGGCGACTTCCCACCGGCGCTCTGGACGCTTCCCATCCCGGCGTGCTCAGCAGAGTGCGTGGAGACATCACCCGTCTGTGCGAATGGGGTTTTGGCCTCATCAAACACGACTTCTCCACCTTCGACAGCTTCGGAAAGTGGGGATTTATGATGCAGCCTCTTGTCACCGATGACGGATGGCATTTCTTTGACCGGAGCAAAACATCCGCCGAGATCCTGGTCAATTTCTACCGCGTTATTTATGAAGCAGCCGCTCCATACGGCACGTTGATCCTGGGCTGTAATACTGTGGGCCACCTGGCAGCCGGCCTGGAACACATGCAGCGCACAGGCGATGATACTTCGGGCCTTCTGTGGGAGCGCACCATGCGTATGGGCGTCAACACGCTGGCCTTCCGCATGCCCCAGCACCGCACTTTCTTTGACTGCGACGCCGACTGCTACGGCGATGTCGGCGAGATTCCGTGGGAATACAACCGGCTGTGGGGAGACCTCTTGTCGAGGAGCGGCACCTCCTTCTTCTTCTCCGTGAAGCCGGGTCTATACACAGAGGAACAGAACCGGGCCCTTGCCGCGTTTCTTGCTGCCGCCTCCAGGCAGGAACAAATCGCCGAACCGCTCGACTGGCAGAACACCATCTACCCGCAGAAGTGGAAATCCGGAGATACAATTCTCTCTTATGACTGGTATCAGGACATCGGTCTTCGGGTCGTCGCAGGTCCCGGCAGCATATGGGAGGAGTATCAGGAGAAGCATGTATTCTGACCCTCATACGCTGAATGTAAAAAATCCCGGAAATACCTTGTATAAAGCATTTCCGGGATTTTTTCGTGGAGACGCTGCGCCTTATCCTTTGACGCCGCACACTCTCTTCGTGTTTACAGGAACGCAATGATGATCGCAGAGAAAGAAGAGAAAGCAGATCCGGAGATTGTCGCCCTTGCGGCGCTCCTTCACGATGCGGACGATCACAAGCTCTTCCATACCGAGAACAACGCAAACGCCCGGTCATTCCTTGCGGAAAACCGGGTGCCGGAGGAGAAGATCGATCAGATTTGTACCGCCATCAATTCCGTATCCTTCAGCCGGAACCGCTGTTGAACGCAAAGTGCCCGGCAATCCACTGGACAAACCGCAGCACAAATTGGTATATTGTCACATGAACAAGTACAAAGCACTAGTACTGCGTGTGAAAAGACTTCTCTCCGGACTCACGCTATAGAAAGGATTCTACACATGAATAGCAACAAAAATAACCGTATCATCATCCTATCCATATTCATTCTGGTTGCACTTATCGCCGCCATCAGCTTTTTCCCCAGAGGGGCGAAAACCACTGCGGAGCCCAACGCCGAAACGGCAGTGGAACCCACCGCTGGGACCACTGCGGAATCCACTGCCGAAACAGCTGCGGAACCCGCTGCTGATACTGCTGTGGAACCCACTTCCGCCCTCTCCACCTACTGGGCCCCCGATTCGCCTGTCGCCCAGAGTTTGCGCGACTACGTATCCAAGGTGACGGATCCGGCTGACACCGATCACTTCATCCCTGTAAAAGACCGCATCGCTGTGTTCGACATGGACGGTACGCTCACCTGCGAGACTTACTATACCTATTACGATACCATGATGTTCATCGAGTTTTGCCTGCACGACCATCCGGAGCGGGTTTCCGATGAGTTAAAAGAAGTCGCTGCTGCCATCAAACCCGGCTATCTGGCCGATGAGAGTCTTGCACGGAATTTTGCCAAAGCCTACGCCGGCATGACAATGGAGGAATTCTACAATTACGCGGTCGAGTTCGGCAAAAAGCCGACAGCAAGCTTCAAAAACATGCGCTACATCGACAATTTCTACCTCCCGATGGCGGAGCTCGTGCAGTACCTCTACGAGAACGACTTCACGATCTACGTGATCAGTGGCACAGAGCGCACAACCACCCGCGCCATTGTGGCGAACTCGCCGATCAGGGAGTATGTCACGCCCAACCATGTCATCGGAACGGACTTCGAGGTCAAGCAGAAGGGCCACGAGACCGAATCCTCGAACATGAATTTCAAATATGCTAACGGCGACGAACTCGTTCTCACAGGCGGCTTCATCCAGAAGAACCTCAACGCCAACAAGTCCATCTACATCGAGCGGGAAATCGGCCAGCGCCCCGTTCTTGCATTTGGCAACAGCGGCAGCGACACCAGCATGATGAACTACACCATCGACAGCCGGAACCCGTATCCCGCACAGGCGTACATGGTCGTCGCCGATGACAACGTCAGAGAGTGGGGCAAGCAGAACTGGGAAGAAAAGTCTGCGGACTATGAGGCAAAGGGCTACATCCCCGTCTCCATGCGAAACGACTTTGCCCAGATCTACGAGGAAGGCATCGTGCCCGCTGAGGAGCAGTATCAGGAGCCTGTCCTGCCTGCATCTGACGCTGCAGAAAGTGCTCCTGAAGCTACAGAGAATGCACCTGCTGACACAGAAACCGAATCCGAAGATGCCGAAGAAGCACTGCAGCCTGCAGCATAACTAAAACTGTATATCCGTCTCCGCAAAAAGGGCAGCTGCGTTCTTGCAGCTGCCCTTTCATTCGTTGTACGCAAAAAAAGCTGAAAACGTGATAAACTCAACGTTTTCAGCTATCGTGGAGACGGTGGGACTTGAAGCCATTGGAAGAAAGGGAAAATCCTTTGTTTACGGCACTTTTCCGGATTAAGGTAAGTCACCCCGGAATCTCCCGATAACTAACATAGGATTATTGTAGCATAGAAACAAAAGAATGTGCGGATGCTGCCATTCCGGACTATTTTTTGTCTATAAAACCCTGACCTGAGAAACACTCGGGTCGGGGTTTATTATTGCCAGCCAATTCCTGTCGAAGATACGAAACATCAAAATGCATAATAACCGAATCAGATTGACGAGGGGGTGTTACTGTGAATCGAACCTTAGTTTTTGATTATTTTTATGGAATGCAGGCGGATGCCTACACTTTTTACCGGATTCCGAAAGTGTTGTTTTCCGATCCGTACTTCAAAAAACTTTCCTGCGAGGCGAAGGTCCTTTACGGTCTTCTGCTGGATCGGATGTCGTTGTCTGTTAAGAATAAATGGTTCGACGAACAGGGGCGAGTGTATATCCTTTTCAAGGTCGAAGATGTCTGTGAACACATGGGATGCTGCAAGCAGACCGCCATCAAGCTTTTTGCAGAACTGGATTCACAGAAGGGAATCGGGCTGATCGAGAAGAAAAGGCTGGGCCTCGGAAAAGCGAATGTTATCTATGTGAAGAACTTTATGCTGCGGGAAGAAATGGCAGAAGCACCGGAAACCCCCGTAAATACGCAGAAGTCTAAAAATCATACTTCTGGAAATCCAAATAATAGACTTCAGGAAGTACAGGTTTTAGACTTCAAGAATTCTAAAACATCGACTTCAGGAAGTTCAGAAATCATCCCTCAGGAAGTCCAGATTTCAGACTGTAATAATACTGATAAGAATAATACTGATTCTAACGAGACTGAAAATAGCAATATCTCATCTGATCGATCGATCCGGGATGGAAGCAAGGAATCTGATGCGGATGGAGCGGTGAATTACTATGCTTATCAGGATCTGATCAAGGAGAATATCGATTACAGTGCTTTGTGCATGGCACATTCGGCAGAAGATGTCGACGGAATCGTCGCACTGATGACAGATACAGTATGCTCGTCACGGCGCAAGATCGTCATTGGCGGTGAATTTATGCCCGCAGCGGTTGTAAGGAGCAGGCTGCTCAGCTTGGACTATTCGCATATCGAATACGTCCTGGGGTGCATGAGCAGGACTACTACGAAGATCAACAATATCAAGCATTACCTGCTGACCACCCTGTATAATGCGCCGGTCACCATCGGCCATTATTATACTGCGGAGGCAAACTATGATATGTATGGCTGTGCGCAAGAAGCTTATGCTGCGGATTGAAGATAATATGTCCTTGAAAGTCGCGTCAAAATACTAAGGGAGGTAAACATGGCAAGCACATTAATACAGTTTAGGATTGAAAAGGACGAGAAACAGCGATCTTCACAGATTCTTGAAACGATGGGGCTTTCGCTGCCTGCATATCTCAGAATCTGTATGATCAGGCTTAATAAAGAAAAAGGTATTCCCTTTAGCATGAAACTTGATGACAGGATACCAGAGGAAGGAACAGGCATTGAGCTCCCATCTTAATATATACTTCGCCGTTGCTTTTTCGTTAGAAAATATGTATACTTTTTCTAACGAAAGGCGTAAAAAAATGAAGCGTGAAAAGTATCAGACATTTATAAACAAAAGAATCATGGAAATGCCGCCCGGCAGTGTTTTTGTGACATCCGATTTTGCAGATATAGCACCTTCTTCTGCAATCAATATGTCTCTTTCGCGTCTGGAAGCTTCCGGAAGTATTCGGCGGATATTACGCGGAATTTATGATAAACCTCGTTTCAGCAAATTATTGAATGAACCTGTTGCGCCTGATCCTTCTAAGGTAGCATATGCCATTGCAAGAAAAAACCGATGGTCTATCATACCCATGGGAGACACAGCTTTGAATATCCTGCGTTTATCTACACAAGTGCCAGCAGTATGGCAGTACGTAAGTGATGGCCCATATAAAGAATACAGCTATGATAATGTTCATATTTTATTCCGCAGGACATCGAATAAAGAAGCAACTGGTTACTCTTACATTACCGGATTAGTAATACAAGGCCTCAGGGCGCTGGGAAGAGAACATGTCAGCGAGACTGTAATCAAATCATTACGTGAACGGCTGTCTCCCGAAGAAAAGAAAGTATTGCTGAATGAGGCTCAAGGAACCACTGCGTGGATTTTTGATTATATAAAAGAAATTTGTAAGGAGCACGAAGTATGATTAGGATTGCATCCCTTTCAAAAGGGGAACGGGAAGAGTTGTTTTTAAATACTGCCCAGAAAATCGGTATGCCTCCGGCAATTGTAGAAAAGGATTTTTGGGTATGTTATATGTTGGATTATCTTTTCCACCGCTGCGAATGGAGAGACAGGATTGTTTTCAAAGGTGGAACCAGCCTGTCTAAAGCATATCATCAGAAAAGAAGACGATCGCGTTACTGGATGAATCCTTTGTTCCGATGCTGCAAACGGAAGTCTCTGCTGAAATAGGGGAACCGGCATTGATATTTCTTGAAAACGACGGCGAGCCCACTGTGAATTTCGCCTATCCGCAGATTTTTTCTCATCCAGACACCGTGATCCGCACTGCAGTTCCTGAAAGAACGTTTTGGGAAAAAATCACCATTCTTCACAGAGAAGCGAACCGCGTACGTGGAGAGTTTCCCCAGAGATATTCAAGACACTATTATGACTTGTTCCAGATGTCCAGGAGTGTGGTAGAATCCAATGCTTTTCAAGAGTTGGATTTATTGAAAGATGTGGTGGCTTTCAAAATGAAGTTTTACAGATGTCCGTGGGCAAAATACGAAGAAGCCGTTCCCGGGACAATCAAGCTGATTCCTCCGGAGAAATCTTTCTCAGAATTGCAAGATGACTATGGTAGGATGAAAAATATGATTTATGGTTCGGTTCCGTCGTTTGAACAGATAATGACGGGAATAAGAGAGCTCGAGCAAGAAATAAATCAGTTGTAGGATGAAAGAATACTTAGCGAAAAAGGGCTTGTGATTTGAAAACAAGCCCTTCTGAATATGTTCTTCCTCATAGTTTTCCCTAATGATCATATATCTATACCTGTGCTCCAAGGATAATGACGCCCATCAGCACGACAAGCGCTGTCACGCCCTTCACCGCTCGTACGCGCGTACTGCCTCGAGGAGAAACTCGGGACTCCCGCGCATATCTACTACAAGTTCGAGGGCAACAACACAAGCGGCAGTCACAAGCTCAATTCCGCCGTTCCGCAGGCCTATTATGTCAAAAAACAGGGCCTCAAAGGCGTGACCACCGAGACCGGAGCAGGCCAGTGGGGTACGGCGCTTTCTATGGCGTGTTCCTATTTTGACCTCGACTGCAAGGTGTTCATGGTCAAGGTCAGCTATGAGCAGAAGCCGTTCCGCCGCGAAGTGATGCGCACATACGGCGCGTCCGTCACCCCTTCGCCATCCATGACGACCGAGGTCGGCCGCAAGATCCTCGCTGATCACCCCGGCACGACCGGTTCCCTCGGCTGTGCGATCTCCGAAGCCGTGGAAGTCGCGGTCACCAACCCCGGTTATCGCTATGTTCTGGGATCCGTCCTCAATCAGGTCCTGCTGCACCAGTCCGTCATCGGTCTCGAGACCAAAGCAGCGCTCGACAAGTACGGCGTCAAGGCCGACATGATCATTGGCTGCGCAGGCGGCGGCTCCAACCTCGGCGGCCTGATCGCTCCGTTCATGGGCGAGAAGCTCCGCGGCGAGGCGGACTACCGCATCATCGCTGTCGAGCCGGCCTCCTGCCCGAGCTTCACACGCGGTGTCTACGCATACGATTTCTGCGACACCGGTATGGTATGCCCGCTCGCCAAGATGTACACACTCGGCAGCGACTTCATCCCCGCACCGAACCATGCTGGCGGCCTTCGCTACCACGGCATGAGCCCCGTGCTCTCACAGCTGTACGACGACGGCCTGATGGAAGCGGTCTCCGTGAAACAGACCGACGTCTTCGAAGCGGCGGAGATGTTCGCGCGCGTCGAGGGCATCCTTCCCGCACCCGAGAGTTCCCACGCGATCCGCGTCGCGATCGACGAGGCCCTCAAATGCAAAGAGACCGGCGAAGCGAAGAACATTGTCTTCGGCCTCACCGGTACCGGATACTTCGATATGGTCGCTTACGAGAAATATCACGATGGCCAGATGACCGACTACATCCCTACGGACGAAGAGCTCGCCGTTTTCCGCGCGAAGCTGCCGCAGATGTAAAGGCTTTATGTGGTGTTAGCCATAGGTGTGCCAAAGAGGTAGCCCCCCTGACACGGTCCTATAAAGGAATTCTTAGTAGACAACACACAACGATACCCCCTTTTAATTCATACCCTTAAAAAAAGCGCTCCTTCCCCCGGAGCGCTTTTTTTCCTCTGTTTTTCATTTCAATGTGCCATCAAGAACAGCGGAATCTGCAGGAGCAGTATAAAACCGATCAGGATGATAAAATAATATTTTTGTCCACAATGAATCCTCCCTGTGCCGAATTTCTTATTCATCATTATAGCGAAAAAAGGCTGTCAGAGGCAAGATATCGTCCTTGGCCAATCTCAGTTACTCCGATTTTTTCGGATGTATTTCTCAGTCCATCGTAAACACTGCGATGCTGTAACCGGGTAATGTCAGCACACCGTCATCGTAAGTGATGTTCTCTTCGCCGGTGTTCAGCACCGCTGCCAACGTAAGGTTATTGTCAGCGCTGCCATCAGCCCCGCCGGCTGCTGAGGCTTCCCCCGAAATCTCTTTCACCGCCGTATCCGCGCGCAGGTTCATCACGATCAGCAGATCGCCGTCCGATGCGCTGTTCGCGGTGCCGCTCTCTCTGCTTCTCCTTATGAACGCCGCCACATTGCTGTCACTGAGGGAATCAACGCTCTCCGTCAGCCCCCTGGCGATCGCGGGAAACGCATTCCGCACGCGGATTACCTCTCTGAACCACGTCCATATCGACAGGTCGTCCTTCATCTGTTCCGCGGCTGAAGGGAACTTCATCGGAATTTCATCCTTGTCCGGCGGTCCGGCGCATATATCCGGGTCATCCGCATCGTCGCTCCAGTACATCGGAAGGCGCTTGTTCTCGTCTTTGCCGGCGCCTTTCATGCCAATCTCCTCGCCATAATAGACAAACGAGTTGCCGGTCATGAACAGGCTCATCGCGTAGGCCATTTTCGTGACAGGGCCTTCATCCGCGCTATAAAACCCCGCGCTTCTTGCCGTATCGTGATTCGTATAGAACGGCGCATCTACATAGTCCGGATTCGCGCTGCTATATGCTTCCTGCGCCAACAGCATTCCTTTGACGTAATCGGAAGCTGCATACGTGCCGTTCACGATGTTGACGATGAATCCGTTGTTGTTCGAGAACGGAAAATCGAACAGCGAATCGATCCCGCTCCCGTAGAGCAGCGCGATCTCGTTCCGGTCTGTCCACGCTTCCCCGACCAAATAGCAATCGGCCTTAATACTCCGCCCCGTCTCCGTAAGGAATCTCAGGAACTCTGTGTTGGCATCCGGATTTCCTGTATAGTAGTATGTCACCGCATCCAGCCGGAATCCGTCAACGCCTTTGCCAAGCCAGAAAGCCATGATATCCCGGATCTCTCCTCTTACGGCCTCGCTCGAAAGGTTCAGATCAGGCATCTCCGACCAGAATCTTGCCTCATAGTACCACTCGGTGCCTTCTAAATGTGCATACCCGTCCGACGGCTGCCTGGTGAAATTATAATAGTCGTAATACTTGCAATAGGACGTATCGGGTTCCCATCCGGAAGGGAGTTCGTGCAGATAATCCGATGCTGCCTTGAACCAGGCATTGTCATCCGAAGTGTGGTTCAGCACAAGATCCATGTACACGCGTATGCCCCGGTCGTGGCACTCTTGGAGCAGGGCTTCATAGTCCTCTAATGTGCCGTACACCGGATCGATCGCATAGTAGTCGTCCACATCATATTTGTGATATGTCGACGATGGATGCACAGGGGTCAGCCAAATCGCGTCAAATCCGAGGTCCTGAATGTAGTCCAGTTTGGAACGGATGCCATTCAGGTCGCCGATCCCGTCTCCGTTCGAATCGCAGAACGAATAGACAAAGATCTCATACGTCGTGCGGTATTTATCATCTCTGTCCACCCGCGTCAGGTCCTTGTTGAAATCCAGCATCTGGACAGCAGAAACAGCGGGCTGTCCGCCCGCTGTCTGATCTGTATTTGGATCTTTGCCGCATCCTGTAATACACAGCATTGCGCAAAGCTCCTGACATGCCTTCGACATAGAACCTCTGCAGGTAGAGGAACAGGATGGCGATCGGCAGTGAGATCAGTACCGCGCCTGCTGCGAAGCAGGTGTACCACTGATAGATGTACTCCTTCTGCAGCATGTTCCACAGGCCGATAGCGACCGTGAACTGGTCGGCATTCGCCCTGCACAGCACCTTCGCGAAGATGAAGTCCACCCACGGCGCGATAAACGAGGTCATGATGGTATAGATGACGATCGGCTTGGACAGCGGCATTGTGATCTTGGTAAAGATCTGCCACTGTGTTGCGCCGTCGATGACCGCCGCTTCATCGATCGCTTTGGGTATCGTGTCAAAAAAGCCCTTCGATATCTGGAATCCCAGACCGGTGCAAGCGCTGTAGACGATGATCAGACCAATCCTTATGGAAGAGCCTTCCGTAAGTCCCATGGCCTTCAAAATGAAGTACTGCGCGATCATTGTCATGAATCCCGGGAACAGGCCCAGGATCATCGCGATGTTCATATACGGTTTACGGAATTTGAAACGCATCCGGCTGAGCGAATACGACACAGACAGCACGAACGAT
>ONNQ01000044.1 GCA_900319245.1 uncultured Lachnospiraceae bacterium | reverse complement strand
CCCTCGGAGAGCCTTCCGTTTTCAATATCTACAGATTTTCAAGGTTCGTTAGAGCCTTTTTCTTTGGCTCTGGTTTTTCATAGGTCACTTGACACTACCGTATGTAAATGCCAAAGACTACAAACAGTTTACAACATCTCGGGATTCTAAGGAAGTGCTTGTTTACCTCTGCTGTGAATCCTTACTAAAAAAAGGGCTGCCGCATATAGCGGCAGCCCTCATTCGTTTTATGATTTGATAAGACGCATGTATGAAATTACATCAGCTTGCGGAACATAGCCTCGTAATCCGCCAGGGAAGCCTCTCTGGGGTTGCCGGGCGCGCAAGCATCTGCCGCTGCGGACTCGCAAAGGAAAGGAAGATCCTCTTCTCTGAGTTTCTCGAGCTTGGTAGGAATACCTACGTCGATGGACAGCTGCTGTACTGCGTCGATGGCAGCCTTACGATACTCGTCAGCACTCATGCCGGTTGTATCAACGTCGAATGCCTCTGCGATTGCCTTGAACTTCTCACCGGTGTAATCCTTGTTGAATTCCATAACGATGGGAAGCATCATTGCGCAAGCAACGCCGTGCGGTGTGTCATAGACTGCGCCGAGTGTGTGTGCCATGGAGTGAGCAATTCCAAGACCTACGTTGGAATATGCCATAGCGGTTACATACTGTGCCAGCGCCATTCCCTCACGTCCGTCGGGATCGTTCTGAACGGCCTTGCGAAGGTTCTTCGCGATGAGCTTGATCGCCTCAAGATCAAGACAGTCGGACAGAGTCCATGCAGCCTTGGTTGTGTAACCCTCGATTGCGTGGGTCAGTGCATCCATACCGGTGGAAGCGGTCAGGCCCTTGGGCATAGAGGACATCATGTCGGGATCGACAACTGCTACGTCGGGGATGTCGTTAGGGTCCACACATACGAATTTACGTCTCTTCTCAACGTCAGTGATGACATAGTTGATTGTGGACTCGGCGCCGGTTCCGCCTGTTGTAGGAACAGCGATGGTGAATACTGTGCGATTCTTGGTCGGCGCTACGCCCTCAAGGGAGCGAACATCATAATACTCAGGGTTGTTAACGATAATACCGATGCCTTTGCCGGTGTCCATGGAAGAGCCGCCGCCGATGGTGATCATGAAGTCAGCGCCGGAAGCCTTGAATGCATCAACGCCCTGCTGTACGTTCTCGATTGTGGGATTGGGCTTGATGTTGGAATATACTTCAAACTCAATTCCATTCTCTGCCAGAAGATCGGTAACCTTATTGGTTACGCCAAACTTTACAAGATCGGGATCCGATGCTACGAACGCCTTCTTGAAGCCTTTGCCTTTGACGATCCCAGGGATCTCGTTGATCGCGCCATGTCCGTGGAAAGACATGCCGTTCAGGACAAAACGATTCACTGCCATAATTTTACCCTCCATAATATAGATTTTGCTAAGCAGACAATACCAACTCTGCTCTATTCATTATAAACGTATTAGGGGCGTATAATTATGAACAATGTATAAAAAATCTAAATCAGTATTCCCTGCTAAGCTTCGCCCCCATCTCAAAAGCCTTCTCAAGGTCCTTGGGGAACTGTAAAGGTCTCTTATTTCCATAGCCGATTTGTAGTATGATGAATGTTATACCGAATGAATCCAAAAATCAGACTCCTCAGTGCAAGCAAATGGAATTAAGATGGGAGGATGCCATGTCAGATATCATCATCCACAATCGAATGGGAAGAAGTGTTTACAAGAAGCTTCCGGCAGAGATTGCGGGCCGGATCGATCGGGAAATATATCGGGTAGGACTGCTGGGGCCGGATCCCCTGGCCGCCTATCGCTTCTATGCCATGCCGTTGCGGCACGGCGTTCACAAATGGATGTCCATCATGCATGAAGAGAAAACGGCCGACTTTCTGGTTGAAATGACCAGGGCTGCGGATACCAAAGAGATGTTCTCCTATCTCGCAGGGTTTCTGTGCCACTATGCGCTGGATACAACCGTGCACCCCTATATTGACAAGCTGGCCAACAATACCGGCTATATGCACGTCGCGATCGAGCACAAGCTCGACCTCATGGAACTTGAAAAAATGGGGATGGATCTTCGGGACAGGCCGATCACCCGTGGTTTCTATCCGCCTTTTCTGCCCGCCTCCATGCAAAGCGATCTGGACGCCGTGTTCCGAAAAGTCTACGGATGGAACAACGTCTACCGCATGCTGAAGGCCAGCTATCTCCATCATAAGATGTTCTACTATCTCGCCGAGGACCCGCACGGACTGGTCGACCGGGCCTTCGGCAATGCGCCTCGCGAAATGATCGGCGGAAGGCTTGTGACCATCTCCTACCGAAGCCATCTGTGCGACGGCATGACGTTTGACGATTTTGACCGCTTAAGAAAGAAAGCCGTTCATAAAGCTGTCCGTCTCATTGAAGCGGCGGATTCCTTCCGAAAAGGCACGCTCAGCGAGGCGGCACTGCGCGATGTGATCGGACACACAGATTACTCCGGACATCCTGTTGCATAGATCTGCCTCCCGTGCAGCGCTATAGCGCCTATGGAAGCGACGCCCTGCTGCAGCGCTTGCATAGACTTAATAGATTTTCTCCACATCGCCCTCAATCCCGTAGCTCTTCTTGAACTCCTCGAGGTCTCTCGGTGTTTTGAGCAGGGCGATTTCCTCGAAATGACCCGATTTCTTATTCAGAAAGCCGGCTACCTGCTCTCCATTACAGATACTGCAACGGATGGCCGGTTTTACTTTGTCCTTATCGTATGTTTTGGCAAAAGAGCGACCGCCGCCGGTCCCTTCGCTCTTCTTGTTTTCTCTCTTAAAGAAGAATCCCATGTTCTAACCTCCTGTGTGTTCCCACTACAAAGCCTGCTTTTCATCCAATGTTTTGACATCAACACTTTACTCTATTATAGCACCACAGAAATGATCCGACACCTCATTCGTTCACTGCTTTTCCGTGTCGCGGAAATACGGTGTACGAATTCTTTTCCGCCACATCGAAATTGAATGGATTAAAAATTGACATTCATACGATATAATGAGTACAGATCAAAGGAAAACAAAAAACACCAATAAATAAAAACACAAACAAATCTCAAGAGGAGGAAATTCAAATGAAGGTTATCTACGAAAATCAGGTTAAGGCAAGCGGCGTAGCAGTTGAGGAGTTCAAGGAGGCAGGAATGTTCATCATCTTCGGCGATAACGCACCGGAAGAGATCAAGGATTACTGCTACAGCGTCAGCGTAAATCCCATCAACGGAACGATCGCAGCAGGTCAGTACGTTGTAGTCGACGGCGAAGAATACAAGATCACCTGTGTCGGTTATGAGGCACCCATCACCCTGGCAGGCCTTGGCCACTGCACATTCAACTTCAGCGGCGCGACCGAAGCAGAGCTTCCCGGAACCATCTACGTCGAGGCAAAGCCCATGCCCGAGGTGAAGATCGGATCCACCATCAAGATCATCGAGAAATAATCCTGTAATCAGTTGTAATACCCCTATACCCCCTAAAAAAGCAGCTGTCCGCTCCCCCCGGACAGCTGCTTGCTGTTTGTGCCGCTGTTCCATATGATCTATATTACCACTGCAGGACCCGCTTCTTCATGCCTTCTATATCCAGAACTCCGTACGCGAATCCCTTTCTCACCAGCGCTTCCGGCACAAACTCGTCATATTTGTCAAAAACCGGCGTCTCTCCCGGATACACCAGCTCCAGCGGATCGAATTCCTCCGCCGCCTCTTCCGCTGTGATCTTGTAAAACTCCTCTTCCGATACCTTCATCGTGAATTGCATGTAGTAGGGCCTTGCGGAATTGAATCCCTTGAGCCCCAGACGCTTGCCGCACCGGATCTTCAAAAAGCGCTCCAGTGCCAGGAACGCGTAACTGCCAAGCCAGGGGAACAGCGCCCACATATTGCCGCCCAGATGGATCAGATACCGTCTCTCCATGCCGGCCTTGAGGAATGTACTCCGTGCGTCCTGCAGTCTCGCGACTGCGTGCCTCATTAAATAAGGGTAGCTCTTCTCTTCGCTGAGTACGCCGAACATGCGCTCCAGGATCCTCGTGTGAATATCTCCTGCGACGTCGCCAAAATAGGCCGGTATTTTGCCCTTGACAAGCGTGCAGTAGACGTCCCGCTTCTTGTGGTCGACTTCGTCCACCACCCAGACTCGTCCCGCGATCGCGATCTTATCGCCGACCGGCGGCGGCTTGACAATAGTACCGAGCTCCTCGGAGCCGGCGTGCACCTTGTATTCGATGTTCTCGGTAAAGACCGCGTAGAACTTGTAATTGTTGGTGACCCGCTCGCCGGAAATGCCTACGATCAGCCCTCCGTTCTCCGTCCGGTTGATGTGGTCGATCTCGATCAGGTGCCGCAGGAGCAGGCGATAGTCGTCCTGGGTGACCCTGTGGAAACAGGCAAGCGGCAGGACTCTCGAAGCCAGCTCGCCGGGCGTCATTTCGCCGCAAGAAGCCAGGGTGCTCATGGTCTGGTGATAGAGAAGGCTGTAGGGAAGCCGGTCCATGCGGGGCGGCTCCACAAATCGCTCCTCGATATAGAGCTGTACCAGCGCAATCCCCTGGATCAGATACCAGGGAAGGAGCTCCGGCAGCATGGCGCGCGCCTCGGGATGATCCTCCCGCATCACAAACCACATCTCGGAAGGGTCGCCTCTTCGCCCCGTCCTGCCCATACGCTGCAAGAAGCCGGACACCGTAAAGGGCGCATCAATCTGGAAGGCTCTCTCCAGCCTTCCGATGTCGATGCCCAGTTCCAGCGTCGCCGTCGCGCAGACGCTCATCAATGAATCGTCGTCCTTCATCTCCTCTTCGGCGCTCTCTCTGTAAGACGCCGAGAGATTGCCGTGGTGAATGAGAAAGCGATCCGGCTCATGATTGATTTCGCAGTACTGCCGCAGGTTCTGGCAGACCGACTCGCACTCCTCGCGGGAGTTGGTGAAGATAAGGCATTTTTTGCCCCTTGTGTGCTCGAAAATGTAGCCCATGCCGGGATCCGCCTTGTCGGGCGCCGTGTCTGTCGGCGCCTCCTCCGGGGGCGTGTCCGCCGTCACGGCCAGCCCCTCGTCGGCCTGCGGGTCCGTATTGTAAAAGTGCTCCATGGACAGGCGCCAGACCTCCTTGCCCGCGTCGAAGCTGGGAATGATGGTCGGTCTCCCGCTGCCGGCCGCAAGAAATTCGCCCGCTTTCTCCGGATTGCCGATAGTCGCGGACAGACCAATCCTGCGAGGACTGCAGCCCGCCAGTTTGCACATGCGCTCGATCAGGCAGAAAGTCTGCATCCCGCGGTCGCCCCGCAGGAGCGAGTGGATCTCATCGATCACGATAAACCGAAGGTCGTGAAAGAGCGACGGGATCTCCATGTGCTTGTTGATCATGAGTGATTCCAGCGACTCCGGCGTGATCTGCAGAATCCCCGAGGGCTTTTTCATGAGCTTTCTCTTCTGCGACTGCGCGACGTCTCCGTGCCAGCGATAGACCGCGATCCCCGCCTCCTCGCAGAGCTCGTTCAGGCGCCCGAACTGGTCGTTGATCAGTGCTTTGAGGGGCGCGATATAGAGCACGCCGACGCTCTGGGACGGCTCCTCATCGAGCAGGGTCAAAATAGGAAAGAAGGCCGCCTCCGTCTTGCCGGACGCCGTAGACGCCGTCAAGAGCACATTGTCCTGCGTGCCAAAAATCGCCTCGCCGGCCGCATTCTGCACGCCCCGAAGGCTCTGCCAGCCCGAGCGGAATATATAATCCTGTATGAAAGGCGCATATCGGTAAAATACTTCCATAAAAGGATTCCTTTCAGATTGTAAATTCGATATAGTTCTTCTCTGTTTTGTCAGAGACCGCCTCCGACTGCGCGTACGTAAACGAGTCGGACTGCAGGAGCTCCTCCGGGCGCATGCCGGGGTTCTGATAGAGGATATCCAGAAGCTCTATGAAGTCGCGGATGACTTCACGAGGCGTGATATTTTGATCCGCGCCGATCCTTCCGTATTCCATCTTGATGAAGGGGACGAGATCCTCCGTTGTCAGTGCTCTCGCATATCCATAGAGGTCCGCGTGCATGTCCGCCAGCTTCTCGCACAGAACCAGCATTTCCTCGGCGGTCAAAGGCTCCAGACGGATGACGGGCGCCAGCATATCCCTTGCGCCGGGCCTTGAGAATTTCCCTTCCGCGAGGCGCGAACGGAGCGCTTCATAGCTGTATACGCCGCGCCGCTTGTCCTCCACGGCCTGCGGGGTCGCACCCATAATGATGCCCAGATAGCGTGCCTTGCCCTGCAGCGTGTCGTTGTACATGGTCAGCATCTTCTCATAGTTGTACTGGCGCGTGATGGAGTTGGGGATCTTGTAGATGTTGACCAGCTCGTCGATCATGATCATCATCCCCGCGTAGCCGGCCAGCCTGAAAAAGAGCGCGAAGAGCTTGAGATACTCGTACCAGTCGTCGTCCGTGATGATGATATTCAC
Organism: uncultured Lachnospiraceae bacterium; assembly: GCA_900319245.1. GTDB lineage: Bacteria > Bacillota > Clostridia > Lachnospirales > Lachnospiraceae > CAG-791. The sequence goes on along the minus strand of ONNQ01000044.1, from coordinate 5,140 downwards.
GCCCAGCTCTTCTTTGGCCTCTCTCTTCAGGGTATATTCGCCGCGGAACCACTTGACCACCTTCATCTTGGTGTCGTCGTCGCCCTCGATATAGGAGTGATAGTAGGCGGACAGGAGTTTCGCGAATTCAAAACCGTGCACGAGCTCGCTGACTGCCGTAGTCACGGCGTAAATTTTCTGGTCCACCGCTTTCGTCAGTGCGGGGTCCCCAGGCGCAAGCCCTGTCTCCTGCATGGCCTCTGTCTGCACGCTGCTGATCCAGCGGTCCAGGACCAGTGTCAAAGCACCGCCTTCGGGCTTTGTTTTGGTAGAGAGATTGCCGATCAGTTCCCTGTAGGTGGCAAGTCCCTGCCCCTTGGTGCCGTGCAGGCGCCTCTCCGGAGAGAGATCCGCGTCCGCGACGACGAATCCTCTGTCCATGACATAGTTGCGGATGGTCTGGATCAGAAAGCTCTTGCCCGATCCGTACCGGCCGACAATAAAACGAAACGACGCGCCGCCCTCCTGTATGATGTCCACATCGTGCAGGAGTGCCTCGATCTCGCTCTTTCTTCCAACCGTTATATAGGGCAGACCGATCCTCGGAACGACACCGCCCTTGAGTGATCCGATCACCGTCTGCGCGATCCGCTTCGGTACCTTTTTCTTCCCTTCTCTCATGTATTAGTTTCCTCCCAGTATGAATTCCAGGTCTTCTCTATAGTCTTCCACCAGTGTGAGATCGTCGCTGTCGCATTCGACGACGCTGTCGCCGATCTCGTCGTACATAGCTTCGTTGATCGTATCCGCGACCACAGACGCAATCAGGTGATTGCTCCGAATCAGCGCATCCACCGGCTCGCCCCGCATTACAGATACTAGAATCTGCGTGTGCAGTGCATCGAGGGTGGAGATGGGGGCTGCTGTGAAGGCCGCAAGAGGCGCCGCTGTCTCCCGCGTCTCCTCCTCCGTCAGGAGGCTGTCTCTGGTGATCATGGCGTCGCGCCGGATCTTGTCGAGGCCGGACAGGTTGATCGTGATCTTGGGCCTTGCCGCCTCCGCGATCTCCTCCTGGTCCTGCCGGATCACGGCCTCTACAAATGGCCTGATCCACTCTTCGCCCTGCTTCTCCCGCAGGTAATGCCCGACTTTCAAATACCTTCTGAGCTGCCGGTCCGCCTCGTGGACGACGGCGTGCGCCCTGTATTTGTCAAAAAACAGCTCGTCGTAGCGCTCTTCCTTCCAGGCGCCGTCACTGTATACATACCGCCTGCAGGCGTTGATCACATATTCCGTGTCGCTGCGCTTTTCCTGCTCATAATAGACTGCGTTGGCCAGAGGCCGCCAGGGGTAGGATTTGCGCTTGCCAAAACAGGCCGTGAATAGGTCCCGATTCTGTTCCCTGCAGTGAACGCTCATATAACGCCACACAGCTGCGAAGAGGTGGGCGCCTCGTATGAGGTCTTTGGTAAAGACCGGGGATTTCTCTATTTTGCCGCCCGTGAGGGAATTCAGCGCGCTGCAGATCTCTTCGTCAGTGTGGTCCTGCGGCGTTCGCAGAATTTCCAGATCGTGGTCACGGGCCAGAAGCGCCTGGTCCATGAAAGAGACTACGGTCTCCTTCGGAGCGCCGTGCAGGATCGCGAATTCCTTCATCCACTTGTGCAGATTCTCGCGCATGGCGGCGTCGCCAATGCCGGAATCCAGATAGCCGGCCTCGAATTCCTTCATGCGGGCAAAACTCTCCTGCGGGGATTGACTCCCAATCCCGTTGAGCAGTTCGTATAGATACATATAGGCCAGCGACGTCGTGATCCGTCGGTAATCGCCCTTTCTCACATGGGTCCGCCAGGCGAAGTAGCCTCGCAACAGATGCAGGTTCAGGTCGTGATAGGTCGTAAAATAGCGGGAGAACTCGCCGTTCCAGGGGGCGTCGTCCTCGTAGTCCTCCATGAACTTGCCCTGCTTGTAGAAATTGCGGCACTTCATCTCGAAGGAACTGCTGCCATATTCGTAGAGCTGCATCATTTCCAGAATTCTGCGCGGTATTTCCTTCTCCGGCCACCCAATCCGCTGTGTCTGCACGCGTGGTGGCGTGTAGCCTTCTATCTCGATTTCACCGCCTCGGCTCGTAAAGCGGCTCTGCACAAACCCGCCGCCTTGGCTCGTAAAGCGACCCTGTACAGATTCGCCGCCTCGATTCGTAGAAGCTTTCTTCGGTGGAATAGCTGTATCGCCGTACACTTTCTGATTTACATTAGGTCCCTTGGAATAATTGCCGCGCAGGGACTCCAGCACGATCATATGACCATGCTTCTCTTGCGGGCGGAGGGCCGTATCAAAAAGCTTGTACACCACCTCAGGATCAGTCCGCTCATCAAAGGTGACGCCGACCCACTTCTGCCCCTTCATGCGAAACGCACCGGACAGATAAGGCGCTTGAAACTCCGCCAGGCACTCTTTACCGCATTTGATATCGCAGCGCTGCAGTTCCGTGCCGGTCTCATAATCCCATTGGCGCATCAAAAGAGCAGCCCACTTCCCGGTCTTTGGGTCCGTCAGAACCGAAAAACCCGGAAACTCCGCCCACTTGTGCTCCTCTCTGATATGATATTTGTCCTGCGCATACGCAGCCAGTTCCGATAGTTCCAAATGCTACTCCTTTGCGGCGATATTATTCTTTTATTAGTGTAAATCGAAAATCTGTTCTAATCAAGCATGTGTATTTTTCGTTGGTATGTGCATATTTCTTTGCTCTGCGTTGATTTACTATGTCAACTCCGTATATATTCTAAGAGTGCATCCTTTGCAGATGTCATTCTAGAAAGGAAAAGGAATAAAACTATGAATACAGAAAAGAAAAAAGGTGGAATCGGGAGAATCGTGCTCAGAGTCTTCCTGGTACTTCTTTTACTCCTTGCGGTCGGCGCCGGCGTTCTCTATGTCCGCTTTCGCAAAGCCTACAAGGAATACACGGAAGAAGCAACGCAAAGTATGAACACAATCGTTGGAAAGCAGAGCCCTGATTTCTCCGTTCCTCTCACGGATGGAACAACCGTCACCCTCTCCGATCTTTTGGCCGATCATGAAGTCGTCGTTCTCAATGTCTTCGCCACCTGGTGCGGACCGTGCGAGAGAGAGTTCCCGGAGATGGAGAAAGTCTATGAGGAATATGGCGACAAGGCAGCATTTCTCGCCGTCTCCAGGGACCCGCTAGATACACTCGAGGATATAGCGGCCTACAAGGAATCGCACGGACTCACCTTCCCGATGGGCTATACGGCGGACGGGCTGGACTTCTTTGTGACGACTTCCTACCCCACCACCTTCGTGATCGACCGAAATGGCGTCGTGGGCTTTTGCCAGATGGGATACTTCGCTGGCAGCGATCTGATCGAGCAGGTCATCACGCCTTTTATGGGCGATGATTATGAGCAGACGAAAGTCGCACTCTACTCTCTCATCGTTCTGACCAAGGAGGGCGAGCTCGTTCCCGGTGCGGAACTGGCCCTTCAGTCCGACAGCGTGGAGGAAGTCCTCACGACCAATGAAAACGGCGAGGCGTTCTACATCACGCAGAATCCGGAAGCAATCGACATCACAGTACTGAGCCTGCCCGGCAACTACAAGGCCGAAGAAGGCACGGTGGCGACGACCAGCGGGACGATTTCCACCTGGACGCCAATCTATGTAGAATAGGGGCTTGTTGCCCATGGAATTTCAAAGACCACAGGAGGATTGCCCTCCTGTGGCCTTTTCTTTTAAGCTTCCACTAAGGTTACCTTTATATACTGACCTCGTACAAACGAAAGGGGGAAAGGCATCGGATCATACGATCCGGGAAAGTGAGGTAACCATGAAAAGAAAACTAATTGTAACACTGACTGGAATCGCGATGAGCATGGCACTCGTCGTGACAGGATGCGCCAGAACGACAGGCGCCACAGGCACATCGGGCTCTGCATCTTCGGAAATCAACACGCAGACAGCGAAGGGGGATTCTACAGATGCCAAAACACCGTCTGATTCCTCTCAAGACACGACAGAGGCAAACGCTTCCAAGAACAAGCCAAAAGAAGGCACCACAGACGGAAGTGGCACTGGAAAGCCCTCCGGAAAGAAACCCAAAGGAAGTAGTTCCGAGGAAGCCACCGCTGCACTGAAAACGGTGGAACCGAGTACATATGCAGGCCAGACCGTTTATGGAAAAGTCACCGCAATCAATGATTCACAGATTACGGTGACGCTGGGTACATACAACAAAGAAGCTTCCGTCACCCAGACCTCTGCAGCAACAGAAGAAACAGAATTGACAGATGCATTGGCTACAACGACTGATCAAAACGCAGATCCTACAGCCGAAAGTGCGGATGCCGGAACCAAAAAGAAAAAGAGCCGTTTTACAGCAAGTGACGAGCAAATGACAATCACAATTCCGGAGTCTCTTGCCAGTATTGAGATCAAAGAGAAATATGTGCTTGCAATCACACTGGATGACAATGGCAGCGTGACAGCACTGGAAGTGGCGTCCAAGGGACACAGTAAGTCGAAAGGCGCAAGCAGCGGCGAAAAAGGTGCCGGACAAGAAAAGGCACCTAGTTCTGGAGACAGTGCGGAATTGAACACAAACGAGACGACAGACCTTTGATCAACGGCTTTTAATATACCACGTAAAGTAAAACATATAGACGATCGCTGTTACCGTCCATGATACAGGGAAGCAGAAAAGCAGCGCTTCGATGGTCGGATAGACCGGGAACACGAACGCCACCCACGCGATGCGCAGTACGCAGACCCCCAGGAAGGTGATCAGGGTCGGCCACAGCGAATCGCCCAGCCCCCGCAGCGTCGCAAAGAATACGCCGCCCGGAATATAGAGAATATAGTAAGGCAGCAGGTATCGCATCATGGACACGCCGATTGCGAGCACGCGCTCGTCCGTCGTGAAGAGTCCCAGCCAGATCGGGCATCCTGCATACATGATCACGATGGCTGCTCCCATGAACAGGTACATGAGCAGTGCGCCCTGCCTCGCCACTTTGTACACCCGGTCCATCCTGCCCGCGCCGTAATTCTGTCCGACGAAGGTCGTAATGGAGACTGCAAACGCCGCCTCCAGCATCCAGTAGAAGGACTCGATGCGGACAAATCCCGCATAGGC
>ONNQ01000010.1 GCA_900319245.1 uncultured Lachnospiraceae bacterium | reverse complement strand
ATCCTGCGTGCCAGCCAAAACAGAAACAAAAGTAATCCCGGTCAAACGGGACAGCGGGCATGTGTCTGCCCTGTGACCGCGTAAGCGGCACGAAGCCCCGCCTCTAAGCGATTATGCGTAGGCGGTGGGTAGTTCACTGTAAAGACAGATTTCACACAGAGCCATCACCGATTCGATCAGTGTGGAATTGTTATGTATCTGGACTCGGAAAACTGGCTCAAGGGATCTGTGGAGTATGAGAATGAGAGCTTCCAGCATCTCGGGTCAGTGGTAACCAATCACGGCTACTCGGACTGGGCGACAACTGCCATCTCGGCGGATGTTAAGATCATGTGGTATCGCTTCAGCTGCAGAGAGGATGATTACTGCATTGAATGCTCGCAGGACGGCGAGAACTTCACACAGATGCGCGTCTGCCATATGTGGGAAGGCGCAGGTAAGATCCGCTTTGGCATTTACGCCTGCAGCCCGGAGGATTCCAGTTTCACCGCGGTATTTACGAATATGAAGATCACAGAGTGCGCTTGGAAAGCACACGACGGACAGAAGCCGGACGAAGAGTAATCTTTTGGCGACTATGTAGCAAAAGGGATTCCGATCCATTTACTTCTTTCAGTAGATGGGCTGAATCCTGCACAAACAGTATGAGGTGTTTTATGAACAGCAATCAGGAAATGGACGAAATACTCACCGAAATACAGGCGGACGAAAACGTCCAGAAAATGAAACATTTTATCCAGCACGGGAATGTCTCTACGTATGAGCATTGCCAAAATGTGGCGAAGCTGAGCTACTCCATAGACAAACGCTTGTCGCTCCACTCGGACTTGAAGGTTCTGCTGACAGGTGCCATGCTTCATGATTTCTATCTGTACGACTGGCACGAAGAAGGTGACGGATCGCATCACCTTCATGGCTTCACGCACGCGAAGAGAGCATGCGACAATGCGAAAGAGTGTTTTCTAATCGACGAGGAAACCAGCCATGTGATCTACTCCCACATGTGGCCGTTGAATCCGGAGAGGATCCCTAAGTCCAGAGAGGCATGGATCGTCTGCCTTGCCGATAAATATGTTTCGCTCAAGGAATCTCTCTTTAGAAGGTCCGAGATCGGGATGAGCACAGGAAGACGAAACTATGAATGCAATCAATAAAACCACAGGATCAGACAGCGCTGTCAGCATCTACGGCACTTCCAAGCCTTTGCTGGAAGAGACGATGCAGATGGTGCTTCGTGAAATAACAAAAATCCGAAACGAGATGACGGAGGAGCTGGGAATGGATCCCATTGAGCACCTTCTGGGCCGGATTAAGTCGGAAGAGAGTATGCGGGAGAAATGCAGACGAAAGGGCCTTCCCGAGACGCCCGAATCAGCGCTGGAGAAGATCCACGATGCGATCGGCCTGCGCGTGGTCTGCGCTTTTCTTGACGACGTATATACGATCCGGGATCGGCTGCTGGCGCTGCCTCGCATTCGCCTGGTCGAGGAAAAGGATTATATTCGCCATGTGAAGCCCAACGGATACCGCAGTTTTCACATGATCATTAGTGTCGATGAAAAGATTTACGCGGAGATTCAGCTGCGAACCATATCCATGGATACCTGGGCGGCGCTGGAGCATCATCTCAAGTACAAAAAAGAGATTGGAAGGGGTACCGCTCTCATTTCAGCCGAGCTCAAGCGCTGCGCGGATGAACTGGCATCCACAGATTCTTCCATGCAGACGCTGCGTGACATGATTCAGGAGCTGCGCTGACCCTGTAATGGTTGGGAGGAGACTATAGTATGAAAGTATTAATTGCGGAAGACACGACCGATCTCAATCGCGTTGTGACGGTAATGCTGCAGAAATTCGGATATGACGTGGACAGTGTTTACGACGGACAGGCTGCACTGGACCAGTTGGAACTAAACGGCTACGATGCGGTGATCCTGGATATCATGATGCCCAAGATGGATGGTATCACCGCACTCAAGAACATGCGCAGCCGGGGAATCAACGTTCCGGTCCTGATGCTGACAGACAAGTCGGAAGTGGACGACCGTGTTGCCGGGCTGGACGCCGGCGCAGACGACTACCTTCCCAAGCCCTTCGCCATGAAGGAACTTCTCGCACGCGTCAACGCCATGACCAGGAGAAAGACCAAGTATTCTGGCAGCCTTGTGACCTACGCGGACTTCTCCCTCAACACGGACACGCTGGAGCTGGCTGCGGAGAACAGCGTGCGCCTCTCCATGAAGGAGTGCGAGCTGCTCCATCTGTTCGCACTGCATGGCGGGAAAGAGCTGACGACGGACTATATTCTGGAACATGTCTGGAGAGGTGACGATTCTGCCGATGAGAGCACGGTCTACCTTTACACCAAATATCTGAAGAGAAAGCTTGCGGGCATCGGATCGGCAGCAGGAATTACAGGTGAGCGAAGCGGAGCGTATATGCTGGTGTCAAAATAGTGCAGCAGGCACCCGGCCTGCAGACAGGATCATGACATATGACAGAACATGAAATTAAAAGAATCCGGAACCGGTTCATCATGACTTCTACGCTGACGCTCTTTTGCGTCATGCTGATTATGGGCGGCTTTATCTATCTTTTCGGCACGATCACGATCCGCAATGAGGCGCAGCAGATCATGCGCTACATCGCGGAGAACGATGGTGATTTGCCGAAGCCGGATGCGATTCAGAACAATGATGAGGAGTCTCAAGGCAGCGATACAGATTCGGGCGATGAGCACGATAATTCCTTTACGGAGACCATGGAGTGGAGTCTGCAGAGCATTTTCGGCGTGGGGGACTTTTTCGGTGAGACGCCGGATTCCTATTACACGACGCGCTATTTTGCCGTACTGTTTGATGAGAACGAGACGGTCTCGGTGATCAAGACAAGCCATATTGCGTATATTGACGAGGAGCAGGCAGAAGAGTATGCGCGGATCGCGCTGGACAGACCCTTTCGTTTTGGAAATTTCGGAAGGTATTATTACTACTGCGCGGACAGAGAGAGCGGCGGCACGATCGTCGTTTACCTGGACCGGACTGAGCAGCTGAGCCTCATGCGCCGCGTTCTCATTTCGGTGCTTTCCATACTGGGATTTGGAACATTCCTGTCCTTCTTCATCATGCGCCTCCTTTCCAAAGGCTTCGTGCGCACGGAAATGGAGAATGTGGAGAAGCAGAAGCAGTTCATCACCAACGCCAGCCACGAACTCAAGACGCCGCTAGCGGTGATCAAAGCCAACACGGAAATGCAGGAGATGATGGACGGCGAGTCGGAATGGTCCCAGTCGACGCTGCGGCAGGTGGACCGGATGACAGGACTCATCGGAAACCTTGTGCAGATCGCGCGCGCACAGGAAATGACAGACGGGGAACTTGCGCCGACTGACATTGCGGCGGCTGTATCAGAGACAGCTGATTCTTTTGCTCCCGTGGCCGCAAGCGATGGCAAAAAGCTGGAGAAAGAGATTCCCGATTCACTGGTTATAAAGTCCAGTGACAGTAGCATGCGCCAGCTGACATCGCTTCTTGTTGACAACGCCATCAAGTACTGCGATGACGGCGGCACTATCAAAGTTGAGCTTGCACGCAGCAGGAGAGGGGCGGTGCTCACTGTCTCAAACGATTATGCGGAAGGCGCAAACGTGGACTATACACGCTTTTTTGAACGGTTTTACAGACAGGACGAGGCGCACACCATATCGGCGGGCACTGTGACGGGCAGTAGTGAAGGCAGTTCAGGAGAGCGCACAGGCAAAAGCGGATATGGAATCGGCCTTTCCATAGCTGAATCGCTGGTCAAGTCGATGAAGGGGAGTATTGATGTTTCCTGGGATAAGGGGAGAATCCTCTTTACCTGCAAGTTCTAAGTATGTATAATGAATATGCTGACATTGTGTCAGAAATGCATGGAATGATGAGAAATATAAGAGGAACTGATTTAGGAGGAAAAGACAAATGGCTGAAAAGATTGTACAGACCGCAGGAAGGAACCAGCTTGGTGAATTCGCTCCAATGTTTGCGCATCTCAACGATGACGTGCTCTTCGGTGAAGTATGGAACGAGGAAGCGATTGATGTAAAGACGAAGTGCATCATCACTGTCGTGTCCCTGATGGCTTCCGGCATTACGGATTCATCCCTGTCCTATCATCTGCAGAATGCGAAAGCGCATGGCGTGACGAAGGAAGAGATTGCCGCCATCATTACCCATGCCACGATGTATGTGGGATGGCCGAAGGGCTGGGCGGTATTCCGTCTGGCAAAGGAAGTATGGAACGAGGAGACACCGGCGCTGACGGAAAAGGACAGATACCAGAACACTATCTTCTTCCCAATCGGAGCTCCGAATGATGCTTATGCGCAGTATTTTGTCGGCCAGAGCTATCTTGCTCCTGTCTCCACGGAACAGGTTTCTATCTTCAACGTGACTTTTGAACCCGGATGCCGCAACAACTGGCATATCCATCATGCAAAAAGCGGCGGCGGACAGATGCTGATCTGCGTCGGCGGCAGAGGATACTATCAGGAGTGGGAGAAGGATCCGGTGGAGATGACACCCGGTACCGTGATCAACATCCCGGCCAATGTGAAGCACTGGCATGGCGCGGCGCCTGACTCCTGGTTCTCACATCTGGCCATTGAAGTGGCTGGTGAAGAAACCAGTGCGGAGTGGCTGGAAGCAGTGTCTGAGGAAGACTACAGCAAACTGAAGTAAGGGAAGACGGCAGGAAGGGACGGAACCATGTCCAAAGCAAAAACGAGCAATATGATCATAAAGAGGATCGTGGATGCTGCCATGACCGTCCTGCTCCTTTGCCTCATGGCTTACCAGGTCACGGGGGAGATGGCGCATGAATGGATCGGCATGGGGATGACGGTTCTTGTGATCATCCACCAGATCCTGAACCGGAAATGGTACGGCGCACTTTTCAAGGGAAAATATAATCCTTACCGCAGTATTTCGACTGTTCTGAATATCTTGCTTATTGCAAGCTTTGTGCTGACTGCTTTCAGCGGCATGTCTATGAGCGGACATGCGGTTCCTTTCCTCTACGGGATGGCTCCTGTTTCGTTTGCCCGCAGGATGCATCTTTCCATGTCCCACTGGGCCTTTGTGCTGATGGGGCTTCATCTGGGAATGCATATCCCGGCAATGACCGCAGGCTTGAAACTGACGGACCGGACCAAAACGATCCTGGCCTGTATCTTTACCTGCATCGGCGGCGCAGGCCTTTGGCTGTTCCTGCGAAATGGCATGCCAAACTATCTGTTTTTCCGGGTACCGTTTGCGTTTCTGGACTATGAGAAGGCCGGATGGCTGGTGTTTCTTGAAAACCTGCTGATGCTGTCTTTCTGGGCGTTTATCGGAACGCAGGCAGCACTGATCTGCAGGAATGCAGCCGGAAAAGTGTGATAGGGTGAGTTACATAAATCGATCCGGGAGAGGAGTAAGACGAAGGATAAATCATGAGAGACAGCATGCAATCAGCCAGCAACGCACTTAAGAATACAGTAGCTGAGAAGTGCAAGAAGATGGGACCTGAATATGTATTTGCCGAGAGAGTAAGGAGACTCTTCGGGGCCAATGACGAGGTGCGGGACTCGGGTCTGACCGAGCCCATGGACGTTGATAAAAGAAAGGACCTGGCGTATGGGGATGATCCCGAGCAGGTCCTTGATCTCTACTTTCCGTCTGGCACGAACGGCCCGCTTCCGACCATTGTGAGCGTACACGGCGGCGGGTATGTCTACGGCGACAAGAATCTCTACCGCTTTTACTGTATGAGCCTTTCACAGAGGGGATTTGCGGTCGTCAACTTTTCCTATCGCCTTGCACCAAAATACAGATTCCCGGCGCAGCTTGAAGACGTCAACGCCGCCATGCAGTTTGTCTGTGCGCATGCGAACGAGTATTTCATCGATCCGCACAACATCTTCTTTGTGGGAGATTCAGCGGGTGCCCAGATGGCCAGCCAGTATCTGGCGGCGGTGACAAATCCCGCGTACGCAGCGCTTCTGGGGCTTGCGATCCCGAAGTTTGCGGTCAGAGCCTGCGCGCTTAACTGCGGATTCTATATTCCGGACCCGCATAAAGACAAGATGCTGCTCAAGTGCTATCTGCAGAACCCTTCGCAAGTACAGGCAGAAGAGATGGATGTGATCGCCAATATCACGGCAGATTTCCCTCCGTCGTTTGTCATGACATCAAACGGTGATTTTCTGAGGGAGAGGGCGAAGCCGTTCGTCGATCTTTTGACAACGAAGGGCGTGGAAGCGGAGTATCACGAGTACAGTCCGACAGACAAGGAGCTGGGCCATGTATTTCACTGCAACATGAAAGAGCCCTATGCAAAAATCTGCAATGATGAGGAGTGTGCATTCTTTGCAGCCCATGTCATGAGATAATAGGATTGTTAAAGGACAGCTGACTGAACAAGGAGAAAGAGGGCTTGCAGAAGGAAGAAAAAAAGGTAGAGTATCTGGAACTGATCTATGATCTGATTTTTGTCTATATCATCGGACGGAACAATGCGTTATTGCGGAATGTGGAAGGAGGATTCGTCACAGGATCCACATTCCTGGTCTATGTGTTCTGTACGCTTGCGGTGATTCAGATTTGGAATTTCAGCACCTACTATATCAATATGCATGGGCGAAATGGTCTGCGGGATCATATTGCCCTATTGCTGAATATGTATCTTCTCTATTATCTCGGCGAGGGGATCGGACCGCATTGGGACAGCTATCAGAAGAAGTTTCACTTTGCATGGGCGCTGATCCTGATCAATCTCGGCATTCAGTATGCTATTGAACTTCGCGAACATAGAGGACATCCGATGGAGGAGCGGTCCATCAAGCGCATGATGCTGGTTCTCTTCGTAGAAGCGGCCATGGTGCTTGCCGTCCTGCCTGTATATGAGAAAACGGGCATATTTCTTGCCGGCGCACCGATTTTATATGGCATTGCGATGACTCGCATTTTCTCCGACGAGAATAAGGCGGAGATGGTAGACTTTACCCATCTGTCAGAGAGGGCCATGCTGTATGTGGTCTTTACATTTGGAGAGATGATCATTGTCATTGCTTCCTATTTTGACGAAGCTTTCACAGTGAATTCTGTTTACTTCTCCGCGATGTGCTTCCTGGTCGTGGTGGGACTTTTCCTCTGCTATGAAGTGCTGTATGACCGGATTATTGATCGCGAGAAGAAGACGGCAGGGATCAATTACATGATCATTCACATTTTCCTGATATTCGCTATGAATATCATCACTGCGTCGCTGGAGTTCATGCGTGATGAAAAGGTTCTCTTGTGGCCCAAGATCCTGTTTTTGATCGGCTCATTGCTGCTGTACTTTTTCTGCCTGTTTGCGCTGCAGCTGTATGCGAAGCCTGCGCTTAGGTTATGCCGGCGCTTTATTGGCCCTGTAATTGTGACGACAATCGTGTTTGTGGCAGCGATGATTCTGCTGCGTGATAATATGCGGATCAATATCATGATATCGGTCCTGTATGTCTTCACTGTATTTGTGGAAATCTGGCGATACAGCCGGCCGAGCTGTGCGTAAAGCCCGCACAGTGTGCGATAGGGAAGCACGATGGAACCATGTGGAACTGCGTGATGCAATCCATACAGACAAGCTGAATGAAACAGGAAGACCTCAGAGGTATGGAAACCTCTGAGGTCTTTGCATGTTATTGGGGAGTTGGATCATCCCTTGCTGCGGCTGTATCCGCCTGGACAATCCTGCTTTAGGATTTGCTCTCCACTTTTACTCTGCCGCGGTGAATGCTGTCCTTAAAGAACTCCTTGACGGAGCAGCCGGCACGTCCGGAGGACGCGCATGCGCAGGCACATGCACAGCTGGACGCGCATGCGCAGCTGGATGCACAGGAAGAAGCGCAGGAGGACGCACAGGAGGAGCGTGATCTGGACCCACTGGAACGACTGGAGCCGCCACCGGAGCGTCTGGACCCACCGGAATGGTAAACAGGGACATTGATCACGTTGACATGGATGTAGGTGTTGGGGTCGCTGCCGTAATGGTATGTACCGGCTTTACTGTAATTTCTGGGCTTGTCCAGATCCTTTTCTTCAATGATCTCCTTGCTCTTGATCATACTGCGTCCGCAATAGGGGCAGTTGTCCTTGCCCTCGACGCGTCCCGCGCCGCAGCTGGGGCAGGTCTCGTAATACTCGATCTTGGTGCGGACGATCTTCTTCTCGGTGCCGTCCGCTGATTCTCCGAATCCGAATCCGCTGAAGATCCACCGGAAGAACTTAAAGATCATATAGCAGGGAACGCCGATCATGACAAAGAACGCAATGAGGCCTAGTATGATCGTGAACCAGTCGTCCTCCTCATTGGTGTAGTAGTCCCCACCGCCACCGTAGTCGTCTCCGCCGCCGTAGTCATCTCCACTGGAAGACTGCCGGTCTACGGAGAAGGCGAAGGCGTCATTGGGATACGCGACTGTGATCGAATACCGGTCTCCTTCCAACAGGGAAGCAGAGAAGACCAGATAGCCGTTTTCCTGTATGCAGTCCGGCTGCCACGCCCCCGCTTTGTCTGCATTCCAACGGATCGTCAGGTCTTTGACCTCAATTCCGTCAAACCAGGCCGGCGTGTAGGCGAAGACGGTCTCTCCCTCGACATATCGGTCAATCTGGTACATGTGGTCCTGGACGAAGGAGAATTCGAAGCTTGCCACTTCATCCGCGTAATACTCGCGATCCAGATAGATGTCCAGAGAGGAACCATGGTCCTCGATATTGTCGACGTTTAAAAGGCCCGTGACATCGGAATGGTGGCTGTTGGGAAGGCCGATGTTGACCCATTCCAAGGGGCCGTAGGTCTCATCATCGAGCACCTTCCAGTCAATGTGGTAGGTCATCAAAAGAGAGGCGTCTTCCTGCACGTCCACGGTAATGGTGAAATGCTCGATCTCATCGGTGGGCTCCGCAGCCCTCGCTGTCAGCGCGAAGGGGGTAGTGAAGCTCAGGACCAGAGCCAGCAGAAGAGGAAGCAGGAAAAACGATTTAGCAGTCAGCGTGGGGTTCGTTTTGGTAGTATTCATCAGCAGTACCTCCTCAGGGGGCATTCGCCGGTCATCTGGGCAGAATAGTCGCGGCGAGCCTTGCAGGTCTCGCTGTTCCAGATTGTCTGCCAGTCATCGGTGAGCATATTTCCCAGAGGCTGGTCATCCAGCCAGCTCTGGCAGGGCACCACATTGCCGCCGGGCGTGACAGCCATATTGGAGAGGCAGGCGCCACAGGACGGGGAGGGAATATTCAGTTCTTCAAAAACCTGCTCATCCAGCCAGCCGGGTGAAGTGAAGGCAATTTCCATACCATTTTCGTGGCAGTAGGAGACTGCATTACGCAGGATCTCTTCTAATTCTTCACTGCGCAGCTGCAATGCCTCGGATTCCGGCTGCGTCGCACTGCCTGTGGTTATAAGGCCGGAGCAGGTCACATAGATCACACCGAGCTCGTGCAGGAGGTGCAAAGTCTTATTGTAGTCCCGATTGAGCGTGCACAGAGGCGTATTGATGCTGACGGACAGACCCTCTGCCACAGCATTCTTGATGCCTGCAAGCGTCTCTTCATATCTGGGAGCGCCCACCAACCGATTGTGGACAGCGGGATCCGCAGAGTAGAAAGTGACCTGCACACTGTCCAGCTCAGCCTCGTGAAGCTTCCGGCAATACTCCTCTGTAAGGCGAATTCCGTTGGTGTTGAGGCGGGAGATAAACCAGCGTGCATAGCTGATCAGTTCAAAGAGATCCTCGCGCATTGTGGGTTCGCCGCCTGTAAAGGTCACCTGCGGAATTCCTGCACTGCGACAGGAATCGAGGATCTTTTTCCATTCTTCCGTGGTGAGCTCTGCCTCATCGGACAAAGTCTGCCCGGCGGCATAACAATGTACGCACTTCTGGTTACAGTGCCAGCCGCCATTTTTGGTCATAGCGCTGACCATCAGATCCATGCGGTGAGGTGCCTGCATAAGTGGTGCATATTCGCCGATATCCATATAATGAACGTCTGTGGTCACTTCTTCCCGGTAAGCGATTTGGCTGATGGTCGTATAGATGGTATCCATGTCCTCCTGTATGCGCTTAGTGGAGAGGAAGGGTATGATCTTCTTTACGGATTCTGTAGATCGGTCTAGAATGCTCTGAATGTCTGCCTCGCCAATCTCCTTCCCATCAAAGCGGTTGGTCTCCCGGATAAGTTCAGCCAGCATGACCGCCCAGATAAAATTGACAGGAAGGATGTCTGTACCATTGATGATGGCGACGCTGGTATTGAAAGCATCCTCCTCTGCTTTGGGAGGAATCAGATGGATGCGGATCGCACCGGGACCGTCCGGGTTCAAGGTCGTATGCAAAACCTCGCTGAAGGTGCTGTCCATATAGGCCTTCAGATTGCGGACCGTCCGGGTCTTTTTGAATATAGAGGGTATCTTGGTCATTGTATCCTTTCCGCCCCTTTGATGCGGGCTGTTTCTGAAATATCAGTTACATAGGATAGGTAAATTGGACAATTGAAACCTCGCGGCGCTTCTTTCTTGTGAACCGCAGCAGTTTATGCCGTCTACCAATATTGTACACAATGCAGACCAAACATAAAACAGGTGGAAGAACGAAATGTAATTGAGTTTGGTGGCTTTAGACATATTAAAGGGCTGTGTTTTGGCAATTATTACGATTACAAAATTGTCATTGACCACATGGATTCTGCACGGATCTCCGTATATAAAGACATGAAAGATAAAGCACTTCAAAAGAGTGCAGCCTAATAAAAACAAAAAAACGCGGGGATTAGAACCGTAATAGGGAAAGAAAGAGGTAAAAAAAATGTTCAAAAAGGCTATTACATTATTCGCAGCAGGCGCTATGATGGCATGTATGTTTGCAGGCACAGGCAGCATGGGAGTTATGGCAGCGGAGAAGATCACAGAGGCAAAGGCAAAAGAGATTGCACTGGAGGATGCAGGACTCTCGTCTGATGAAGTGATGTTTGAGCGCATCGAAAAGGGAACCGAGAATGGCGCTTCTGTATATGAGATCGAGTTCGAGACGGCAAGCGAAGAGTTTGACTATGATATCGCTAAGGCGGGCGGCAAGATCCTGAATGCATCCAGAAAGGTCAAGGTTCCGGCATGTGTGGCCGCTCAGGAAAAATCGAATGGCACAAATAAGAGTGGAAAGACCGGCAGGGAAGCAGCAATCGATGCGGCGCTTGCACATGCAGGACTTAGCGTCAATGAGGTTTCCGGTCTCAGATGTGAGAAGGATTATGATGACGGCCGTGAGATCTATGATGTAGAATTCCGCAAGGGTGGATATGAGTACAGCTACGACATCGACGCTCATACATACAGTGTTCTTGACTGGGACAAGGACTATGACGACTAATCAACACCGCAAATCTGGAATAGATTGTTAAAATAGAAAATTTGTAATTCATAATAATCAATCATAACGTAAGAAAATGCCCTCTCCGCCAAGTAGGAGAGGGCATTTTATAATGCTTACTTCTTATATTTTCTGATTGCCAGTACTGCCAGTCCGGCCAGTGCCGCCGCAAGGACTACGTCGATTGCGATAGCTGCTTTTTTCCAGCCGACCATACCGGTCTGCAGGTGCTCCTCATCGTACGCCCAGCTGTTTGCCGTGGTGTAGAGGATGTTGTGTGTGGCCTGTCTCATGTACTGCACGTTGGAGGCAGCTGTCTTGTCGGTGACCTGGTTGGGACCGCCCTCGAAAGTGGAGAGCATTGCATCAACGCCGTTTGCCAGTGCCATATCCGCATTCATGAAGCCGTGACCGTTGTTGCGGAAGAAGTCGGAGACGATGAAGCCTCTGAAGCCCCACTCATCGCGGAGGATGGTGTTGTTGAGTGCACTGATTTCACCTGCCCACTTGTTGCCGATGAAAGCCCAGGACTCCATGGCCGCATTGGCGCCGCCAACCTTGACTGCGATCTCAAAAGGCTTCAGGTAGATCTCACGCATGGACTGCTCGGTTGCCCAGGCGCAGACCATCTTTCCGTTGGAGTCATACATGGCGAAGTGCTTGATCGTGGAGTAAACACCCTCGGTCATAGCGCCTGCGACAGCGTCGGCCGCCATATAGCCTGCGAGAACGCCATCCTCAGAGAAGTACTCGTAGTTTCTTGCTGTAAACGCGCTGCGGTGTGTGTTCATGCCGGGCGCATACCAGCCGGTGGAGTTCATTTCCTTGGACATCCTGCCCATCATGGTGCCCCACTGGTTTGCCAGATCATGGCTCCAGGTGCAGGTGATCACGACTTCGATCGGGAAACCGATGGAACCGGCGCCGGTGAAGTTGTTGTTGATAGCGGCAGGTCCGTCACTGTCGACGTTCTGTACTTTGCCAATGGACGGAATCGCAGGTGTCTGGTAACCGGACAGTGCGATCATATTGGACATCTCATCGACAGTCAGCTGATCGAGGAGGTCTTCCCAGATCGGGTCATCATAGTCTTTGCCGCGTACGTCGGTGATCTTGAGAGAACCACTCTTGCCCGTCACAGGCATCTCGGCGTTGGGATCCACATAGGCCATGGGATCATAGTTGGAGTTGAGGTGATAGCCCTCTACATACCGCTCAGGCATGTTGAGATCAGAGGGAGCTGCAGTAGCAGCATCGTAGTTGGCGAACTTGTCTGCTCTGGAGAGGAATACCACGTCGCCCTGTGCATCCTGGAGCTGGTTGACAGCCGCAACCTTGTCGCTCTGTCTGGGATTGCTCTCGTTGTAGGTGATCGTGCTGCCCAGTGTAAAGGTTCTCTGGTCCAAAATAGTGTGAGAATCTGCGTTGACAGAGATGATGTAATCGCCCTGCTCAAGGACATAGCAGCCAGCACCCTTTTCGTCATAGGAGGCCATATCTTCTTGATCAAAGGTGATTGTGACGACTTCGCTCTGTCCGGGCTCGATCATGCCGGTCTTGGCATAGCGCACGAGGTTGGCGCTTGCTTTCTCGATACCGCCGTTTGTATACGGGGGATTGAAATAGACTTCCACAGCGTCTTTACCGGCTACAGAACCGGTGTTGGTAACGGTAACATCGATGCTGATCTGTGTGCCGTCGACCTTGAGATCGCTCATCTTCTGCTCAAAGGTCGTGTAGGAGAGGCCGTAGCCGAAGGGGAACTGCACGGTTTTGTCATAGTCAATGATGCCTTCTGCAGCAGCGGTCTCATAGAACTTGTATCCCACATAGATGTTCTCAACATAGTTGGTGAAAGCAGGAGAGTAATTGGTGGGAACGCCCGCGTTCATGCCTTCGACAGTGAGGTCGAGGAGGTTCGCGTAATCACGCTTCTCTGCGTTGTTATAATAGGGTGCCTTTGTGATGTCATAAACAAAGGTGTCATTGGTGTGACCCGAAGGATTCACAGTGCCGCGCAGGATCTCGCCAAGTGCTGTGAAGCCGACGTTGCCGGGACCGGGCGCCCAGATGACGGACTTGATCTGCTTGTATTCTTCTGTGAAGCCGAGTTCAAAGGCATATGCGCCGTTGTAAACGACGACGACATTATCAAAGTTGTCGCATACCAGCTTCACCATATCTTCTTCGGATTTGGTCAGCTGCAGGTAGTGCTCGCCGGCCTCGAAGTCATTATACTGACTGGAGTTCTGGACATAGGAGGCTTGGGACATATCCTGGGGAATGTCATTGTGGCCTTCACCTGCCATTCTGGAGATGACGACGACTGCGGTATCGGAAAAGGCCTTTGCACCATCGATCAATTCATTTGTGTAATTCTCTGCCGGAGGCTCAGGCAGATCCCAGTTCTGCGCGGTGATGGATATCGCTGCACGGTTTTCTGCATAGCCCTTGTAGAAATCGATCAGATCCTGATTGATTTCAAATCCGGCGCTCTTAAGACCGTCGATCAGGCTGACTACCGGAAACAGGGCATTCATGCCGCCGGATCCTGCGCCGCCGTAGACGGGGTTGGTGGAAGCCCAGCCAAAGAGATTCAGATTGGTTGTATCTGCCAGAGGCAGCAGGTTCTCTTCATTCTGCAGGAGAACAAATCCCTCTTCAGCAATCTGCTGTGCGACGGCAGAGGCCTCAGCGGTTGTCTCTTCCGTTACCTGTCCACTGCCAGTGGCCAGTGTGATCAATGTATTCATGGGTCCGAAGCAGATCATGTTGACAACGATCGCGATGCCTGCGATGGCTGCGATCCATGCTTCCTTGCGGATCAAAGATTTCAGTTTCTTTCCTTTTTTGCCTACTGCGACTGTAATGATGATTGCAGCGATCAGCAGTGCGGCGATGGCGATGAAGTAGGGTTTCAGTCCCTGCAGTACGCCAATCAGATCTTCCATTTCAAAAGATATCATTGTTTACCTCCCTTTGTGATGTAGAATTCTTTCCCTGTTCATTTGATGATACCGGTTTAAAATTTGGTGATTTTGTACGGATGAATCAAATGCTTCTCTTTCAATTTACTGATTTGGGCGCTTATTTGAAGAACAAGTCGGGACAATGTGTTATCATAATAGACAGGTTGTCTAAACCTGTTCAGTAAATTGCTTGGGGAATTGTTTTTTGGGGGGACAATGAAAAAAGAATTGAACAAAAACGACCGCCGTTATGCCTATACACACGGCGTCATTAAAGATGCCATGCTGGAGCTTTTGCATGAGACTTCCTTTATCGAGATCACAGTGAGCGCTCTATGCCGGCAGGCGCAGGTCGGCCGCGCGACCTTTTACACGCACTATAACAACCTGACAGAGGTCATCGAGGAACTTGTTGAGGATGCAATCAAGGCAACAGACCGCAGCAGTGCCAAATCGGTAGATGGGATGCGGGAAGTGGCACGCTATTTGAACACGGATCACGGATTGCGGGAACTGGAGTCCAAGATCCTGCTCTTGCCCATCTGTCAGCGCGTTGCGGACAATCCCAAGTACAATGTCCTGTTTAAAGACACTGCGCTGTCAGAGTATATTCTTTCTATGATCTACCGGCAGGAAAAGGATTATCAGATTGCAGAGCTCAAGAAATACGGCCTTTCGGAAAAGGAAGCGGAGATGTTGTTCACCTATATGCTGACAGGAGCCTTTGCTGTCAACAAAGCGATGGGCTGGAAGAAGGATGAGGAGTGGATGCGCGTGCAGCGGATCATCCTGAATTTTGTCTGCGGGGGCATGGAGACGATTGAGAAGCTAAAATAGAATTTCGACAAGGAAATGATGAAAGAAAAGGAGATTGATCATGCTGCATACAGGAATAAAGGGGAATAGAGAACTGACCGTCACGCAGGAACTGACCGCGCAGGCCATGGGAAGTGGAGAACTTCCTGTATTCGCGACGCCTGCCGTCATTGCACTGGCAGAGGAAACAGCCTGGAGAAGCGTCGCGCCGGAGCTGGAGCCGGGACAGGGGACAGTTGGCACAGAACTGCATGTCGAACATATTTCTGCAACGCCGGTGGGCATGAAGGTGCGCTGCGAGACGGAACTTACAGAGATCGACAGAAGAAAGCTGACATTCTTCGTCGTGGTTTACGATGAAGCAGGGGAGGTTGCCAGAGGCACACACTGCCGCTTTATTGTGGACAGCGAGAAGTTCCTGAAGAGGGCAGAAAAGAAGCTGGAAGACACTGCGCAAAAGCAATGACCGGATATACGCCTTACCGGCGAAGTGTACAAGGAGTTAGACTATGTCTGTTGAAAAAGCAAAGAAGTATCTGGAAGAAAAAGGCTATCTGGACCGGGTGATCGAGCCGGACGTCTCCACTGCGACAGTTGAACTGGCAGCTGCCGCTATCGGCGTGGAGCCTGGAAGGATCTGCAAATCGCTGTCTTTTGCCATCGACGAGAGGCCTATTCTGATCCTGGCGGAAGGGATGGCCAGAGTCGACAACAAAAAGTACAAGGATACATTCGGTAAAAAGGCCAAGATGATATCCCGCGATCTGGTGGAACAGTATATCGGACACGAGGCAGGCGGCGTCTGCCCCTTTGGCGTCAACGAGAATGTGGAGATCTATCTGGATGAGAGCCTGCGAAAGTGGGATGTGGTGTATCCGGCTGCGGGCAACGCAAACAGCGCAGTGCAGCTGACGCTGGAGGAACTGCAGGGACTTGTAAATGCCAGAGGCTGGGTTGACGTGTGCAAGTGATATATAGCTGACCTATGAAAAGGAAGCCGGGTCAGTTGACCCGGCTCTTGTTTTGCAATGCGGTATTCAAAACGGCAGACTAATAATTACCGATCTCATTCTGGTTCCGCACAATGATCATATACACGCCGTTGCGGCTCATGACAAGAAGCCGTTTCATGACGGACTCCTCGACACTGACGCAGCCGGCGGTGGACCAGTGGTCGTAGCTCTTGCAGTGCAGGAAGATGGCGGAGCCCTTCTTGTAGACGGTCGGATTGCGGTTGAAGCCGATGGCCATCGCGTACTTGTACTGGTAATAGCTAATCAAGTGCTCGCCGGCGACCGGCCTTGTGCTTTCCACCCACTGATTGTAGGTGCTGTATTCGCCGGACCAGTAGGAATTGTTGGTGACCTTGCGATACTGCATGGCACTGCCCGGATTGGCGGCGATGCCAAAACCGTGCAGGATTGGGAAGGAGCCGACGGGCGTCGTCCGGTCGCCCTCGTGCCGGTCGGTGCTCATGCCGTTACTGCCATAGCCGCAGTAAGCAGAAAGCTTGCGGTTCCAGTATCCCTGTGCGTCCTTCTCCCAGAAGGAGAGATTGTGGTCCACAACCAGAATGATCTGCTTGGTCTTTTTGGCAGTCGCTGTTCGGGCCAGCGCATTGGCCACGGCCTGCGTGGCGGCGTCCTGGTATTCGCGGGCTGTGATCCCCGCCGAGTTGACCTGTCCCAGCACTTTCATTTTGCTGTGGTAGACGCGAACCGTGTAGACGTTTTTCTCCGTTGCGGAGGCTGTCTTGTCCACGTAGGAGAGCTTGTCGGAAGACACGTAGGCGATCGTTTTCCACTTGGGCGAAGAGGTCGATTTGCGGTAGATCCTATAGTAGTCACCGCCGGCGGTCTTGTTCCATTTCAGCGTAACTGCCTTCTTCCCCGCATTCCAAACAGCGCTCTGCAGGGTGACCTTGTCCGGAATATTCTGTGCTGTGAGTCCCTTGTGGTCATATTCGCCATAGCGCCTGCTTGTGCTGTTGTAGGCGCGAACGGTATAGGTATAATTTCGCCCGATTACAATCGGAAATTTGGAGGAGTAGACATGCGTGTAGCTGCGCGCAGAGCCGCTCACTTTCGCGATTTTGGTCCACTTGGTCTCGCCTTCCCGCCTGTAATAAATATGATATTGACTGGCACCGGTGGTACCTTTCCAGTTGATCGTGATCTTGTGGTATCCGGGCGATTCGATGGAGACAAGTGCCACCTTGCCCGGAACTGTATCAGATGCTGCCTGCGCAGGGATTTCCGGCACAGTGCTTAGCGCCAGGACCATTGCCAGGACAAGCGCAAGCAGCCTTTGCAAATACTGTTTCATCAAACTTGTACCTCTCCGGCCAGAATTCTCTTATAATCCGCCAGGTTCTTCTTGAGGAGTTCGGGCGTATCGAGCTCATAGGGACAGCGCTTTGTGCACTGACGGCAGTTGATGCAGGTCTCGATTTTGGCCATCTTTTCCTGCCAGGCTTCAGAAAGCCAGCCTGCGGAAGGCGCGCGGCGGACCATCAGGGACATGCGGGCGCAGTTGTTGATCTCAATTCCCATGGGACAAGGCAGGCAGTAACCGCAGCCGCGGCAGAAGTCACCGGCTAGTTCGTCCTGTTCACCCTTTATGTATTCAGCAATCTCCCCGGTCATAGACGGCGTGTCGGTCATATAGGACAGCCACTCGGCGAGTTCCGTCTCGCGCTGGATGCCCCAGATCGGGACCAGATTGTCGAACTGTGTCATATAGGCCATGGCCGCGTCGGAGCGGGTGATCAGGCCGCCGGCCAGCGCCTTCATGCAGATAAAGCCCATGTCCGCCTTGACGCAGGATTCGACCAGCGCGATTTCCTTCCCGGAGGACAGATAGCTGAAGGGATACTGCAGCGTCTCGTATAGGCCGGATTCGATGATCTCCTGTGCGACAGCCAGCTTGTGGGTCGTGATACCAATGTGGCGGATCAGGCCTTTCTCCTTGGCTTCTACAAGACACTCGTACATGCCGGTCCCGTCGCCGGGCTTGTAGCACTGCTGCACCATGTGCAGCTGATAGATGTCGATATAGTCGGTGCGCAGGTTTTTAAGCGACGTCTCCAGATCTTTCCAGAATCCCTCCGGCGTCTTGGCGGCCGTCTTGGTCGCAATGTAAACCTTGTCGCGCATGCCGTCAAAGGCTGCGCCGACCTTCTCCTCACTGTCCGTATAGGCTCTCGCGGTGTCAAAAAACCGCATGCCGCCTTCATAGGCGTCCCTTAAGAGCTTCACTGCGACTTCCGTCGTATCGCGCTGGATGGGAAGACATCCGAATGCATTCTGCGGCACCACAATTTCTGTACGTCCAAGTCTGACTTCTTTCATATGAATCCCCCTCTTCAAACATGCATAATCCGGAACATGGGATGCGCCGGAACTGCAAGGCTCATATTGCAAGATGCACGCGTGTGCATCATGAAAAAGGACTGCGCTGAAAGCGCAGTCCGGTTCGCACTTCCTATTAGGAAGTATTATACAAAGAATTGGAGAAGATTGCGATGAAAAATCCTTGCGATCGATCGCGCAGGAAGCGGCCGGCGACAGACCTATGCCGCTGAAGCCGGCGTCTCCATGGCACCTTTCCATGGTCCGTTCCTATAGAAGCGGAGCGAGAGGACCGTTGAGATGGACCAGCCGACAGGCCATGCACACCAGATGCCGACATATCCCAGCGCAGTGCGGGACAGGACGATGGCCAGCACGACGCGCAGGATCAGATCCGTGAAGGTGGCCGCCATGAACTGCTTCATCATACTGGCGCCGCGAAGGACGCCGTCTGCCACAAGCTTGGCGGAAATGACAAAGTAGAAGGGCGACAGGATGCGGAGCAGCATCATGCCCGACCGCATTGCATCCGCCGAAGGATCGTTCAAGAAAAAGAGCAGCAATCCTTTGCCAAAGGCACAGTAGAGAACGATGAGCGGGACCGAGAGGATCCAGACCATTCTGAGTCCTGCCTGAAAGCCCTCGCGAATGCGGGTCAGTTTTCCGGCGCCGAGGTTCTGGGCCGTATAGTTGGAGATGCCGTTGGCCAACGTCGTAAAGGAAGTGATCACAAGGTTATTGAGCTTGATCCCTGCTGAGTAGCCCGCCATGACGCCGGGGCCAAAGCCGTTGATCACGCCCTGGATCACGATGTTTCCAATCGAAATAAAGCTCTGCTGCAAAATACTGGGGACCGCAACCCTGGCAAATCGCTTGCAGATATCCCAGGAAAAGAGCGGCGCGCGCCCCTTCATTTCGACAGCGGCAAGGCGTCTGAATACGAATACCAATGCCAAAATACAGCTCACGCCCTGGCACAGGAATGTAGCCCAGGCAACGCCCGCTACACCCATGTGAAATCCTGCCACAAACCAGATGTCCATGGCAATATTGCTGCAGGAGGACACGGCCAGAAACAGGAAGGGCGTCCTGGAATCTCCCAGTGCGGAGAAGATCCCGTTGGAGATATTGTAGAAGAATACAAACGGAAGACCCCAGACGTAAATCCGCAGATAGAGGGCGGAATCGGCGAACAGGATCTCCGGCGTTTGGATCATGGACAGGAGACTTCCGCAGAAGAGGAAGCCTATCAGCATCAGGACGGCACAGATCACGCCGCTCGCGATCATGGAGGTGGAGACGGCCGTCCTCATTTCCTTAAATCGTTTGGCGCCAAAAAACATAGAGACGATAACGGAGCAGCCGATATTGCAGCCAAAGGCGAACGCGATGAAGATGAGTGTAATTTCATAGCTGTTGCCGACTGCCGCGAGGGCATTCTCGCCGATGAATTTGCCGGCGACGAGACTGTCCGCAATATTATAAAGCTGTTGAAAGAGAATGCTTCCGAAAAGAGGCAGGCAGAACTGCCAGAGAACGGTTTGTGGTTTCCCGCAAGTCAGATCTTTGTTCAAAATATAGTACTCCTTTGCTGTGCCTTTAATGAACGCCATTATTATAGAACCATTTTGGCGAACGCGTAACGCGGAATATGTGCCGGATTGTTCAAGATGGTGAACAATCCGCCGCCTGAATAAGCAGAAATGACTGGTGACAAGCGTGACTTCGGTGTACAATTTTCTTTACATGAGCGTTATGAAAGAAGTGGAAAGGGGTTCACAATGAAGGAAACGATCAGCCTGCCGGGACGATTGATCGCCGTGGTCCTGGCAGCTGCGCTTGCGCTGTTTACAGTCATCACAGAACACGTCAGGAGGTCCGGCTCATTTGGGCTTGGAACGACGGCGGAGTGTGCGACGACGGCAATGCAGGTGGTATTATATATTGTATTTTTTGTCCTGGGCTGGAAACTGATCGACTGGTTCGACAAAAGGGCCGTCAAGGCGGCGCCATCCCGGCATCTGCTGTGCAGTTGGAACGGAAAAAGCGTACTCCTGACAGCACTTCTTCTGTTTGTCATGTTTGTGCCGTACCTGGTCGTGTTTTGCCCCGGCGTAGCCAGCAGGGATACCTACAACCAGATCAAGGATTTTGTTACCGGCACCATGCCGATCGAGATCAACTGGAACGCCGGAGAACCGATGATCAGCTGTTTTCTCAATGATCACCATCCGGTGACGGATACGCTGCTTTTCACTTTTTTTACGGAGTTCGTGGGAGGACTGGCCGGCAGTGCCGCGCGTGGCGTCATGATTTACTGTGGTCTGCAGACCGCGCTCACCGCGCTTTTCATGTCTGTGATGCTCTGCCGCATGGAAAAACTGGGAATGCCCTATCTCTATCGCAAGGCAGGCGTGCTTTTCCTCGGGCTTTCACCTTTTGTCGCGCTCTATGCGATCGGCATGCTCAAGGATTCTATTTATAGCTTACTCTTTATTGTGTACTACCTTGTCTATGTTGTGATCATACGGGAGGAGGCGACAAGCGGTCGAATGCTCTGGCTGATCTTGCTGTCGGTCCTTCTTGCGCTGACCAAAAAGACAGGCGTATATTTTGTCATCCTATGTAACATAGCGCTGCTCTTTGTGCTGAGTGTCCGACGCCGATGGGCGGAGTGGCTTGCCAGCTGGGCGCTTCCGGCGGTCCTTTTGTTGGTCCTTCTGCCCAAAGTCCTGTTTCCCATGTTCGCCATTTTCCCCGGCGGCAAGCAGGAGTCAATCGGATTTACCATGCAAATGAGCGCGAGGACTTATCTGGACCACAAGGACGCGCTGTCCGACGAGGAACTGCGGATCCTCAGCAAAGTGATGGACCTCAAAAAGGTGGAAGAGGACTACAGCAGCTACAATTACGACGAAGTGAAAAAGCTGTTCAATTACAGTGCGACAGAGCAGCAGATCAGTGCCTACAAGCGCCTGTGGCTGCGGCTCTTCGTCCGTTATCCGTTTTCGGGCATCAAGGCGCTGCTTGGCACGGCGGGCGGCTTTTTCACGCCGACGGAGAGCATGCGGGTCTACTATGAATTTCCAAGCGGAGAGTATGTCCAAATACAGAACGCGCCCCGTTTCGCCTTCCTTCGCGAAGCGGTGCAGGCCGTCTACAAATGGCTCTGCGCATTGCCGGGCACAGGCCTTCTCCTGCAATGTGTTCTGTATATGTGGTGGCTGCCGCTGGCCGTACTCCTGCGGGTCCTCCTTCTTCCGAACTTCAAGGGAAGACGCATGAAGACGCTGGGATGTCTGGTGCCGATCGCTGTTTCCGTGCTGGTCTTGTGGGTCAGTCCCTACTCCATGGCGCGCTATGGACTGCCGCTGTTATACACGCTGCCGCTCGTGATGGGGCTTGGAAGCAGGACATGGGAGCAGGGCCTGGAAAGCGGGGAATAGTTTGGAATACAGTTAGGAATGTTAGATTTTTTTGGCTTGTATTTTCAATATCAAGTGTTATAATCGAGTGGTTCTACGGGACTGCCAGGATGGACCTGTAATGCTCATGACCTAACTGGCAGTTTTTTGCGGCATTGGCTTGGGAAATGAATACCGCACCCGCATAATCAGACATTTGGAGTATGCAAATTAGAGAGGAAACACTATGCGTTTATTATTAGAAACCGCACTGGCATTGTTCGCAGGTCTTATGATGACCCGTCTGTTCAAGAAAATGAAGCTGAACTTTCCTGACGTCACGGCGTATCTGATCGCCGGCGTGCTGGTGGGTCCCTTTGTTCTTGGCAGACTCGGCATCCATGGGATCGGATTTGGCAGCATGGAGGAGCTGGAGAGCGTCAGCGTTCTCAACAATGTGGCACTTGGATTCATCGCCTTTGATATCGGCAATGAGTTCCGCCTCGGACAGCTCAAGACAACGGGCAAAACAGCGACCGTGATCGGTATCTTTCAGGCAGCTCTGGCGGCCGCACTGG
This sequence comes from uncultured Lachnospiraceae bacterium, assembly GCA_900319245.1. Lineage (GTDB taxonomy): Bacteria > Bacillota > Clostridia > Lachnospirales > Lachnospiraceae > CAG-791. Next base: position 114,242 of record ONNQ01000010.1, on the reverse strand, counting down.
TAGACGCCGTTCTGATCGTACTGCATTTTATTCTCGGACCGGAGGCCCTGCCGCTGCCTGTGGCTATCACGCTGGGTGCGATTGCATCTGCAACAGCGCCTGCTGCGACTTTGATGGTTGTCAGACAGTATAAGGCCAAGGGACCTGTGACAGACCTTCTGCTGCCGATCGTCGCATTGGACGACGCAGTAGGCTTGGTCATTTTCTCGGTATCCTTTGGTATCGCACAGGCCATGCAGGGAGGAACCATCGATTTGGTCTCCGTCATCATCAATCCGCTTTTGGAGATTGTGTTCTCGCTCATTCTCGGCGCGGCGATGGGATGCCTTCTGACAGAACTGGAGAAAATCTTCTTCTCCAATACAAACCGTCTGAACCTTACAATTTCATTTGTCATCATGACGATCGCGATGGCATCGAGAGAGTTTGAACTGGGCGGCGGCGTGAAGATCGGCTTCTCCTCTTTGCTGGTTTGTATGATGCTCGGCACTATGTTCTGCAACCTGAGCGAATATTCCGTGGATATCATGAGCCGTTCCTCCAAGTGGACATCGCCGCTCTATGCGATTTTCTTCGTACTGTCCGGTGCGGAGCTGGATCTGGGAGTATTCCGCTATCCGGCCATCATCCTGATCGGTGTTGTGTATATTCTTGTGCGTTGCCTCGGCAAATACTATGGCGCGAGAATCAGCAGTACCTTCATGCACTGCAATGAGACCGTTCGCAAATATCTGGGCATTACGCTGTTCCCGCAGGCCGGCGTGGCACTCGGCATGGTTGTCACGGCGCAGGCTTTGGGCACAGAAATGGGCAGCATGATCCGCAACATTGTCCTGTTCAGTGTGCTTGTATATGAGCTGATCGGCCCGCAGCTGACCAGAATGGCACTGACAAGCGCCGGTGAGATCAAGGCCGGTGCGGATGACCAGAAGAACAGGGCTCGTTTCCAGAAGAAAGAGAAGATCGTAAGATAATCAGGCATCATATTGAATAAAAGGGCCAGCCTCCTGAAATATCAGGAGGCTGGCCTTTTGCTTATAGATTATGAATTATTATTTGAGGAATCCGTTAACGATCTGCTCCTCTGCTTCCTGCTCGGTAAGACCGAGCGTCATGAGCTTGATCAGCTGATCGCCGGCGATCTTTCCGATGGCCGCCTCGTGGATCAGCGCGGAATCTGTGCAGTTGGCCTCCAGCTGCGGGACTGCGAGAATGCGTCCTTCGTCCATGATGATGGAGTCGCACTCGGTGTGGCCGCTGCAGGCTGCGTTGCCGTTGATGCGAAGATCCAGCTTCTGATAGGACTTGTCACGCGCCACAGAGCGGGAGACGATGTCCGCACTGGAGCCGTCGCCGTCAAGGTCAACAAAGTATCCGCTGGATGCGGTCTGCTCGCCGTGTGTCATGAGACGCTCCTTGACGACCAGGCTTGCGCCGGCAGCAACTTTGGCGATCGTGTTGCGGTCTGTGGAATCGACGCCCTTGATCTGGACCATTTCCATCTCTACGTGGCTGCCTTCTTCCATATAGACCTCGGTGACCGGATTGAGGATCCTCTTGCCGGTGCCGTCGCCTTCGCCGTAGTGCTTTTCAACATAACGGACCTTGGCGTTCTTGCCGACATAGAAGCGGTGGATGCCGTCATGCTCGGAGTCCATGCCGCCGCAGTTGCTGATGCCGCAGCCCGCGACGATGATGACGTCGCAGTCCTCGCCGACATAGAAATCGTTGTAAACGACGTCGTGCAGTCCGCTCTTACTAAGGACAACGGGGATATGCACGCTCTCGTTCCTGGTGCCGGGCTTAATATGAATGTCGATGCCCGAGCCGTCCTCTTTGGAGACGATCTCGATATTGGCGGAGTTGGCACGCCCTGCCAGCTGTCCGTTGCTTCGAATATTAAAGGCGCCCTCCGGAACGGTGTGGAGGTCTGCCACTTCCATGAGAATTCTCTTCTGGATCTCGTCTAATTTCTTAAATTCCATCAGGCTTCTCCTCCTTGCAGTGTATTCTTGGGAATGGGATTTCCGTTCTCGTCCACAGGGATCTGGGGAACCTGCGCGGGCTTTCCGCCGAGAGGTACGCAAGCGCCAACAGCGCTGGTCGTGCCGATCAGGGACGGCAGGATCTCATCACGGGAACCCTGACGCTCGATCTTTCCGTCTGCTACGACGATGATCTCATCCGCGATCTCCAGGATCCTCTCCTGGTGGGAGATGATGAGGATGGAACTGTCCTTGATGGAGTCTCTCATCTGCTCAAATACCTGGATCAGGTTCTGGAAGCTCCACAGATCGATGCCCGCCTCGGGCTCGTCGAATACGGAGAGCTTGGTGCCGCGCGCAAGAACCGTCGCGATCTCAATTCGCTTGAGCTCGCCGCCGGAAAGGCTGGCGTTTACTTCGCGCTTAATATAATCCTTGGCGCACAGTCCGACTCTGGACAGGTACTGACATGCGTCGGCCACAGACACCCGCTTGCCGGCCGCAAGTCGGAGCAGATCCAGGACCTGGATGCCCTTAAAGCGGACGGGCTGCTGCATCGCATAGGAAATGCCCATGCGCGCGCGGTCGGTGATCGATTTATCGGTGATATCCTCTCCGTCGAGAAGAATGGTTCCGGCCGTAGGCTTCTCAATACCGGCGATCAGTCTTGCAAGTGTGGACTTGCCGCCGCCGTTGGGGCCCGTCACGACAACAAACTTGTTGTCCGGAATGGTGAAGCTGACGTCCTGAATGATTCCAATTTCTTCATGGCCTTCCTGAACGTCAAATTGAATGTTTTTCAGTTCCAGCATTCTATATTCTCCTTCGCTGTATCTACTATATGCGTTGTGTCAAAACACCGTATATTCAAGTATATTAAGAATTTCTGATATTGCCAACTACATTTTTGGCTTTTTGGGTGAACAGTATTCCGGCTTTCGTCAAATTGCCAACAATGCGCAAAAACTATGGGAATTTGTTGTGCACAATAGAGAAGAATTTTCGAGTAAGAGAGAAGAAAATTCAATGTTTTTATAAAAGGCCAAAATCTACAATGTGAACAGTAACGGCGCAGTATGCGCACAACAAGTAACATTATTTGTAGGAGGATGAAAATGTTCAAGAAAGTTATTGCTATCATGACAGCTTCCATCATCGCAGCTTCCATGCTGGTAGGTTGCGGCGGAAGCACAGGCGCAGCATCTTCTGAGCCCGCAGCTGAAGAAGCGGCAGAAGAGACTGTTGAAGAAGAAGCAGAAGCTCCCGCAGAGGAAGCTGGCGACGCAGCAGCAGAGGCAGCTGGCGGCGATCTTGCAAGCAAGAAAGTCGGCGTTTGCATCTATCAGTTCTCTGACAACTTCATGACACTGTTCAGAGGCGAGCTTGAGAGATATCTCATCGAGCAGGGCTTCGCAAAAGAGAACATCACAATCGTTGACGGCGCAAACGATCAGGCTACACAGTCCGGTCAGATCGACAACTTCATCGCTGACGGCGTTGACGTTCTGATCATCAACCTGGTTAACTCCTCTTCCGCAGCTACAGTTACCGATAAGGTCGTAGCAGCTGGCATCCCGCTGGTTTACATCAACCGTGAGCCCGATGCAGATGAGCAGCAGAGATGGACAGACAACAATTGGGATGTCTGTTATGTAGGCTGTGACGCACGTCAGTCCGGTACATTCCAGGGCGAGATCATCGCAGACCTTGGCCTTGACGCTGTTGACTTCAACAAGAACGGCAAGATCGACTACATCATGATCGAAGGCGATCCTGAGAACATCGACGCAGCATATCGTACAGAGTACTCCGTTAAGGCTCTGACAGACGCTGGTTTCGAAGTAAACTGCCTGGATGATCAGGTTGGTATGTGGGATCAGGTTAAGGGTGCTGAGCTTGTAGCGAACTCCCTGTCCCAGTACGGCAACGACATCGAAGTTGTTTTCTGCAACAACGACGCTATGGCACTTGGCGCTCTGCAGTCCATCCAGTCCGCAGGCCGCACAGTTGGCAAAGATATCTATCTGGTAGGCGTTGACGCCCTGACAGAAGTTGTTGAGAAAGTTATCTCCGGCGAGATCACCGGCACAGTCTTCAACAACCACTTCGCACAGGCTGACGGTGCAGCAGATGCAGCGATCAACTACCTCAACGGTGCAGGCAACGAGCACAACATTCAGTGCGACTACACAAAGGTTACTGCTGAAAACGCACAGGAGATCCTTGATTCTCTTCAGTAATTTCGTGTAATTCGTAAACAATTTGTTTACCGTCTGATCCGACAGGTGCGGCATGCGCCGCACCTGTCGCTCTTTAGCGATTAAAAACAATCCCGTTTTTTCTGTTTTGAAACAAAGGGAGAACTAAAAAAGGAGATTGGCATGGCAGAATATTTTCTTGAGTTGAAGGGTGTATCCAAGTCTTTCCCCGGCGTTAAGGCTCTGGATAATGTTTCCCTTTCGGTCCGTCCAGGCACTGTCCATGCACTGATGGGGGAAAATGGCGCTGGTAAATCAACACTTATGAAATGCCTTTTCGGCATTTACAAGATGGACGCCGGCGAAGTCTATATTAATGGCGAGAAAGTGACCATCAACAATCCTGATGAAGCCATGAAAATGGGTATTGCCATGGTGCATCAGGAGCTTCAGCCCGTACTCCCCAGAAGTGTAGCTGAGAATATGTACCTGGGCAGATTCCCTACCCACAATTATGGTCCTCTGAAGGTCATTGATCACAAGAAGATGTATGAGGACACTGCCTACTGGCTCAAAGAAGTAGGTATGGATTTCGATCCCAAGGCACCGCTTTCCGATCTTTCCATCGGACAGATGCAGTCGATCGAAATCGCCAAGGCGGTTTCTCACGAGGCCAAGGTCATCATTTTTGACGAACCTACATCCTCTCTTTCTGACAAAGAAGTTGAAGTACTGTTCCGTATCATGAACGATCTTCGTGATAAGGGCGTTGCTATGATTTATATCTCACACAAGATGGATGAGATCAAGCGGATCTCCGACGATATCACCATCATGCGTGACGGCACCTATGTCGGCACTTGGCCGGCAGCAGAAATGACCACGGACCAGATCATCGCGAAAATGGTCGGCCGTGAGCTCACAAATGTATATCCTCCGCATCCCTGCACGCCTGGCGATGTCATTCTGGAGGCCAGAAATGTCAGCTCGATTCATGAGAAATCCTTCCAGGATTGCTCTTTCCAGATCCGCAAGGGCGAGATCGTCGGTTTCGGCGGACTTGTCGGCGCCCAGCGTACAGAGCTTATGGAAGCGATCTTCGGTATGCGCGGTATCGCATCCGGAGAGATTTATGTAAATGGCAAACAGGTAGATACGAAGACGCCTCGCAAGGCCATGAATGCCGGTATCGGTCTGATCACAGAAGACAGACGTGGAAACGGTATTCTGGGCTGCCTGTCCATCAAGGACAACACAGGTATTTCCATTTATGACAAGAACCTGAAAGCAGGCTTCGTACTGGATCATCTCAAGATCAACCAGATCGTCGATGACAGTATCAAGAAACTGTCCATCAAGACGCCGAACGCACAGGAGGCGATCGCAAACCTGTCCGGTGGTAACCAGCAGAAGGTCATCATCGCCAGATGGCTGGCCAACGATCCGGATGTCCTGGTCATGGACGAACCTACCAGAGGTATCGACGTCGGTGCTAAGCACGAGATCTATGAGATCATGGTCGAACTGCAGAAGCAGGGCAAAGCGATCATCATGATATCGTCAGAAATGGCAGAGCTGCTCGGCATGTCCGACAGGATCTATGTCATGTGTAATGGCCATATCCGCGGTGAGATCACAGATCCTGCAGATATGACCCAGGAGAAGGTCATGCACTATGCAACTATGTTCTAAGCAGCATGTACACCTATGATCTCAGTTTAACTAGGACACAGTTGCTTTGAATCAAGTGCTCTTCAATACGGAGGATTCTAATGAACAAAAAAGCTTTTAATTTAAAGGATTTCCTGATCAACTACGGCGTTATCCTGATCATCATCATTCTGGTTGCGTTTACAGGAATCAAGTCCCCTAACTTCCTTTCCCAGTCCAACCTGATGAACCTGCTCCTGAACATGTCCGCACGTCTGGTCATCGCGCTGGGTATCGCCGGCTGCGTTATCACCGCAGGCTGCGACCTGTCCGCAGGACGTATCATCGGTCTGGGCGGCTGCCTTGCAGGTATTCTTCTGCAGAAGGCTGATTATTCCGGCCGTTTCATTCAGGGCGGAAAGCCTATGAATGTTATACTCGCTGCCATCGTTGTCATGCTCGTATGCGCATGCTTCGGCGCAGTGACCGGCTCCTTTATCGCATTCCTCAGCGTTCCTCCTTTCATTTCCACTCTGGCTATGATGGAGATCGTCTATGGTCTGAACCTGATCGTTACCAATGCGACCCCTCTGGGCGGCTATGTAACTGCTTACACGAATCTGGCATCCGGCAGATTCCTGATGATCCCCTATCTGGTATGGATCGCAATTCTGATCGCAGCGATTTCATGGTTCATCTTCAACATGACCCGCCACGGCAAATATATGTATGCCATCGGTGCAAACCCGCAGGCAGCAGAAGTAGCCGGTGTTCCGGTTAAGCTGACCATGGTCATGATCTATGCGAAGGCAGCTGCTTTCTATGGCCTTGCAGGCTTCATGCTTGGCGCGAAGTCCGGCGGCGCTTCCGTTAACCTTGGTCTTGGTTACGAGATGGAAGCAATCGCAGCTTGTACGATCGGCGGCGTCTCCGTTACCGGCGGACGTGGTAAAGTTTCATCCGCTATCATCGGTGTCGCGGTCTTCGAATTCCTGAAGGCAGCACTGCAGTTCCTGGGCGTCAACGCGAACGCACAGTGGATCGCACTTGGTATCATCATCTACATCGCGATTTCTCTGGATATCAGAAAGTACGTCGCGAAGAAGTAATTTCGCAGCAGGGTTACTTTAAAACTGCAATGGAGTTGCTGTAAAATGAGCGAGAGGTCTTATCCCGAAAACAGTTGAAAGATTTGTTTTCCAGGGGAAAGGATCTCTCGCTCTTGTATACAGATACAAAATCATGGCGCAAAAGGGAGAAAACTATGCTGGGACAGATCATGGAACAGGCTGGAATTCCGATTCTGATCGGAATGGTATGCCTATATTTTGCATACAGGGTATTGATCCTGAAGGATATCAAGGCAATCCGCGGGAAGGATAAACCGGATCCGGAGGACAAGGAGGGCTACTGCCGGGATATAGGCAGGCTGCTTGTGTTTTTTGGCCTGGGTTCTTTCCTGATGGGGATACTGGAGACGGTCCATCCGATGGCAGCGCTGATCCAGACAGTCGTATGGGTTGTGGTCACGTTCATTCTCTGGAAGAGAGTCGACAACAAGTACTTCTGATACAGAAGGCGAAAGAGTGCTCCTGCATACAGGAAATGCAAGAGCACTTCTGATGCAGGAGAGAACGAATAAGAACTTTGCGTACAGGAGAGCGGGACTATGAGTTTGTACACGGTGCTTATGGTGGACGACGAGGAAAACGTCATTCGCGCCATGCAGAAAAAGATTGATTGGGAGAGCATTGGCTTCCGGATCATGGGATACGCGCACAATGGAATCGAGGCGCTGGACCTGGTGGATCAGGAGACGCCGGACGTTGTGCTGACGGATATCAAAATGCCCTATATGGATGGCCTTGAACTGGCCCACAATTTAAAAGCCATGTATCCGGCGGTGCGGATCCTGATTTTCTCGGGATTTGATGAATTTGAATATGCCAAAGAAGCGATCCGCCTGGAGGTAGAAGAGTATATCTTAAAGCCGGTGGATGCGGACGAACTGCAGCGGATCTTTGTAAAGCTTAAGGCGTCGCTGGACCATGAGATGGACGAAAAGCGCAATGTGCAGAAGCTCCGGGACTACTACATGGAGAGTCTGCCGCTTCTGCAGGAAAACTTTTTTGCCTCCCTGGTGGATGGCAGCGTGCCGGAGCAGGAGATTACCCGCTTTCTATCGGACTACCAGATCACGATGGACAGTCCCATGTATACGGTGGTCGTGGTCCATACCAGTACGACGCAGCTGCCGGAGGGCATCAGCGCGGTGCTCCTCACAGAGTCGGTGCGGCGACTGGCGGCAGAGCATCTTGCGAAGAAGTGGAATGCACGCATGTTTACGCACGAAGGCAATACTGTGATTTTAGTGCCCTGCGTATCGCAGGATGACGTGACGCGGATCACCGATGAGGCGGAGAGCTTCTGCCGCCTTGCAAGACATGTGAGCCAGGCGGTGGTCACAATCGGAATTGGGAAAGCGTGTGGCACGATTGCCGAGATTTCGGAATCGTATCATGGCGCACGGGAAGCCGTTTCCTACCGTTCGCTGTACGGCGCGGGCAAAGCGATCAATATCGCAGAGATCGAACCCGGCGAGATCCGGTCCTCTGACAACACGCAGAAGAGGCTGCACCAGCTCTTTAAGGCGGTGAAAATGAGTACGGCGGAGACCGTCCGCGCGCAGGCCAAGGCCTGTGTGGATGAGATGTCCGCAGGGGGCATGTCGCTTAGCATGCACCGCTTCATGGTCATGGAACTGGTCAGTTCTCTGTACCGATTTGCAATCAGCAACCGGATCGACACAGAGCCGGTCTTCGGGGAGGACGAAGCGCTGTTTCGGAACGTCACCAACATGGACGCCGGTCAGCTCAGGGAATGGCTCGGCGGCGTGGCCTGCAAGATGCAGGAACAGATTCAGAGTAAGCGTGAGGACGGCGAGCAGACCTTTGTCACGAAGGCTGTCGACTATGTGCGCGACAATTACGGCGATCAGGAACTGACGATCGATAAGATCTGCGGCATACTTGGCGTCAGTGCGGCCTATTTCTCCACCACGTTCAAAAAAGAGACGGGCAAGACCTTTATCAATTACCTGACGGATTACCGCATGGAGCAGGCTGTCCAGAGACTGATCGAGGAGGATGATAAGACGTACGTGATCGCGGCCCAGGTGGGATACGCGGATCCGGCCTACTTTAGTTACGTATTCAAGAAGAAATTCGGCGTCTCTCCGACCCGGTACCGCTCGGAGAGAAAGTGAGGGACCAGTGCAGGACAACGGCGGGCAGAACAGTAAAAAGAATACATTCCACGGCCAGGTCGGCAAGGTTATGGAACGCGTGGGCAGGCAGGGCATTCAGGCCTCTGTCCTTGTTTCCTTTACGGTCGTCTCTATTTTGGTCGTTCTGCTCTTAAGCTTGGTCCTGTACAACCGCTTTACCCAGAGAACAAGGGTCATGATGACGGAGAGCACGCAGCAGCTCATGTCCCAGACGGAAACCAACCTCGAGGACTATCTGACCAGTATGCGCAGGGTCAGCGACGCCATGTACTATGACGTGATCAAGGATAAGGATCTGGCAAGAGACAGTCTGGACAGCGAGATGTTCCTTCTATATGAGGCCAACAAGGACAATCTGATCAGCTTTGCCCTGTTCAAACGGGACGGAAGCCTTGTCAGTGCCGCCCCGATTTCGGCCATGAAGAGCCGCATCGACGTGCGCGAGCAGCCATGGTTTAATCTGGCCATGGAAGAACCGGAAAACCTGCACTTTTCGACGCCGCATGTGCAGAATATCTTTGACGCCTCGACCTTCCGCTATTACTGGGTCATCTCTCTGAGCAGGATTGTGGAGCTGACGGACAAGGGCGTTCCGATGCGCGGCGTTCTGCTGGTCGACATGAACTACAGTACGATCGAGCAGATGATGGAAAGAGTCAACAGCTCCAATTCCTATCAGTATTTTTACCTGTGTGACAGTGACGGAGAGCTGATCTACCACCCCAGGCAGATGCGGATCAACGCAGGCAATTACAAAGAGAACAATGCGCAGGTGTGCGAGTATGAGGACGGCGTGCACGAGGAGCGCTTTGACGGGGAGGACCGTCTGGTCATTGTCAATACGATCAGTTACACGGGATGGAAACTGGTCTGCGTCATTCCCATGAACGGCTTCCAGCTCGGAATCGTCAGCATGCGCATTTTCACATTGATGGTGATCCTGGCGACCATTCTGGCCATTCTTGTGGTCAACCGAATTGTCACGATCCAGATCACAAGCCCGATCCTGCAGCTCAACCGCTCCATCCAGAACATGGAGGGCGGCAGAGTCGATCCCGACAGTGTCTATATTGGAGGGCCTGCCGAAATAGAGCACTTGGGCAGGAGTTTGCAGGGAAGCTTCCAGCAGGTCAACACGCTGATGGATGACCTCCTTTCGGAGCAGGATGAGCGGCGAAGAAGTGAGCTCGACGCGCTGCAGTCCCAGATCAACCCGCATTTCCTCTACAACACGCTGGATTCCATCGTGTGGATGATCGAAGGGGAGAAAAACGATGACGCCGTATTTATGGTCACGCAGCTGGCCAGCCTCTTTAGGATCAGCTTGAGCAGGGGAAGAACCGTCATCAGCATCAAGGATGAATTGGTGCACGCCCGCAATTATATGAATATCCAGAAGGTGCGCTACAAGGACGCGTTTGAAGTGTATTGGGATATTCAGGAGGAAGTGCTAAGCTTCTGCACGGTCAAACTGATCGTGCAGCCGATCCTCGAGAATGCGCTGTACTACGGAATCGATGCGATGGGCGATGAAGGCGAGATCCACGTCAAGGGCGTCAAGCAGGGAGAAGACATCTACTTGACAATCACGGACAATGGATTGGGAATGCCGGAGGAGACCGTGCGGCAGCTTCTGGTGGATGAGTCGCGCGTACATAAGAACGGGTCCGGCGTGGGCCTCATCAATGTACACAAGAGAATCCAGCTGCGCTTTGGCGAAGCATACGGACTGATCATTCGAAGCGAGCCGGATGAAGGCACGGCGGTGACCATTCATCTGCCGGCTGTGCCTTATAACGAAGAAAACCGCCGCTTCCTGGAGCATGGGAAATTTGAGAATGGGAAATGGAACGGGGAGGTGCGCACATGAAAAAAAGCAAACTCTTTCCGGCCCTGATCGCTGTGCTGGTCATTGCGATCCTATTACTAAACGGCATTATGATCCGGGAAAATGGCATCAATACGGAGACGGTCCAGATTCAGGCGATCATGGACAACAGCAGTGACAACAGGTGGGTACAGTTCATCGCAGGCATGCAGCAGGCGGCGGAGGACCAGAATGTCAAGCTGACGGTAATACCGACAGGCCATTTTGGCACGCTGGAGGAAGAAAAGGGCGTAGTTGACAGGGCGGTCAGGGACGGCGCAAACGGCCTCGTTCTGCAGCTGTGCGGTGATACAAACGTGCATGAGTTCCTGCAGACCCTTTCCGGTCAGATCCACGTGGAACTGGTGGATGCAGGCACGGATGAAACGCTGGAGAATATCACAGGAATCGTGAGTCCCGATCACAGAGCGATTGGGGAGGCGCTGGCCGAAGAGGCACTTCATATGGCGCCCGGGGACCCGGAACAATGCACATTTGGAATCGTTTCGGCGAACTCTTCGCTTGGATCTGTGAAACAAACCGTGCAGGGATTTGAGACCGCGATGGCGCGGGAAGGAATCGAGATTGCCTGGACCCTGGAGCAAAAGGACGGAGGGGATTCTCTGCGGGAGATGCTGGAAAAGGCCAGTAGGCCGGACGTTCTTGTCGCAATGGACAACGCAAGCCTGGAGGCGGCTGGAGAGTACGCAGCCTCGCTGGAGGGGGCAACGGTTGTGATCGGAACGGGCACATCCACCAAGGCAATCTACTATCTGGACAGCGGCGCCGTGCAGAGCATCGTCGTACCGGAAGACTATATGATGGGATACAGAAGTGTGTCGGATCTGGCAGACTACATCAAGAAGAACACATTCACACCCAGAATCCGTAAGGTGGAGCACAGGGTCATCCACCAGGACACCATATTTGAGGAGGAGAACCAGGGAATTCTGTTCCCAATCCAGAGATGATCCGCGTAAGAGCTGCGGAAGGTTAGTATATGGGAGGTGCTGAGAGTGCGCACATCGGACAAAACAAAGAGGAAACGCATATGGATGGCGCAGAGGGCCTGGCGGCTGCTTGTGGCCGCACTGCTGTCAGCCGCATGGCTCACGGGATGCGGGCAGGAACCCGCAAAGCGAGGAGACGGGTCCGTCCGGATCGGCGTCACGCTATACGATCAATATGACACCTTTCTCACGGAACTGATGGACTGCTTTAATGGATATGTGGACGCCCGCAAAGCAGAGGGCGTGGACATTGTAACAGTGCGGCAGGACGCGGCAGGCTCCCAGAGCCTGCAGGACGACGAAGTCGCGGAAATGATTGAAAACGGGTGTGACGTGATCTGCGTCAACCTGGTCGACAGGACAGCGCCGACGACGATCATCGATATGGCCCGCAAGAATGACGTCCCGATCATCTTCTTTAACAGAGAGCTGGTGGAAGAGGACCTGATGCAGTGGGATAGTCTGTACTATGTCGGCGCGGACGCGTTTCAGTCCGGCGTCCTGCAGGGCGAGATGGCGACGGAGTACTGCAAAGCTCACCCGGAGACGGACAGAAATGGGGACGGCAGCATTCAGTATGTCGTCCTGGAGGGAGAAGCGGGCCACCAGGACTCCATCATCAGGACCGAGTATTCAGTGGACACCATGATCCAGAAAGGAATCCTGCTGGACAAGGTCGGATATGCGATCGCCAACTGGAACCGTGTGCAGGCGCGCAGCAAGATGGAGCAGCTGATCGACAGCAGTGAAAGTGAGATTGAACTGGTGCTCGCCAACAACGACGACATGGCTATGGGCGCCATTGAAGCGTATGAGGGTCGGGAGATTCCCAGGGAGAACTGGCCGGTGATCTTTGGCATTGACGGCACGGAGGTCGGCCTACAGGCCGTGATCAGCGGCAAAATGGCGGGCACTGTCTACAATGACAAGGACGGGCAGGCGCAGGCGATGGAGGCGCTGGCCTACGCGCTGGCGTCCGGAAAGTCGCTGCAATATCTGGATCTTCCCGAATCGGTGACGCTCGAAGACAACAAATATATTCGCCTTCCCTACAAGAAAGTGGACCGGGAAACGGCGGAAGAGATTTTGTCAAAATAGGAAGAAAAGTAGTCGGAAATGTCCCCTATATTATCCATTCGGACGCCGCCGCCGCAATTGAATCTGTGCATTCTTTGGACTATAATAGGGTTCTGTGCAGCCGGAAAGCTGCACAGAACCTGTTTTTATAAGAAAGGAAAAGAGAATGAAACAGAAAGCACTATTACTTTTCATGGCTGTTTGTATGGCTTTTCCGGGTACGGGTTTTACCGCAGCAGGAATCGCTAAAACGACAGGCACAGCGGCGCAGACAGTGGCCGCTGCAACAAATAATTCCAAAGACAACACGGTGACGGAAGGCACGAATGAGGAGTACTCGAATATCAGTGTTTTGACCGGCGAGCCCATCGAGCCGGAGATCGCCAGACAGAGACCGATCGCGGTCATGTACCCGATCGACAAGGAGGCGCAGCCCCAGTACGGCCTCAGCAATGTGGACGTCTTCTATGAGATGCCGGAAGAGGGCAATATGAGCCGTCAGATGGGCATCATTCAGGACTGGCAGAACCTGGAGCGGATCGGCAATATCCGCAGTATCCGCGCGTATTTTGTCTACGAGGCGCTGGAATGGGATCCGATCATCATCCATTACGGCGGACCGATCGATTACACGATCGACATTCTGACGAGAGAGGACGTCGATAACATCAATGGCGTCGGCGGACCGCTTGGGTCCGATTATGGATGCTTCTACCGTGTGCCCGCCTGGAGCCGCTCCGAGCACACCGCCTATACGGACGCCGAGCATATCCGCCAGGCAATCCAGAAGGCCGGATTTTCCATCGAGCATCGGAGAAACTATTACAACAAGAAGCATTTCACCTTCGCCAAGAAGAGAAACACGCTGACGCAGTACAAGGATTCTGTCAGCGCGCAGGAAGTGGATATGAAGGGCAGCTTCCCGGTGACCCAGTCTGCTGTCAAGTATAATGAGAAGGACGGCAAGTATTACAAGACGATCTATGGCGAGCCCCAGTGCGACGCGGCGACCGGCGAGCAGATGGCTTTTGACAACGTGCTGATCCAGCGCGTACACGCAGAGCCCAGGGTGGAGGGATCCTCCTATCTGAGAATGCGGATCGAGGAAGACGGCAAGGACGGATACTACATCACAAACGGCCGCATGATCCACGTCCGATGGGCCAAGGGAGAGGGCAACGACTACAAGCCCACCGTATTCTATGACGACAATGACAGGGAAATTCAGGTCAACACCGGCAAGACTATGATCTTTGTGATCAAGGATACGGACAACTTCACGGTGGACGGCAAGATCATCACAAATTAGAAAATAAGTTGTAAATAAAGATGCCAAAATATATACAAATACCAATAATTTTGTAAATATTTTGAAACAAAAATGATTTACAATTTCCCTTCCTGGTGGATATAATGGAAGAGTATGGGGGCCTCTGTCTGCCCTCGTCGATCCGTGTACGAAACGACCACAAGCGGAAAGGGATCAAAGATGAAAAGATGGTTTCGGGAAGCGGGAAAAGGGTGTCTTACCCTGCTCGCAGTGCTCACTCTGATGGTGCAGAGTGTACTCCCGGTTTATGCGGATACGGTGGACCCATCGGGCGCAGGTTATACTGTCGAGGAAGGCAGTACCTACAGCCTGGATTATTTTAATAGAATCGCCGTGAATTCGGTCAGAGGCGTATTGACGATCCGGTCCGGAGAGGACTTCAGCATTTCTTTCCCGGCCGGTTGGGAGACAACACCCGGATTCTCCGTGCAGGATGATATACTGGTTGTGAGTGGAAGACGCAGTGACGAAGGGAGTGCGCAGAACGGCTCCGCCGTTGTCCTCGGTGAGGACGAGCCAGGCGATGCGGCGCAGGCACAGACGGCGTCAGAGGCAGCCGAGGGCGGCACGGAAGCAGCCGGCGATGCGACCGCCGAAGAGTATACGGCGGAGATCGTCGAAGAGACAAGCAGCGATTCATATGTGGAGCCGGAGATGGTGATCACGATTCCGGCGGGCGTTGGGCTCGATACGCTTCGAATCGCAATGGAAGAAGGAACACTGGTCATGACGGACATCACGGCGAATTCCGTGACGATCCAGTCGGGCGGCGGTGGTCTGATCATGCGAGACGTATCGCTCGGCACGGTGGACATTTATTCGGACGCCGGAGAGGTCTCCATGAACGAATGCACCTTCAACAGCCTCAATATCGGCATGGGAGAAGGGGCAGTGACCGTCGAATCCGACGATGGACTTGCCAGATGCAGAATGGAGATCAAGACCGGAGACGGAGAGATCACCTATAACGGCGCCTCCCAGGGCACCCAGTACCTGCAGCCCGGGAATGGAAAGAGATTTTTGACCATTCAGGTGGGCAGCGGGGACATCAGCATTAGCGGATAATGTAGATCCAATACATTTTAATAAAGGAGTATAGGCATGAGAGTTACAGATGATATCAAGTATGTTGGCGTCAATGACCACCAGATCGATCTGTTTGAGGGACAGTATGTAGTGCCGCTGGGCATGGCGTACAACTCATATGTGATTATGGATGAGAAGATCGCTGTTATGGACACAGTCGATCAGCACTTCGGACAGGAGTGGCTGGACAATCTGGCAGCTGTTCTTGACGGCAGAAAGCCCGATTATCTGATCGTGCAGCACATGGAGCCCGATCATTCCGCCAATATCACCAGCTTCCTCGAAGTGTATCCCGATGCAGTTGTTGTCGGAAACGCCAAAACATTCACCTTCATGGAGCAGTTCTATGGACAGAACCCTGCTATGAAGAAGCAGATCGTCAAGAACGGCGAACAGCTCGTTCTGGGCAGCCATGTCCTCACATTCGTGTTCGCACCCATGGTGCACTGGCCGGAAGTAATGATGACCTATGACAGCAAGGACAAGGTCATGTTTACAGCAGACGGCTTTGGTAAGTTTGGCGCCAACGACGTGGAAGATCCTGAGGGATGGGCTTGCGAAGCGCGCAGATACTATTTTGGCATCGTGGGCAAATACGGCCTGCAGACCTCCAAGGTCCTCAAGGCAGCGGCCGCGCTCGACATCGAGATCATCTGCCCTCTGCACGGCCCCGTTCTGAGCGAGAATCTGGGCTACTACATGGATCTGTATACCAAGTGGGCTTCCTACACACCCGAAGAGCCCGGCATCTGCATCGCGTATACGTCCGTTTACGGCAACACCAAGAAGGCGGTAGAGAAGCTGGCTGAGCTCCTTCGCGCGAAGGGCCAGAAGGTTGCTGTCGCCGATCTTGCAAGAGACGATATGCCCGAGACAGTCGAGGACGCATTCCGCTATGACAGACTGGTCCTTGCTACCACCACTTACAACAACGGCATTTTCCCCTTCATGCACACATTCATCGAGCATCTGGTTGAGCGCGATTATCAGAACCGCACTATCGCATTCATCGAAAACGGCACTTGGGCACCCGTGGCCGCCAAGCTCATGAAGGGCATGTTTGAGAAGTCCAAGAAGATCACCTTCGCAGAGACGACCGTGACCATCAAGTCCGCACTGAACGCAGACAGCGAGGCGGCGCTTGAGAAACTTGCGGAGGAGCTGGTCAGATAATGGCCGCGGCATTGGAACTGGTTGGAATCTCTAAGGAACTGGGAGAGGATGCGCTGCACAAGCTGTCGCAGATGCCCCTTGCTTCGTTTCTTCAGATCTCACTTACCAAGATGGAAAAGGGCGGCGCAGCGGAGTGCGAGATGAAGCTGGATCCGGCCCGCCATGGAAATCCCAATGGAACGGTGCAGGGCGGATCGCTCAGCACGCTCGCAGATATCACGACCTCCTTTGCAGTAGTGGCCCTGGGCGCTGAAACCTGCACGGTGAGCGGAAAGCTTGATATGCTGCGGGGAAAGACGCCGGAGGGCACGCTCAAGTGCCGTTCGGAGGTCGTCAAGGCAGGTGGAACCCTGATCTGGACGGATCTGTGGATCCGGGATGAGAGGGGCAGCCTGATCGCAAAGGGAGAGTATCTGAACTTCCGATTGTCGGTGCCGACGCCGGAATCATAGGAAATAGGAAAACTGCCGCACGAAGAAGTGATTCTTTGTGCGGCAGTTTGGCGCTTCAGAAGAAGAATCCACGTGACTTTCGCGGAAGCGATGAAGATTTGGATAAGTCAACCGCGCGCACATCAGTGGTGCGCGTTCGCGTCCTCGCGCCCGGGCCGGAACTTGCCGTAGCGGATCTTCTGGTGATGATAGAGGCCATAGTTTCCGGAAACGGTGTAGGCAATGGCGATGGCGAGCAGATAATAGGGCCATCCCTCAAAGCCGAACATCTCAAAGCAGATGAGCAGGGTTCCCAGAGGGCAGTTGGTGACGCAGCAGAACAGGCATCCCATACCGATGGCGGCGGCAAGGCCGGAGGGAAGTCCCAGAAGAGGGCCCACGACAGAGCCGAAGGTGGCGCCGATGAACAGAGACGGGACAATCTCGCCGCCTTTGAAGCCTGCGGCGATGGAGACGGCGGTGAACAGGATTTTGACCAGGAAGGCGTAGACCGGGACGGACTCGCCCTGTAGGCACTCGGTGATCACATGGCCGCCGGCACCGTTATAGAACTGGCCGCCTGAAAGAAGTGTCAGGACAAGAAGAACGAACGCGACGATGACGGCGCGGACGATCGGCTGCGCCGGGATCTTTCTGGCAAGGGCCGGAATCCGGCCGAGGGCGACTACGAACAGGACACTGACCAGCGCGCACAAAAATGCGAGTACAAAGGTCGAAATAGAGAGGGGCAGGGTAAAGGGCGTGACGCTGCTAAGGCCCCAGGGATGCTTTTCCACGCCCAGCATGCCGGAAATATAGTAGGCGGGCAGCGCGGCGATGACACAGGGAACCAGCGCGTCGTACTGCAGAAGGCCGACGTGGCTGATTTCCATCGCGATCACAGTGGCTGCGAGCGGCGTTCCGAACAGGGCGGAGAAAGCGGCGCTCATACCGGCCATGATCATGATCCGGCGCGCGCTTTCGTGGAAATGGAGACGCTTGCCCATCATGTCGCCGATACAGCCGCCGATCTGCAGGGCGGCGCCTTCACGGCCTACGGAAGCGCCGAGAAAGTGCGAGGTGATCGTGGAGCAGAAGATGAGGGGCGCCATGGTGCCCGGCACACTTTCGCTTCTTGTTACGGCCAGAAGGACGGTGTCTGTGCCTTCGCTGCGGTCAAATTTTTGGTAGAAAAAGACGATGACCGCGGCGCCGATCGGCATCAGGAAGATGACCCAGGGATGGGACTCACGGAATGCAGTGCCTGCGTCAATGCCTCGCGCAAAAATGCTCGCGACGGCGCCGACCAGTGTCCCGCACAGAAGTCCGTATCCCAGAAGCTTTACAAGCTGTGTGCACCCGGTGCGGATCTTGAAGACCAGCGCTTCCATCTGATTGCTGAAATCATCGTTGCCTGTACCCATAATGTCCCCCCATTACTATGTGTCTCAATCAAGTTGTACATAACAAAACTCTAGCATTTCCCTCAAAAAATCACAAGAACAGGCAGAAATTATAGTACAATAACTGTATACAATGTTTTCATAATTGGAGGGGGATATGGAACACAATCACAATGAAAAGGGAGACCGGGTCCATAAGATCACGGGTTACCTGGAACACCTGATGGACATCTTTGAAATCGGCATTGCGATCATCGTCGCGGTTGGATTTATCGCAAGCGTCGTGCTGCTGGTCACGGAAATGCCGCTGCTGCTGTCCCACAGCGCCGGGACAGTTGCCTACAGACATTTCCTGGAGAGCGCTCTGGACCTGGTCATCGGAATCGAGTTCATCAAGATGCTGATCAAACACACCCCTGGCAGTGTAGTCGAGGTCCTTTTGTTCGCGCTTTCCAGACATATGGTGCTGGAGGGCGGAAACGCGCTGGAGAACCTGCTCACCGTTTGCGCGATTGCCGTGATCTTCGCAATCCGCAGATTCCTGTTCGTGGAATCCTTTGAATTCCTGAAGGGAGCAGAGGGACAGGACTGGCTCTCTGACTGGAAGCATATTGTGAAGAAGGGCGGTGCGAGCGAAAAGGCGGCGAAAGAGACGCAGAAAGAAGAGAAGTAAAGAGAAGGAAAGAGAAGTAGGAAACAGAAGTTAAGAAAAATCATAGAAAAGAGCAGCAGATAGACGAAACGGTAGAACGAACGAGAAAGCCGCGCGTACACCCCGCGCGGCTTTTGTTTCGTATTACAAGTATGTCATGAAGAAACACGTTCATGAAGAAACACGTTCATCCAGAAACGCCCTGAGTTCCGGAAGCAGGCGCTCCATCTCCGCCCGGCCAAGGTCGTAGACCCTGCGAAGCTCGGCGGGATCGTCTTCCGTGCGGCTGATGCCCAGCGCCTGCGGGGGCCGGATCACGAAGGCCTTGCCGGCGAGCTCTTGCTCGCGGACATAGGCGGTCTGCCGGTTGTAGCGGATGTGCCGCACTTCCATGGCCTTGATGAGGTTGGGATACTGGCGCATGGTGAGGCGCACAAGCGGGATCATGGAACTCTTTTTCTTCACGTAGCCGAGGGGCTGTGTGAGGACTACGACGTTGCGGGGATAGCCGCGGCGTTCCATCGCGCGCAGCGGAATGCTGTCTGTAATGCCTCCGTCGAGCAGCTTTCGGCCGTCCACATCGACGACACGAGAGACGATCGGCATAGAAGCAGAGGCGCGGAAGTACTGCATGTCCTTCGCGTCGCCGTTCTCGAGGCGCTGGTGGATCGCTTTGCCGCTCTCCACATTGGTGCACACCGCATAGAAAGGCATCGGATTGGCCTTAAACGCATCCGTGTCAAAAGGATCAAGCCGGTTGGGAATCTCATCGTAACAAAAATCCACACCGTACAGATCGCCGGTCTTAATCAGCGATTCGACGCTGCAGTAGCGGGGATCGCCGCAGAACTGCAGGTTATAGCGAATGGAACGCCCGATCTGGCCGGATTTGTAATTGCAGCCAAATACGGCGCCGGCCGACACGCCCATCACGCCGTCCAGTGAAATTTCGTTTTCCATCATCACATCCAGAACGCCTGCGGTGAACATACCGCGCATCGCGCCGCCTTCCAGGACAAGGCCTGTTTTCTCACCCATATCAAATTCTCCTTGTTCTCCATACAACATCATTTTTGGGCAACCGCGCGCCGCACCCAGTCGCATACCGCGTCAAGCCCCTCGCCGGTCCGGGCGCTGACGGGCAGGATCTCCGCACCGGGGTTCAGCCGTTTGATCCGCCGCTTCGCCGCTTCCATATCGAAGTCAAAATAGGAAAGCGTATCGATCTTATTGATCAACACCAGATCGCAGACGCTGAACATCAAAGGATACTTGAGCGGCTTGTCGTCCCCCTCGGGGACACTTAAGATCATTACGTTTTTGTGGGCGCCGGTGTCAAACTCAGCGGGACATACCAGGTTGCCGATATTCTCCAGGATCAGAAGGTCCGTATCGCCGACGGCCTGCGGATACGCCGCGAGCGCGCGCGCCACCATGTCGGCGTCAATGTGGCACAGACCGCCGTTGTGGATCTGCAGCGCCTCGACGCCGGTCTCGTCGGCGACGCGCTGTGCGTCCAATGCAGACTCGATATCGACGTCCATGACACGGATCCGCATCTCGCCTTGCAAGGCGCGGATGAGCGCCGTCAGAAGCGTTGTTTTGCCGCTGCCGGGACTGGACATCACGTTGATCATCGTCGTGCCGGCGTCCGTCAGCATACTGCGGATCGCCTGTGCAGACGCGTCGTTGTCTGCGAGCACATTTTCTTCAATCCGGATTGTTCGGACGGCTGCCATGTGTACCTCCTTATGCATTCCACGCCGCAACGCGTGATGCGATCTCCTCGGCCAGCGCGGCGACGCCCTCACCGGTCTTCGCACTGATATAGAAGATCTTGATCTTAGGATTGCGGAGCTTTGCATATCGCTCCACTTTTTCTGTATCAAAGTCAAAAACCGGCATCGCATCGATCTTATTGACAACCATAAGATCGCAGGTCTCGTACATGAGAGGATACTTGGCCGGCTTGTCATCGCCCTCCGGAACACTCAGGATCGTCATATTGATGGCGGCGCCGGTGTCAAATTCGGCGGGGCAGACCAGGTTTCCGATGTTCTCAAGGACCACGAGATCGAGGCCCGGAACTTCGGGACGTGTATCTTCGAGGCCCGGATCATCAAAGCGTGGACTTTCAAAGCCCGGATTCCCGAGAGCTGGATTGGTAATGCCGGCCAGCGCCGCAAGCCCCTGCCTTGTCATGTCCGCGTCCAGGTGGCACATGCCGCCGGTGTGGAGCTGGACAGCAGGAATCCCTGCCGCAAGGAGTGTTTTGGCATCCACGTCAGAATCAATATCCGCCTCCATGACGCCCCAGCGAAGTTTCCCTTCCAGATAGGGCTGTAATGCAAGGAGGGTGGACGTCTTGCCGCTGCCGGGACCGGACATCAGGTTGAGCAGGCAGGTCCCGCGGGCGTGAAGGGTATCGCGCAGCGCCTGCGCGTCTTTGTCATTATCTTCCAGGATCGATTCCTTGAGTTCTATGATCCGGAGCGGAAGATCGGACCGGAGATCGGCGGAAAATTTTGCCATAAGGAGCCTCCTATACCAGTTTGCTATAGTTTTCATTGTACAGAATTCGGACTATTATGCAAGCGTTCGGCACGGCCAATGGCTGTGCCTGTTCGGAGCCGCCACTGTTGCCCACGCAATGGACTTACCATGGGAACAATGTTACAATATACCGTACATAAGCGCATTGCAATGTGTGCTTTGGACGCTTGTTACAGCACGATCGGTGCACAATCGGAGGATCGCGTTATGAAGGAAAACAAGTCCGCGGAGCGCGGCATCAAGACGACGGACATTGTGTATTGCGGAATGTTTGCCAGTCTCATGGCGGTCGGTGCGTTTATTAAGATCATGATCCCGATTGGGATTTGGGAAGTGACCTTTTCCCTGCAGTTCTTTTTTGCCCTGCTGGCCGGCTTTCTTCTGGGATCCAGGCGGGGGCTCGCGGCAGTGGGCTGCTATTTGCTCATCGGCCTTGCCGGCGTGCCTGTATTTGCCCACGGCGGCGGCCTTATGTACTTGATGAAGCCCACCTTTGGCTTTCTCATCGGCTTTGCCGCGGCGGCGTACGTGGCCGGGAAGATTTCGGAGACACTGCCCGGAAACGGCTATCTGAAACTCCTTTTTGCCGCATTTTGGGGAGAGATGGCCTATTATCTGTGTGGTCTGGTATACTATTATATGATGTTTAATTTTGTCGTATCGAAGGACATCGGGATTGGATTTGTAGAACTGATTTCGGTCTGGTTTTTGTCCACGGTGGTCCCGGACTTTATCCTGTGTGTCCTTGCTTCGGCAGCGGCGCTGCGGCTGCGGCCTGTGATCCTGAAGGAGCGCGCGCTGCTGTAGAGCAAAGAGAGAGGTCGCATGAGCTATTTCCCTTTTTATACCAATATACACAATAAGACATTTATGATCATCGGCGGAGGAACGGTCGCACTCGAAAAGGTGAACCGGCTCCGCCGTTTTACCGCTTCTATGATCGTGATTGCGCCGCACACGGAGATTGAAGGCAGGGAGGTAGAAGTACCGCGCCGCAGCGCGGACTACGTGCAGATCCTGCGCCGCGAATACCGGGCGGACGATCTGGCATTTGCCGACTATGTGGTGGCGGCGACGGGAATCCGCGAGGTGGACAGAGGCGTGGCCGATGACTGCCGCAAGCGGAAGATTCCGGTCAACGTGGTGGACGATCAGGCCTACTGCGACTTTATCTTTCCCAGTATTGTGAAGAGAGGACCGCTCACGATCGCCATTTCCACATCCGGCACCAGCCCGGCCTACGCCATGCAGCTGCGCAGGGAGCTGGACGAGATGCTCCCGGATGAGATCGAGGCGATCCTGGACAGAATGGGAGAGATCCGCGCAGACGTCTCGGCACGCATGAGCGAGCAGAAAACGAGAGCGGCGCTGTACAAGAAGATTTTGGCGAGGTTAATAGAAACCGGAAACACGCTGCCGCAGGCGGACATCCTGCGGATGGTCGAGCAGGCGGCGGACGACCGGGGACAGAAGGAAATATGAGAGAGATATGTATCGCCGGCCGAGGAAGCCGGCTTGCCATGGTACAGAATGAGCGGATCGCGGACCTTCTGAAAAAGGAGGGATACGCGGTCAGGATCATGACCGTGAAGACGCTGGGAGACCGGGACCGCAGGCGCTCGGTAACAGAACTTGGCGGGAACGGCCCTTTTGTGCGGGACGTGGAGAAGGCGCTCCTGTCCGGGGAGGCGGATATCGCTGTGCACTGTGTCAAAGACCTGCCCTATGAGATGGCACCCGGCCTTTGCATCGCGGGCATGCCGGACGCGGCGGATCCAAGAGACTGCCTGCTCCTGAGAAAAGGGGCGGAGAATGCGAAGGCGGACGGCACCGCACTTGTGATCGGCACGGGAAGTCCGCGCAGGATCCGGCAGCTTTTAAAATTGGCCGCGCGGGAAGGAAAGTCCATCGAGTGCAAGGATATTCGGGGCAATATTACGACGAGACTGGATAAACTGCGGCAGGGCGATTATGATGGAATAGTGCTTGCGAAGGCCGGCATGGACCGCATTCAGGCGGACCTTGGCGAGTTTTCGGTGAGGGTTCTGGAACCCGAGGAGATGATCCCTGCAGTGGGACAGGGCATGCTGGCCTGTGAGTGTAGGGAGTCCGACGAGGAAATGCGCGCCCTGCTTGCCAAAATCACGCCGGCCGAGCACGAGCTTCGCTACCGGATCGAGAGGGAGATCTTCTGCCGTTATCGCTGCGACTGCCGGTCTGCGGTGGGCATTCACGCCCGCATTGTAAACGGCGTCCCGGAGTTGCTTGTCATGTACGAAGAGTAAGCGGAGCAAAGCAAGATAGAATACACATAAGAAACCGTTTATAAGGGCCGCGCTTGCGGTCCTTGTCTGTAGAATGGGTAAAAAAGGTATGGATTTCTGTAGGAAGGATGCAGTGCAAAACGGCGAATGCTGCGCACAGGAATGGGGAACTGTATATTTGGTTGGCGCCGGAAGCGACGCCGGCATGCTCACCAGAGAGGGGCTTCGTCTGCTCCGGCAGGCGGACTGTATTGTATACGACGACCTTCTGGACGCCTCTGTTTTGGCAGAGGCCGGTGCGTCCTGTGAGCGGATT
This sequence comes from uncultured Lachnospiraceae bacterium, assembly GCA_900319245.1. GTDB lineage: Bacteria > Bacillota > Clostridia > Lachnospirales > Lachnospiraceae > CAG-791. The sequence continues at coordinate 89,961 of ONNQ01000010.1, read as the reverse complement.
TCTGTGGGAAAGCGCTACAAATCTCACAAAAAGGAGCAGGAGGAGATCCACGAGATCCTGATCGAAAAGGCCAGGCAGGGCAAGCTGGTCGTCCGGCTCAAAGGAGGAGATCCAACAGTCTTTGGAAGGGGCGGGGAGGAGTATCTGGCCGTCACGGGGGAGGGAATCCGCTGCGAAATCATCCCCGGGGTCAGTTCCTGCATCGCGGCGCCCGCCCATATGGGCATTCCGGTAACCCACAGAGGGCTAGCTTCCTCATTTACAGTGGTGACGGGGCACGGCGCAATGGAGACCGCTGAGAGTTATGAGACGTTGGCAGGCCTCAAAGGGACGCTGGTCTATCTGATGGGACTTCATAAGGCCGGAGAGATCGCAGAGGGACTGATCGGCGCGGGGAAGGACCCGCAGACGCCGGTTTCGGTCCTTTCCCGCGTATTTACACAGGATGAGGAACGCCGGGATGGCACACTGGCGGACCTTTCAGAACTTGCCCGGGACGCACAGGCGCCGGCCATTCTTGTGATCGGACCTACGGCCGGCCTGCATCTGAGGAAAGAGATGCAGGAGAGGCCGTACACTTTGGTCGTCGGAACGGCCTCATTTACACGCAAAATGGCAGCTCTGCTGCAGGACCACGACCTGCCGGCGGACGAGTGTCCCTGCATGGGAATCGTAGAAGACAGGTTGGTGATCCCGGCGGCGGAGGAGCTTGCAGAGTATGACTGGGCAGTTTTTACCAGTGCCAATGGCGTGCGGATCTTCCTGGACGAGCTGCGAAGCCGGAAAACAGATATTCGTATCCTCAGCCGCATGAAATTTGCCTGTATTGGCCCCGGCACAGCGGCCCTCCTCGAGGAACAGCTCCTTTATGCGGATCTGATTCCTGAAATTTACACGGCGGAAGCGCTGGCAGAGGCACTGGTCAATGCGGTTCGTCCAGGCCAAAAAGTGCTGATCCTGCGCGCACTCTACAGCAATCCAATACTGACAAAAATGTTGGAACGTGAGAAAATTCAATATAAGGAATGTCACATTTACAATGTGCAGTATATGGAGCAATACCGGCCGGTACAGGGACGGCACTATGCGTATATTGTCTTTGCCAGTGCCGGCGGAGTACGCGGATTTTTGACGGGCAATGAGATTCCGGAGGGAACCGTACCTGTCTGTATCGGTGAAAGCACAGCCGCAGAGCTGGAACGACTTACAGGTTGTCGGGGTATTACCGCTGACGAGTGTTCGGCACAGGGCATACTGCAATCGATCACTACACATCATGGGGGTAGAAAATGATCAATCCCTTCAGAAAAAGAGTCATAGGGCTTGTGATCATCGCGATCTTTCTCGCATTTATTGTGGGGTCAGCCATCATAACCGGCCTCTATTCAGAAGGATTTTTTAATCCGCTTTTTGAAAATGATGAGGAACTGCTCGTCAAGGGAGAGAGCGATTATAAGAGCGCAGGGATTGAGGACGCGGTGAGTAAGCTGGCAGATGATCTGGATCTGGCGTATGAGGAATATTATTCACAGTTGCAGGTTAGGGCGGATATCACAGCAAAAGCCCTGTACAGAACAATTTCTGACAACGGGGACGAGGCGATCACCAGGATCGGAGATGGGTTTGTCATCAAGTTTGATGGGGACAGAGTAAAGATCCCGGATGGCTTGCGTGCCGATGTGATGCGTACAGCCAAAAAGATTGAGGGCACGAAAGGGCATATTGAGTATCTTGTGAATGACGATGGAACGACACGCAAGGATACCTTTGTATATAGCCGGATCAAGGGCTCGTATTACTACGCGGAGATCGTAAGCGAATGGGAGCTGACAGACTATGTCAGCATGCATGTGAATTATGTAGGGGTTCTGGAGGGAATTGAGCAGGCCTTTAATTTGAGGTTGTATGTTTTTGCCAATGATTGGGCCAATAACCCGCACTTACGCTTTCTGAATAATGAGACGGTTTATATTGGTGATGCCGATTTTTGGGATAGCCTTGGGGAGGCTAACTTAGCACAGATCACGACCGGCAGCGTTACGCCATTGCCAACAAGTGCACAGGAACTGATTGACATGACGCCGGAGCAACGGCAGCTTCTCAACAATCGGTTTGTGGCTAATGCACAGACGTCAACCAATATCCGGTTCATAGTGAAAAATATGGAAGCCCTGGACTGCACCTTCATCATGGTGTTTGCAGAGAACGACGCCGTAAAAAGGATCGAGGAGCAGGTGAGCATGGAGCTGTTTGTTATTCTGCTGCTGGGGCTGACTTTTATGGTATGGCTCACTTCCGTACAAAAGGAAATATACAACGGTACCATCACAAACCAGAAGAGGGAGAAATATGCACCGGCAAAAGTCCGGCTGATCACAGTCTCATACGGAATTCTGTCAGCTCTGATTGTTCTGGCCGTCAGCTTCTATAATCAGTCACTTGGCAGTGTTTATCAGGAGAATATAGCGCTGCGAAAAAACCTGGATGCGCTGGAACTGCGGCTGAAAAGCCTCTCGGATGAGCAGAGGTTCAAGAAGGAAAAGAAGAAGGAACTGTATATCGAGTATGCACAGCGCGTCGCGGAGCTTTTGGAGGCATATCCGGAGATTAATAACAAAGAGGATCTCAAGGAGATCAACAAGGAGATGGGGACGGCTTTCATCATGCTGTTTGATGCAAATGGAAGAGAGGTCAGTACGAGTTCCAATTATATCAATATGGAACTTGGCGCAGAGGACGCTCCCAATCCGTCCCGCACCGCGGACTTCAGAAGAATTTTAAAAGGTGTTCCCAGCATCGTCCATGAAAAGGAGATGGTTGAGGAGGTCGGCAGAAAGCTGGAACTGGTTGGTGTCAGGACCAATGACAAGGTAAATGGCGGATACGGTGTTCTGCTTCTGGCTGTGGATACGAATAGTGATGTGGAATTCGACTGGCAATTGGCTGTCGGGGAGGCTATGAAGTCCATGACTCCCGAGGGAAAGCTGATCTTTGCAGTAGATAAGGAGGACTTGATCTCATCCGCCAGCGACGATGTATTCTCTTATAGTTGGCTGGAGGATGTGACAGATAAGGACATTGAAACCATTCGAAGGGACGGTATAAATGATTTTATCAACCTCAACGGACTTACGTACTATGGTGTCACAAGAGTCTTTGAAGAGGATGATCATATCTATTTTGCCGGAACGCCCAACGCAATGCTCTTTGCCAACGGAATGCGGATGAGCGTGATGGGCATGGCAGGTTATATGCTTATGTTCCTTGTCCTATCTGCATATTTGATGTTTGGCTATACAGATAAGTCGATGCTGAATGCCATGGAAAGGCAGGAAGGCACAGAAGGACAGGTACCTCGCAGGATTAGTGCCTATGCAAGGGCGAAGGCAGTGATTCTAAGTCGCTTCGGATGTACAACGCCCGAGAAGAAAGCCAGATTGGTGGTCATTCTGGGAATTGTGGTATCGCTCCTTCTCCAGGTCAATGGAACGCTGCTGAGCCATAATAACCAGGCACAGAATTACGTGTTCTCATACATAATGAGCGGACAATGGGGCAAAGGACTCAACTTGTTTGCTTTTACGGCGGCGGGGCTGCTCCTGATCTCTATGCTGATATTGATGCTGGTGGTGCGCGTTATCCTCAGTACAGTGGCAGCGATGCTCAACCCGAGAGGAAAGACCATCTGCCGTCTGATTTCCAACATGTTCAACTATATCGGAATTCTGGTCTTTCTGTATTTTGCCCTGTCCTACATTGGCGTGGATACCAACGCAATCCTCGCATCTGTCGGAGTATTGGGAATCGGCCTGTCTATGGGAGCCAGAGATATCATCGCAGATGTACTGGCAGGTGTTTCTACAATTGTGGAAGGTGAATTCCAGGTGGGCGATATTGTCGAGATCGATGGGTATCGCGGAATGGTGCAGGAGATTGGTGCGCGCAGCACCAAGGTGATCGGCCGAGGGGGCAACATCAAGATCATCGGCAACAAGAATATCAAGAATGTCACAAACCTGACCAAATTAAATTCCTGGGTGGCGATTACAATCCGGGTGGATGTGACCTATTCACTTACGGATGTAGAGACGCTCCTATCGCAGACGCTGCCGCGCCTTGGCAAGGATCACAAGGAAATCATCAGTGGGCCCTATTATAAGGGTGTACTTGCGATTGAAGGCGGCTTTGCCGTGCTCTCGATCATTGCGGAATGTAAAGAGGATAATTACCACAAGGTGGAGAGAATTCTCAACAGAGAGGTTCTGCTTACGCTTCGAAACAACAATATTCCTGTGAGGTGAAGAAGAAAATGCTCAAACCGAGGAAGAAGTTCATAATCGGAATATTGCTGAGTTTGCTAATGTGCGGAGGGATTTTTCTGCCTGTATTCGTGTATGGCCTTGTCGACAGCGGCATGCTCATTATGCAGGATGACAGCACGGACCAAATGGGCCGAAGCGAGTCGCAGCTGGAAGGCATTATGGATACACTGAGCACGCTGGAATGGACTCTGGGTGAAGTGTATGACAATTTTTATTCCCAGGCACAGATTAAAGCCGATCTGGCCGCATTTACTCTCAGAAGAAGAGTAGAAAGGGAAGGCGACGAGAGCATTTCCATGGTCGGTGATGGGGGAATTGTCAAAATAGAGAATGGGACTGTACAGATTCCTCAGGGATTCCGTACCGGTATTCGCAAGTACGCAGATCAGATTATCGATGAGAAAGGCCGTCTGCGGTATGATACAAACTCAATGCACGGAAAACGCAAGGACATTCTGGTCTACAGCAAAATCAGCGGCCCCTATTATTATGTGGAGATCATAAACGGCGATGAGCTGCTCGCGTATGTGAATAATAATTCTAATTTTATGGAGATCCTGGAAGGTATCGAAACAGCCTATAAACTGAATGTATACCTGATCTGCCTGGATCTTGAGAACAGCCGCTTTTTCTTCAACCAACCGGGAAATCTGGTATATTCTACAGACGTATATATTGATGCAATGGTCAACATCTCTAATCGGACGAGTATCAATGCGGAAGATGAGGGTTTTCCGGCTGATCGCGAGGCGCTGCTGGCAATGGATGGGACCGTGAATACCGATCAAGAAAGCGGTATCAGATACCTGACTGTGGTTCGTGAGGTGGAGGGGCTTAACAGTATCCTGGTACTTAGGACAGATACTGAGCAGATCATCCAAGGCATGGACGAGCAGATCGTGTCGGGACTTGTTGTCATACTGGTGCTGGCAATTGTCTTTATTGTATGGGTCACATCGGTATTTGATGAAATGGGATCCGGGATTATGACGGAGGAAAAGAAAAACAAGTATTCTCCGGCAAGAATACGCCTGATTGCCTTTTCATATGGAATTCTGACTACCCTCCTGGTATTTGCTTTCTCTGTCTATATGAGGTCACTCTCCAGCATTTATCAGGAGATTGAAGAGTCATCCGCGATACTGGAGGTGCTCGATTTCAGATTGGAAAGAGTAGATAGTGATGAACAAAACCTGAGTAAGGCCAGAAAGAATCTCTACATGGAGTACGGAGCCAGGGCGGCGCATATGATCGACAAGTATCCAGAACTCAATAATAAAGAGGATCTGGCTATAATCAATTCGATCATCGGATCGAGGTTCCTCATCCTGTTTGATAATGAAGGAAAAGAGATCAATTCCAGCGGCGACTATATTCATATGGAGCTGGGAGACGACAAGGCGGAAAAACCGACCTCCACAGCAGATTTTAGGAAAATACTGCATGGTGTGCCTGGAATCGCACATGATACGGTCAAAGACGAAGTGATCGGAGAAGAACTGGACATGGTCGGTGTAAGGACCATGGATCGGGAGAGCGGCCAGTACGGCGCACTGCTTCTTGCGTTCGACCCCGTGGACAAAGAGCGGCAAAAGAATAATGCGATCAACAGTATAATGCAGTCGCTGATACCGGCTGGAGAATTCTGTTTTATAGCCAGTCAGTCAGACAAAAAGATTACGTATGCAACGATCAACGATTATATACAGCCCAATATGACGATTGCGCAAGCAGGCTTGAAGGATTCGATCCTTAGCGGAAATGTCACTGATTTCATCAAATTGTCGGGTGTAAGACATTTCTGTGTTTCGGGCATGGATGAAGAAGAACGCATGATCCGTTATGTAGTGACTCCCAATGTAAATCTGTTCGGCAACAGTTTAAAGTCGGGTATGTTATATGCTGGAGGCTATGCTGTTCTGTTCCTGGTACTGAGTGTTTATTTGCTGGCCGGATATACAAATAAGAAGATTCAGGAGCTGGAAGCCGCACCTTTGGAGAGTAAACGGGACGAAGGCGGGGACGAAACAGAAAGAACGAATGTAGAAAAGGGAAAGAATAAGAAAGATAAGAAGGATAAAGGCGGCCCTCGCAAACAATTGGAACGCATGAAAGCAACGATTTCACATTGGCTCGAGGCCAGGTCGCCGGAAAGAAAGGCCATCCTTGTACTGCAGACATTCCTGTTGATTGGAATTGTGAATATGTTAGGACGCATGACGGACAGTCAGGGCTGGCAGAGGCAAAATGCGTTGTTCACTTTCATTCTGCAAGGTAAGTGGAATAAGGGATTCAATCTGTTTGCGCTGACGGCAATCATTCTTCTGGGCATAAGCCTGTTCCTGGGGCTGATGTTCGTGCGCTTTATCATGGCAACCATAGGAAGAATGTTCAATCCAAGAGGGCAAACGATATGTAAATTGATCTCCAACATGTTTAATTATCTGGGTGTTCTGGTCTTTCTGTATTATGCCCTGTCCTATATCGGCGTAGATACCAACGCGATTCTGGCGTCGGTAGGAGTACTCGGTATTGGACTGTCCATGGGCGCAAGAGATCTGATCGCAGATATCTTCGCAGGTGTTTCGACCATCTTTGAAGGTGAATATCAGGTCGGAGATATTGTCAACATTAATGGCTACAGAGGCACGGTCGAGGAAATCGGTGTCCGCAGTACCCGTGTTTTGGGGCGAGGCGGAAATGAGCGGATTATCAGCAATAAGGATATCGTCAGTGTCATCAACTTGACCAAGATGAATTCGTGGGTGGCAATCACCATCCGTGTCGATGTGAACTATCCGCTGCAGGAAGTAGAGGGTATTCTGGCGCAAAAGCTCCCGGAGATTGGAGCAAACTGCAAATATATCATCAACGGCCCCATTTACAAGGGAGTGCTATCCGTCGAAGGCGGTTTTGCAGTGCTCTCGATCATCGCCGAGTGTAATGAAGACAATTATCACAAAGTAGAACGAATCCTTAATAGAGAGGTGCTCCTTGCTCTGCGCAGCAAAGATGTGCCTGTAAAATAAGAGGTATCCCTACAAGGAGGAGCCTGTCAGCGGGCAGCTCATGCGCCGCATCCCCTGCGGACTATGTCCATAATTTCCTTAGCGGACGAGACGATCACTTTGGCGCCGAGCGCCTGAAGCTGTGCCTTGGGACGAAAGCCCCAGTCCACCATGATCAGATCCATGCCGGTGTTGGCCGCTGTTGCGAAGTCGATTTCCGTATCGCCGATGTACACCGCGTCCTGCGCACGGATTCCAAGTTTATCGAGGATCAAGTAGTTCATATCCGGTGCGGGCTTTCGGGCAATGCCCTCCGTTTCGCCGATGGCAAGATCAAATCCACCGGCAAAGTAATCGGCGGCCAGCTGTACTACAGAATTGTTGGGTTTATTGGACACGACTGCCGTCTTTACCCCTTCTTGGCGCAGATTTTTAAGAAGATCGGTGATTCCATCATAAGGCCGCGTCTCAATTGCATTGTGGGCCTTGTAATAGGGAGAGTAGGTGTCGAGGATCTTTAACACCTCGGATTCATCAATTCCGGGAACTTCCCCATTGCTGGCGGATCCAATCTGCAGGATTGCGTCTCTGTCCATGCCGGCCTCCAGGGCAAGTGCGCGCTGGATGGCTGTGTGGGCACCGCTGCCAAAAAAGAGGCGGCCGTCCGCATTCATAAAATCGTGCCTGTGGCCATGCATCTTCATGGCGTAATTGATGGCGGAGGTCAGGTCATCGGATGTATCGAGAATGGTGCCGTCCATATCAAAGATGGCTGCTTTATAAAACATGGGTATGCTCCTTTTTCATCGAATTGCCTTCATGGGCGAGCGGTGCGCGGCGCTCGCTGCGCATTGCGATCATTCGCCATGCGTCTGGACCTAGGTCATAGCGTCTGGTGCTATATTATAGCATGTTGTGCATAATTTGTGCTTAGGCGAAGAATTTTTACAAGATTTTGGTTAATAGTTAGTTGAATTAAATGAGCTTATCATGTAAAGTATAGGTAAATCATTAAATTTTAATAAATTTTGGCAGAAGGGCTGTGTACGAACGATTGAGTCGTGTGCGGCCTTTTCTTATACCCCGTATCGCCTGCTGAGACTTGGGGGCTCCGATGGGCTTAGGTTTGCAGAATGACCGCCAGATGATATGGGCCAGTAAAGCGACAGATGTCCGACTTCAAAGTGACAATTCTGTGTTTTGTTTTACTTCTATTGAATGTTGTTACTTGATATTATTTTTTTGTAGAGCAGAATGAAACATCACTTGAATAGGGGGACAGTATGGAGTTTACACCCAGGATTCAACAGATCCTGAGAATAATGCTAGACAGCAAGGGGCCGGTAAATAAGCAGGAGATCGCAGATGACATCGGGGTCAGCAAGAGAACTGTGCAGAGAGAGTTCGAGTACCTCGAACTGTGCATTAAGCGATATGGGCTGAAATTGACGAATCACAAGGGTATAGGCGTCGAGATCCAAGGAAGTCCTGAGAACATTGAGAAGCTCAGAGAGGATTTGGGCGATCAGCAGTATCCGGATGCGGCAGATCGCGAGGGACGCCGCCGAAGGCTCTTGTTTGAGCTGCTCAGAGACAGAACGCCGCACAAGCTCTTTTACTATAGTCAGCTGTTGGGCGTCAGTGAGGCGACAGCAGGAAGCGATATGGACGCCCTCTGCCCCTGGCTGGAGGAGAGCCGCCTGGGAATTGTCAAACGTCCGGGATACGGCGTGATCCTGGAAGGCGACGAGCGCGATTACAGAGAGGCCATGCGCCGCTTTATCGAGGAGACGGCCGGACAGTCGGATGCCTACAGCAGCGGCGATATCACCGGAGAAATCTTCGCGGAGGCGCTTCTGGACGCGGCTGACAGCGGAATCTATTCCCTGCTGGAAGGCGATACGGTCCGCAGGGTGGACAAGGTACTGAGAGGCCTCAATGAGCCCAAGATTCTGCAGCTGGCGGACAGTGCTTATGCAGGATTGGTCATCCATATATCGATTGTTATAGAGAGATTGCAGCAAGGCGCGGCGCTCAAGAGTGTTCCGCCGGAGATGGGAGATCTGGAATTCTGGGATGATTACGATCTGGCGGTCAGGATTCTGGAGGCCATGGAAAAGGAATTTGAGATCCTGATTCCCAGAGGGGAACTGTCCTATGTTCTCCTCCACATCCGTGGCGCCAAGATGGCTTACACGGGAGAGGAACAGGAATTCCCGTCTGATCTCGGTGATGACCGGCTGCTGCCCATGATCGACCGCATGATCGATGTCTACAATAAGGACATAGCCAATGAGCTCAAGGAAGATGAAGAGTTCCTGCGTGGTTTGCTCGTGCATCTGCGGCCGGTTCTAGTCCGGCTCTCCACGGGACTCAGAATCCACAACCCCATTCTGGAGGACATCAAAGAGGAGTATGCGGAGATCTTCGAAGCCTGCCGCCGTGCGGCGCATGTGATCACAGAGGAGACCGGATACGAAGTCAATGAAGAGGAAGTCGGTTTCCTTGCCATGCACTTTGGCGCCGCACAGGAGCGCGTCAAAGAAAATAAACAGTACACCAGAAAGGTCAATATCGGCATCGTCTGCGCCAGCGGATTTGGCGTGGCCAGACTGATGATGACAAGACTCAAGGATAAGCTGGGAGATAAGGCAATTCTAAAGGCGTATGGCAAGGGAGAGATCAACAAATATGTGATCACCGGCACCGATTTCTTTGTCTCCACCATGAATCTGGACCAGCTGCCGGTTGATTACCTGCAGGTGAGTCCCCTGATTCCGCCAAAGGATCTCAATAAGATTGAATATAAACTCGAGGACTATTCCCATATTCGCAGAGACACAACGGAGACGCCCTTCAACAGGCGTCTGGACGAAGCCTATTTCCTGATCCGCGAGATCAAGAGCATCATCCGCCGCTACAAGAGAATGGAGACATCGGAAACGATCCGTTTCCGCGAACTGCTGCAGTTTATGACCATGCAGGTGACAGACAGTCTGCATGCAGCCGCCGCCTTGCGTGATGGGATTGAGGCCAGAGAGCGCCTCAACTCGCAAATCTTCCCGGAGCTGGGAATTGCGCTCTTACACTGCAGGTCCGGTGCGGTCAGGGAGCCCGTCTTTATCAGTTGCACGCCCAGAGGCGACGGCAATTTTAAAGAGCCCTATTTCAAGGGTATCCGTGCAGCACTCCTGATGTGTATGCCGGTCGACGACGACAGGAAGATGCATGCGGAGGTTCTGGGCAGCATCAGCGGTTCCATGATTACAAACCCCTACTTCCTGAAGCTGATCAAGACCGGAAGAGAGGACGAGATCCGCGCGGAGCTTGCCAAAGAACTCAAATGCTTCTTCTTTGATTATCTGGACAAGGTGTGAGCGGTCCAAACGCCTTCTATGAATTAGGTGAACTTACGCAGCTGTCTTGCTCCAATTTAGATGAATCCATATAAGTATGATAAAAAGGCCATGCCATGCATGGCCTTTTTGATTGGGCATTCGTTAAAACGTCTATATTTTGGCACAATCATCCACAAGAATTGTCACTTTTCTTGGTGACAAAGCTCATTTTGTATTAGTGGATTTGTTATATTGACTGACTATATAATCAAATCATCGAAGCAACTATTCAATATTTTGAAAGGGGAAAAAAATGAAAGAAAAAGTTCAATCCTTTGGCCGGTTCCTGAGCGGTATGGTTATGCCTAACATCGGCGCGTTCATCGCCTGGGGACTTATCACAGCACTTTTCATCGCAACTGGTTGGCTGCCCAATGAAAAGCTTTCCACAATGGTCAGCCCGATGCTGTCCTACGTGCTTCCGATTCTGATCGCTTATACAGGCGGTAAGATGGTTGGCGGCGCAAGAGGCGCGGTCATGGGCGCAATCGCATGCGTAGGCGTTATCTGCGGCGCACCTGATTATCCTATGCTGATGGGCGCAATGCTTGCAGGCCCCCTCGGCGGTTGGGTGATCAAGAAGTTCGATGCCGCAGTTGAAGGAAAAATCCCGGCCGGTTTCGAGATGCTGGTCAACAACTTCTCCGTCGGTATCCTGGGTATGCTCCTTGCCATCATCGGATTCTACCTGATCGGACCTTTCATGGCAGCCGTTCTGGTCTTCCTGCAGGGTGGCGTTGATATTCTCGTCAACGCAGGACTCCTTCCTCTGGTTTCTATCTTCGTAGAGCCCGCGAAGGTCCTCTTCCTCAACAACGCGATCAACCACGGTATCTTCACACCTCTTGGCGCACAGCAGGTTGAGACACTTGGCAAGTCCGTATTCTACATGATCGAGACCAACCCCGGCGCAGGCGCAGGCGTCCTGCTCGCTTACTGGATGTTCTCCAAGGATAAGGCTACCAAGGATTCCGCTCCCGGCGCTCTGATCGTGCACGTACTCGGCGGTATCCACGAGATTTACTTCCCTTATGTTTTGATGAACCCCCTGCTGCTCCTTGCTACCATCGGCGGCTCTGTTGCAGCTATGTTCTTCAACACCATCTTTAATGTTGGCCTTGTAAGCCCTGCATCTCCCGGTTCCATCCTGGCACTGCTCGCAGTAGCACCCAGAGGCGGACAGATCATGGTATTCCTGAGCTTCCTGGTTGGCACAGCAGTTTCCTTCCTGATCGCTTCTCCGATCGTCAGAATGTCCAACAGCAGCGCAAGCCTTGAGGACGCACAGAGCCAGATGAGCGATATGAAGGCAGCTTCCAAAGGCCAGGGCGGCGCTTATGCAGCAACAGAAGACGGCGGCGAGATCGACCTTAGAACTCTCGACAAGATCGTCTTTGCATGCGACGCAGGCATGGGCTCCTCCGCTATGGGCGCAGCAGTTCTGCAGAAGAAGCTCGAGGCAGCAGGCCTTGGCAATATCAAGGTTTCTCACTACTCTGTATCCGAAGTTCCCGCAGGCATCAAGTTTGTAGTTTGCCACCAGGATCTGGTAGAGCGTGCAAGAAAGTCTGCTCCCGGCGCAAGAATCGTCACCATCAGCAACTTCATGAATGCTCCTCAGTATGATCAGATCGTACAGGAAATCCTTGCTGCTAAGTCCAACAAAAACGTTGCAAACGCAAGCGGCCATGACTTCCACGGCGGCGTCCTTCTCAAGAAGAACATCATTCTCAACAACAAGCCCGTTTCCAAGAACGAAGCGATCCGTGCAATCGGTAAGCTCCTTGTAGACAGCGGCTATGTCACAGAGAAGTATGTAGACGGCATGATCGCAAAGGAAGATATCTTCAATACAGCAATCGGCAACAACCTGGCAATCCCTCACGGTGTAGAGAGCGTGATCGGTGAGATCAAGAACTCCGGTCTTGCGATCATGACCTATCCGGAAGGAATTGATTGGGGCGAAGGCGAGACAGTTAAGTTGGTAATCGCAGTGGCATCCGCAGGCGATGACCATGTAGAGACCCTCGGCAAGATTGCAACAACATGCGAGTCCGAGGAAGCTGTAGAGCGCATCATCCACCTGAGCGTTGATGAGATTTACGACCTGTTCAAATAATTGACAGGATATAGAGTCCTTTGAACTTGACTTTCATTAGCCATATCCTCGGCAGGCGCAGGAATATCCCCCCCTCCTGCGTCTGCCAGAATTAAGAAGGACCTACCCATTTCTAACACTATTGTGTGACCGGAAAATCGGCCGCATGATTGCCAATCACTAGCCTTTCTGACAGCAATGCTGCCACCGGAATGAAGCGATTCGGACTGACAATACTTTGACACGAAAGAGAAAGATACGATAGGATTCAAATTTCACAGGAGCCAAAAAAGTGCTTGGCCCTGGGTTTTGTTAAGTGCACTCAAAAAGGAGAATATAGAATGAGAAAAGCAGTACATTTCGGAGCAGGTAAGATTGGAAGAGGCTTTATTGCGGAGCTTCTGCACGACAGCGGATTTGAGATCGTCTTTGCAGATGTCGTTGATGCGCTTGTAGATATCGTTAACAAGGAGCACCAGTATCCCCTCTTCCTGATCGATCACGATTATGAGGAGAAGATCATCGACCACGTAGTCGCATACTCCAATATCAAGGAGCCTGAAAAGATCATCGACGCGATCTGCGACGCAGAAGTCATCACTACCTCCGTAATGGCAACCAATCTTCCCAAGATTGCACCGCTGCTGACCAAAGGTCTTGCAAAGAGACTGGAGCAGGGCAAAGGCAAAGTGACCGTCATGGCGTGTGAAAACGCGATCATGGGCACGGATATCCTTAAAAAGGCGATGATCGAGACTGGTATCCTCACCGCTGAACAGATTGACGCAATCGGTGTCTATCCCAACACAGCTGTTGACCGAATGGTATTCGGTGGCGTGCACAACGGCAAAGAGGGCATTGAGATCGGTGACGCGTTTGAGCTGGCCATCGAGAGAGGAAAACTGATCGATCCCGATTCCGAGCCGATCAAGGGCGCTGAGTATGTAGATGATCTGATGATGTACCTGCAGAGAAAGATTTACATTATCAACTGCGGTCATGCGATCGCAGGCTACTACGGCCAGGCAATCAAGGGCTATGAGATCGTGCAGGATGCACTTCGTGATCCGGAGCTTCTGCCTGACATTCGCAGCGCTATGCTGGAGTCCGCATCTGCCCTGGAGAAGAAGTACGGATTTGCCCACGAGGATCTTGTCAACTACATGGAGACCATGATGATCAAGCGCTTCACTACCCCCGGTGTTGTGGATCCGATTGCCCGTGTATCCCGTGAGCCCATCCGCAAGATCTCCCCGAACGACCGCATTATGGGACCTGCTAACCAGTGTGAGGAGTTCGGACTGGACAACTTCCACCTCCTCAAGGGTGTTGCATGCGCGCTGAAGTTCAAGGCTGAGGATGATCCGCAGGCCGATGAGCTGCAGAAGTTCATCGCCGACAACGGCGTCGAGGCGGCCATTGTGAAGTACACTGGCGTCGCAGAGGGCAGCCGCATGTTCAATGTAATTCTGGAAGAGTACAAGAAACTGGCATAATAGACAGAAATGAAAAAAGAGCGCTCGTCACTGATGTGACAGCGCTCTTTTTGTTGTGATGAGTTTTTCATTGCTGTGATGGGGGCTCTTCATCATTGCGATAGTGCTTGTCATCGCAGTGCCAGTGCCCTTTATCGCTGTGACAGCAGCCAAGCCATGACATGTACTGCCTGCTGAAATTTGCCGGCAGCGATCAGCGCCTCGATTTCATCCGCGCTGAGTCTCTCCATACGGAGGAATTCCGTGCTGTCGGTATGTTGCGCGTGGGTGCGACGGCAGTTTTTGGCTCTGTAGATGAACGCGTAGTTGTCCGCGATCGTGGCGGCAGAGGGAATCGTGATCAGGTGCTCCCACTCGTCGCTTGAATAGCCGGTCTCTTCCTCCAGCTCCCGCTTGGCGGCCTCCAGCGCATCCTCGCGGCTGGTGATGGTGTCCTGCTTAGTGAGATACTCGCGATCGCTGTCGCACTCGATGCCACCGGCAACAAATTCCGTCGTCACTTCTCCAATGCCGTGCCGGTACTGGCGCACGCAGAGATAGCGCCCCTCCTCATCAGAGGCCACGATGACCACGTAGCTGCGGCGGCTGAAATTATAGTATGGAGAGAAGACTGTGCCATCCGGCAGTTCATAAGCCATTCTCCTGAAATCAATCCATTTGTCCTGCACGATGTGTTCGGTGCTGACGGGCTTCCATTTGAGGGCGTTGTCGGATAATTCGGTATTTTGACGTATATCGTGTTGATTATTCATGTGATGCTCCTATATGAATGTAAAAATGTCGTGAATCATCATATCACAAATTCAATTATTTTTTGCAAAATGATTGCTTTCTAAGTTTTCGCTAAGCTTCCCCCTGTATGATTCCTTACATACCAAACAAAAACGGCAGCAACGATGTCCACCATGAATCAGAAGAAGGGAGTACACGATGAAAAGGACAGATCAAAATACAGGAAAGAAAGCAATGAAGAAAATGACCGCTATGATGATGGCCAGCATGATGATCATCAGCCTGGTACTCACGGGATGCGGAGCGACTGCGGCGGGAACGGCTGTGCAGGATGCTACAGAAACTGTGGTTGAGACGGAGGCGGCTGAGGAGAGTGCCGAGGAGACCGGTGAAGATCCGTCCCAGACTTCTGCGGCGGAAGTGCTCACCGCAGACGATATTGAGGTGAACGAAACCATCACAAACAGCACGGATGAGGAACACGCGATCACAGCAGATGGCGAGACAGCCTCTTATTCTAGTATTGCAGTGGAGAAGACCGGCGACGCAGAAGGTGACGAGGCAGATTTCTACGGTGCAAACGCAGCAATTTTTGCCACAAACGGCGCCACACTGGACCTCAGTGAGATTACAGTCAGCACGGACGGCACACATGCTAACGGCGTATTCAGTTATGGAGAGGGAACAAACGTCAACATTTCTGATTCGGTGATTGAGACTACCGGCAATTGCTCCGGCGGACTGATGACTACGGGCGGCGGAACCATGAACGCCAGCAATCTCACCATCCATACGACTGGCAACAGTTCAGCGGCCATTCGCTCTGATAGAGGCGGCGGAACTGTGAATGTAACAGGCGGAAGCTATACAACGGATGGAACCGGTTCTCCGGTTATCTATTCAACCGCCGATATCACAGTCAGTGATGCCCAGATGGAATCCACAGCCGCTCAGGGTGTTGTGGTCGAGGGCAACAACTCGGTTACCCTTAACAATGTTAATCTGACAGCATCCAACACTACCAAGAACAGTGATAAGTCTGAATGGTATCAGGCAGTGATGATCTACCAGTCCATGTCGGGCGATGCGGCGGAGGGGCTTGCATCTTTTGCCATGAATGGTGGAACACTGACCAACTTGAATGGTGATATCTTCTTTGTCAACAATACAACAGCGACGATCGACCTGACGGGCGCTTCCATTGTCAACGAAGATGAGGAAGGAGTGTTCTTGCGAGCGGCGGCAGCAGGCTGGGGCAGCGAAGGAAGTAATGGCGGTCACGTGACCATGACAGGTTCCGGGCAGACCATTGACGGCGATATGGTCGTAGATGAAGTTTCTTCGCTGAACCTGTATCTCACAGATAGCAGCAACTTCACGGGAGTAATCAACACAGACGGTGCAGCCGGAGATGTATATGTGGAGATCGAGGACGGAGCGACCTGGACGCTGACCGGAGACAGCTATATCACAAGCCTGACTTGCAGCGCAGGAAGCATCAACCTTAATGGTTATAAGCTCTATGTTAACGGCGAGGAGTATGTGGAAGGCTCCGAGTCGGAAGGAGAGGCAATCGTTGTGGAGACGAGTTCTTCCAACAGTAACCATGAAGGGGCTCCCGGCTCCGATGGTGACAGCGGTCACGGCCTGGGTTCTGATGGAAATGATGGCCCCGGCTCCGATGGAAGCACACCTCCCGAAAAGCCTGATGGAGACAGCAGCGGTCACGGCCCCGGTTCTGACGGAAGTGAGCCGCCTGCAAAGCCTGGTGAGTAAAAATGGTTGATCAGATTATGTAGGATTTGATAGAGATAATAAAACTGCTTCAGTTGATATGAACCCTTTCCTGGTTGTCCGGGAAAGGGGGTACATATCAACTGCGGCAGCTTTTTTGTGTGCGGAGAGGCGGCTCAATGGGGTTATGGCGCGATTTAGGTACAGACGACAGATTTCGACGAAATGTTCTCCATGGTTTTGATGGCTTCAGGCTGGTTTTAGGTACAGACAACAGATTTTGATTAAATGTTCTCCATGGTTTTGATGGCTTCAAGCCGATTTTAGGTACAGACAGCAGGATTTGATGAATTGTTCTCCGTTTTTACCGAAATTATTAGGAACTTTTCTTGTAAGATTTGTTGCTGTACCTAAACGCCGCAAAAGCAGTGAAAACCAATGGGGAACAAATCAGGCAAAATCTCACGCTGTACCTAAACGCCGCAAAAACAGTGAAAATCAATGGGGAACAAATCAGGCAAAACCGCTCACTGTGCCCAACAGCCGCAAAAGCTGCAAAAACCAATGGGGAACAAATCAAACAAAAGCTGCGCTTTGCCCAATCGCCAATAATAGAGCGATTATCCATGGGAGTTACTACAAAAAGTATGATAAAATCACAGAAGATATGTGAAAACTACAGACAACAGACCGAAGGAGTACCGCCATGACAGACAACAAGAAGATCCTTCCCCGCAGCATGCAGGTGCGCGGTGCCAGAGTGCACAATCTCAAGAATATCGATGTAGACATCCCGCTCAACAAGATCGTGGGAATCGCTGGTGTATCCGGATCCGGCAAGTCCTCTTTGGCGCTAGGTGTCCTATATGCAGAGGGGTCCAGACGCTATCTGGAATCCCTTTCTACCTATACCCGCAGGAGGATGACGCAGGCGGCTCGCGCCCATGTGGACGACGTCCGCTATGTGCCAGCGGCACTTGCTTTGCACCAGAGACCGGGCGTGCCCGGGATCCGCAGCACATTTGGCACTATGACGGAGCTGCTCAACAGCTTGCGTCTCATGTTCTCCAGACTTGCCAGCCACAGGTGTCCCAACGGCCACTATTTGGACCCGTCGATGGACGTGGCGGCGGGAAGGGAGCAGGTCTGTCCGGTTTGCAGCGCCCGTTTTTACGGACCCGGCGCGGAGGAACTGGCTTTTAACAGCGCCGGCGCCTGCCCGACCTGCGGCGGAACCGGCATTACGAGAACTGTGGATGAGAGCACATTAGTGCCCAATGAAGACCTGACCATTGATGATGGCGCAGTCGTCGTCTGGGGCACGCTCATGTGGTCCCTGATGAAGGACGTGTGCCGAGAGATGGGTGTCCGCACGGACGTCCCCTTTAAGGACCTCACACCTGCCGAGAAGGAAATGGTCTATCACGGTCCCGCCGAGAAAAAGCATATTTTCTACTTCAACCCGCAGACCAAACAGTCCACGGAGATGGATTTCACCTATTACAACGCGGTGTACACCGTAGAAAATGCGCTCTCCAAGGTCAAAGACGAGAAGGGCATGAAGCGGATCGAGAAATTTCTCAAGGAGGGCGTCTGCCCCGACTGTCACGGAACAAGACTTTCTAATGCGGCTCGTGCGCCAAGACTCCGCGGTATCGGCCTGGATCAGGCGGCGCAGATGACGCTCTCGGCTCTGATCCCCTGGGTCAAAGGAGTGCCGGAAACCCTTCCTGAGCCTATGCGTCCCATGGCGGTTAATATCTGTGAATCCTTCCTGGATACATCTGTGCGCCTGATGGATCTGGGACTCGGCTATCTGTCGCTGGACCGCGCGGCGTCGACACTCTCTACCGGAGAGCGGCAGCGGGTGCAGCTGGCGAGAGCGGTCAGGAACAGAACAACCGGGGTGCTCTATGTTCTCGACGAGCCGTCGATAGGCCTGCACCCTTATAACTTAAAGGGTCTGACCGGAGTCATGGATGATCTGGCGGCGGACGGCAACACAGTGGTGCTGGTCGACCACGACACACAGGTGCTGTCCCACGCAGACTGGATGATCGAGATGGGCCCCGACGCAGGTGCGGCAGGCGGCACAGTGATCGCGGAAGGCACGGTGGAAGAACTCACGAAGAACGAAAAGTCGGTGATCGGCCCATATCTGTCCGGCGCTGCAAGTGCACAGATCCGACCACAGACGGCGGGGAAAGATCTGTTTGCAGTGGGAAAGATCCATCTTGAGACAGACGCCATTCACACAGTGCACCCGCTCAGCGCGGACATCCCAATGGGGCGCATGACTGTGGTCACTGGCGTCTCCGGATCGGGCAAAACAACGCTCATTCTCGAGAGCCTGATCCCGGCCCTTGCAGCTTTCTGCAGCGGCGGGAAACTCCCTGCTCATGTTCGCTCTATTGACGCGAACGGCATCAGGCAAGTCAAGCTGATTGACGCAACTCCGATCGGCATCAATGTGCGATCAACCGTTGCAACCTATGCGAACGTTCACGATGAACTGCGAAAACTTTATGCCAAAACACCGTGCGCCAAAGAGCACAAGTACAAGGCTGGCGACTTTTCCTACAATACAGGAAAGCTTCGCTGCCCGACCTGCGACGGAACCGGTGAGATCTCACTGGACGTCCAGTTCCTGCCGGATGTGGATATTCCCTGCCCGGACTGCCGCGGCACAAGATACCGCAGAGAGGCGCATGAAATACTGCGCCGCACAAAGGATGGTCATGAATACAGCCTGCCGGATCTGATGGCTATGAGTGTTGATGAGGCCCTGGAAGCCTGTGCGGATCTTCCGCTGCTTCACAGGAGACTGCAGGTGCTGCATGACCTTGGACTCGGGTATCTGACCCTGGGCGAGGAGACGCCCGGCTTGTCGGGCGGCGAAGCCCAGAGGCTCAAGCTTGCCAGTGAGATGGGAAAAGGCCAGACAGATTCTGTCTTTGTTTTCGATGAGCCGACCATCGGCCTTCATCCTCAAGATGTGCGGGTATTGCTCGGTGTGTTCCGGAACCTGATCGGGCATGGCGCAACCGTCATCGTTATCGAACACGACCTGGATGTAATCCGCAGTGCGGATTATGTCATCGACATGGGACCCGGCGGCGGAATCGAGGGCGGCCGTATTGTTGCCTGCGGCACGCCGGAAGAGATCAAAGCATGCCCGGAGAGTCTGACGGGGCAGAATTTGTAAGGAAGACCATCATGGAACAAGAAAAGAACAGAAACATATTCGAGACAATGCCTGTTCCGCAGGCTGTGAGGATCATGGCCCTTCCGACCATTATCAGTCAGCTGATCGTCCTCGTGTACAACATGGCGGACACCTTCTATCTGGGCCGCACCAATAATCCGTATATGGTGGCCGGCGTATCGCTGATCCTGCCGGTCTTCAATATCTGCCTGTCTCTAGCCGGACTTTCCGGCATTGGAGGCGGCGCTCTGATCTCTCGCCTCCTGGGAGCGGGAGAGCCGGAAGAGGCGAGCAAAGTATCTGCTTTCAGCATTCATCTTGCGGTAGGGACCACAGCTTTCTTCTCCATCGGCATGCTGCTCTTTATGAATCCGATCCTCCAGCTTCTTGGCGCCAGTGGCAATACACTTGCCTTCGCGCGGCAGTACTCCCTGTGCGTGATCGTGCTGGGCGGGCTTCCCACCGTCTTGTCCAACGTTATGGCCAACCTGCTGCGAAGCGTGGGAGAGTCCGGCAAGGCAGGATTTGGAATTGCTATGGGCGGTGTCCTCAACATCATATTGGATCCTCTGTTCATGTTTCTGCTGTTTCCTAAGGGATATGAGGTGCTGGGCGTCGGCATTGCGACCTTATTGTCCAACTGCTGTGCATGCGCCTTCTTCATCATTACGATCCGGCGCCTGGGACCGCAGACAGTGCTGCGCTTTCGGCTCACAAAGGGCCTTCCGAGGAGCAAAGATGTGCGCTCGGTATTCACCGTAGGCATTCCATCCTCCGTTGCAACGCTTTTGTTTGATATAGACTATATTGTGATCGATAAGCTGATGTCCGGATACGGTGACATAGCACTGGCAGCTATTGGCATCGTGCTGAAAGTGGAGCGCCTGCCGCTCAACGTTGGCATCGGAATCTGCCAGGGAATGATGCCCCTTGTGGCCTACAATTACTCATCGGGCAACCGCAAGCGCATGTTTTCTATCATTCGCTTTTCGCTCATGACAGGCCTGATCGTCGGTGTATTGAGTGTCGCCATGTATGAATTGCTGGCAGGCGGCATCATGCAGCTCTTCATTGCGGATCCGGAGACCGTGCGTCTGGGCACAGATTTCCTGCGAATTCGAACCCTTGCGACGCCGCTCATGTTCATGAGCTTCTTTACAGTTTACACATTTCAAGGTTTTGGCAGAGGAGAGCGGTCGCTGCTCCTTGGCGTCACGCGCTGGGCTGTATTCAACATTCCCATGCTGTTCATCCTCAACCATTTCATCGGCATGTACGGCATCGTGTGGTCGCAGGTAACGGCGGACATCCTGACGGTGGCGCTGTCGGCCTATGTATATTTCAGCTTTCGGAAGAGACTGGTCGTGGGGAATTAGCCCGCGGCCTTTTTTATGCGATACGAAAGCCCACTTTGCTGATAGGAATCAGAGGTCCTTTGGGGTAAAATAAGAGAGTGAGATTCAGTTTTGGGAGGGCGCCTATGTTTGTGGCCGATATGATTCAAAATATAGTCAACACCGGAACCAATCAGCTCCTGACCTGGATGACGCAGCTTCTGCCGCAGGTGTTCTTGTTCCTGATCTTTATGAACGCCGTGACCAGTATGATCGGGCGAGCCAGGGTCGAGGGGCTGGCGGCAAAATGCGGATCCAATTCGGTTCTTCGATACATGGTGCTGCCTTTCTTGTCGGCGGTTGTCCTGGGAAATCCCATGGCCATTTCCATGGGGCGATATCTGCCTGAGAGATATAAACCTGCTTATTTTGCATCTGCAAGTTACCACTGTCACACCAATAGCGGAATCTTCCAGCACATCAATCCGGCAGAACTGTTCCTGTGGCTGGGTATTGCAAATGGTGTGCTTGCGCGCGGTTTTGAAACGTTTCCGCTGGCAATCCGTTACTTGATTGCGGGCCTCATTGCGAATTTTGTCTCGGGCCTTGCGACGGAGTTCATCACAAAGCGAATTGAGAAGAAGCAGAACATCCGGCTGGAGCGGGAGGTGGATCTGTGGACAGAGCAGGAAGTGAGGGCTGATGCTGCGGGTGAAGTGAATGCTCATACTAGTGAAATGAATGCTCCTACGGGCGAAGTGAATGCCTTTGCGGGCGAAGTGAATGCCTCTGCGGGCGAAGCGAAAGCTCCGGCACCTCTTGCACCCGGTCAATATCGAAGCATTCGGATCGTATGTGGCGATGGCGGCTTCGGCGGCCCCCTTGTGATCACTCCGACACCGGAGAAGCACACGGTCATCTATATGACAGGCGGGAATCTTGAACCGGAACCGCTTGCCAAAATACTGGCACTGTCCGGCATGCGTGCGATCAACCTGAGCAAAGACAGCTGTCCGGACGAAGAGATCGCACTGGCCATTGTCGACTGCGGCGGAACGCTTCGATGTGGCATCTATCCCAAGAAGGGAATTCCCACCGTCAATATCATGGCGACGGGAAAGAGCGGCCCCCTTGCGCGGTATATCACAGAGGATATCTATGTATCTGCGGTTACGTCTGCGGAGGTGTCGTTGGCAGATGAGGGAATGACGGATGTGGCGGAACCACGAGCAAGCGCGGGGATGACGGATGCGGCGGAACTACTGGCAGGCGCGGGAATGACAGACGCAGGGTTGACGGATGAGAAAATGAGCGATGCAGAAGCGATGGACGCAAAGCTGATTGAAGCGGATTGTGATCCTGATGCGGCTGATAATGACACTCAGAAGTCCGCTCAAGCACGTGTGGAGTCCCATCTCTCCCAGGCTTTAACGCCAGTCATTGCAGTGAGTAAAGTATTCAGCATCTTCCAGCAGTCGGCCAGAGACGCGGTAAGGACCTGCCTGGAAATGATCCTTCCTTTCATGGGATTTGCGGCGCTCTTTATCGGTATTTGCAGAGGATCCGGACTGACTGAGTTCCTTGCCAATCTGATGAAACCTATGAGCGCAAGCGTACTGGGACTTCTGGCAATCGGCATCATCTGCTCGATTCCCGGATTGAGTGCCGTTCTGGGAGCAGGCGCTGCGGCGGCACAGGTATTTGCAGCTGTGATCGGCGAACTGATCGCAACCGGCGGAATCTCCCCTGCGCTGGCACTTCCGGCCCTGTTTGCCATCAATTGCCAGTGTGCGTGCGACTTTATTCCTGTTGGACTGGGAATGACGGAAGCCAAAAAAGAGACGACACAGGTGGGAATTGCGGCCGTCACGATTTCCCGATTCACCACTGGGTGGATCAGGATTTTGATCGCGCTGGTATGCAGTATCGGACTGTATGCGTGAGCAAAAAGGTACCGCAGGAGTGCACAGAATTATGATAGAGGGAGAAACAGGTATGTATATCGCAAATGACAAGAGGTATGAAACCATGAAGTACAACAGGTGCGGCAAGAGCGGGCTGCTGCTTCCGGCGGTTTCGCTGGGACTGTGGCACAATTTTGGCGACACGAGTTCCTATGCCAACATGGAGAAGCTATGCTTTACGGCCTTCGACAACGGCATTACGCACTTTGATCTGGCTAATAATTACGGGCCGGAGCCGGGTAGTGCGGAGAAGAATTTTGGCAGGATCATGAGAGAGAATTTCCTGCCTTACAGGGACGAGATGATCATCTCCACCAAGGCCGGTTACACCATGTGGGAGGGCCCTTACGGCGACTGGGGCAGCCGCAAGTACCTGCTGGCCAGCCTGGATCAGTCCCTGCAGAGAATGGGGCTGGACTATGTCGACATCTTCTACCATCACAGGATGGATCCCAATACGCCTCTGGAGGAGACCATGGGTGCCCTTGAGCAAGCAGTCAGAAGTGGCAAAGCACTGTACGCCGGCCTCTCTAACTACGACGGCCCGACGCTGGAGAAGGCGACTGCGATCCTGACCGAGATGCGTGTGCCGTTTGTGATTAACCAGAATCGGTACAATATTTTGGACCGCACGATTGAGAAGAATGGACTCAAGGAGACGGCTCCCAGACTGGGCAAGGGTATCATCTGTTTCACGCCCCTTGCGCAGGGCGTCCTGACGGATCGCTATCTGAATGGAATTCCGGCGGACAGCCGCGTGCGCACCGACAACCGATTCCTCAAGGAGAGCAGCCTGACAGCGGACAAGATCGAGCGCGTCAGGGGGCTGAATGAGATCGCCAAGCGCAGGGGACAGACCCTGGCCGAGATGGCATTGGCCTGGATCCTCAAGGACGGCGCAGTGACCTCCGTGCTGATCGGCGCCTCCAAGCCCGCCCAGATCCTCGATAACATCAAGGCGCTGGAGAACACGACGTTCACAGCGGAAGAGCTTGCGGAGATTGATGCGCTGTCGGTGATGTGAGCCGGGAGCCGGGCATCAGCCCCGCCTTAGCGGCTGACGATACTAATATGAGTGATAAAAGTGATATGATAAGAGAAGAAAGCAAGACAGACCGGATCTACGTCCGGGAGGCGGTCCCAGAAGACGCCGCGCGCCTTCTGGAAATCTACGCCTATTACGTGGAGAAGACGGCGATCACATTCGATTACGAGGTGCCGACTTTGGAGGAATTCACGGTGAGGATGGGGCATATCAAGGAAAGATATCCCTATTTGGTCATTGTCCGGGACGGCGTGATCGAGGGATACGCCTACGCGGGCGTCTTTAAGGACCGGGCGGCCTATGACTGGTCCTGCGAGATGACCATCTACCTGAACCACAGTGCGAAGGGGAGCGGCCTTGGCCGCAAACTCTACACGGCACTGGAGGAGGCCCTGAAGGCGCAGGGGATTCTCAATCTCTACGCCTGCATCGGCGTTCCGGAGGAGCCGGACGAATATCTGGATTTTAACAGCGAGCAGTTCCACGCCCATCTGGGCTACACGACGGTCGGAACCTTCCACAAGTGCGGATACAAATTCGGCCGCTGGTACAACATGATATGGATGGAGAAGCTGGTCGGAGAACATAACTGAGTGAACAATGTTAGGGCAAAATATTAAGAAGCGCGCAGAAATCACCAGACTGAGCAGAATGCTCGCACCAAGCGCTTCGGAATGGAGGTAATACATATGAAAGTACTGATTCTCAACGGAAGTCCCCGCGTGGGCGGCAACACAAGTCTTGCACTGGACGAGATGGTCAAGATATTTGACGAGGAAGGAATTGAGACCGAAGTGATCCGCGTGGGTAACAAGGCCATCCGCGGCTGCATTGCCTGCAACGCATGCGCAGAGAACGGGCAGTGTGTGTTTGACGATATTGTCAATGAGATCGCGCCCAAGTTCGAGGAGGCGGACGGTCTTGTCGTTGCATCTCCCGTTTACTATGCTTCGGCAAATGCGACGCTGATCGCATGTCTGGACAGGCTGTTCTACAGCACTGGCTTTGACAAAACAATGAAAGTCGGCGCCAGTGTAGCCGTGGCCAGAAGAGGCGGATGTTCCGCGACCTTCGATGAGCTCAATAAGTACTTCACCATCTCCGGCATGCCTGTCGCATCCAGCCAGTACTGGAACAGCGTGCACGGCAGAATGAAAGGGGAGGCGGCGCAGGACCACGAAGGCATGCAGACCATGCGCGTCCTGGCTCGCAATATGAGCTTCCTCATGAAGAGCATCGCGCTGGGCAAGGAGAAATATGGCCATCAGTACGGCCTTCCCGAGAATGAGAGCTGGCAGGCGACCAATTTCATAAGCTAAATTCTGTAAGGCATGTGGGGCGGACCAGCAGTTAGCTGCGTGGTCCGCCAATAGAGATTGGGCTGGTCTGCTGGGACGTGTTTTCCCGGTTCGATGGGCTTAGCCCGCCGCAGGGATTGGCCTGCGCAGCAGGGCAGGAAAGATAGGACGGCGAACAAGATGAGCGAGATGGAAAGACTGATAGCAATTGTAGAGAGGCTCCGCGCCAAGGACGGCTGCCCCTGGGACCGCGTGCAGACGCACGAGACCCTGAAGGCGCCGTGTATCGAAGAGGCCGGCGGAGGTAATCTGCGGGATTAATATTTTGGCAGAGACGGGGAATGCCGAAAATCTCCGGGAGGAGCTGGGCGACCTGCTCTTCCAGGTCCTTTTTCATGCAAGCCTTGCCGAGGAGGAGGGGCTGTTCACGCTGGAAGATGTGGCGCGGACGGCGGCCGACAAGATGGTGAGACGGCATCCGCATGTGTTTGGTGACGCGCGGTATGCGTCTGACGCGGAGAAGGACGCAGCCTGGGAGGAGATCAAGAAAGCGGAGAAGAAGGGCCGCGAGTGGCAGGAACCCTATCTGGCAGCAGCTATGGAGGAAGCAAAGGAACTGATCGACGTGGCGGAGAGACGTAAAGGATTCAGATAAGCGCATCTCGCCTACAAAAAGTGGAAAAGGGGGTAAAACTATGGGTGACAAGAAAATGGCGGATTATGATCTGGCATTACAGGCGGTGCGTGCGCGCACAGATTTCAAGCCGAGAATTGGAATTGTGCTCGGATCCGGTCTGGGCGGACTCGCCGACGACATCGAAGTGGTGACACGGATTCCCTGTTCTGAACTCGATGGATTCCCGCAGTCCACTGTGGAGGGGCACAAGGGCGAGTATATATTTGGGTACATCGATAAGGTGCCGGTTGTCCTCATGAACGGACGCGTGCACTATTACGAAGGCTATCCTATACAGAAGGTTGTCCTGCCGGTCCGCGTCATGGCGCTCATGGGCGTGGAGGCAATCATCCTGACCAACGCGGCGGGCGGACTCAACACCAGTTTCCATCCGGGCACACTGATGTGCATTACGGATCAAAACACTGCCTTCGTCCCCTCTCCACTCGTCGGACCCAACGACAGCAAGCTCGGCGTCCGCTTCCCGGATGTCAGCGCCATTTATGACAAAGAACTGCAGGCACTCCTGCACAAAGCAGCGGACGATTTGGGCATCGAGCTCGCAGACGGCGTTTATCTGCAGATCACCGGTCCGGCGTACGAGACGCCCAACGAAGTCAAGATGTATGCAATGCTCGGCGCAGATGCGGTTGGCATGAGCACCGGTTGTGAAGGCGTGGCGCTCTGCCACATGGGCATGAGAGTGCTCGGCATCACCTGCATCACGGATATGGCGATTGTCAACACGACCTTCGAGACCTCCCACGAGGAGATCCAGAAGGTGGCCAACCGCGCGGGCAAACAGCTGCAGAAGCTGGTGAAGGAAGTTGTGAAGCAGTTTTAGAGGTGATTTATATGTGCGGCCGATATTTCTGGACCCATGATGCGGAAGACGCACTGGAAGAAGATTTTCCTGAGCTCGTTGGGCAGATCCTGCGACAGGCGGATGCACCTGGGAAGATGGCTGTTCAACGCGTTGGAGACTACACACCGGCTATGAAGGCGCTGGCGCTGACGGGCGGGAACGCTGGCAGTTCTGCAGGCTATGCCGATAGCAATCCAGTGAGACAGGGAAATCGCGAAAACGGCGCGTCCCGAACACCTCTTGCGGTGCAGGTTTTGCAGTGGGGATTTCCGGGTTTTGAGAAGGGGAAGTTGCTGATCAATGCGAGAGCGGAGAGTGTCATGGACAGACCGACCTTCAGGGGAAGCTTCGAGCAGGGACGATGTGTGTTGCCGGCAGCAGGCTTTTATGAGTGGGATAAGAGCAAAGAAAAGGTCACATTCACGGTCCCCGGCAAGCCAATCTTGTATTTGGCGGGAATCTGGAGGCCATACGGACCGGAACAGCGATTCGTGATCCTGACCAGAGAAGCCAATGCGTCCATGGCACCGGTCCACGACAGGATGCCGCTGATCCTCACAAGAGAAGAAGTGACACCCTGGGTCAGCGAGCGCGCGGAGGCGGAGCGCCTTCTTGTCAAGGAGCTGCCGATGCTGCAGGCGGAACGGCCGTATGAGCAGTTGACGTTTGAGTGGTGAGTCAAAGAGAACAGGTCCGCTGACTCACATGGAAAGAGGCAAAACAAATGGAACTATATCACGGGTCGCCTGACAACATGGAAGGCAGACAGGACAGAGAGATCAGATCCTACAAGCTGTTGGACAAGCTTGGTGTTGACTTTGTGCGCACGGATCACTTTGACGAGCCAGCCACGACGATGGAGGCCTGTGAGAAGATTGACGCCATTCTGAATGTGAGGATCTGCAAGAACCTGTTTCTGTGCAATCGGCAGAAGACCAATTTCTATCTCTTGATCATGCCCGGCGACAAGCCATTCAAGACTAAGGAGCTGTCGGGGCAGTTGGGTATCAGCAGGCTGTCTTTTGGCGAGCCGGAATATATGGAGAAGTATCTGGACCTGCTCCCTGGCAGCGTATCGGTGCTGGGCCTCATGAATGACCACGACCACAAGGTGCGGCTGCTCATCGATGAGGACTTGCTGGAGGAGGCGCAGTTCGGCTGCCACCCCTGCGTCAACACGAGTTCGATCCGCTTCTCGACGCGCGACCTCTTTGACCGGATATTGCCGGCCATGAACGTCACCTATACGACTGTACAGCTGGTGGGGTATTGAACAGAAAACGTTTCAATGTACGTAAGGCACAGAAGTCATCTTCATAGATGATTTCTGTGCCTTTTTACGTTACTCGATAGGATGAATACGAGAGGTCAATTATTTGAGCCGGGTGTTTACAAAGCATTTGGAGTGTGCTATATTCTTACTACGACAGGTATACTACGACAGTCGTTGCAACGACTGACAATGTATTTGGAGAATGGAATGCAACGATGAAACGGAATGTATTAACGAAACTGGAAGCAGGTACGAGAAAGGAGGAAGGCACATGACCACGATCAGCAGCGATGTGATCCGCGGATACAATGACACGATCATTCTGTACCTTCTCTTGGACAGACCTTCTTACGGATATGAGATTTCCAGAATGATCCGCACGATTTCGGGCGAGAAGTATGTGATCAAGGAGACGACCCTGTATTCGGCATTTACGCGCATGGAGAAGAATGGGTATATCACCTCATTTTCCCAGAACGCAGAGAACGGCAAGCGCCGCACCTATTACAGCATTACGGATGCGGGCAGGGAGTACTACAGAGAGAAGTGTGCAGAGTGGAATCTCACCAAAGAAGTGATCGAGCACTTTATCTCCCCGACGGGAGTTCGCTCGCTGCCCGGAAGGCAGTGATATAGAGAAAGGAGACGTCATGGAAACGATCAGAAATTATCTGAATGCGATGTTTGCAGGTCTTCCTGACACGCCGGAGGTGCGCAGAGCGTATGAAGAGCTTGCGGCCATGATGGAGGACAAATATACGGAGTTGATCGAGGAAGGCCGCAGTGAGAACGAGGCAATCGGAACAGTAATCGCTGAATTCGGAAATCTCGAGGAACTGGCGCAGGATCTGGGCATCGAAGACTGCCTGAACCGAAACGGTGCGCAGGCGAACGTGAGCGGAAACGGTGCACAAGCACAAAGCCGGGAGAGAGCGGCAGAGTTTGTGCGGGAATCTGCAGAGCGGAAGACATACGCCTATGCAGGCGCACGAAGAGAGCGGGCTTCGGACGAGCGGGCATATACGAAGAGAGAGCGGTCTTCGGACGAGCGGGCATATACGAAGAGAACGCGGTCTTCGGCTAAGCGCACTTATGCGCAGGAGCGCCGGATCATCACTGCGGATGAGATTTGCGAGTACCTGGGGACAGGGAATTCTTCCACATTACTGCGAGCTTTTGGCGTACTGTTGTGCATAATCTCTCCGGCCAGTGCGATATGGCTGGGTGATATGGGCTATGGCTGGTTTGTAGATTTCCTTTCCTCCTTCGGGGTCGCGATGTTCTTTGTCTGCATTGCAGCGGCAGTTGCCTGCTTCCTGATCTCTGGCTCTCTCATGAAGCCGTGGAAGTTCCTCAAAGCGCAGCCTTGTGTCCTTGATGAGGAGGCGAGGGAGATCTTCGAAGATCAGCGCAAGCAGTCCGAGGAAGAAGGCGCGAGACAGAAGGTCACCGGAATCGTGCTCTGCATGCTCAGCCCGGTGCCCATTGTCCTTTTCCAGTCCGGCTTTGGAGCCGCTCTGTTCTTCTTCTTTGTCGGAGCCGGTGTCGCAATGCTCGCCCTCAAGATCTTCAGAAAGTCGCACTACAAACGCGTGGCACAGGCTGAAGAGCGAGCGGCCAGAGCCGCCGAAGGCAGGAAGAGATTCATTCACGTCGAGAAGGAAGACACGTACAAGTACACTTACAGAGACCGCAACCTGCAGTCCATCATGGCTGTGTTTTGGCCGCTTGTGACCTGCGTCTATCTGGGCTTCAGCTTCCTGACAGGTACCTGGGCCATCTCCTGGATCCTCTGGATCCTCGCAGGCGCTGTCAAAAAATTCATCGAAGCCAGATACGGCCGGCCGACGGAGGCGTAAGCTGCATTCAGGTTGCGAAACAGGCGGCCGACAAGTGCACAAGCCTTGATTAGATGTTATACTCACATTCATAAGAGAATTATTGAAAAGGCGGGGAAGTTAAAACCAGCCTTTTCATTTTATAAGATCAAGAATAGTGAGGAAATCGAATGAGTAAGATTGCAGTATTATTTCCCGGCATCGGCTATACATGTGACAAGCCGCTTTTGTATTACAGCGCGAAGCTCGCTGCGGAGAAGGGATTCGAAGTCGTGCGGGTGCCCTATGGCAACTTCCCGCCCAATGTGAAGGGTGATGCGGCCAAGATGTATCAGTGTTTTGTCAGCGCGAGAGAGCAGTCGGAGGACATCTTAAAGGACGTGGCGTGGAGCGATTATGATGAGATCGTGTTCTTCTCCAAGAGCGTCGGAACGGTCGTCGCGCTGTCCTATGCGTCGGAGCACGGAATCAATGTGCGGCAGGTTCTCTACACGCCGCTTGTCGAGACATTTCGGTTCCCGGTGGGGGACGGCGCAGCTGGCGTTTCTGGTGCAGCCGGCGCGGCTAGTGTGGTCAGCGCGGCTGAGGCGATTGATGCGGGCAAATCGGCTGGGGCGGCCGGTGAGACGGATGCAGTCGACGCGGCTGAGACGAGCGACGTGGGCAAATCCAGCGCGATCGCTTTCCACGGAACCGGCGATCCGTGGGCGGTGACCGAGGAGATCGTCCGAATCTGCGAGGAAAAGGGCGTGCCGTTGTACTTGACCAAGGACGCGAATCACTCGCTGGAGTGCGGGAAGGCGATGAAAGATATTAAGACGATCCGAAAAGTGATGCGGACTGTAAAAAAGTTTCTATAAAAAATGAAAACCGGACAGGCGAGTGTGATTGCTCGTTTGTCCGGTATTTATATTTGTAATTACAATGGAAATCTCTCTGCGCCAGTTAAAAGCGAATGTTGGTCACATACAGCACGCATGTCAAAAACGGTTACACTTGTGCCTGCCTGCGATCCGTATAGATGGACGCCAAGTTATAGAACAGGATCCCGCAAATGACGATTGCCGCGCCGACCAGCGACCACTTGCCGAGCAGCTCGCCATAGAAGACCGCGACCAGCACTGGATTGAGGATGGGCTCCAGCGCGTTGATGATGGAGGCCGTGACCGGATCCGTGTACTTGGTTCCCGTCGTGAAGAAGACGTAGGCCAGGCCCACTTGGACTGCGCCGAGCAGGAAGACGGCGAGGAGGACCGGCGGGGTGAAGTTGGTCTCTTGCAACACAAACGGTGAGAGGAACACGCCGCATGCCAGCTGTCCGAAGAAGACGGACGAGAGCGCGTCTCCCTTTTCGAAGTTGTTGAGCATGAACACGCCTGCGTAGAAGATGCCGGACAGGAGCGCCAACGCGTCGCCCAGCCACTTACCGGTCGACAGTCCCTCAAAGAAAAAGCAGAGGATGCCGACGAATACGATCAGGATGGAAATTAGGGCGGTTCTATCTGGTTTTTGGCCAAAAATCAGAAACATCAGGATCACGATCCAAATCGGCGCAGTGTACTGCAAAATGATCGTGTTGCCCGCGGTAGTCAGTTTGTTGGCAATCGAGTAGAGCGTCGTCACGCCGGCCATGGAGATCGCGCCGACTAGCACAGTGAAATTAAATTTGATCTTGTGATGGGTCACAAGAATGTAGAGGCCGATCACCAAGCAGGCGATCAGATTGCGCGCGCCGTTGATGGCGAGCGGATTCCAGGGAATCAGCTTCATGAGAAGGCCTCCCGTCGAGAAGCAGAGGGAGGCGGCCAGCATGCAGGCGGTGCCTAGCGTGCGGGTGTTGGAGAAGAGTTTGGATGTTGTATTCATCGATTCACTTGATATATTTGTATTGTTCACAAACGCTGTGAAAGGGGTGTGACCGGGCTATCATTTCTAACCCAGTCTAACACCCCTTTTACTTGCTGTAAAAACAATATTTGATTTGGTTGCGATCTGTTTTTTATATGGATATGTTTGTCCAGCCGTGTAACATAGCATATGCAAGTCATGAGCCCTATGAATATGAGTCATGACTGAATTGTCTTTTCGTATTTTGACCTGAGTATCACTCGTCTGCCGTGGGGAATTTCACCGGATCCGTGTTCTCGGCCCACATGCGCTGCATGTCCGCGACAGCCTCATCGTCCGCGGAAACGCCCTTATAGTATGTGTAGCGGTCGGCCTCGGTGATCTTGCGGATGACCTTACAAGGGTTGCCGGCGGCGACACTCCATGCAGGAATGTCCTTGGTCACAACACTTCCGGCGCCGATCACAACGTTGTCGCCGATGGTAACGCCGGGGCAGATGACGACATTGCCGCCAATCCAGACATTGTCGCCAATCGTGACGTCGATTCCATATTCATACAGTGTGTTGCGGGTCGCGGGGTGTACCGGATGTCCTGCAGTATAAATGGACACATTGGGCGCGCACTGGCAGTTGTCGCCAATCCTGACCTTGCCAGTATCCAAGATTGTCAGATTGTAGTTGCCAAAGAAGTTCTTACCCAGTTCAATGTTTTTGCCATAGTCGCAATAGAAAGGCGGATTGATAAAAGCGTTTTCGGACTTGCCGAGAATCTTCTTGATCTGAGCGGCCAGCCCATCAAAATCTGACCGATCCATTGTATTGAATTCCTGCACAAGCTTGCGAACAATTTTCTGCTCGGCCATCACTGCGTCGTCCGAGATATATAGCATTCCGTTTTCGCGTCTTTCTATGTTGTTCATGGGGGCCTCCTAATATGATGTGTTTATTATGTTTATTATACAGCTTGAGGCTGTATAAGAGAAATCTCTGCGATGTGAAATAGAGCCGCTAGTTAATGAACATCTTTTTCCAACAGCGCAAGCTTTTCCTCTAATTTTCGAATTCGTTCTTCTGCAGCGTCAGCGCGATTTTTCTCAGCCTCCGCTCGCTTCCGCTGCTCCTCTGTCTTGGCCCGTTCTTCTATACGGCCTTCTTCTCGCCCCTTCTCGCGTTCATTGCGTAGAGTCATTTCCCAATCCATATATTCTTTCCTCCATCTTGCGTTGCGCCTGGTTGAAGTCACTGTGACGGACACTTATTTTCATCGAATCCATATGTTCAGCGCATTTTGCGGAGTTGATTTTTCAACAGATGCACCCTTAAGTGCGCTGTATGGCGCTGTATGTGGGGATTAATTAGCAGAAAAATGGCAGGAGGTCGTTTTTTTGACCAACTCGGACCACAACCTTGAATCGAATAGCTCATAGCCAACAAACCTATTGTACAATATATAAGTCGACTTGAGACTATGTTTACGATTTTTTTAAAAAAGCCTTAAGACATAAAAAAAGAGAATCGAAACGATTCTCTTAAAATCCCGCACAATGCGGACACGAGGTGCGATATCGGCTAAAGCCTTATTTGAACTCACCCTGTAGATAGAAGTATATTAACAATTTCAGGGTTAATCGTCAAGGTAATTCATCAAAAGGCGAATGTGGCGGATAATTGAAAGACCATTAGTAGTGTAAAGAAAGGGGTACAAATGGCTAGAAAATATTATCTCGGACTTGATATGGGTACATCTTCTTTGGGGTGGGCAGTCACAGACCCAGAATATCATTTAATAAGGGCAAAGGGAAAGGATTTGTGGGGAGTTCGTCTATTCCAAGAAGCGGAGTCTGCAGCAGTCAGAAGGACCCAGCGTGTTTCCAGAAGAAGATTGCAAAGAGAAAAGGCAAGGATTGGCCTGGTAAAGGAGATTTTTTCGGATGCAATTGAGAAAGTTGATCCGGGATTTTATCAACGGTTGGATGATAGCAAGTACTTTCCTGATGATAAAACACAAGAGCAGCGATTTGCATTGTTTGCAGGTGACAGTTATACGGATAAGGACTATTACAAAGACTATCCAACAGTGTTTCACTTGCGAAGTGATTTGATTCATTCTAAAGAGCCCAAGGACGTTAGACTTGTTTACCTTGCTATATTGAATATTTTCAAACACCGCGGGCATTTCTTAAATGCAAATCTGTCAGATAGCGATTCTGATGGGCTTGAAGATATCTATGCCCAGTTAGTTGAGAGAACCATTAATTTTCCTTCCGCTTACGATGTGGAGAAGATGAAAGGCATACTCGCATCCAGAAAGTTTAGTAATTCCAGACGCAGCGAGCAGCTAATGGAATTGCTGCAGATTAACAAGAAAATGCCTGAAGCAGAAATGATAAAACTGATTTGCGGGTTAAAAGGCGTTCTCTCTAAAGCATTTCCGGATATTGAGTTCGATGAGGAAAATAAGAAATTTTCAGTATCTTTCCGAGAAGGAAGCTACGAGGAAAAAGATGCGGAAATTCAGACAATGCTTGATGAAGACTCTTATGAAATAGTTCAGTTGTTAAAGCAAATGCATGACTGGGGTCTCCTCGCCCATATTATGGGTGGAGAAAAATATTTATCAGATGCGAGAATTCAGTCCTATAACAAACATGCCGATGACTTGAGACTTCTTAAAGAACTATATAGGGAATATGGAAAAGGCCAGTATAACAAGATGTTCCGCATCATGGCTGACAATAACTACAGCGCCTATGTGGGTTCGGTCAATTCTGATAAAGAAAAAGGAAAAGTCAGAAGAGGAGCAAAGAAGAACCGTGATGAGTTTTACAGCAGGATTAAAAAGGACCTGAAAGCTTTTCAGGAGAAGGTACCGCAGGATGAAAGGATACAATATGTATTGGACGAAATAGATAAAGAAAGCTTTTTGCCCAAGCAGTTAACTTCTGCAAATGGTGTAATCCCCAATCAAGTACACCTTAAAGAACTGCGGAAAATACTTTCCAATGCAGAGGGATATCTCCCTTTTCTCCGAAATACTGATGAATCCGGCCTCACAAATAGTGAGAAGATCGTTGCGCTGTTCTCTTTTCAGATTCCCTATTATATTGGCCCGCTCTATAACGATGGGGCGCATAATGCATGGGTTGTGCGAAGAGAAGCAGGCAGAGTATTACCGTGGAATTTTAATAAAAAAATAGATGTGAAGGCATCATCAGAAGAATTTATTCAGAAAATGGTGCGCCATTGTACATACATTCAATCTGAATATGTACTACCCAAGAATTCATTGCTCTATGAGAAATTCATGGTGCTAAATGAGTTAAACAATTTAAAGATCAACGGCAATCCAATAGGTGTTGAGTTAAAGCAGAGTATCTACAATGATCTGTTCCGCAGAGAGAAAAAAGTCACGGACAAAAAGATCAGAGAGTATCTGATTGTACGGGGACTGGCATCTAAGAAAGATGAAATAGAAATTACGGGTATTGATGGAGACTTTAAGAATTCGTTGTCAAGCTACCTCCGTTTTAGAGAAATTTTTTCCACAGATGTGCTGTCGTATGAGCAGGAGAAAATGGCGGAAAAGATTATTTTCTGGGCAACGGTATATGGCGACTCTAAGTCTTTTCTGAAAGAGCGGATCAAAGAAAAATTTGGAGATCAGATTACAGATAAACAGATTAAAAGGATATGCGGCATCAAGTTCAGAGACTGGGGAAGACTATCCAAGGCAGTACTTGAGCTGGAGGGAGCAGATCGAGAAACCGGAGAGGTACTTACGCTCATTGGAAGAATGTGGAATGAAAATGTAAATCTGATGGAGTGCTTAAGCGGTCATTATACATATATCGATGAACTGCAGGAGAAAGGAAGAGAAATCAATAAATCCTTCGAAGAGATAGAGTACGAAGATCTTGAAGATCTTTATATTTCTGCGCCAGTCCGCCGTATGGTATGGCAGACTATTCTTGTGGTGCGTGAAATTGTTAAGGTCATGAAGTGCCCGCCTGCTAAGATCTTTATTGAGATGGCGCGAGACGCTGAAGGGAAAAATGATAAGACAAGAAAGGACAGCCGTAAGAAAAAGTTTGAAGAACTGTACAAAGGCTGCAAAGAGGATGGCAGAGAGTGGAGCAAAGAAATTTCTGATACTCCGGATTCCAGATTTAGAAGCAAGAAACTATATCTTTACTACACACAAAAGGGAAGATGCATGTACACAGGGGAACCGATTGAATTAGGGGACCTGTTTAATGATAACCTTTACGATATCGATCATATTTACCCTCGGCACTTTGTGAAGGATGACAGTATCGAGAAGAACCTTGTTTTGGTCAAAAAACAGCTTAACAGCCACAAAAGTGATACGTTCCCGATCGAAGCGGAAATAAGGAGAGTAAGATTTGCATGGTGGAAGAACCTATGTGATCAGGGATTTATTACAAAAGAGAAGTTTGAAAGGCTTGTACGCAGCACGCAGTTCTCTGAAGAGGAACTGGCGTCCTTTATCAGCCGTCAGATTGTAGAAACCAGGCAGGGAACAAAGACAATCACAGATATATTTGAGAACTCATTCCCTGAATCGGAGATCATATACTCAAAAGCAGGAGTAGTAAGTGATTTCAGGCACAAATTTGATCTGATTAAGTGCCGGGAGGTGAATAACTTCCACCATGCAAACGATGCGTATCTGAACATCGTTGTTGGCAATGCATATAATGTGAAGTTTACTAAGAATCCTATAAACTTCGTAAAGCAGTATAAAAGAGACCCTGAGCACTATAAATATCATATGGACAAATTGTTCGATTATCCGGTCATCCGTGGCGATGAAGTGGCATGGAAAACAAAAGGCTGGGAAAGCATACGTACTGTGCGTAGCGTAATGGCCAGATATACACCTTTGGTCACAAGAATGAACTATGAAGAGCATGGCCAACTGTGGGATATCAATATTTGTAGCGCAGATGATGCGACAAAGGCAAAAGGTGTGGGGTATGTTCCTGTCAGTTCGACAGACGGAAAAATGCATGATGTAACAAGGTACGGAGGATATAAAAAGTACACTGGCGCATATTTCTTCCTGGTTGAGCATACAGTGAAAAAACAAAGGATACGTACACTTGAGGCAATGCCGTTGTATCTGAAAGACAAGCTGAATTCCAAAGAAAAGATGGAACAGTATTGCAAAGATACGCTCGGGTACCAGGATCCGTCAGTAAGGTTGAAAAAGATTAAAATGTATTCGCTGATTAAGGTGAATGGTTTCCTCTTATATCTTACAGGCAGAACAAACAAACAGCTTACGGTGACTAGTGCGGTTGAAACAAAACTGCAGGCTGAAATGAATGAGTATGTCAGCAGATTGATTAAGTGCACAGAGGATCCTAAGAATGTGTCAGGTGCTGTTGAAAAGTGGAACGAATTGGTGAATAAAAATAGGTCAGAAGGAAAAAACAACAGAAATACAAGGAGCCTGATAAATAAAGAGAACAACAAGACGCTTTATGACGCATTAAAAGAAAAACACACTAATGGAATATACAAAAATCGACCCAATTCAATTGGCGATAAACTGGCCAAATATGAAGAAGAGTTTGAGAGTATTACTATTGCGGAACAGCTTTTAGTGTTGAAACAGATTTTACAATTGACATCGGGTAGTAAAAAACAGGCAGATTTGAGCTTAATAGGTGGAAGTCCAAATGAAGGCGTGCCGACGCTAAACAAAAAAATAAACGGATACAATCAATTCATGTTGGTTTCAATGTCTCCGTCTGGTATCTATGAATATGAGACGGATATGCTGACAATATGAGCTGGAGAACAATCGTGATTACCAGTACAGCCAAGCTTGATTATCAGCTCGGCTGCATGGTAGTCCGCGGCGAAGAAACAATAAAGGTACATGTAAATGAAATTGAGATGCTGATTGTAGAGAGCACGGCAGTTTCGTTTACAGCGTACCTCATGAATGAACTTATCAAGAACAAGGTTAAGGTGATTTTCTGTGACGAGAAAAGAAATCCATCTTCCGAACTGATACCGTATTATGGATCACACGATACAAGTGCTAAAATCCGACATCAGGTTGAATGGTCAGAAGAAAACAAAGCGGCTGTTTGGACAGAAATTGTTGCGGAGAAGATACGAAAACAGGCGGAGCATCTTCAAGAACGAAATAAGTCAGAAGCATCCTTACTATATCAGTATATAAAAGAATTGGCATTTGGAGATGAGACAAATAGAGAAGGGCATGCGGCAAAGGTATACTTTAATGCACTATTTGGAAAGGACTTTACAAGAACCGAAGATTCTCCATTAAATGCAGCACTGAATTATGGATATAGCATCATACTTTCACTATTCACACGTGAAATTGTATCAAACGGTTACATAACCCAGATCGGGTTATTCCATGACAATATGTTCAATCAATTCAATTTGGCGTGCGATCTCATGGAACCATATCGGCCAATTGTTGACCGATTTGTTGTGGAGATGAAACCAACACAGTTTGAAAAGGATGAGAAGCATCATATGATATCGATTCTAAATCAAGAAGTTCAAATTGATGGCCGGAAAGAGATTTTGGGAAAAGCAGTTAAAATTTACACGCGCAGTGTATTTGATGCATTAAACGATCAGGATATTTCCCAAATCAAGTTTTACATGCTATGAGCTTCCGATATATGAGAGTAATTGTGATGTTTGACCTTCCGGTCACAACGGCAGCAGGGAGAAAAGAATATACTCGTTTTCGTAAATACCTGATTAAATCGGGATTCTTAATGCTACAAGAAAGTATTTATTGCAAACTTGCGACCAATGATACAGCAGCAGAAACTATCGTGACAAACGTGCGTGCGCACAAACCGCCGGAGGGGCTGGTTCAAGTTCTGAGGGTTACGGAGAAACAATTTGCGCGCATGGAGTATATCGTTGGAAAAGCAGCAAATGGGATGCTGGACACCTCGGAGAGGATAGTTTTTTTATGAAATTAGTAAATGCTGATTGGATGTTAGATATTGCTATTGATGAAAATGTCCCGGCAATTCTGGTTTTAGAAAATAGTGAAGCTATGGCAGAAATTGTAGAAGACCTCTATAATCTCTGCCTTAATGGAGAAGGTAATTCTGTGCTGTCTGATGGCTTGAAAGCGTTGTCTTTTGAAAAGTCCGCAGAGCTGATCATCAATCCTTTTGCAATAGACTTCAATTCTAAAAAGATTCAAAGCAGATTATATGGTGAATTATTAGAAGCAACGGAACTGTATGTGGAAGAGAGGGCAGAACTCCAAACACGAATCATCGATTATTTGGATAAGCTTTCCTATCATGTGCCGTATGAAATGATCACAAATGAAATGGATCTTGACTTGCTCAAGATGTTCAAAGCGTTTGATGTAAGGCTGGATCCACAATGCAATACGTTGCTGGAAAGGCTGGTAGAATATATAAAAGTACAAGCACGGCTATTAAATCGGAAATTGGTTATTTTCGTAAGTATATTTAGTTACTTGGATGCAGAAGCTGTCCATAAATTGATTGAGATTTGCGAATACCATAAACTGGGAATTGTTTTTATTGAGAATAGAGAGCCAGTATTTCAGGCTGGCTCAAGAACTTATATAATTGATAAGGATAAATGTGTTATCAT
Source organism: uncultured Lachnospiraceae bacterium (assembly GCA_900319245.1). GTDB lineage: Bacteria > Bacillota > Clostridia > Lachnospirales > Lachnospiraceae > CAG-791. The sequence continues at coordinate 50,166 of ONNQ01000010.1, read as the reverse complement.
CAAGTAAGTACATATACAAATCTACGACTGCATACCAAGCAGCAAAGCTCGGAGAGAATCTCAAAGAAATTTGAGGTTTGAGAGCCCTGTAGATTCATATAGTTCTTAAACCCATTCCAGCCAACTCCTGCATGTCCGTGTAGTTTGAGAGCCCTGTAGATTCATATAGTTCTTAAACCAATCGACGGATACAGTGAGCGGCTCAAGCGTTTGAGAGCCCTGTAGATTCATATAGTTCTTAAACCAGGCTCAAGCATGATCCTGACCGGCGTAAGTTTGAGAGCCCTGTAGATTCATATAGTTCTTAAACCGTTTCGCGCGCTGGGGTTGTCGTTCATCAGTTTGAGAGCCCTGTAGATTCATATAGTTCTTAAACCCTGCTGTTGTACACGACCGGACGGCCCGTGTTTGAGAGCCCTGTAGATTCATATAGTTCTTAAACTGATATTCCGCTCACCAATATTGCTGTTTCGTTTGAGAGCCCTGTAGATTCATATAGTTCTTAAACGAGCCGGACGATTGTTCTTTCGTCCCGCTCGGTTTGAGAGCCCTGTAGATTCATATAGTTCTTAAACATCGAGTGATTTCCTCGAAGTTTTTGGTTAGTTTGAGAGCCCTGTAGATTCATATAGTTCTTAAACTCTCCGGAGGCGAGGGAAAGATCACGAGCTTGTTTGAGAGCCCTGTAGATTCATATAGTTCTTAAACTTTAACGCCACCGTGCAAGGCAACGGCCCGGTTTGAGAGCCCTGTAGATTCATATAGTTCTTAAACTTTCTTCCTACTTTCCGAGCTGTTGCTTTGGTTTGAGAGCCCTGTAGATTCATATAGTTCTTAAACTTGTCATCACCAGGCCAATAAGCGCCGTTGGTTTGAGAGCCCTGTAGATTCATATAGTTCTTAAACTGCGGAGATTCATGTGCTACAGGAAAAGGGGTTTGAGAGCCCTGTAGATTCATATAGTTCTTAAACGATCGTAGCCGGTTACTGCGGACAGATTGTGTTTGAGAGCCCTGTAGATTCATATAGTTCTTAAACTTTGTAACATATCCCTGCTTCTGTATCGCGTTTGAGAGCCCTGTAGATTCATATAGTTCTTAAACCTGCCGGTGTGCCCTCATAAGCGCCCTGTTGTTTGAGAGCCCTGTAGATTCATATAGTTCTTAAACTCTCTGACCGATCCGTCAACGCCGATCTCTGTTTGAGAGCCCTGTAGATTCATATAGTTCTTAAACTCGGCGTTCTTTTTCCGGTCAATCACTCGTGTTTGAGAGCCCTGTAGATTCATATAGTTCTTAAACCGGAAGACGTGGACGTATCCGTGAAGGTGTGTTTGAGAGCCCTGTAGATTCATATAGTTCTTAAACATCCAAAATAACCCCATGCGTAAACACCGTGTTTGAGAGCCCTGTAGATTCATATAGTTCTTAAACAAGCCAAACAGCATCACGAAGCGATTTATCGTTTGAGAGCCCTGTAGATTCATATAGTTCTTAAACAGATGAACTCGTCATGAGAGCCCTGTAGATTCATATAGTTCTTAAACTTGTACGTGTGTCTTATATCCTCATTACGGGTTTGAGAGCCCTGTAGATTCATATAGTTCTTAAACACTGGAACTCGAGTAAGATCGTTCACTTAGGTTTGAGAGCCCTGTAGATTCATATAGTTCTTAAACAGTTTCTTGGTTGTCCGATACCGCACCGCAGTTTGAGAGCCCTGTAGATTCATATAGTTCTTAAACCGAGGACAGCTCATGAGAGCCCTGTAGATTCATATAGTTCTTAAACTTGTACGTGTGTCTTATATCCTCATTACGGGTTTGAGAGCCCTGTAGATTCATATAGTTCTTAAACTGGCCACTTCCGGAGGATATTCATACTTTGTTTGAGAGCCCTGTAGATTCATATAGTTCTTAAACATCTCTGGACAAAGACAAGAAAGTTCCTCGGTTTGAGAGCCCTGTAGATTCATATAGTTCTTAAACATGAAAACCACATGACAATTTATTAAGAAGGTTTGAGAGCCCTGTAGATTCATATAGTTCTTAAACCTGGACTACTACTTATCAAGCAAGGGATACGTTTGAGAGCCCTGTAGATTCATATAGTTCTTAAACTATCTTGCGACACTATCATTTTATCTCAACGTTTGAGAGCCCTGTAGATTCATATAGTTCTTAAACCGCATGTGAGCTCATCAAGGAAACGGAAGAGTTTGAGAGCCCTGTAGATTCATATAGTTCTTAAACTTGAAAACATCCGCGCTAAGTTCAAGGTGGGTTTGAGAGCCCTGTAGATTCATATAGTTCTTAAACGATGCAGAGCATGTATGAGAGCCTCAAGCAGTTTGAGAGCCCTGTAGATTCATATAGTTCTTAAACGTGCGGAATTAATAGTAAGTGGGAACTTCCGTTTGAGAGCCCTGTAGATTCATATAGTTCTTAAACCAACGGTCGAATGATTTACGTCCTTCCGGAGTTTGAGAGCCCTGTAGATTCATATAGTTCTTAAACAAGGCGTGCTTCGCACCGCGGAACTGCTTGTTTGAGAGCCATGTAGATCCATATAGTTCTTAAACGAACGGCGAGAGTTCTCCCTGCGGATCCAGGTTTGAGAGCCCTGTAGATTTCAATAGTTCTTAAACAAAGTAAGGCCTCGTCTTGATTCCTCCGGAGTTTGAGAGCCCTGTAGATTTCAATAGTTCTTAAACCATCGCTGATATTAAGATTAATGTTGAGAAGTACGCGGAAGAGGATCAGCGCAAGATCAAGGAAAACCAGGAAAAGGCGGCGCAGGAAGCGTAATACAAAGGAGACCATTCCGGCGTAATCTGTGATAGTATGGGATTATGGCGGTGCACAAAGCGGCCGCAGGAACAGGAGTAAACATGGAAATGATCGCAAACTATCACAACCACACCTGGCGCTGCCATCACGCGGACGGTACTGAACGGGAATATGTGGAGAACGCCATCGCTACAGGGATTAAAATACTGGGATTTTCGGATCACACGCCGCAGGTCTATCCTGACGGGTTTGTATGTCCCGTCAAAATGGAACCCAAGGACTTAGAAGGTTATGTAGATACAATTCTGGACTTGAAGTGGGAATATAAGGACGATATAGATATCCGCTTGGGGCTGGAAGTTGAGTATCTGTACACGTTATGGGAACCTCTGTTAAGACTTTTAGAGCCCTATCCGATTGAATATATGATTCTGGGGCAGCATTATCTGGGGAATGGTGTGAATGCACCTTTTTGTGGGGCTCGTTCTGACAGTGTACAGAGGCTCAGAAACTACTGCAAACAGACTCAAGAAGCGTTGGAAACAGGAAAATTCCTCTATTTTGCTCACCCGGATGTGATCTGGTACACGGGTCCGACCGAAATCTATGAAGAGGAGATGACTGCTCTCTGCCGATATTGCAAAGAAATTGAAATACCATTGGAGATCAATCTGTTGGGCGTTCGTGAGGACCGCAACTACCCCTGTGAGCAGTTCTGGAAGATTGCTGCGAGAGTAGGAAATACTGTTATTTATGGAGCGGACGCGCATCATGCAGATCATGTCTATTCGCCGGATGTGATCGCCAAGGCAGATCGATTTGCAGAGCGGTGCGGAATCCCGAGGGATAGAATAGTGGATGTGCTGGATTTCTAAATTATCTGCAACTGTCGCGATAAGCTGTGAGAAATCTGAAAAAGAAATGAGCCTGTTTTATACCACCGAAGACTAGCGGTATGAAACAGGCTCTTCTGGTTCATAAGATTATTTTTGATGCGTCAACAAGCATGCGCCACTATCACGCATCCGATCTCGCATACGCATTCTTCATGAGGTTGCTGGTCTCAGTCAGCACCTTGCCCAGCACGTCATCGGTCTCACGCTTGAGCATGTCCGCCAGTTCCTGGTTGGCGGAGTCGATGACGACCTGCGGATCGGCTTTCATCTCCAGAAGATCGGCCGCCAGCTTGTCGGCCTCGCCTAGGATCCGATGCGCCTCGGCCATGGTCTTGATCTGGTAGCGCTCGATGTGGATCTTGCAGGCTTTGTGCTGCGCGTCCGCGAGTGCGCCGACAAGGCGGCAGCTCCAATAGAAACTATCGGTGTCGACTTCCTTCTCCGTGCAGGAGAGGTAGGCCGGCACTTTTTCTGTATTGGTATAGAAGGGCACAAATGTGTTGAATACATTGGAGCCAAAAGTCAGCCATTCCACAGCTCTAAACGCCTCCGGCATGTAAGGGCGGATCTGTAGCAGGGCCAGGAAATCGGTCCGGTTGACGCCGATACAGCGATAGGCGCCGCGCATAGAAACGTCGCCGCACACATTGTAGGGGTCGTAGGGCGTTCCCTGGAAGTGGCTGGAGAGGATGTATTTGAAGTCCTCGACCGTGATCTTGCGCTCCGGCTTCATGCTCCAGGGCAGGTCGTCGCTCACAGGCGTGTACTGTGCGTCGGGGCCGTCCCACTTGGCGCTCTTGGGGTTAAAGTAGCGCAGCATGAACCACGCGCGGGGCGTGTTGTACACATGGTCGGCGTCTGTCTGTGTGCCAAAAGCCACACGCGGATTGAAGATACCGTCTTCATCCTCCATAGAAAGATTCAGGTGATTGTCCGCGATGAAGGTGCGAAGATCGGCGCTGCACATGTGCTCTTTCTGCTTGCCAAACGCATCGCTTAGGTCAAATCGGTCGATGCCGGACTCATTGGGCATGACGACATACTGGTCGTCCGGCACTCTTCGGGCGATCCAGTGGTGTCCGCCAAAGGTCTCCATCCACCAGATTTCATCGGCATCGGCAAAAGCCATACCGTTCATTTCATAGGTGCCGTATTGCTCGAGCAGAGATGCGGTGCGAAGGACGCCCTCGCGCGCACTGTGGATATAGGGCAGTACGAGTGTGACGAGATCTTCCTCGCCGATGCCGCCGATCTGCGCGGGCGTTTCACCCTCAGCGGCCTTATAGACGACGAGTGGGTCTGCGCCGAGAACGCGTTCGTTGGAGGCGATGGTCTCAGTGGCCGTCATGGCTACGTTTGCGGCGTTGATGCCGGCGCCTGCCCAGATGCCCTCATCGGGAAGGACATTAGGAACTGAGGAGTAGCGCATGGGGTTGTCGGGAAGTTCGATGGTTACGTGGCTGATCACAGAATGATAGGTGCGGGGCTGCTGCTCCGGTGTGACCATGATCAGTTTCTTGGGAGTATAGCGGCCGGCACCGGAATCGTCATTGCGGGCGATCATGGTAGAGCCGTCATAGGTTGCTTTTTTGCCGACAAGCAGGGTTGTACAGGGCATGATGGTTACCTCTTTTAAGTAAAAAAAAATGTTGTGTTATTTACGGGTGACGTAATGAATAGGATAGCACATAGGCAGCGCGTTTGTGAAGTGCAGCGCAGGCACTCACGTGTGCAAGTCGTTGTGCCGAGTAAATGAGAATAGCAGCGGCTTCAATCGCATTGCTTATGGTTAATCGCCTGCATTCATGAGTACGACAGAGCCCACAACCATCACGATGCCTGCGATTTCCCAGAGGGAAAGAGGCTGATGGAAAAGCAGGCTGCCGAGGAGGGCTGCCGTGACAGGCTCGATTGTGGTGAGCTGCGCCGCGCGGGAAGTTTCCATGCCCTTCATACCGGTCGTATAGAGCACATAGGCAAAGCTTCCGGTGAGGAGGCCGCACAGAAGCGCAAGCGCTGTGCGAGAAGGACTCTCCCATACCTGTCCGATACTGCCATCCATGACAGAGAGAACGAAGAAGCCGATCATGGCTACGCCGAAGCTATAGAATACGTTTGTGTAGACGGAATAGCCCCGGTTGAGAATGATTCTGCTGAAAATGCTGTAGAGCGCATAGCCCAGACCGGCGCCGAGGCCCAGTAAGAGCCCTGCGGGCGTGATCAAGGAGCTGGTGGAAACAGAGGCTGCAGAGCTGGAGACCGCAGCAGAGCCGGAAACTGCAGTGGAAGCAGTATTTGCGGCGGCAGCAATGGGCACACCGCCTCCTGCAAACAATTCTGCCCCCAGTCCTGACGCAAAGGCACACCCCACCACAGCCAGCAGGCAGCAGAAGACTTTGCGCGCATTCATTTTTTCATGAAAGAGAATGGCGGAAAGGACCATGACGATGGCCGGCGCTGTGTAGAGAAGTGCGGCGGCGGTTGCTATTTTGGTGACTTTGATCGCGGCTGTGTAACAGAATGTGAAGAAGAGCAGGCTGAGCAGACCGTTACAGAGGAAAAGAGGGATGTCCGCCTTGCGAACCCGGAAGGCCTTGCGGTCCGTCGCACAGATCAGGAGTCCCACGGGGATAGACGTGCCCAGCATGCGCAGGAAGACCAACGCATTGCGGGACAGTCCCATAGAAGTCAGTATTGTGACAAAGGTGCCGTACAGCCCCCATAGGATCGCGCTGGCGATGACCATGGCGGCGGAGATGGCAAAACTTTTACCGGCGTTATGATTGATAGTTACTTCTGTATGATCCATGTCTTTTTCTCACATCCTTTTCGATAGGTCATTGGGGAAACTTGCGATGCAGTATCAGTGAAGGGCCATTCTCAAAGGGCCGCTTATAGCGTACCGTTTACATCGTACTGCTTACATCGTATCGTTTGCAGTGCATCGATTTCCCGCAAAGTCAATTGAATGACATAAGTATTGTTTTGTCAAGGAAAGCAGGCATGCAAGCAGGGAGGATTGAGATAAAGAACCCTCTGTATTGTGGTATGATGGTATAGACGGAATAAATCCGGTCAAGGGGGTTAAAATGCAGATCAGGATCAACGTAAAAGGCGCGTCGCGGAGAAAGCCCACGATTGTGCAGAGGGTGGAGGAGTATCCGGACAGGGAGATGACGGTGGAGGAGTTTCTGGCAGAAACCGTCAGACGCAATGTGCGGGAATACAATGAGAAGAAAGATGCCGGAGAAATTCTGCGGCTCTTCACGGAAGAGGCTATTGAGGACAAGGCGGCTGCCGGGAAGGTTTCGTATGGGGATCCGATGGACGATCGGAAAGCAGATGCGGAGAAGGCAGTGGCTAATGCGCTGCAGTGTTTTGACGACGGGATGGTTGCGCTGTTTGTGGACGGCGTCCGCTATCAGAAACGGGAGGACGTGCTGCCGCTCAGAGAGCAAAGTGAGGTCACGTTTATCAGGTTGACCTTCCTTGCGGGACGCATGTGGTAGGAAATTGTGAAAGAGAGGCACGACATGGCATTTGACTATAATTCCAGAACCAAATGGGAGAAGGAAAGAGTAGAAAAATGGAACAAGGAGCACGAGAGAGCAGTTCGCAAACTTTCGCCGGAAAGCAAGGAGCTCTTTGAGGAGATCGGCAACTTCAGCAATTATCCCCACTGCGGGTTCCCCGTGCTCAACAAGTGGGCGAGAAAGATGGTCCGCGGCAGTGGGAAGACGCTTCGAGAGATCATGCACGCTGAGTGCGAGGACTTGATCGCGCTGCTGGTGCCGGAGGAGTACCGCGCGGATTACGACTATATGCTGGATCAGTTTGCGGATTTCCAGTATTCCAGAGCGCTGTTCCGACCCACGGTGCGCACCAAAGATCCCATGGCGCATGTGCTGGACGCCTTCGGCCTCATGCAGGCCTACAAGGTGCTGGGCATGTATGGCATCACGCCGCTTCAATACCTGCAGGCCGGCGGCGCAGCGAGCGATATCGATCCGGAACTTGCCGATTTTATCGGGCAGGATTCCTATGCGCGCCATCTGCATATGATTCAGTTTGACGATATCGTGGCAGCGAGGATCGACCAGGGGGACAATGCAGTCATCGAGGCGGCCTGCGAGGCGATTCTCAGTGACAACAATACTGTGCTGGTCACCGTGCCGCTGATCCGGGGCATTGTGAAGTCCGCTAATAAAGAGCTCCATGAACTTCTGGCCAAATTCCTGGTGGCGGCAAGGCTGCAGGAAGGCGTGCGCCAGGCGGTCTGCGAGAATGCGGATTGCGGCAGAGCGGAGGCGTTTCTCAGTGTTTTGACAGCGATCGAAGAGAACGATCTGCTGCGCTTTTCGGCGGTGAAACGCGCGATTGCCACCTGGACCGGCATCTGCAACCTCGATTCCATGGACAGGGTCTCGAACAAGCTCCTCGCAGGTATCGGCACAGCGGTGCGAGATATGGATGCGGCGCACGCGATGACAGAGACCGACGACAGTGTGCAGATTGTCACCGGTCTGTGGGCCATGGGCTTTTACGAGGCGCAGGACGCCATTCAGCGCATGCTGGAGATCGCGGAGAGCGGAACGAAAAACCAGCGCCTGACCATTTCCTACTACAACCAATATATGCAGTTTTCGGAGTACAGCGACAAAGCGGCCGCCAGGATTCTGGAGACCTATCCGGACGATATGCAGATGGCGGCTGCTTTCATGCCCACCTACCTGGGCGCCGTGGACGTCATGGCAAGGAACTGTGTCCGCGATGAGAAGGACAAGCCTGTCTACGGCGCAGCCGCGGAGAACCTGCACTATCGCCCGCTTGACGTCCATGAGCTGTTTGACACAGAGGAGCAGGCCCGCCTCCACTACGGAATCCTGAAGCGCATGGCGGACAGCATGAAGAAGAAAAAGGCAGAGTACGTCCCGCTTGTTTTCCCCTGGTATGGCGTGACGCTGGAGAAGAGCGATTTTGTGGAGCGCATGGCGGTGATCGCTTACGCGCTGCAGGACCAGGCGATGATCGACGACGTCTGCGTGCGCCTGTCGGATATCACGGATTCCTATTACAACACGCGCTACAACTATGTGCGCATTCTTCTGCACGATCCCAAGACCAAGGTCCAGAAAGACGCCCTGATCGCCTATGTGGCGGACAAAGAGGGCTTTACGCGGACGACCGCCTGGAAGATCCTGGGGACCCTGCCGATTTCGGACGAGGAGTACCGGCAGCTGGAGAAGCATCTGCGCCTCAAGAACGAGGACACGCGGCACCATGTCATCGACCTTCTGGAGCGGCAGGACAAAGTCCATCTCGACGAGAGCATCCGCCGACTTCTCGCCGCCGGTCAGGAGCAGATGCGCCTGGCGGGACTTGACATGCTCAAGCGCCGCAGTGAAGAAGGGCGCGATGCCAAAAAATCGAGCGCCGCACTTCTTCGCGAAGTCCTCCCCGATGACACAAGCCTGTCGGATAAAGAGAAGGTCCTCTATGAGGAGATTGCGGGCAGCGAAGGCGCCGGCAGCATCCTGAACACAGAAGGATACGGACTCTATGATCCGTCGGCGGATTATACGCCTGACTTGGACGGCATTTTGAACAGATCCAAAGACAAGACCGCACAAGGCGCCGCAAACGCCGGAAACGCAGCCGCCGCAAAGGGCGGAAGCACCGGGAAAGGTCTCCTCGGCAAGGTATTCAGCATGCTCTCCGGCGGCAGCAGCGATGCCAGAACGCCCGATGCAATTCTGAAGGGCTTCTTTACGCTGAGCGCCAAAGAGATGGATCAGTATTTTGACAAGATCAGGGCATTCATATTGGCGCACGGAAAGCTGGAGTATACCAGCGCCAACGGCGAGAAGCAGCTGCTGGAGAACGGCCTGTTCGTCACAAGCTATAACTACGCGACGCCTATCGAGCAGCACTATCCCTTCCCCGAACTCTGGGAGGAGGTCTACGATACGATCATCCGCGATCTGGTGGTCTTCTTCAACCTCTCCTATGCGATCCGGGGCGGCTACGACGAGAGCACGGTGAAAGATCTGGCGGCGTACCGAAAGGCGGAGCGCGGCATCTTCGGTGAGGCCTATTCGGGCTACTATTACACGGATCCCAAGTTTATGGGAAGCTATGGCAGGCACAGCGTGTACGAGACGATTCTGGACATCATTGCCAGCATCAAGCATCTGGTCCTGCCCATGGAGGTGGCGCAGGCGGCCGTTCTCAAGGCGCTGGCCCTGCCCGAGAATATTCGCTGGATGGAGAAAGTGCCGCCCAAATATGGCTATTACAACAGCAGCAGCAAAGCGTGCTTTATCCGGACCAGCAAGTTCCAGCCGATCCTCTCGCGGGTGTACCGCTACGAGAATAACGAGGAATTTAGCACCGCGTTTCCGCTGCTCTATCAGATGGACAAGGTCTATGAATTTGAGAAGAATAACCCCAGCAGGGGATATTCCAGCACCAATAGCAATCTTTTGACCATGTACGCATACGTGAAGGCCTATGAAGAGGGACTGATCAGTAGGGACTTTCTCTACAAGGCGGCCTTTGACATGGTGGGGATCAAGTTCGCAGTGGGCGAATTGGGCGACTTATTCCGGCCCACCCTTGTCATCTCGACATTGCAAAAGCTCAGGTGGTTTATGCCGGTCGACATGGAGAAGCGGACGATTGACAGGGAGAACCGCTTCTACAAGCTGTGCGCGGAGGTCTATCGCAGTCTGGTCAGCCTGATCCTGGACGTGGAGCTGAAGCGCGGCGACACAGCGACGGTCTTCTCAGAGGTGATCTCTCGCATTTACCGTGTGGAGGGCATTCCGCGCCTGATGGAGATCCTGCGGGCCATGGGCAAGGATCCGCTGGACAGAAGCACCTACTACTCCTACGTCGGCGGAACCAGTAAGAAAGAGTGCCTGTCGCACCTTCTCAAAGTTTCCTATCCGGTCGTGGAGGGGAGCCTCCTGGCGGGACCGGCGGTCGGCCTTCTGGGCGCGGACGGCGCAGCATCGATTGCCGCGGCTGCTGAAGTGAAGGGCGCACCTGCTGCAGAGACGGCAGCGGACCTGAAAAAGGCCGTGAAGGCGGGCAAGGTCTCCGACGATCGTCTGATCGAAGTGGCTATGTACGCGCCGCAGTGGATGCAGCTCATCGAGGAGGTGCTCGGCATCGACGGCTTTACGAGCGGCTGCTATTATTTCATGGCCCACATGAACGAGCGCTTCGATGACCGCAAGAAGGCCGTGATCGCACGCTACACGCCGCTCTCGCCCGAGGAGCTCAACAACGGATGCTTCGACACCAATTGGTTCTTCGAAGTGTATGAGAAGCTGGGTGAGAAGACCTTCGGAAAGCTCTACAAGGCGGCCAAATACATCGCGGACGGCAGCAAGCACACCCGCGCGAGAAAGTACGCGGACGCGGCGACCGGCAAAGTGGACCGGGATGAGCTGGAGAAGATAATCAATGATAAGCGCAACAAGGACCTGCTCATGAGCTACGGCCTGATCCCCATGAAGGACCGGCAGGACGCCCTGCACCGCTACGAATTCCTGCAGAAATTCCTCAAGGAGAGCAAGCAGTTCGGCGCGCAGCGCAGGCAGAGCGAGGCACAGTGCGTCCAGTACGCGCTCAAGAACATGGCAACTACGGCGGGTTACGCCGACGATCTGCGCCTGACGCTGGCCATGGAGACGGAGCTCGTGACGTCCAACCAGGCATATTTTGACGGCATTACGATTGGCGACTATGTAGTCAGGATTGCGGTGGATGCGGACGGAAAGTCGGAGCTGCTGCTGGTCAAAAAAGGAAAGGCCGTCAAATCCGTGCCGGCCGCCCTCAAGAAAGACGAGACATTCCTGGAAATCAAGGAATTCGCGACGAAGCTCAAGAACCAGTACTCCCGCTGCGTCGCCATGTTCGAGCGGGCTATGGAGGAAGAGGATCCCTACAGCTACGGCGAACTGCGCGATCTGTGCGTCAACCCGGTGACGGCGGGCATTCTGAATCGGTTGGTGTTCATTGAAGTTGGTGCGGCGGAGATGGCATCTGCGGAGCAGAATCCGGCGGCGGACCAGGCACAGGCAGAGCAGGGGCTGGCGGATTCGGACCCCGCAGCAAGCGGACAGCCTCTGGTGGGCACACTGGAGGAACTAAGAAGCGCCGGAACAGAACCGGCAGGGGACAAACAGCTCCTTGTGGCGCACCCGATCACCCTGTACCAGTTGGGCCTCCTCTCCAAATACCAGAGAATCTTCTTCGAGAAGCAGAAGGAATCTGGCACACGCCAGCCCTTCAAGCAGGTCTTCCGGGAATTCTATGTAAAGCTGGAGGAAGAAAAGGACGCCAAGGACTCCAGAATGTTCGCAGGCTATCAGATCCAGCCCAAGAAGACAATCGCAGCGCTGCGCGGCCGCAGGTGGGTGGCCGACTACGACGAGGGACTGCAGAAGGTCTTCTTCAAGCAGAACATCTCGGCGACCATCTATGCGCTGGCAGACTGGTTCTCACCGGCGGACACCGAGTGCCCGACGCTGGAATACGTCTCCTTCTATGACAGAAAGACTTATCGGCAGAAGAACTTGTCCGAGATTCCGGACATTCTCTACTCCGAGGTCATGCGGGACGTGGATCTCGCGGTCAGCGTGGCCCATGTGGGCGGCGTGGATCCCGAGACCAGCCACTCCACCATCGAGATGCGCCGCGTGATCTTCGCGTTCAACATGGAACTCTTCGGGCTCACCAACGTCACCTTCGAGGGCACCCACGCCTATATCAAGGGAACCATGGGAAACTACAACGTGCAGCTGGGCAGCGGCGTCATCCACAAGGAGAGCGGCGGCATGGTCAACATCGTGCCGGTGCACTCCCAGCAGCGCGGCAAGATCTTCCTGCCTTTCCTCGATGAGGACCCCAAGACCGCAGAAATCCTTGCCAAAATCCTGCTCCTCGCCGAGGACAACAAGATCAAGGATCCCTACATCCTGCAGCAGCTGCGGTGACATGGGCACAGAGCAACACAAAGAAGGGGCTTGCCGCAATGGTTGCGGCAAGCCCATTTTCATCATTCTTATTTGTACGCCCCGGACATGTCCTAAACACGCCCCAGGCATTACTTCTTCTTAAAAATCATATTTTGATAGCTGATCCAGAACGCCCGATAGAGATCGTAATGCACGCTGAGGAGTGCGATCGCGATCTTGTCCCTCTTGGGAGCCAGGGGATCCTGGAGAATCTGCTTGCGGTAGTGCAGGATAAAGCGGATGATCCTCGCGCGCTCTACATCATATCCTTCCGTGCGCAGCATCTGGTTGAGCGTACTGAAGCGCGCGTAGACGCGCCTTCGAAGCACCGCCTGCTTGAGGGACGGATAGGCCTTCACGACGGCGTGTCCCATCTTGTCGGTCATCTCCAGAAGGTCCAGCTTTCTGGGGGTGAAGACGCTGTTGACGATGGAATTCATGTGGTACATGTAGTGATATTTGGACGCGTAGCCCACGGCGATCCCTTCGCTGCACTGCATGATCAGCGCATAGGTCGTGCCGATATCTTCAAAGATCTTGCCCTTGGGATAAGCGACCGTGTCGAACAGGCTCTTGTGGTAGAGCTTGGCCCAGGCGGAGGTGTCGATCACGTCGTGATAGAGAAGGCGTCCCAGACACTTCTCGATGGACATGCACTCGTCGCCCTCGCTCCCGTAATCCTTGACAGAGCCGTTGTCGAATTCTGTCATGTGCTGGCAGATGGACATGCGCGTGCCGTACTTTTCAATGAGGCTGTACAGGTATTCGATGTAATCGCTGTCCACGTAGTCGTCCGGATCGATGCAGGCGATGTATTCGCCCGTCGCATGCGCGATGCCGTAGTTGCGGGCGTCGGAGAGACCGCCGTTTTCCTTGTGCAGTGCTTTGACACGGGGATCCTTCTGTGCATATGCGTTGCACAGAGCCGGGCAGTTGTCCGGGGACCCGTCGTCCACCATCAGGATCTCGAGGTTCTCATAGGTCTGTCCGAGAACGGCTTCCATACAGCGGTCAAGGTATTGTTCAATTTTATAGATCGGTAAAACAACGGAAATCAGCGGCCGGTTCATAGTGGTTCCTCAGTCATGGTTGATCAATACGGTACCTTTTATTATACCGCATAATGGGGCTCAGCGCCTCGTATTTTCAGCAGTTTCCCGCATATTAGGGCGCAATGCGCCTTATTTGTGTAGTTTCCGGTAGGCTTCTTCCAGAGACAGGCCGTCCGAGCGGGACAATCGGTACTCCTCGTCGACCGCCTGGCAGAGCAGGGTCATTTCGTCTTTGAGGCTCAGGCGTTCCGCGATGCCGAGGGACATTCTCCACGTATCCAGGCAGCGCTGTGTCTCCTTTTCATCCGCCGAGGACGCCTGTATGCCAAAAAACTTCTTGTGGTAGGAATCCGACTTGCAGGTGTCAAAATATCGCCGTACCGCATTGCGCACTTCCATCTTGAAGGCGTCCGCCATATCCTTGTCGGTGTGGACCTTCTCATCGCGTTCCATGCGCCTGACAAGGCCGCGCACTTCTTTGGCATAGCGCCCGGGGAAGATGATGCCCCGCTTGAAGATATACATAAAGGTCAGGAGCGCCATCATGAACTGGTCCACCTGCCGGGAAGGATCCTTGGGATCGGTATAGCGGTAGGACATTAAATCTTTGCGGTAGGAGAGGACGGGATCGTCAGCGCCTTCTGCCTCTTCGTAGGACGCGAGAATGTCTCGCCTGCGGGACGGATCCAGTTCTTCATAATAGGATTCAAGGAGTTCAGAGCGTTCGGTCATGTGTTACCTCCACTGTTCAAATTCGTTCAATAATGCTATTATACAAACAGTTACGGAATATGACACGGATTAAATTTCGTATAAAAAGTTTCGTATAAAAGAGTATGATACAAAACGCAGCGATAGCGCGAAACAAACGGCGGAAGCTGGCAGGCACAAGGAGGCAGGATATGCTTAAAGACCCGGTCAAGACCAAGAATGAAATCGTACAGTGGATCAGAGACTATTTTGAAGAGAACGGCAAAGGCTGCAAGGCTGTCATCGGAATTTCCGGCGGCAAGGATTCCAGCATCGCGGCGGCTCTGTGCGCAGAGGCGCTCGGCAAGGACCGCGTTGTAGGCGTCTTGATGCCCAACGGCGTGCAGAGCGACATCTCCGATTCCAGAAAACTTGTGGAATTCCTCGGCATCCCCTATGTGGAGCTCAATATCGGCGACGCCTTCCAGGCGATGAAGGCCATGCTGACAGGCAGCAAGGACCTTCTGGCGCTGAGCGGCACAGACGGCATCACAAGGGATACCGAGATCAATCTTCCGCCCAGGCTTCGCATGTCTACGCTCTATGCGGTCGGCCAGATGCTCCCCGGCGGTGCAAGAGTCGTCAACACCTGCAATGCGTCCGAGGATTATGTGGGCTATTCCACCAAGTACGGCGACGCAGCCGGCGATTTCAGCCCGCTGTCCCATCTTCTGGTTCATGAAGTGCGCCAGATCGGCGACGTGCTGGGACTCCCGCAGGACCTGGTACACAAGACCCCTTCCGACGGTCTCAGCGGACAGGACGACGAGCAGAAGCTTGGATTCACCTACGCCATGCTCGACAAATATGTGCTGACTGGCATCTGTGAGGACGAGGCGATCAAGAACAAGATCGACCGCCTGCACAGGATCAACCTGCACAAGCTTCGCCTGATGCCCGCTTACGAGCCTACGGAGACAACCCGCACAGCCGAGTAATAGTGAGTGATTTCTTAAAAGCAGCCGAAGCGATTGTGTCGGCTGCTTTTTTGAGTAAATGCAGATCCTTTTTGGAGGAAACCCAAGTATGTTTGACAAGAGACTAATGAAATTGTGCCCGGAGAGCCGCGTATACATTGCAGGCAATATCGTTCTGCAGTGGATCGAACTTTTCCTCAACGCAGTTATGATCGGCCTCATTGCAAGTACGGCGGAGAAGCTTTATCGCCGGGAACTGACATCCGCAGACGCGGTTCTGCCCATTGTGATCATCGCGGTGACGATTGTCGTGCGCTTTTTCACGTCCCGCTACGCTGTGCGGATGAGCTATCTGGCATCCAGAACGGTCAAGCGCAAGATGCGCGACCTGATCTACAAAAAGCTCTTAAAGCTCGGCATGAGTTACCGCGAGAAAGTGACGACGGCGGAGCTGGTACAGGAGGCGGTCGAGGGAGTTGATCAGTTGGAAAGCTATTTTGGCCAATATGTGCCGCAGTTTTTCTATGCATTCCTGGCGCCGATCACTCTGTTCATCATGTTCATTGCGGCAGGGAGCCTGCGCACGGCCGTGGTGCTTCTGATCTGCGTTCCGCTGATCCCGGGTACCATCATGATGGTGCAGAAGATCGCCAAGAAGATTTTGGCCAAATATTGGGACCAGTATACACAGCTGGGCAGCACCTTCCTGGAAAACCTGCAGGGCATGACGACCCTCAAGATCTACCAGGCGGACCAGGACAAGCATGAGAAGATGAATGAGGAGTCTGAGCATTTCCGCGTCGTGACCATGAAAGTGCTGACCATGCAGCTCAATTCCATCATTATCATGGATCTTCTGGCCTATGGCGGTGCGGCAGTAGGAATTGTCCTTGCGACACGCGAATTTGTGGCGGGCACCCTGGGGCTTGCTCCCTGCCTGTTCATGATCCTTCTCTCTGCAGATTTCTTCCTGCCCATGAGAAGGCTTGGAAGCTATTTCCATGTGGCCATGAACGGAATGGCGGCCAGCGACAGGATCTTTACCTTCCTTGCGGTGGAGGAGCCCGCTGAACGAACAGCGGTATTCCCCGCAAACGGTGGCAATTTCCTCTTAAAGAGCGTCAGCTTCTCCTACGACGGGGAGCGGGAAGTCCTGCACAGAGTCAACATGCAGATTCCCAAGAACAGCTTTATCGGCATCGTGGGAGAGAGCGGAAGCGGAAAATCCACGATCGCTTCGCTCCTCACAGGTCGAAACACCGTGGAAACCGGTTCCATCCTGATCGACGGCGTGCCCCTCTCCGAGTGCTCGGAGGAGAGCATCATGAAGGGAATCACTTACATTGGAACGCAGTCCTATTTCTTCAAGGGCAGCGTCAGAGACAACTTGCTCATGGGGGATCCAGCTGCAACGGATGAAAAGCTGTGGAAGGTTCTCGCAGAGTGCAGAATGGACGAATTCCTGCGCAGCCAGGGAAATGACGGGCTGGATACGCAGCTTACAGAAAACGCGCAGAACCTGTCGGGCGGACAGAAGCAGCGCCTGGCGTTTGCCAGGGCGCTCCTGCATGACAGCCCGGTCTATATCTTCGATGAGGCGACCAGCAATATCGACGTGGAGAGTGAAGAGATCATCCTCTCTAGGATCCGCGCTCTGGCAGGTCACAAGACCGTGATCCTGATCTCTCATCGTCTTGTGAACTCACGCAACGCGGACCGCATCTTCGTCATGGAAAAAGGAAAGATCGCGGAGAGCGGCAACCACAGAGAACTCATGAAGTGGGGCGGCGTCTACTCCATCCTGTGGAGGACGCAGCAGAAGCTGGAGCGCTTCGGACGGGATGAGGATTCCGGTGAAGAGTGGCTGACCGGCGAAATCGAGAAGATCGCCGCAACCAGCGAGATCAATCTGACCGGCAAGATCGGTAATACGGGCCGGGTTGGAAACACAGGCCGTGTCGGCAACACAGGAAACATCGGCAATACAGGCCGTGTCGTCAACACAGGAAACATCGGCAATACAGGCCGTGTCGGCAACACAGGAAACATCGGCAATACAGGCCGTGTCGGCAACACAGGCAGCATCGCAAACACCGGTGTAGTCGCTGCGAAAGACACCGTCGTGGAGGAAGGAGGTGACCAGCATGCGTAAAGAACATACCACACAGAGCGCCTCTGGAAATGCATCGAAGCTGGGCACACTGTTCAAGATGCTGGGCCTTGTGAAACCGCTTTCCGGCCATATGGTGCTTGCTGTACTGGCAGGCACGCTGGCCTTTTTGGCAGTGCAGTTCATACCGGTTCTGGGCGGCTACGCAATCCTCGACGGACTGGGACTGGATGTGCCGATCCCGGCAGCGACTATATGGATCATTCTGCCCCTTCTGGCACTGCTCCGCGCGGTTCTGCGCTTTATCGAGCAACGCCTCAACCACTATATTGCGTTCACGCTTCTGGCGATTGTCCGTGATCGAGTTTTTGGCGCGCTCAGAATACTCTGCCCGGCCAAGCTGGAGGGAAGAGACAAGGGAGAGCTAGTCTCCTTGATCACAGCGGATGTGGAACTTCTGGAAGTCTTCTATGCGCACACAATCTCGCCCATCTGCATTGCGCTGATCGTGGAGACTGTGATGTGCGTGTATATCGGATCCTTCCACATTGGGCTTGGGATCCTGGCTTTGGCCGCCTACTTGTGTGTGGGCATTGTGGTGCCGCTCATCATTTCTTCGCTCAGCGGAGATATGGGAGAGAAGGTGCGGCAGCAGTCCGCAGAGCTCGCTTCTTGTGTTCTGGAGAATATCCGCGGTCTGGATGAGACGATCCAGTATGGCAGCAGCAAAGAACGGATGACCGTTATGCGCAAGAAGACCAAGGCGCTTCAGTGGCACCAGAGTGCGCTGAACCGGCTGACGGGCCTCAATTTGGCAATTGCCAATTCGTTCATTTTGGTTTTTGACATAGTGATGACAGTTACGGCGGGATGGCTGTACCTGCAGGGGAAGGTCGGTTTTGACGGATTCCTGCTGCCGGTCCTGGCGATGCTGTCCTCCTTTGGACCTGTCTCTGCACTGGCAAGCCTGGGAACGACGCTGCAGAATACGACAGCGTCCGGAGCCCGCGTACTCGCAATCCTTGAGGAGGAGCCTGAGACAGAAGAGATCACAGGACGCGAGGACGTGGAATTCCGCGGCGCGGAGTGCAAGATGGTTACATTCCGCTACGGAAAGGGCAAGACTGAGGATGGCCACAGCGCGCCTCCTGTCCTGCGCAACTTCTCTCTGAGCATCCCGGAGAACCAGATCATCGGCATTGTGGGAGAGAGCGGATGCGGCAAGTCCACCCTGCTCAAGCTCCTCATGCGCTTCTGGGAGGTGAAGAAGGGCAAAATCGCGATCATGGGTGCGAATCCCGATGACCCTGACAATGCCAAGACGTCCACGTATGGCCCCGGCAAAGCTGTTCCGATTGACATCAATGAGATCAACACATCCAACCTGCGGGATATGGAAAGCTATATGACGCAGGAGACCCAGATGTTCAAGGATACCATCGCCGGCAACATTCGGGTGGCCAAGCTGGATGCGACGCAGGAGGAAATTGAAGACGCCTGCAAAAAGGCATCCATCCACGACTGGATCATGACGCTTCCGAACGGCTATGAGACCAATGTGGGAGAGCTGGGCGATACGCTTTCCGGTGGTGAGAGGCAGAGAATCGGCCTGGCGAGAGCCTTCCTGCACGGTGCGCCCTTCCTGCTTCTGGACGAACCCACGAGCAACCTGGACAGCCTCAATGAGGCGGTCATCCTCAAAGCGCTCAGGGAAGAATCCAAAGGCAGAACGGTGCTGCTGGTATCCCACAGAAAGTCCACGATGCGAGTGGCGGATGTGGAGATCGCAATGTAGAAGGAAATACGAATGCTGTGCTCTGCAGATTCTATATGACTCAAAAGACCAGACTGGGAAGTCTGGTCTTTTTCTTGTTGTCAAATATTTGAATATGTGCCTGATTACACCGATTAATCGTTGAAAAAGATAGCTTTTGCCACAAATTTGTTATATGATTGTAAAATCGAGCAATTTTAAAGGAGGCATACGTTTTGGAACAAAATCAACGAGGTTCATTTACCGGTAAACTCGGGTTTGTCCTGTCGGCCGCCGGCGCATCCGTCGGTCTGGGCAATATCTGGAGATTTCCTTACCTGGCAGCCAAATACGGCGGCGGCGCTTTTCTTCTGGTTTACATCATCCTTGCCCTTACATTTGGCTACACGATGATCATCGCTGAGACCGCAATCGGGCGTTCTACACAGAAGAGTCCGGTCAGCGCCTTCACTTTCTACAGCCGTTCTCCCCTTGCCAAAGCGGGCGGATGGCTCAACGCGATCGTCCCTATTCTGATCTGCCCCTATTATTCCGTTATCGGCGGATGGGTTTGCAAATATCTGTACGCATTCCTCACAACAGATATGGACACGATCACTTCAGATGCATTTTTTACAGATTTTATCACCAACGGCGTTTCTGCCGAGGTTTGGTTCTGCGTATTCGTAGCCCTCAACCTGGTGATTATCTACATGGGTGTTGAAAATGGTATCGAGCGCGTATCCCGCTTCATGATGCCGATTCTGCTGGTCCTGGCCGTTGTCATCAGCGTCTACACGATCACAAGACCCGGTGCCATGCAGGGCGTTGCGTATCTGCTGATTCCGCACTTGGAGAACTTCTCCTGGATGACCGTTGTCTCTGCAATGGGACAGATGTTCTACTCCCTGTCCATTGCCATGGGTATCTTGATCACCTTCGGTTCCTACATGAAGAAGGATGTCAGTATTGAGGATTCCACTCGCCAGGTTGAGTTTTTTGACACAGCGATTGCGATTCTGGCAGGCATGATGATCATTCCCGCTGTGTTCGCTTTCTCGGGCGGCGATCCGGAGCATTTGAAGGCCGGTCCTTCCCTGATGTTCATCACAATGCCCCAGATCTTTAAGAACATGGGCTTTGGACGCATAATCGGCATCCTGTTCTTCACACTGGTTCTATTCGCAGCGCTGACAAGCTCCATCGCACTGACTGAGAGCGCTGTATCCACCCTCGCCGATGAGTTTAAGTTGAGCCGCTTTAAGTGCACCACGATCATGGCCGTGGTCATGGTCGCCCTCGGAACACTGTCCTGCCTTGGATATGGTCCGCTTTCCTTTATCACCATCATCGGAATGCCGTTCCTGGACTTCTTTGATTTCCTGACCAATTCCGTCATGATGCCCATTGCAGCGCTGGCCATCTGCATACTGGTGACCAGGTGCATGACCATCAAGCGGGTCGAACAGGAAGTAGAAGTGGACGGACATCCTTTCCGTCGCAAGAAGATCTTCCGGGTCATGATCCGTTACATTGCACCGCTCTTCGTAGCAATTATTCTGTTGAGCTCCATTGCGAATGCGTTTGGATGGATCTCCATGTAATTAATCTGGAATTGAAAAGTGGCTGCCGCATGTTGGATGCGGCAGCCATTTTTTTTACCTCACAGCCGGTTCATTCTATACCCGACACCGATCCTGGTCTGTATATACTGGGGATGGGTGGTGTCCTTTTCCATTTTCTTGCGAAGAGACGCCATGAACACCCGCAGGGAGGCCAGGTCGCTTTCCAGGGTGTTGCCCCAGATGGCGTCGGTCAGGTAGGTGTGGGTCAATGTTTTGCCGACGTTTTTACAGAAGAGGCAGAGCAGTTTGTACTCGATGGGCGTCAGCGTCAGCTCTTCGCCGTTCATAAAGGCGGTACCGGCGGCAAAATCTACTTTCAGGTCGCCGTTCTCAAAGATGTGGGAGGGCATGCCCTGCTGGGAGGAGAGGCGGCGCTGCGTCACGCGGAGCCTTGCCAGAAGCTCGTCTACGGAAAAAGGCTTGGTCAAGTAATCGTCGGCACCTGCGTCCAGTGCTTCGATCTTGTCGGTATCTTCACTGCGTGCGCTGATGACGATGATCGGCGTGACGGACCAGGTGCGGATCTTGCGAATCAGGTCGACGCCGTCCATGTCGGGCAGTCCCAGGTCCAGAAAGATGACGTCCGGATTGTGGGAGGTGATCTGCATGAGGGCGTCAGATGCTGTCGATGCGGTCAGATAGCGGTAGTTATGAAGATCAAGGGTTGTGGTCATGAGATTCTGGATCAGTTTGTCGTCTTCCACAACAAGGACCATAAATTTATTCATGTACGGCTACCTCCTTCATGGGAAGCGTGAAGCTAAAACAGCAGCCAGCGGGGACATTATCGCTGAGGGTGATCTCGCACCCATGCGCGCGGATGATGGAGCGGCACAGGGCAAGCCCCAATCCGAGACTTCGCTTACTATCCGTCACCTTCTTGCTGCCGCTGTAAAACATGGCGAATACATAGGGCTTTTCAGTGTCCGGAATGCCCGGACCATTGTCAGAAACGGTAATGCGGGCGTGGTCCTCCTCCCGCTCACTGCGGATGGTGATCGCAGAGCCGGCAGGCGTATACTGGATCGCGTTATTGATCAGGTTGATCAGGACCTGTACGATCAGGCGTCCGTCCACATCCACGAGGAGGGTTTCCGGCGAGGGCTCCGTCAGGATCACATACTCGGCGCTGCGCCTGTCTATATGGAGCAGGGCCTCTGACACAATATCGTCCACCAGCTCAAGCTTGCGGTGCAGCTGCATAGATCCGTCTTCAATCCGGCTTACTGCGAGCAGGTTTTCGACAAGGCTGGTCAGCCAGACGGAGTCGTCATAGATGTCGGAGTAGAGCTGCCTGCGGACAGACTCGTCAAACTCGTCTCCGGAACTCAGAAGATTGCTGGCGTTGCCGGAGATGGACGTCAGGGGGGTACGCAGGTCATGGGAAATGGAACGCAGAAGATCGGCCCGCAGCTTTTCATTTCGGCGCCGCAGGACTTCCTCTTCCTTCTCACGCTGGATCCGGTCTTTCTCAAGCGCCATGGAGCATTCGCCGAGAATGGAAACGATCAACTCCCGGTCGAAGGGATCTTCCTGTGCGAGCGAGTCGTCTTCGAGGGAGACGCCGGCCACAGCGTAGACCCGGTCATGGATACTGACCGGCAGAAAGCGCATAGGATTTGCCGGAAACATTTCGGTGCCGCTTCCGGCCTGCGCATTGTGACTGCTCACCCATTTCACGGCAGGGAGGCTATTATCATCCGTAGGCAATTGCTCGGGGAGAGGCCGGCCGGGCGTAAAGCGAAGGCAGGTTTCCGGACCTTTGGAGAGATCATAGAAGTATATGGGCTCATTCAAGAGCTTGGCAAGTTGGCCGCCGGTGGTGGACAGAATCTCATCGTATCCGCTGGTCTGATGGAGCTGACTGGCGGTATCAAACAGAAGCTTCGTGCGCGCGTAGGTGGCATCAGACGCTATGGCGATGGCCTTGAGCCTTGCGGCGATGGAGCAGGAGATGAAGGAGACGATCAGCATAACAACAAAGGTCACCGGATACTCTGCGTCATAGGCGTGAAGGGTGAATAAAGGCTCCGTAAAGAAAAAGTTGAACACGATCATGGCCATGAAGGAGACGAAGATATTACTGATATAGCTGCTGACCAGCACGGCGGAGATCAGGACGCCCAGAATATAGACAGTGATGATGGTCGCATCTGAAAAGCCTTGCTTGCGAAAGAGAAGACCCACCAGGGTACATCCCGCCATAACGGCGCTGTAGATGCCAAAATCGCGAATCACATTCCTGCTTTTCCCGGCATTGATCGTCATGTATTTCCTGGCAAAACGCCGCAGGGAATCAGTGTTCATTGAAAGCATTTGTCGATTTCCTTGTTCCTTCCGATGACCAGAAGCGTCTGGTTGCTCTTAAGAGGGGCGTCCGGATTGATATCTGTGATCAGCAGATCGCCCTGCTTGATTGCAAATACGTTGATCTGGTTGCGCCGGCGCAGATCAAGATCTGCCAGACTCTTTCCGATCCAGCCGGCGGGGATTTCCACTTCGTAGACGGCATACTCTTCGCTGAGCGGAGTATAGTCCAGAATATGATTCGAACTATATCGTATTGCGGTCCATTCAGCAAGCTGTCTTTCAGGATAGATCACCTCATCGGCGCCATTTCTTGCAAGAAATCTGGCGTGTACGTCTCTGGCAGCCCTTGCAACGACATACTGCGCGCCGAGATCCTTGAGAAGTGCGGTCGTCTCCAGGGAACTCTGGAAATCGTCGCCGATCGCGACTATGCACACGTCATAGCTGCGGACGGCGAGCGTTTTCATAAAATCGGAGCGGGTACTGTTGCCGATCAGTCCGTCTGTCACATAGGGGAGCACAGCATCTACACGGTCTTCACTGATGTCAACGGCCATGACCTGATGTCCCAGCTCATTGAGCTTTCTGGCGCAGTGTCTTCCGAATCTTCCCAGTCCTATGATAAGAATATTTTTAGTAGTCATATTGGTACCTCCAGGTAAATATCTGTGAATGGGCGCTTCAGCCCACAGAAACGTTCTCAAGCGGCAGCCTCTGGTTGCGCATCCTGCGCGCCGGCACGGCGGCGTAGATCAGTGTCAGTCCGCCGACGCGGCCAAAATACATGAGGAAAACCAGGATCAATCTGGACGCCAGCCCGAGATCCGGTGTGATTCCCAGTGTCAGGCCTACGGTTCCGATGGCGGAGGCGGCTTCGAACATGCAGGTGAGAAGAGGAAGCGATTCGAGCAGGCTAATGAGCATGGCGCTGATCGTGAACAAGGAGAGGTAGAGCGCGAATATGGTCGCCGCTATTTTGACCGTTTGATCGCTGATCCTGCGAAAGAAGGCAGAAGCTTCATCTCTGTGACGGAAAGTGCCGTTCGCGTTGAGAATGAGAACGGCGATCGTCGTTGTCTTCATACCGCCTGCCGTGGAGCCGGGAGAGCCGCCGATCAGCATTAAGATAATACTCAGGAGCTTTCCGGAATCACTGAAAGAGGCAAAATCGGCTGTATTAAAACCGGCTGTTCTGGTCGTGACGGACTGAAACAGGGAGGACAGGATCCTCTCTTTGAGGGGTACGCCTCTGAATTCAATAAAGAAGAAGCCGATAGCGGGCAGAAAAATGAGGACTGCGGTCGTGAACAGGATCAGCTTGGTCTGCAGCCTGTATTTGTGAACCCGGAAACGATTATTCCTGATATCCTCCCAGGTCCTGAAACCGAGGCCGCCCGTAATGATCAGTCCCATAATGGTCAGATTCACGAGAGCGTTTCCCGAAAAAGATGTCAGGGAGGAGTAGGGCTGCTGCTTTCCCATAAGGTCAAAGCCTGCGTTGCAGAAAGCAGAAATAGAATGGAAGACAGAATATTGAATACTCTGAAGCAGCGGAAACCGCCGGAAGAAACTGGGGAAGAGAAGAAGAACTCCCAGAAGCTCCGCTGCCAGAGTACTCTGCAGAATAAAAAGTGAGAAATGACCCATCCCGCCGATCTGATCGGCGGAGATCGCGTCTTTCATGACACTGCGCTGAAACAGGCTGATCTTGCGGCCTGACAGCATTGTCACGATCATGGCCAGTGTGATGGTCCCGAGACCGCCGATCTGGATCAGTACCAAAATACAGGTCTTGCCAAATAAAGACCAGTAGCGGTAAGTATCATGAACGACCAGACCTGTCACGCAGACTGCGGACGTCGAAGTGAACAGCGCGTCTGAAAAGGGCGTCACAACACCTTCTGCGGAGCTGATCGGCAGCATGAGCAGAAACGTCCCCAACAGGATTATGCCGAGGAAGCTTCCGATGATAATCTGGAATGAGGATACTTTGAACGAATATATATTGCGCATGATTCTCCCTGTCATGTTGTCATGCTTCCGCAGAAGCCTCCCGCCTCTGCAGGTGGTAGGTAATTCACAGATCGAATAAAAAACCGGCCGCATACATTGTATGCGACCAGTTTACATAAGACGGTATTAAATCGGGGATAAAGCGATAGGGAATCGCATTAAGATAGTATAAAGATGCCGCGCATATCGTTGGATCGGCAGCGCTGGGCCGCTAAACCCGTTGGTTCGCTGCAATCAGTCCAAAGAAGTGGAGAACAGGACCTGACCGAGCCTTGCGCCATCCTCTTCGCTGATGCCATAGGACTTGGATTCCTCATCCAGAACTCCGTAGTGCACGACGACCTCTACTGGTGCATCGTAGGAAGGAGTTTGCAGGTTTTCCTTCATCAGCTTGGCCATAAGAGAGAACACCCTGTTGTTGTATTCTTCGGTCGATAAGGAGGAGGCGTCATCCACATCTTCGAAGGCACTGGAAATCTGTGCATCCAGTTTTTCCTCCATGCCGGCGAAGAGCTTCAGCGGCTCGATCGAGATGGAAACGTCGAATTCGCCCTGTTCGTCCGGAGCCGCAGATCCGACCGTATATTTGCACTTGGAGAAGGCTTCTACGAAGACCTCCTTGAATTCCGCCTGGACCTCCTCGCTCAGCCCGTTTTCGCCGGCAAGGGAAGCGATGGTGTCATCAATCATCTGGTCGCGCATCTCCAGCTCCTTACCCTCTTCGACATCGGCAAGCTTTACGCTGTGATCATAGTCGCCGGTACACATCAAATCCAGCACTGCCCTCGCATAATTCTGTGCATCTTGTGCGGTAGGTGCCTTGCTTCCGCAGCCGGTGAGAGCGGAGACCGCAAGCACAGTCAAAAGCATGAGGAGCGCAGTGAATGTATGTCTTCTTTTCATTTAATCTTTTTCTCCCTTCAAGATGGAGGACGGCCTGCCCCATGGGAAAGACCGATTGAACCTTTTCATAATTCAGTATAAAGGATACATATGCGATGTCAAACAAAGGAAGCTTTTGTAAAAGCGCAAAGGATAGTATCATATAGAAGATCGGCAGAAGATCGGCAGAAGATTGACGCGAGCGATTACGAACCGTACATGAATGAAAGCAAGCATTTGACGAACCGGCGCTTGTCCGGGCGCCATGAAGAAGGAGTACAGAATTGGCAGAACACAGAAATAAACGGCCGGCTTCCCGGCATGCGTATGTGAAAGATTTCAAGGCAGATGACAGCGGCAAATACAGCTATCGGGGCCCAACATGGCACAGCAGCAAGGCCCTTGACTTGTTTCGGAAGGAGATCCGCGGGGCGATGGCAGCCTTTGCAGCAGTACTTGTCGGCCAGATTGCAGCCGGCTGTATCCCGGGGACCGGGATGGAAGGCCATCTTCTCATGCTGCTTCCCTATGCGCTGGGGATCGGGTGCACGGTCAGGATCCTGTGGATCCTGGGCCGCCTTATCAAAAACGGCACGTCTCTTCGCGAGTATGTGTACAAGGCGACAGCGGAAAAGCTGGACGGATACCTGACGGCGGCACAGATCCTGCCCGTTATCACGGCTGTGGATGCAGTGGCTTGCCTGATCCGCGGGACCTTGGACTTTAAGCCGGCAGGACTTTTGGCTCTGGCCCTATCGCAGGCGCTGCTTTTCGCGGTGGCTTTAGCTGTTAAAAAACGAAATCCTGTGGGTGTATGGAGTGAAAATAGTTCAACTGTCGAGAAAACTTGATTTTATTTAATAATAGCCCCGCCGCTTTATTGACACAGGTATGTGCAAATCTTATAATTTTGATATCTATACCAGTTGAATTTCGGTGTGTTTTGACCAAACCACCGAAATCAATGATTTTTATGAATAAGGGAGGAGAAAGAACATGATTAAGAGAAGACGAATGCTTTCCCTGATTCTTGCGTCTGTCATGGCCCTGAGCCTTATGGCTTGCGGCGGCAGCACAGGGGCATCGACAAGTGCAGGCGCCGGGGACACAGCAGCGGCGGAGACAGCAGCAGAGGCTGAAAGCGGAGAGACCCCTCTGGTAGTAGGTTACTCCCCTTTTAACAGCAAGTTCTCACCGTTCTTTTCGGAGACGGCCTATGATCAGGACGTACAGGCACTGACACAGCTTCCGCTGCTGACCAGCGACGTATGGGCGCGATCATCTATAAGGGTATTGAAGGTGAGACCATTCCTTACAATGGAACGGATTATACCTATTACGGACCGGCGGATCTGGAAGTGACAGAGAACCAGGACGGAACCGTATTCTATGATTTCACCCTCAGAGATGATCTGGTATTCTCCGATGGAGAGCCCGTCACGATCGACGATGTCATCTTCTCTATGTACGTGGTATGCGATCCCACTTATGACGGATCCGCCACACTTTTCTCCCAGCCCATCGAGGGTATGCAGGAGTATCGTTCCGGTATGGACACACTCTTCAACCTCATCTATGCAGCGGGCGAGGACAATACTGATTTCACTTTCTGGACCCAGGAGCAGCAGGACAAGTTCTGGTCCGAGCTCAATGCCGGTAAAGAGACCTTCATCAAGGAAATCTGTGACTACTGCATTGCAGCTGGCCTGAACGCGGAAGGCGATTCTGTAGCAGCATGTCTTAAAAACTGGGGCTTTGAATTTGACGATGCCATCACAGCACCGGAAGCCTTCGACAAGATGGTCGCAGACGGCTATGCAGGCGACGTTCTGGAAATGGTCGGCACAGAAACAGCCGGTTCCACGATCGAAGATCTGATGCCCAGCTATTCCGAGTACACAATCGGTGTGGAGACAGGCGAGTCCGCTCCCAACATCACCGGTATCCAGAAGACCGGCGATTACACCATGCGTGTCGTAGCAACCAAGGTTGACGCGACGCTCATCTATCAGCTGGCAACTGCTATTGCGCCTCTTCACTACTATGGCGACAAGGCACAGTACGATTACGACAACAACCAGTTCGGATTCCCTAAGGGCGACCTGAGCATGGTTCGTGCAAAGACCACAGAGCCCATGGGCGCAGGCCCCTACAAGTTCGTCAAGTTCGAGAACGGCGTTGTCAACTTCGAGGCCAATGACAGCTATTATCTTGGCGCACCCAAGACCAAATATGTCAACTTCCGTGAAGTACAGGATCAGGATAAGCTCAACGGCGTTGTGACCGGAACCATCGATATCACAGATCCTTCCTTCCACGTTGACGCGGCAGCAGCCATCTCCGCAGAGAACGGCGGCGAGCTCACCGGCGACAAGATCACAACCGATACCGTTGACAACCTCGGCTATGGTTACATCGGAATCAACTCTCACAACGTAATGGTCGGCGACGACCCCGCTTCCGAGGAATCCAAGAACCTGCGCCGCGCATTCGCGACCATCTTCTCTGTATACAGAGATGTAGCAATTGATTCCTACTATGGCGAAGTTGCATCCGTCATCAACTATCCTATTTCCAATACTTCCTGGGCAGCACCGCAGCCTACGGACGACGGCTATGAGATCGCGTTCTCCGAGGATGTAGAAGGCAACCCGATCTACACCTCCGATATGGATGCAGATGCCAAGTACGCAGCAGCCAAGGCAGCAGCGCTCGGATTCTTCGAGGCAGCAGGCTACACAGTTGCAGACGGCAAGGTTACAGCAGCACCCGAAGGCGCGAAGATGGAATATGAGGTCCAGATTCCTGCAGACGGCAGCGGCGACCATCCTTCCTTCATGATCCTGACACTGGCGAAGGATGCACTGGCAGAGCTCGGCATCAACCTGATCGTCACTGACCTCACCAACTCCAGCGATCTCTGGACTGGTCTGGAGGCAGGACAGGTCGAGATGTGGTGCGCAGCATGGGGTGCAACCGTAGATCCTGATATGTACCAGATTTATTACAGCGATGTTGCCAACGGCGGCGCACAGCCCGGCGGCTCCAACTATATGTACCAGATCGAGGACGAAGAACTCGATTCCATGATCCTTGAGGCCAGAGAGTCCACCGATCAGGAATACAGAAAAGCAATGTATAAGGCATGCCTGGATACCATCATTGACTGGGCTTGCGAGATCCCCGTTTATCAGAGACAGAACGCGATCATCTTCAGTACTGAGCGCGTGAACATGGATACTGTAACACCTGATATCACCACCTTCTATGGATGGATGCAAGAGATTCAGAACATCGAGCTGAAATAATGCTGTACCCCTGCGGGGGAGCAATTTCAACTCTATGATCCGCAGATGAATAGGGAGCTGCCTTATGGTCTGTATCCAATAGGCAGCTCCCTTCTAATATGTAGATACTATCCAGAGGTGTACACGTGAAAAAATACATTGCAAAGCGACTGATCATCTCCGTATTTATTCTGATCTTTGTCGCATTTATCATTTATGTGCTGATGCGCAGCCTCCCGACCTCCTATTTGGAGCAGG
The DNA here is from genome assembly GCA_900319245.1 of uncultured Lachnospiraceae bacterium. Lineage (GTDB taxonomy): Bacteria > Bacillota > Clostridia > Lachnospirales > Lachnospiraceae > CAG-791. Next base: position 20,499 of record ONNQ01000010.1, on the reverse strand, counting down.
TCGCAAGGCAGAAGTCCATGCAGCCCGGCTCTAAGAGCTTCGAGGAGTGGATGGAACAGCTCAGCGCCACTTACGGAATGGATAAGGGAATCATTCCCGGATTTCTTGCCTGGGCCGGCAAAGCACTTCGGGGCGACTTCGGCGACAGCTGGAGATGGACGGTTCCTGTTACAGAGAAATTCAAGGATTCTGTATGGATTTCCTTTATCATGGGCGGCATTGCCTTCATCCTTGAGATCCTCATCGCAATCCCGCTCGGCGTCATCGCGGCGACCAAGCAGTACACGAAGACAGACTACACGATCACGATCGTTGCGCTGGCATGTTTCTCACTGCCGACATTCTTCTTCGCGTCCCTGCTCAAGCTCGTGTTCTGCGTAAAGCTCGGCTGGTTCGACCTGGGCGGCCTGATCGGCAGAAACTATGAGAACCTGTCCGCGGCGGCCAAGTTCGCGGACCGCGCGCATCACCTGGTGCTTCCGATCGTCACACTGGTCGTCATCAGCATCGGATCTTTGATGCGTTATACCAGAACCAACATGCTGGAAGTCCTCAATGCGGACTATATTCGTACCGCACGTGCCAAAGGACTGTCGGAGAGCAAGGTCATCTATCACCATGCCTTCCGCAATACCCTGATCCCCCTGGTCACCATGCTGGGCGGTTCCCTTCCGGGACTGTTTGCCGGCGCGCTGATCACGGAGACGCTGTATTCCATCCCCGGCATCGGCTATGTATCCTACCAGTCCATGGTGGCGGGTGACATTCCCTTCTCCATGTTCTATCTGGTATTTATGGCTGTGCTCACACTGATCGGAAACCTGATTTCCGATATTCTGTATGCGGTCGTGGATCCCCGCGTACGTATCGCATAGGAAGGAGGCAATTCATGAGCGAAGATAAGAATATGATGAATAACGCGCCTTCTGAGAATGAGAACAGCCAGCAGTATTCTCTGAACGATGACCGCCGTGTCAGGACTTTGTCCCCCGGCGCACTTGTCGCACGGAGATTTCTGAGAAACCGGGTGGCCGTCACAGGCCTTGTGATCCTGGCTTTCATGTTCGTATTCTCCTTTATCGGCGGCGCGATCACGCCCTACAAGGAGGACCAGCTGTTCTATCGCAACAACGAGCAGAAAAAGCAGTACGCAGCTGTCAAAGAGAACACGGAATATCGCTATACGACGGCAGAAGGGGAGAAGTTCCCTTCCGTAGCCCAGGCTAAGTTCGTCATGGCGGCCAAGAAGAACGCGGAAAGCTTTGAAGCCAGCAAGACGGTCTACACCATTGCCAAAGAAGGAACAGACTTCTACGCAATCTATTCCGAAGATGGAAGCACGCTGATCGCGACGGCAGCCTTCGACGTCGTGACGCCTCCGAACGCAGATGACAAGATTCCCTTTGATCTTCACTATGCGATCCTGAAGGCAGTCACCAATGGCGAGAAATCGCTGGACTATGAGGGAAAGACCTACACAGTTTCTGCAGACGGAGAAATCCTCGACGGAACGACCGAAGTGGCCTACGCGGGACGCTATGTCGTACAGCCCATCATGTCGGACGTTTTCCTCACAAGAAGCTTCAAGGCGCAGCTCCTCGAAGCCATCGAGGCCGGCAGCGACGACTTCATCTTTACGGATGAGGACGGCACAACCGCGGATTATAAGATTTCCTATGATGCCAAAACACTGAGCTACTCAGTCCTGCAGACTGTGGAGACTCGGGTTTTTGACACCTATCACGAGCCCACCAAGGAACACCTTCTGGGCACAGACCGCAACGGTATGGACATGCTCACCCGCCTAATGTACGGCGGACGTGTCTCCCTGTACATCGGTTTCATCGTCGTGTTTATCGAGACCATTATCGGCGTTGTGCTCGGCGGCCTTTCCGGCTATTGCGGAGGCTGGGTGGACAACCTGATCATGCGTATCGTTGATATTTTCTACTGCATTCCTTCCATGCCGATCATCATCATCCTCGGTGCGGCCATGGATGCAATGCGCATGGATCCGCAGATCCGTATGTTCTATCTGATGCTGATCCTGGGCTTCCTCGGCTGGCCCGGCATCGCAAGACTGGTTCGCGGACAGATTCTGTCCCTTCGCGAACAGGAATTTATGACAGCAGCAGAGGCGACCGGCATCCGTGCGTCCCGCAGGATTTTCCGGCACCTGATTCCCAACGTCATCCCGCAGCTGATCGTCACAATGACCATGAGCCTCGGTTCCACGATCATCACAGAGGCGACCCTGTCGTTCCTGGGTCTGGGCGTCAAGTTTCCGTTTGCGTCCTGGGGTAACATCATCAACGATGTCAACGACACCTACGTCCTCACAAATTACTGGTTCATCTGGATTCCTGCAGGCGTCTGTCTTTTGGCAACTGTACTCGCCTTCAACCTTGTCGGCGATGGTCTGCGAGATGCATTTGATCCCAAGATGAAACGGTAAAGGAGGGGCATATGGCCAAGAAACACGAAGAGGGTTACCTCTCAGCGAAAGAAATACGTGCCATCTCCAAGGCAAACCGTAAGATCACCGGGGAGATGGAGAAGAAGTGGAAGCGCAAGAACGTGCCGGAGTCCGAGTACCTGACCACGATGCGCGACCCCGCCAACGCGGTGGAATTCGACGACCTGCATTCTTATTTCTTCACAGATGCGGGCACGGTCAAGAGTGTCGACGGCGTCAGCTTTGACGTCCCGATCGGCAAAACAGTGGGTGTCGTAGGTGAATCCGGCTGCGGCAAGTCGGTCACCTCCCTGTCTCTGATGCAGCTTCTGCAGAGGCCCCAGGGACAGATCGTATCGGGCCACATTCGTCTGAATCTGGGCGACAAGGCCTACGATATCTCCAAGATCACACAGGAGCGCATGCAGAAGCTCAGAGGAAACGCGATTTCCATGATCTTCCAGGAGCCCATGACTTCCCTGAACCCGGTCTTTCGAATTGGCGACCAGGTAGATGAAGTCATTGAGCTGCACGACGGCGAAGGAAAGACCAAAGAGGAGATCAAGGCGCGCACGATCGAGGCGCTGAATATGGTCGGCATCGCGAACAGCGAGGGTGTCTACTCCATGTTCCCGCACGAACTCTCGGGCGGTATGCGTCAGCGTGTCATGATCGCAATGGCGCTTGCCTGCAACCCCAAGATCATCATCGCGGACGAGCCTACAACGGCACTGGACGTTACCATTCAGGCGCAGATCCTGGACCTTCTGCGCGGCCTCAAGGACAAGATCAATTCCTCCATCATGCTGATCACCCATGACCTGGGCGTCATCGCAGAGATGGCGGACTATGTCGTCGTCATGTATGCAGGCCGTGTTGTCGAGAAGGGCACGGCAGAGGATATTTTCTATCATCCCGCGCACCCTTACACGATCGGTCTGATGGCGTCTAAACCCGTCGTCGGCAGAGAAGTGGACGAGCTGTATTCAATCCCCGGCAAGGTGCCAAACCCCATCAACATGCCGAATTATTGCTATTTCCGCGATCGTTGCGAGATGCGGCTTCCCTGCTGCGACGGCGAGTATCCTTGTGAGATCTCCATCTCGGATACCCACAAGGTCAGCTGCTATCGCTTCTATGAAGCGTACAAGGATCTGGTCAGTCAGACAGCGGAAAATCCGCTGCTCAAGCAGATGCAGCAGACCGCTGCAAGCGGCGCGAAAGGAGGGGAGAACTGATGGCGAACGGAAGCAATATCGCGAACGGAAGCAATGCGGCGAACGGGACCCCGATCACCCCTGTGACCTACGACCCGCAGTATATTTTGATGGTCAACGGCCTCAAGAAGTATTTCCCCATCAAGGGCGGCATGATGAACCGCGTTGTCGGAAACGTCAAGGCAGTCGACGGCGTCACATTTAACCTTAAGCGCGGCACCACGATGGGCCTCGTTGGAGAATCCGGATGCGGCAAAACAACGACCGGCCGCACAATCCTGCGTCTTGCGGGAGAGAAGACCGCCGGCCAGGTTCTCTTTAACGGGCAGGAAGTGTACGATCTGTCCCACAGCGAGCTGCGCTCTCTGCGCACCAAGATGCAGATCATCTTCCAGGATCCTTTCTCATCCCTCTCACCTCGACTTCCCGTCGGCGAGATCATCGGAGAAGCGGTCCGCGAGCACGGCCTGGTATCCCGCGCGGAATACAACGATTACGTGGACAAAGTCATGGATGACTGCGGCCTGCAGCCTTTCCACAAGTCCCGTTACCCGCACGAGTTCTCCGGCGGTCAGAGGCAGAGAATCTGTATCGCGCGTGCACTTGCCCTGAACCCGGAATTCGTCGTCTGCGACGAGCCTGTATCCGCCCTGGACGTTTCCATCCAGGCGCAGATCATCAACCTGCTCAAGAAACTGCAGGAGCAGAGAAATCTGAGTTATCTCTTCATTTCTCACGACCTGTCCGTTGTTGAGCACATTTCCGATTCCGTAGGCGTCATGTACCTCGGCAACCTGGTGGAGTATGGCCCCAAGAAAGACATTTTCAAGAACCCGCTCCACCCCTACACAAAGGCACTCTTCTCCGCGATCCCGATCCCGGATCCCAATGCGGGCATGAAGAGGATTGTCCTGGAAGGCTCCATTCCTTCCCCGGCCAATCCGCCCACCGGTTGCAAGTTCCACACACGCTGCAAATACTGCACAGAAAAATGCAAGACCGTGGAGCCCCAGCAGAAAGAGATCGAGCCCGGACATTTTGTGGTGTGCCATTTGTATGATTGATATTATTTTGGGAGGAAACCGGCCATGAGACGAGAATATGAGGACGATGACGGGAGAACCATCGCGGATATGAGCGACCTTCCGGATGTCTCTATAGTAGGACGGTGGTCAGGAATCCACAAAGATAATGCCGAAAATGGCGGGCTGTTCGGGGCCTTTGGGGCGTTCGGACGCGGCGGCGCCGGAGGTTATGGTGCCGGTGGCTACGGTTCGAGTGGCTACGGCGGCGCGGGCGGACGCTATGGTGGCGGCCGCAGCCGGCACGAAATTCCAGCCCCCGAAATGGACAGCAGCGAGCGACGCATGTATGTCCTTGGCATGCTGAAGGCATCCCTTGGCATAGGAATGATCTATGTGCTTGCTTTTGCGGTGATTGTTGGGGCATTAGTGCTGATTTGGTGATTGGATTTTTTCAGGGCTTGCTGCAGGCGTCTAGGCTGAGCGGCTTTTGACGCTCTTCTTTCGCGCCTCTTTGAGGGCTTGCCGAAGCCATCTCCGCAGCTATCTAGGCAGTCATCTAGGCTAAGAAGAGAAAAATGGAACAATTCTTGATTTAAGATGCAACTTTTTGAAGAGGGCAGAGGAAATCAAGAAAATGAGAAAATAGGATGCAAATGACGCATCTCCAATAAGGAAAACAAGAAAAGTAGGATGCATTTTCGACCGACTTACTACTAAAGCCGGCCGAGATGCATCCTATATTTGTGGAATCAATTTTAAGAGATGCATCCATTTTCGAAAAATGCATCCTAATTCAGAAGAAATCCAAATCCCTCTGCCCACTTGAAAAATCTGCATCCTATAGCAGGAAAATCCTCAAAAAGAAGATGCACACAAATCGAGTCGTTCGGCTGGAAATGCATCTCTCACAAGAAGAATCGCTAAGATGAGATGCACCGCAAGACGAAGGGCCTGTGCAAGGCAAGTGGAGCAAGGTTTATGAAACCGGAAATGCATCTCAAGCTAGGAGAATTACACAAATAAGATGCACCGCAGGGCTAGGAACAGACGAATGGCTAGAGCAAGGTAATTCTTCGGTGTAATAAACACTTTGACTTTTACCCCGCATACTTCCTACAATTTTCTTGGAGATTCAATTTAGAATCTCTTTTTTATTACATTTCTTAAGGCATAATTCAATTCACATCTAAGGGAGGCAGACATCATGAATCACATCAAAAGAACAAGTCTTAAGCATTACAATTCACACACTAGCATAATTTCCAGAGATGGCTATGATGAGCGAATTGAATATTTGAGGGGACTGATCAAATGCAAGCAGGAAGCAATTAAAATAGCTCCTCGCGGGTCGCTTCGGATCAGCAAGAGCAAGTCGAGGACACAGTACTATCATCGGATGGACATCCATGACAGAAACGGAATCTATCTGAAGAAGAGTGAAAGAGACAGAATTGAACGGCTTGCGCAGAAAGAATATGACAAGAGAGTTTTGAAAGCGGCGGAAGAGGAGCTCAGGGTTTTGGAGAGGCTCGGCCGTCAGTATCCATTGAACACGGCAGAAGATCAGTTTGGTCTGATGAGCGAGAACTGGAAAGAGCTTGTGCGTCCAATCATTGAAACGGATGCTCAATTTGTGGCCCGTTGGCTCAGTGTGGAATATGAGCCTAGCCGCGTGGAGGGCAAAAAAGAGGAATTCGTCACAGAACGTGGCGAGATTGTACGGTCAAAATCAGAAGTACTAATAGCAAATTATCTGAAGCGCTGCGGAATTCCCTACAGGTATGAGTACCCAATCAATATTAAGGGGCTGGGGATTGTACACCCGGATTTCATTATTTTGAATGTGCGCTTGCGCAAGGAAATTATATGGGAGCATTGTGGGAGGATGGATAGTGATTCCTATGCGAGGGATGCGGTGCATCGAATTAATTGCTATCAACTTGCAGGCTACTGCCTCGGCGACAATCTGATCATTACAATGGAGACAAATGATATGCCGATCAATCTTAACGTCGTGAAGCAGATGGTGAAGAGGTACTGCCTGTGAAGTGTTGAGCGAGTGCATCATCAAATGGAAATACTCGCGATATGAGATGCGGATTTTGAAAGAGGGCAGAGGAAATCAAGAAAATGAGAAAATAGGATGCAAATGACGCATCTCCAATAAGGAAAACAAGAAAAGTAGGATGCACTTTCGGCCGACTTACTACTAAAGCCGGCCGAGATGCATCCTATATTTGTAGGACCAGATTTAAGAGATGCATCTTTTTATGAAAAATGCATCCTAATTTAGAAGAAATCCAAATCCCTCTGCCCACTTGAAAAATCTGCATCCTATAGCTGGAAAATCCCCAAAAAGAAGATGCACACAAATCGAGTCGTTCGGCTGGAAATGCATCTCTCACAAGAAGAATCGCTAAGATGAGATGCACCGCAGGGCTAGGAACAGACGAAGGGCCTGTGCAAGGCAAGTGGAGCAAGGTTTATGAAACCGGGAATGCAACCTCCCCCACAAAAACCAAGCGCAGCGCCTCGCGGCGCTGCGCTTAATCACTTATTTCTCCTTACACGCCTTCTTCAGCGCATCCACGACGATCCGCAGCGCCTTAATGCGCGCGTATTTCTTGTCGTTGGACTCCAGGATGTACCAGGGGGCGTAGGTTGTGTTGGTTTTCTGCAGCATCTCGTCGATAGCCGCCTCGTACACATCCCATTTCTCGCGGTTTCTCCAGTCCTCCTCGGTGATCTTCCACTGTTTCTCGGGGGTGTTCTGGCGGTCTGTGAAGCGCTCGAGCTGCGTCTGGTTGTCGATGTGGACCCAGAACTTGATCACGACAGCGCCCCAGTCGGCGAGCTCTTTCTCAAACTCATTCATTTCGTTGTAGGCGCGCTGCCAGTCGTTCTCGCTGCAGAAGCCTTCCAGTCTCTCCACCATGACACGTCCGTACCAGGTGCGGTCGAAGATCGCGATGTGGCCGTCCTTGGGAAGCCGGTTCCAGAACCGCCACAGGAAATGTCTTGCTTTCTCGTGGGGCTCGGGGCTCGCAATCGGGTGCACTTCGTAGCCGCGGGGATCCAGCGCGCTGGTAATGCGCTTGATATTGCCGCCCTTGCCGGCTGCGTCCCATCCCTCGTAAGCGATGATGACCGGAATTCTCTTGCGGTAGAGCTCGTTGTGCAGGCTGCTGAGTTCTTTCTGCAGGCGGTCCAGTTCGCTGTCATATTCCTCTTTGGTCAATGTTTTGTCCGAGAGGTCGACGTCGGCGAGCTTCTGAATCGGGTTCAGCGGGAAAATGTTCTGGCGGATGGGCGCCGCGAGGGCGTGATTCTTGAGCGCGGTTTCAATCCCCTGGTTGAGGAAGCGCAGAACCTGCAGCTCCGCCCATTTCTTGTTGCTGGCGTCGATGATGTACCAGGGCGCCGCGGAGCGGTCCGTGTCAGACAGGTACTGCTCATAGACATCCAGATAATCTTTGTAGTGCTTGTTCTCGTGCAGGTCGTCCCGATTGACTCTCCAGCGCGTGTTCTTGTCGGCCATCAGCGCGTCGAGACGCTTTTTCTGCTCCTTCTTGCTGATGTGGAAGAAGAATTTCATCACCAGATAGCCGTTGTCGGTGAGAGAGCGCTCGGCGGTGTTGATGCTGCGTACACGCTGCTTGTAATTGTGCTCGTCCAGCTCGCCCTCCATCAGCTGTGTGGTCACTTCGTTCATCCAATAGGTGTCAAAAAACGCAAACTTGCCGGCTTCCGGAATCTCCAGTAGATATCTGTGCAGGAAGGGGTAGCGGAGTTCTTCCGCTGTGGGGGCCGCCATTGTTTTGACCCGGAAGAAACGGGGATCAATGCTCTTGATCACGCGCCCGATGACGCTGCCCTTGCCGGCTGCGCCCCAACCTTCAAAAATGACCATGACAGGGAGCTTGGCCTCTTTGATCTGTGTCTGAAAACCAGCCAGCTTGGCCTGCGCCTCCTTAAGTTCTTTCCTCAGCTCCTCCTCTTCAGGCTCGATCGCCTTGACAAAATCCTTCAACATTTCGTGACCTCCTGCTAGCTGTGGTTCCCGTGTATTGGCGCGGATCGTGTCAAAATACCGCACAGACAGACCGGAAACGCCATCGATCAATACGATGAATTGAATACTATGAAACCATTATAACAGACAGAAAATGGGCATGCATTGGCGAGATGACTCAAAAAACCAGCGATTTTCCGTCAGTTTCACTTTGTGGTCTGCCGACAGCATTGACGAGCAGGCGCAGAATACGCCTGTTTGGAGTAGCAGTAGGCCTTACAGTTAGCTATAATTAACCAAGATAGTTATAAGAAACTAACTAAAGGCTGGAACACCCCTTACTTTACAAATACAGGAGAAACCTACATGAGCGTAATCATCCTCGGCGGCAATGAATGTATGGAACGGCAGTACAAGGAACTCTGTAAAGAGTACAACTGCAAAGCGAAGATCTTTATAAAGCCCTCCGGCAGCCTCAAGAATAAGCTGGGAAATCCGGATCTGATGATCTGCTTTACCGGCGCGCTGTCCCATAAAGTGCTCAAAAACGCGCAGAACGAGATTCGGGGATGCGGCACGGCGGTTGAGCATTCCAAGACCGCGTCCATGTTCGCCCTTCGCGGAATCCTTGAGAAATATGCTTGCTGATCGCAGAACAATACAGAGTCAGACAGATAGAGAGGGCACAACATATGTCGGATGAGCTTTTGATCAAGTGCGGGTCGCCCACATTGGCGGGCCTTAAGACCGGGAATATGTTTTCGTATTCCTACGAGAGCAGGGAAGAAGTGAGCAGGGATCTGCGGCGCCTGAACAAGATTTTGGTACCCAGAGGGCTTCGCGTCATTCCGCTCCGCTATAGTGACAAGACTGTGCTCATCTACCTCTATCGCATCGAGGCGCTCAAAGAAGACCTGTCGCAGCAGGAGGCGGCGCTTATTTGTGCGGTTTCAAAAATGTGCGTCTCGTTGTGCGAGCATTTTTTATTCTTCTTTCTCTTTCTCGTCAAGAAGATCCGTCATGCTCTTAAGCCCTGTCAGGATCGTGGATCCGTTGTGGAGCAGGGCTGACGACGCGGGCGGCAGAATGCCGAGCACCCCGAGTGCGATCAGCAGCGCATTGAAGGAGATGATGAACCGGTACTGGAAACGGATGCGGCGCATCAGCTGCGTGCTGAGCTTACGCAGAACGAGCAGACGGTAGAGGCTCTCCGACGAGATCGTGATATCCGCCACCTCTCTTGCGATGGCAGCCCCGTCGCTGATTGCAATTCCGACGTCGGCTTCCGATCAGCGCTTTTTTGCCATTGACGGAGCTGGAAATGCCGTGCGCCACGACGTACTGCACCTTGGAGTGCATCTCGTCGTGCTCGAGTCCCCTGCGGGCGGCTTCTTCCACGACGGCATTGGCGATGGAGTGCGGATAGTGCTCCTCCAGACATGCCGCGAGTCGCAGGCATTCCGTCTCATCGGCGCCTGCAAAGGTCACGATGTCCACAACTGTGGGCGTGGCGTGGGTCAGCGTACCGGTCTTGTCAAATACAATAGTATCCGCCTGTGCGGCCGCTTCCAGAAACTTTCCGCCCTTGACGGTGATATCGCATTCGCCGGCCTCCCGGATTGCGGAGAGCACAGAGAGCGGCATGGACAGCTTCAGCGCGCAGGAGAAGTCGACCATGAGGAAGGCTTCAAACAATGTTAAATATAGACACAAAAAACGGGTGCCCGCAGGCACCCGGATCGAATCATTTTGTTTGAACAGTATTTTGCCCCCGCAGATCAGCGGTGGTCGTTGTCGATAAACTCGAGCACGATGATCGAGAGGACGGCAAAGAGGACTGTGAAGAAGAGGAGATGTCCCCAGCAGCTGTAGATATTGGTCTTTGTCATTTCATACGCCGCGACCTGCATGGATTTGCCGCTCTCTGCGAGGATGTTTTCCAGCTGTCCCTCCTTCTCAATCAGGTACAGCGCTTCTTTGATCTCCTCGCTGCGTTCGCGGAGCTTGAAAATCGTATTCCACAAGGTGACAGATTTCAGGGAGTTGTAGTTACTCTGCGCACAGAGCGCCACAAGGCCGTATTTGCTGATCGTGACATTGGTGAGGACCGCCGCCGGACCGGAGAGCGTGAACGCGCCGCCGGAGAAGACCAGCTGGAAGATCAGCATGAAGGGCATGACCGTCATGGCCGTCGTCGTCGTGTGAACAATACAGGAAATAAAGAGCGATGTAATGTCCGCGGCGTACGTCGTCAGAAACAGAGTGATCCAGATGTCCAGCAGGAACCAGGACGTGATAAAGCCTTTCTCCGGAAACTTGAGTCCGACCATCTTGAAGACGCCCACCGTCAGCACCGCCTGCATCACGCACAGAAACATCTGGTAGATCAGGTGCGCGGTAATATAAGAAGAAATATGCATGCCGGAGCGATGCTCTCTCTTGATGATGGGCCTCTCGCGGCAGACCGACTGGATGGAATTGAAGAATCCGTTCCAGATACAAATACAGGTCAGCGCGAGGGAGCACTGGAAAGTTCCCTCCATGGTGACGAACATGTTCTCGCCGACGACAAATCCGATCATGCCGGCGATCAGCGCTGCCATGGGAAGCACCTTCCAGTCATTCTGGTAGATGAACATGCGGAAATCCTTGCCCAGATAGATCGGAATCTGCGCCAGGCGGCCGCGGTGTCTTCCCTGCATCAGCGAAAAACTCTTGGCAGGCTTCTTGTTCTGTTCATTTGTATTGACTTCTGCAGCAGTCTTGTTCTCCGTACTCATTCAGAAACCACCTGCCTTTCTGCGTATTTCTTGACGAATTCATCGGAAAGGCCTTCTCCGCCCTCGTCTTTCTGGTTGATCTTGCGGAGGATTCCCTCCATAGTATCTGTGCCAAAAAACTCCTTTGCCTCATCAATACTGCCATAGTAGGCCAGACGGCCGGTTCTGCGGGAATCCTTGGTCAGAACGATGACGTCGTCGAACAGATCTGCGACGCGGTCCGGCGTGTGGGTGATGACAATGACGATCTTGCCCTGATCCGTGATGCTGCGAAGTCTCCGCATGAGGTCTCTTGCGATGACGCCGTCCAGTCCCGAATCCGGCTCGTCGAGCACGAAGAGGAAGGGATCGGAGATATACTCCATCGCGATGGAAAGGCGCTTGCGCTGTCCGCCGGACAATTTCTCGACCAGGCTGCTTTTGACAGAGGCAAGGCCGAACTGTTCGAGCACGGATTCCACGCGCGAAAGAAGCTCGGATATGCGCGTGTCCGCGGGAAGACGCAGAAGCGCGGCGTCCATCAGTGTCCTATACACTGTGTCATTGCTGCGGATCAGGTCCAGCTGGGGAACAAAACCGATGGAATACTTCATCTTATCGTATTCATCGTACACGTTCATGCCGCCCAGAAGAATCTGTGCGTTCGCCTTCTCGTAACCGGTCACCGCGTTGATAAAGGTGGTCTTTCCGGCGCCGGAGCCGCCAAGGAGAAGCACCATGTGGCCGGGCTCGATGTTCATGAAGATCTCACGCAGAAGGTAGCGCTTATCCAGGAAATTCCGAACGGTACGATCTTCGATCCTCACAGAGAGACCTTGATTGGTGTCGTCCATATTGTCGGCGATGCCCTGCTTGACTTCCTTGGAGAGAAGAGGGTCGTCACCGTTGTAGCGCTGGACGGCGGTCTTGGGCCAATACTTCTCATTATGGGACCAGACGTAGCAGGGAATCACTTCGGCGAATACCCAGAGCCAGCCCCACGCCTTGTTGACCTTCAGATCGCCGCACAGATCGATCGTGATCCTGGCCTTGTAGATCATGCGCCCAATCCCAAGGAACAGGGCGATCAGGGCAATGACTGCCTTCACATCTTCCGATACATTGAATGTGCTGCCAAAAAGGTAAAAGGGGGCATAGAGAATGTCCAGAACCAGAGCGGCCTTTCCATCGCTTTCTCTGTCCGCGCAGCGGGCCAGCCAGTATGTGCGCGCACCGGGGATCCAGGCCCACCAGCCCTCGATCTTGTACTTTTCAAAGTACTTGGAAAGCCAGAAGCTTGAGGCTGCATACAGTACTAAAGTCAGAATGTCTACCCAGTTGATTGCTAATCCAAACATGAAGGATCCTCCTCGTATATCATTACAGGGTATATTATAACATGAGCTTCCCCTAACTTATTACGAAACTTGTACGAGTTATTAAATTCTTCTTGCGCTGGGTCGCTCTCCTGTCCTATAATGTATGGCGAATACGGAGGATTACTCAAGAGGTCGAAGAGGTCGCACTCGAAATGCGATAGGCCGCTAATACCGGCGCGTGGGTTCGAATCCCATGTCCTCCGCTTATCCATTGTATGCCCGCTGACCCCAGCGGGCATTTTTAAAAACAGGAGGTGGGAATATGTTGAGAATTGGTTTTCTTACGAGCGGCGGCGACTGCCAGGCGCTGAACGCGGCGATGCGCGGCGTTTTCAAATGCGTGGTGAACAATGCCAAAGAACCGGTGGAATTCTACGGGTTTGAAGACGGCTACAAGGGCCTCATCTACAGTAAATTCCACATGCTGACCGGACAGGATTTCAAGGGCATCCTGACCAGAGGCGGAACCATCCTGGGAACCAGCCGTGTCCCCTTTAAGACGATCCGCGAACCCGATGAGAACGGCCTGGACAAGGTAAAGGCTATGAAGCAGACTTATTACAAGCTGCAGCTTGACTGCCTGGTAATGGGCGGCGGCAACGGATCCACCAAGACAGCCAACCTTCTCAGCGAAGAAGGACTCAACGTGATCACACTTCCCAAGACCATCGACAACGATCTCTGGGGCACCGACATGACGTTTGGTTTCCAGAGCGCGGTCGATATCGCGACCAAGTGCATCGATGATATTCACACAACGGCGAGCTCCCACGGACGCGTCTTTATCGTCGAGATTATGGGTCACAAGGTCGGCTGGCTCCCTCTGAACGCCGGCATTGCGGGCGGCGCGGATATCATCCTGATCCCGGAGATCCCCTATGACATCAAAAAGGTCGTAGAGGCGATCGAAGAGAGAGACAAGCACGGCAGCCGCTTCACGATCATCGTCGTGGCGGAAGGCGCGATCTCCAAAGAGGACGCCAAGCTTTCCAAGAAAGAATATAAGAAGAAACTGGCCAATTACAAATATCCTTCCGTCTCTTACGAGATCGCGGACGCGATCACCAAAGAGACCGGCCGTGAAGTACGCGTGACAGTGCCCGGACACACCCAGCGCGGCGGCGCGCCGGATCCCTATGACCGCGTATTCGCGACCAGAATCGGCGCGGAGGCAGGTAAGATGATCCTCAAGGGCGAATTCGGATATATGGTAGCCTACAAGAACCGCGAGATCGTCAAGACCCCGCTCAGCGAGGTCGCCGGCAAGCTCAAGACTGTCGATCCCAAGGCCAGCATTATTAAAGAAGCGAAGATGATCGGCATCAGCTTCGGAGATTGATTTAGACTCATTGAGACTCATTTGCAACAATAAGGAAGGTCTACATGGCAGAGCAGCACTATCTGGCATTATATAGAAAATACAGGCCCAGGACGTTCGAGGACGTCCGGGGCAGAGAGGTCATTGTCCGCACGCTCAAGAACCAGATTCTGTCCGGAAGGATCGCACACAGCTATCTCTTCTGCGGCACGAGAGGAACCGGAAAGACAACGATCGCCAAGATTTTCGCCAAGGCAGTGAACTGCGAGAACCCGCAGGACGGAAGTCCCTGCGGGGAGTGCCCTTCCTGCAGGGCGATCGGCGCGGACGCAAGCCTTAACGTAGTGGAGATGGATGCGGCCTCCAACAACGGCGTCGACGATATCCGCAATATCATCGACCAGGTCGCCTATTCCCCGACCCAGGGCAAGTACCGCGTCTATATTATCGACGAGGTACACATGCTGTCGACAGCCGCCTTCAACGCGCTGCTCAAGACCCTGGAGGAACCGCCGTCCTATGCGATCTTTATCCTCGCGACGACGGAGCCCAATAAGCTGCCGGTCACGATTTTGTCCCGCTGCCAGCGCTACGATTACGGCAGACTCTCGACGGAGACGATCGAGGGACGGCTGCGGGAAGTCGCGGACGCAGAGCAACTCAAGGCGGAGGACAAGGCGCTTCGCTATATCGCGAGTGCGGCGGACGGCTCCATGCGAGACGGACTGAGTCTCCTCGACCAGTGCAATGCGTTTAATTATGGAAATGAGACGCTCACCTATGAGAAGACGCTGGAAATTCTCGGCGCCGTGGATACGAGGGTATTCAGTAAGCTTTACGGACATATCCATGAGGGACAGGTGGCAGAAGCGCTGGGGGTCCTGGAGGACGTCCTGATGCAGGGCCGGGAAATGATGCAGTTTGTGGCGGATTTTCTGTGGTACCTGAGAAACCTGATGCTCCTGAACGCCTCGGAGAGCACCAAGGATTCTCTCGATATTTCGGCAGACAACCTCGCACAGATGATCGAGGACGCGCGAAAGTCCGAAATGTCGGAGATCATGCGCGAAATCCGCATCTTCTCTTCACTTGTAGAACAGATCCGCTACAGCGCCAGCCGAAGAATTCTCACCGAGATGGCGATCATCCGCGCCGCGAGAGGCCGGATGGGCGGCAGTGACGCCGGCGCAGAGGACCAGCTGGATACCCTTCGCAATAGGATCCGGGAGCTGGAGCAGAGGCTTCTCGAAGACGAGAAAAAGATCGCGGAGCGGCCGGCAGCCAGCAGCTGGGGAGAACCCGCGGACGGCGGCGCGGCAGGACCCGGCGGCGCAATCGGTGGACAAGCCGGCGGCGCACCAGGCGCACCGGGGCAGAACGCGGCCCAGCAGAAGCCCCCTGTCAAAAAACAGTATCCCAAGGCTGTCCCCGAGGACGTCAAGGATATCGTGCGCAACTGGACCAAGTATATTTCCAAACTCCCGCCCGGCATGACCCGGGTGTCCCTCCTTGCGGCCAAGCACAGCGTAGGAGACCACGGACAGCTTGTGATCGTGTTCAACAATTACGTGACGGCGGACCACTTCCTGCACGACGAAGGGTACCGAAACAGGCTGCGCTACTTTTTGCGGCAGTGCTCGGGCAAGGACGTGGAAATAGAGTACAAGGCTCTTGACAAGGGTCAGAAATTCACGGACAATTATGTGGATTTATCCGATCTTGTGAAGATGGAAATTGAAGAAGAATAAGAATTAGGAGAATAACATGGCAAAAAGAGGCGGTTTTGGCGGCGGTATGCCCGGCAATATGAATAACCTGATGAAACAGGCGCAGAGAATGCAGCGCCAGATGGAAGAGAACAAGAGAGCCCTTGAAGAGAAGGAATTCACAGCTTCAGTCGGCGGCGGCGCTGTCGAGGTCGTTGTGTCCGGCAAGAAGGATCTCAAGTCCCTGACCATTTCTCCCGACGCAGTGGATCCCGATGACGTCGAGATGCTGCAGGATATGATCCTGGCTGCAGTCGGAGAAGCAATGAAGCAGGTTGACGCGGAGAGCGAGAAACTCTTCGGCGGCATGGGTGGTTTTTAACTCGTGGAACTATACAGCGGATACATCAATAAACTAATCGATGAACTGGCGGCGCTGCCCGGAATTGGAAACAAATCGGCTCAGCGCCTCGCTTTTTATATTATCGGAATGTCGCCGGCTAGAGTGAAGCATCTGGCGGATACCATTGTGAACGCCAAGGAGCATGTCACCTATTGCAAAATATGCCAGAACCTGACCGATGAGGAAATCTGTCCGATCTGCGGCAGCAAGGGGAGAGACCATTCTACGATCATGGTGGTGGAGAACTCCCGGGATCTTGCGGCGTACGAAAAGACCGGTAAATATAAAGGCGTCTATCATGTGCTCCATGGCGCGATTTCCCCCATGCTAGGCATAGGCCCCGGAGACATCAAGCTCAAGGAACTGATCACAAGACTGCAGAATGAAGAAGTGGGCGAAGTGATCATTGCGACGAATTCGAGCCTGGAAGGCGAGACGACCGCAATGTACATCAGCAAACTGATCAAGCCCACAGGGATCAAGGTGACCCGCATCGCAAGCGGCGTGCCTGTCGGCGGTGATCTGGAATATATTGACGAGGTCACCCTGCTGCGGGCCCTCGAAGGCAGAACAGAGCTGTAATTATATATGTATAGAAAAGGGGAGTAGAGATGAGCGTACAGAAGGAGTATTTTGGCAAATTGCAGGATGGGCGTGAGGTTTCGCTCTACACGATCCGCACAAACCGGCTTACCGCGAAGGTATCGGACCTTGGCGCACTGCTTGTGAGCCTTACGACGCCGGACCGGGATGGCGTTATGAAGGATATCGTGCTGGGGTATGACGACGTCCCGCACTATATGGACAATCCGCCCTGTTTTGGCGCTGTGGTTGGCCCGAACGCCAACCGAATCGCGGGCGCGTCCTTTGTGATCGACGGGGAAGAGTATCATCTGCCGGTCAACGAGCGCGGCAACAACCTGCACTCAGACAAGCTCTTTTACAAGAGATTCTTTAATACGGAACTTGGTGAGAACAGCGTGACGTTTACGCTGGGACTCCCTGACGGCGACGCGGGCTTCCCCGGCAACAGGATCTTTACGATCACCTATACGCTGACAGAGGAAGAGCTCCGGATCGAGTACAGAGGGAAATCGGACAAGAATACGGTCATCAATCTGACCAACCACTCCTACTTCAACCTGGCAGGAGAGGACAGCGGGGACATTGCGGATCAGATCCTGCAGATGAACTGCAGCTATACGACAACCGTCCGCGAAGATCTGATCCCCACGGGCGAACTTGCGCCTGTCAAGGGAACGCCCTTTGATTTTACGTCGCCCAAACCCATCGGTAGAGATATCGACGCCGATGATGCGCAGATGCGCTTTGGCGGCGGCTACGACCACAACTTCGTGATCGACGGCTATACCGGCGACGGAAGCCTTCGCAAGGCGGCGGAAGTATGCGATCCCGGCAGCGGCCGTGTCATGGAAGTCCTGACCGACCTGCCCGGCATCCAATTCTATACAGCAAACGGAATGGTCGTGGAAGGCGGCAAGGGCGGCAGGACCTACGGCTCCAGATCCGCGTATGCGCTGGAGACCCAGTTCTTCCCGGATAACGTACATCATGCGAATTTCCCCCAGGCGATCTATGGCCCCGGCAAGGAATATGAGTCGGTTACTGTCTTTCGGTTTCCGGCTTGCAGGTAATTGAGGACTGAATGGCTAAAGTGGAACAGTTTCCGGATCCGTCCGGAGAAAAGACAATTGAACAAGACATCAAGGCCCAGAAAACAAAAGAGATCACCAAAGAGGTCCGCGATCAGATAAAGGAAGCTGTCCCCGAACAGGCGACGGATACGCGCGTGGGGCCGGGCGGTGATCGATTGGCCGGAGAGGACGCCGGTACGGGCCGTGATCGGTCGGCAGAGGGAATCCCCGATTCTGACCGCGCGCGCATGGAAGAGAACGACGAAGGAGGCGCAAGGGAGCCGCGAAAAAGAACGCTTCCTGACGACACCCTTCTTATGGGCAGCAGCGCTGACAAGCGGGCAGACGCCGGCAAAGGCGCGAGAGGCGATGCAAGACGCGGCGCACGCAGAGATTCTCAAGAGGACGAGGACGGAGAAAACGTGCTCATCGGCTTCCCCGGTCTATTCCGCAAGAAGAAGGAAGAAGGCGCTTCGAACCTGAGCTATCAGGAGAAGATCCGGCGCTACAGGGCGAAGAACCGGACGTATCGGTTTTTTGCCGCCGTGATCGCTGTTATGGCGGTCCTTCTGGTCGTGCTGTTCATGATGAATCGGCACTATAACCGCGCGGAGATCGTCAAGATCAGGGATTTCGTCGCGGAGGAAGGGGCCGTCTGCGCCAATTTCGACGGCTGCGTGCTCCAGTACGGGCCCAACGGGGCTGTCTGTGCGGACACCAACGGGCACGTCAAGTGGAGCATCACCTATGAGATGGACGAGCCAATCATCAGCATCCGTGGCAAAATAGCGGCCATCGCGGACTACGGCGGCAGAACCATCTACGTGATGAACAAGAAAAAGCAGCTCTACACGGTCAGCACCAGTCTCCCCATTCACAAGGTGGAGGCGTCCGAGTGCGGCGAAGTGGCAGCGGTTCTCGACGACAAGACGTCGACCTGGATCCGCCTCTACTCCAAGACGGGCAAGGAAGTCGCCTACTTCGTGCGCTCCATGGAGGAAAATGGCTATCCGATGGACCTTGCGATCTCGCCCAGCGGATCGATGGTGTGTGTGTCGAGCCTGATGATGAAGGATATGTCGGTTGTATCCAACCTGACCTTTTACGATTTTGGCAAAGCAGGCAAAAACTATGAGCAGCACGTGGCGGCCAGCTTCGAGTATGAAAACGAAGTGCTTCCGTACGTGTGGTTCATGGGCAACAACCGGTGCGCAGCTGTGTCGGATTCCCGATTCGTTGTCTTTGACACGAGCGGAACAGAGCCCAAGAACAGCATCAACAACATGCTGACGGAAAATCTGCAGGGGCTGTTCGAGGACGGGGACCATGTCGGACTCCTCTTCAACGACCTCACGCAGGAGAATATGTACCGCCTGGATCTGTATGACCAAAATGGCCAGAAAGAAGGAGATGTTGGCTTCACGATGGCCTACAACGACCTCCAGATGACGGGCGGCAGAGTGTACATCAACAACGAGCAGACGATGCAGATCTACACGACCGACGGCAAGGAGATCTTCAACGGCGGCTTTGACCGCGCGATCAAGGTCCTCATCCCGTCGCGCTGGCTGGGCGGCCTGACAGCGGTCTCGGAAAACGAGATCGATGCGATCAAGCTGCGGTAGCAGAAACTATCATAGGAGAGCGATCATGACGCGAACTTTCTGGATCCTTATTATCATCGGGATCATTGTCTGGGCCTATTGTATTAAAAAGGGCTCGGAGAGAGGCCTGATACAGGAACTGAATACGGTGCTGACGCTGATCTGCGCGACGGCCTGCTATCGTCTGGCGGCTGGCCTTGCGGCCAATTACTCCAAGGGCAACGTGTCCTCGGCGCTTGTCGGGATCCTTCTACTCGTCGTGGTGGCGAGTGCCTTTGGCATATTCCACCTCATCTTCTCGTCGATCCACATATTCTCGCGCCTGCCGGTGATCCGAATCCTGGACAACATCCTGGGCGTGTTCGGCGGCTTCGTGGAAGGCGCCGTAGTTCTTTACCTGGCAGACACGCTCCTTCGCTACTTTGTAGCCGTATAACCGTTGGGGTGTGCAGCAGCTCTGCCAAAATACAGCGAGACCGTAACAGCCGGCCGGCCCTTTGATCGGGTCCGGCCGGCTGTTTTTGGATTCAAAAACTTTCTTCAAATTCTTGAAAATAATGCTTGCAAATGGGGAGAGGTGATGATATTATTAAATACACCGCTGGGGAAACGAAACAAAACGGTAACAGAATCGTAATCACGACTTAAAAAGTTTTGAAAAATTCCTCAAAAAAGTAGTTGACAAAACTGATTGAAAGAGATATGATATCAGAGTTGCCGATGAAAAGAAACGGCACGGATCGCCTGCCAGGCAGGCATCCGAAACCCCATAACAATCGAATATATGACAACTTAACAGAAATGCAACCCTGAATATATTCCTAAAGAAGATCGGGACAAATCGTTTAAGAACGATCTTCGGATATATTTCAGAACGAACCAAACCAAGCAAATTACGGAAGCAGAGAAACGTTAACGTTTATCTGTCAGTATTAAACTTGAATCCAAGTTTCCTGTGTAACAGGG
>ONNQ01000002.1 GCA_900319245.1 uncultured Lachnospiraceae bacterium | reverse complement strand
GCTATCCGGATGACGAATACTTCTTCCTGAAGCTATTTGACATGAGCCGACGGGACTATGTCCGGAACCCTAAATCCCACAAGTTTTGTGATTGAGCCTCAAAAAATGAAAATGATTCTATAAAAAACGCTGCACAGATCATTGTCTGTACAGCGTTTTTCTTTGTTCTCTATTATATTTTCTCTATGTGCGCCTGGCGGCGTACGTTTTCTCTTTCAAAGCGTGATCCGCTTCCGCGAGAGCCTTATCTGTTTCTTCCGTGGCACTTTTTGTACTTCTTGCCGGAACCACAGGGGCAGGGATCGTTGGGATAGATCTTGGCGGGCTTTCTGACGGTGCCGCTCTCTTTCTGCTCCTTGAAGAGCTCTTTTCTCTTCTCCTCACTGAAGATGGGCTCCCACTCTTCCAGCTCATAGAGCCAGTCTGCGCCGGCTGCGACCATGTTCTTGTAAAGGCTCTCTGTGTCATAGCCGAGGTTGACGACGGTGTTCTCGTCCATCTCTTCGATCGGGTTCTGCTCCTTCAGGGAGTCGTTGATGCCGTCCAAAAATCCAACCATGGTCATGAGATCGACATGGAACTTCTCGGCGAGTTCGGTGACTGTGCCGGTCACGACTTCAGAGGGGTTCTTCAGGATCTGTGCATAGATCTCTTTCTCTTTGTTAAAATAGTCGGCCCAGAGACGCTGGATATCGCCCTTGTTAGCCTTCTCATTATATGCTTTGTCTCTCCACTGCTGTAAAATACCCATTTGTAAATACCACCTTTCTTATGAATGATTATTGGGACCCTTCCTGCGGGTCACCGCGCTGCATCAGCAGTCTATCGCAACATGCCCTTCGAACACAGTTCTGGCAGGGCCTGTCATCCACACCGTATTATGATCGCGGTCCCACTCGATCTCGAGCTGTCCGCCAAGGACATCCACCAGGATCTTGCTGTCTGTCCTGTCACAGAGAACGCCTGCAACGCCGATCGCACAGCATCCTGTCCCACAGGCCAGCGTCTCGCCGGAGCCTCTCTCCCACACTCGCATCTTCACATGTCCTCTGTCAAGGACCTCCACGAATTCTGTATTGATCCGGTTGGGGAACCGTTCGTGGTGTTCGAACAAAGGACCGATCTCTGTAAGCGGCAGGTCATCTGTCCTGTCCACATATAGGACGGCATGCGGATTGCCCATCGATACGCAAGTGACCGGACAGGTCTTGCCGTCAATCTCAATCGGCATTTCCACGGCCGCACAGCTGATCCGGCTTCCATCGGGAAGATCAAGCGCCTTGCCTTCCTCCGCTTCACAGCGAACCGGCACTTCAGAGGCTTCTAAAATGGCAGGTCCCATATTGACTCTGACGCGCTCCACCAATCCGTTTACAGGATACAGTGTGAGATATTTGATCTTGCCAAAACTCTCCACTGTGATCTGTGTGCGGTCGATCATTCCGTGATCGTAGACATATTTGCCCACGCAGCGGATTCCATTGCCGCACATTTCGCCTCTCGAACCGTCCGCGTTATACATCTCCATCTCAAAATCAGCGATGGAGGAGGCGTTAATGAAGATCACGCCGTCTCCGCCGATCCCGAAGTGGCGGTCGCTGAGGGACTTTACGATCTCCGGCTTCTTGTCTTTGGGAATCTGCGTGCGGGTCCCGTCGATATAGACGTAATCGTTGCCGCATCCTTCCATTTTCGTAAATTCAATGATCATACGCATTCCTTTTTCTGGCTGCTTGCCTATTTGCCTCTTCTTATTTCATTGCGTGCGGGAGCTTCTTGTTCTGCTCCTGCACGACACAAAAGATCCTCTCACTGTCTTCCCTGACAGGTCCCATTGTATCGCTGTCCATCTCCGCAACCCACAATAGGCCGGCGGCCTGCGCATATTCCTTCATCTCTTTCAGCGTATAGCCGCGCTGGCGATGAATTTCCTGGTATTTGCGGAAGGCGTTGTCGTCCGGATTCTCGGATTCCTTGATAAAAAGCGAGAGATCGTATTCATTGATGGCCGTTTCTTCGTCAAACCAGTTGTCCCAGATGAAGGAGCAGTCGTCTCTGTCCTCCGCAATGGTCCGGTCCCCGATCACATCCCTGTAAAGATGCAGTGTTTTGAAATCAAAGACAAAAATGCCGCGCGGAAACAGGAAAGTATTGACCCGTGCAAAGAGCTTGCGCATATCTTCATCGGTCAAAAGATAGTTGACACTGTCTCCGACGCTGACAAAGGTGCCGGCTGTGCCGTAGAGCTCAAACTCCCTCATATCCTGGCAGAGGTAAAGCGTCCGGTGGCGCAGCTTGTCCCTGCGCTCCAGCGCCATACTGAGCATTTCTTCAGACAGGTCAATGCCCATGACGTCGTACCCTCTGTCGGCCAGGATCTCTGTCAGCTTGCCGGTTCCGCAGCCGAGATCGACGACGAGATTCTTTTCCGCTGCGAGCAGCACGTCTCTTGACTCTGTGACGCCGGTCCTCTTCTGCGTGGGTTTGGAGACGCCGTAACGGGTGATCATATCCTGGATCTTATCAGCAGTCAGCTGATAGTCCGTGCCATCCATAAATTCATCATAGACAGAAGCAAAGCTTCTATAGCTTTCATACATAATTCGTTTATCGTCTTTCTATCCGCAGTTTCCCTTTGTATTAAAGGATCTGCGCAAGGAGTCCGTAAGATACAATGGACATGATCACGGTCGCGATCAGAATGCCGAGGATCTCAGCCACCAGGGCTTTCTTAAAATCGATGTCAAGGAGCGCGGCGATCAGTGATCCCGTCCAGCCGCCGGTTCCGGGAAGCGGAATTCCCACAAAGAGCATGAGGCCCAGAAATTCTCCGTTCTCCAGGGCGTCGCTCTTATTCATCGCCCGGTTCTCCAGCTTGGTGACCAGCTTTTCCGTGGGACCAAACTTCTTGAGCATGGCAAAGATCTTCTTGATAAAGAGAAGGATAAAGGGAATGGGAAGGAAGTTTCCGATCACGCAGAGCGGGATCGCTTCCACAATGTTGACGTTTAATAACGACGCCACAATGAGGCCCCCCCTGCATTCCAGGATAGGCATCAAAGAGACGAGAAATACAACGGCCTTGGCCGAGATATATTTACCTAAATGGGCAGCAAACCAGGCTGCTAAACTCTCCATATATGATTCCTTATGTTTTACTGATTCGTGTTCTGCGCAGTGGCGGTGATCTCGGCGAGCGCCTTGATCACGGCATCCATCTGCTCATCGGTGCCAATGGTGATCCGCAGATATTCCCGGATCGCGGGACTGTTCCAATGGCGGACCACAATGTTTCGTTTTCTGAGTTCTGTGAAGAGATAGTCGCCGCTGAAATCGGGGTGCGCGGCAAATACAAAATTGGCTTTGGAGTCAGGGAAGACAAAACCAAGCTCTTTCAGTGCTTCCTTGAAGCGCTCTCTCGTCTTCACGATCTTACCTGTCGTCTCTTCAAAATAGGACCGATCCTCCACAGCAGCCTTGCCGATCATAATAGAGGGAAGGTTCATGGTATAGGAGTTGAAGGAGAATTTGACGTCCTTCAAATATCCGATCAGCTTCTCATTGCCCATAGCAAAGCCGATCCGCATGCCGGCCAAGGAACGGGATTTGGAGAAGGTCTGTACGACCAGCAGATTGTCATAGCGGTCGATCAAAGGCAGCGCGCTTGTGCCGCCAAAATCGATGTACGCTTCGTCGACGATCACAACGCTGTCGGGATTGGCGCGCAGGATCCGCTCGATCTTGGAAAGAGGCTCCTCGACGCCGGTCGGCGCGTTGGGGTTGGGGAATATGATGCCGCCGTTCTTCACATGGGTGAGGCCCGGCGCATATTCAAAGGGATCGATCGTCATCTCCGGCGTCAGCGGGATCTGCTTGTAAGGGATCTTGTAGAGGTCGGCCCATACAGGATAAAAGCTGTATGTGATCTCGGGAAACAGGATCGGATCGCCGCTTCCGAAAAAGGTGAGGAAACAAAGCGCCAGTACATCGTCCGAACCAACGCCGACAAAAATCTTACTGCTGTCAATCTGATAGAACGCAGCGAGCGCGTCTACGAGCGCTGTGGCATTCATATCCGGATACAGGCGCAGGTCGCTCGCCCTGCTCTTTAGCGCGTCGATCGCATCCAGAACGCCGGGGGCGGGAGGATACGGGCATTCGTTCGTGTTGAGTTTGATGATGTTTCTGTCTTTGGGCTGTTCGCCAGCCGTGTAAGGTATTGTTTTTTTAACTTTGCTTTCCCAGGACAATCTGTGCCTCCTTTTCGTTCTTACAAATATCCCCAGCGTATTTTACCCTACTTCGCATTCTCTGACAACCAAAGAAAATGCACTTAGATCATGGTTTCGGGGTGAAATACCTCGTCAAACTTTTCAGAAGTCAGAAATCCGAGACGGACACAAGCTTCTTTCAGAGAAATATTTTCCTTGTGGGCAAGCTTCGCGGTCTTCGCGGCGTTCTCATACCCGATATAGGGATTGAGCGCCGTGACCAGCATCAGAGAATTGTGCAGGTTCGCGGACATCTTCTCCTTATTGGCTTTGATCCCGCTCACGCAGTTCTTGCGGAAGGATTCAAGCGCATCGGTGAGAAGGCGCACCGACTGCAGATAGTTGTAAATGATCACCGGCATAAAGACGTTGAGCTGGAAATTTCCCTGTGAAGCGGCAATTCCGATGGCTGCGTCATTGCCCATGACCTGCACGGCTACCATGGTCACAGCTTCGCACTGGGTCGGATTGACTTTGCCGGGCATGATCGAACTTCCGGGCTCGTTTTCCGGAATGTAGATCTCTCCCAGTCCGCAGCGCGGCCCGCTGGCCAGCCAGCGAACGTCATTGGCAATTTTGAGCAGATCGGCGGCGAGTGCCTTGAGGGCGCCGTGGGAATAAACAATTGCGTCCTTGGCAGAAAGCGCGTGGAACTTGTTGTCATCTGTCACAAATTCGTCCAGGGTCAGCTCGCTGACGGCTCTGGCCGCTTCTTCCGCAAAGCCCTTGGGGGCATTGAGGCCGGTTCCCACAGCCGTTCCGCCAAGTGCCAGCTTACGCAGTCCCTTCTCGGAGTCGCAGATCATGTCGGCGCAGTTTTCCAGCATGGAGCGCCAGCCGCTGATCTCCTGCGAAAAGGCGATCGGCACAGCGTCCTGCAAGTGGGTTCTGCCGCTCTTTACGATTCCCTCGTTCTCGACTTCCAAACGCTTCAACTCTGCGATCATCGCGTGGACGGCGGGGAGCAGATTGTTCTCTAACGTCATAATCGCCGCGATGTGCATAGCGGTCGGAAACGTGTCGTTGGAACTCTGGGACATGTTGACGGTGTCGTTGGGGTGAAGGAGCTTCTCCCCTGTGATCTCGTTGCCGCGGTTCGCAATGACCTCGTTGACATTCATATTGGACTGGGTGCCGCTTCCGGTCTGCCAGACGGCGAGCGGGAAATTGCCTGCCAGCTTCCCCTCCAGAATCTCGTCACAGACCTTGGCGATCAGGTCGCATCGCTGTTGGTCCAGCTTTCCCAATCGAAAGTTGGCGATGGCTGCCGCCTTCTTCAAGATCGCGAACGCGCGGATGATCTCCGCAGGCATCTTCTCCGTGCCAATCTGGAAGTTCTGGTAGCTTCTCTGCGTCTGCGCGCCCCAATAGCTGTCGGCGGGAACCTTCATCTCTCCCATGGAGTCATGTTCAATTCTATATTCCATCTACTGTTTCACCTCGTCGTATTTGTGATAACAAGAATCTAACTAACAAATTCTATATTAACAATAGTTCAGATTTTTTTGAACATTAATCCTTATAATTCACAAATGTTTAACATGTGCGCGTTTAGTCATTCACTGCAAAGCCTGCGCAGTCGCCCCGGACCATCGCCGTTTTGTAGCCGGCCCGCGCAATGCGAAGGTCCATGCAGTGCCGGCAGGAGGCCGCTTCGTCGCCCGTGCATATTTTGCCGTCATAGAGCAGATATTTGCCGCGGACATTGACGGGCGAAAGGTTGGGCATAATGACATTCGCGCCTGCCAAAAGACCCAGCTCTCGCCCGACCGGGTGGATGGTTCCGAGCGCGGTCGTGGCGGGCAGAAGGACGCCGGGGATCATGAGCCGGATCACAGCGAGCAGATGGAGCGTGTCCGTGAGCGTTCCAGGCGCCTCGTCCTTAAAGGGCGTGTCCTTGTGGGGAATGAAGGGGCCTACGCCGATCATATGGGGGCCAAAATCCTGCATGTAGCGCAGATCCTCGATCACGTTGGCGAGCGTCTGGCCGGGCGATCCGACCATGATCCCGCAACCCACTTGATAACCCAGTTCCTTGAGATCGGACAGGCAGCGCTTGCGGTTCTCGATCGTGAGCTCTTCGGGGTGCAGGTAACGGTAATGGGCCGGGGAGGAAGTCTCCTGTCGCAGAAGGTAGCGGTCCGCACCGGCGTCTTTGTAGGCTTTATACGATTCTCTGCTCTTCTCTCCGATGGAAAGCGTGATCGCGCAGTCCGGATAGAGGGCGCGGATTGAGGAGACGATGTCGCAGATGGCGGCGTCTGTGTAGGAGAGATCTTCTCCGCCCTGCAGGACGAAGGTCCGAAAGCCCAGGTTATATCCCTGCCGGCAGCAGTCCAGAATCTGGTCTTTGGTCAGCCTGTAGCGCTCCGCCTTTTTGTTGCTTCTACGGATGCCGCAGTAGCGGCAGTCGTTGCGGCAGTAGTTGGTGAACTCAATGAGGCCGCGCAAATACACGTCTTTGCCGTAATACTGCTCGCGGACCCGGCGGGCCGCCGCATAGAGGATGGCCTCCTCCTCGGAACACACGGCCTGCGGGATGTCCGCACAGATCTGCACCTTACCGGCGCCCGGACCCTTATGTGCCTGCGCAAGGATTGCAAAGAGTTCTTCCAATTCCGCATCAGAGAGAGTTCTCTCCCTCTCCAGTCGATCGATCAGTGTTTGTATTTTCATCGCATTCGCACTCATTCGCATGCATCGTCCTTCAGTACGATCTGCGTACTCCTTCCAAGAATTCCCTTCATGTGGGCGATCGCTGTGCCGTAGTTGGTGATCGGAACGCCCTGGTCCGCCGCGCATTTCATGCGGTAGCGCATCTCTCTGTCGTTCAGCATACATCCGCCGCAGTGAATGATCATGGCGTAGCGGCCAAGATCCTCCGGAAAGCCGGTGCCCGAGGAGGTCTCGAAGCGGATCTGCGCGCCGGTCTTTTGACGGATCCAGGCGGGGAGCTTGACCGTGCCGATATCGCCGCACTGCCTGTGATGCGTACACCCCTCGGAGATCAGGATGAGATCGCCGTCCTTTAAAGAATCGATCATGCGGGCGCCCTTCACAGCCTCGTCCAGAAAGCCTTTGTAGCGGGCCATCAGAATGGAGAAGGAGGTCATGGGAATCTCGTCCGGCACAATCTTGGCCACTTCGCCAAAAACCTGACTGTCGGTAATGACGAGGCCCGGTTTGGTGTCTCTGTCGCCGTCAGGCCCGGCCAGTCTGTCCAGTGTCTCCTGCAGTCTGTCCTGCTTGACACAGATCGGAATCGCGTCCGCGTCCAGGAGCCCGCGGATCATCATCTGCTGGGGCAGAATGAGCCGTCCCTTGGGCGCCGCCTTGTCGATCGGGATCACGAGGAGCACGATTTCAGAGGGGTGCACCAGATCCTCGATGAGCGGCGTATGGCCGTTGTCTGCGCGGCCGCGTCTGGCAATCTCCTCCTTGAGTGCGAAGATCCCCTGCCCTGTCAACGCGCTGACGAACAGGACGTCATGAAAGCCATCGCCGGAAAGATTCGCGGCAAAAGCGTCCTGATCCGCAATCAGGTCGGCCTTATTGCAGACGATCAGGTACGGAATCTCTTTCTCTGTAAAGAGCTGCACCAGCTCCCGGTCGGCTTCTGCGGCGCCGCTTATCGCGTCGATCACCAGAACGGCAAGGTCAGTGCGGTTGAGAACTCTCTTCGCCCTCTGCACGCGCTTTTGGCCCAGCGTTCCCTCGTCGTCAAATCCGGGCGTATCGATGATCACGACGGGCCCCAGGGGCAGCAGCTCCATGGATTTGGTCACAGGATCGGTCGTGGTGCCCTTTACATCGGAGACCACGGAGATCTCCTGGCTTGTGACGGCGTTGACAAGACTCGATTTGCCCGCATTTCTGCGACCAAAGAATCCGATATGTACTCTCTCACTCGACGGTGTCGCGTTCAGTCCCATACTTAATCATCTCCTCACATTTACAAAACAAATTCACAAAACGGATTTACGAAAGAAATCCCGAAAGTCCCTGCGGTAGATTCGCCCCGAAAAGGCCAGATGCGGCACGGCCGTAAAGGACGGCCCATCCGGACACACATACTGGTACATGGGGTCCGCAATGATCCTCCGGCAGTGCGGGGCAAGTGCCGCCAGTGCGTTTTCGACTTCCTCTTCGCCACGGCAGACCCTGTCGCCTTCCCGGATCAGTGCCTCACTCTCCTCTGTAGCGGCAAGCACGCAGGTTGTCTCGCCCTCCCCTTCGCAGACCGCCGCCAGACTGCAGGCCGCGACCGGCTCACCGATTACGACGACGGAAGGAAAGTCCGATCCATGCGCAGTTTGGGAATACGCGGTACCGCTTTGGCCGGTCACAATGCTGCGTCTGAGCGCCTCTACGACTTTATTTTTCAGACTTCCAATCGGAAGGCCGGCGACCCAGGGGATCGAAAACCGCGTTTGCATATACTTGGCGGCTCTTAGCCCGGTGGCGGAAATGACAAGATTGACGTCTGCGGACGGCGCTTTGCGCAAGGTGTCCAGCGTATCCTCCATGGCCCAGACGGACTGCACGACAAATCCTTCCTCGGTAAGAAGCGCTTTGAGGGAGGCGCAGCTTCCCTTGGCGGCGAAGTCAAGGGGCGTCATGCCAAGGACATTGACCCGGGGCTTTTGGCCCGCTCCTTTACGTACGGGGGATGCAAGCGCATCCCGGCCGCTCTTTTCAAACAGATTCTCCGCCAGCTTTTCCCAGGCAAGTCCGGCACCCACCACATAGTCGTGCATGCCGTTTGTCGGGATATAGAAGGTGGGGATGCCCGTCTTGTTTTCAAGGACGGCGCATATACCTGCAAAATCAGTCCCTGTCAAATAGGGAATCGGGGAATTGCAAAGCGCGATGAAGCGCGGATGATAGGTGTTCGCAGCCCGGACAACGTCCTGTATAAACTTGTCGTCGTTGCCCATGACAGCGTCCGGCTCGCACAGACCGGACAGAAAGATCAGACTGTCCTGCCTGTACCAGCGGATTTCATCGTGGGTATTGTAGGTGGAATTACAGCCGGAGGGATCATGCATGACGACCATGCCGCCCAGTTCATAAAGCGCTGAGCAGACGCCCGAGACGTCTCCTGTATAGACCGGCAGTATTCGGTAGGCTTGTCGCATTCTCTCCTCCTGCTACATTACAATGCTTTCGCATCCCAGGCCCTTGCGGGGCACGATGTCTTCTGTGTCCTTTTCATGGAGGAAGGCGTCCTCCATCAGCGCCAGAACGCGCCGCAGTCCGCTGTAACCCCACAGGCCGCCGCAGTCCACCAGATTGACGAAATGACTGCTGCCGCAGAACCAGGCCGCCTTGGGGCCGACCGCCAGGTAGCCGCTGTGGGCCCCATCGATGCCCTGGGCGTGCAGGACCCGACCTTGTATGTGAATGGTACTGCAGAGGAGCACGTCGCCATGGTTTTGGGAAAGCCAGGTAAAATCGTCCGCTTCCTCGGCGCTCACGGCGTCCAGATAGATTTCTTTGACCTGGAATCCTCGTTCCAGAAGGAATCTGGCAAATCCAAGAGGCCTCTGCAGCGCGACCGCATCGACCGCGATCGGCGTATCTCTGATGACTGCATACAGATGCTTCGCTGCTTCCTCGCAGGCCCGCTCTTCCTTGTCCGGATCGATCCCGGCCTGGTCCAGGGTAAGGCCCATCGCTTCAGCGGCCGCTTCGAGCAATGTGCGAATCTCTGCATACCCTGCCGCGGCAGGCATATAGAGCGCCTCTTTGTGGAGCCGTCTGGCCGTCTGTCGGACTGCTGCCGCCGCAACCGGGCTTCGCGTGATCAGAACATCATAGCCGGCGAGCGTTCTATAGGAATCGAGGTCTTCGCAGTCCTGGATCTGGAGGGGCTGCCCATCCGCACCTGTCAGTGCGTTGGCACATGTGAGCAGCTTCATGAGCTCGCTGTCAGCATCCAGCGCATAGATGTCGCCGAGAAGCGCCGCTTTTCCGGTGGCGGATGGGACCGGCGCAAGGACGTCCATCATGGCTTTCATGAGCTTCATATCCGGCGTGGGGCCCGTCTTTTGCATGATCGGATCCATCCAGCCGCGGACAAATGTGATACCGGGGAAGCGCTTTTCCAGTTCCCGGTAGACGTAACCCATATCGCATCCCGTATAGTGATGCAGGCACACCGGGAAGACAATGACGGCCTTGGGAAGGCCCTCCTCACCCCTCTTGGCGCGCAGCTTACAGAGGACGTCCGTCACGCCTTCCAGGGTGATCTCCTCGAGCCCGCCTGCCAAAATATCCTTTTCCTCGAGCACAACACAGGAGAAGCGGTCGATCGCATTCATTTCGGCCGCGGTCATGACCACGCCCCGCATACAGTTGTCGGAACAAATGTAGATCTGATGGGACTGAGGCAAAAGCATGCCGATATGCACGATGTTCCAGGTCTCATGGACCGGCGGATTGAATTCCAGGCCTGCCGTAAATGGGCTCGGGAAGGAGGCGTCTCTGACGGCAATGCGGCTTGGACCGGCTGCATCGGAATGCGTGCCGTTTTCGGTCGTCACATGGAAAGGCGCCTTAACAGGATAGGAAAGGCTGCACTCCTCCGCGATCTTGTCCGCCAGCGCTCTGAACTGCGCAGCTATGGGGGAAGCAGGAAAGGCGCGGACAACCGTAGTCCCCAGCTCTTCCGCTTCCTGCACGGTATCCGAGCGGTCCAGCGCGCCGATGATCTGTGTCTGAAGATCCGCCGCCAGTTCCGTCACCTTTTCCTCTTCGCGCTTTACGCCCCGCCGGTTCAAGATAATACCGCCGAGCTGCGCGTATCCTCTTTCACGAAAGCCGGATACGGCCATACCAATGTTGGCGGCTGCGTAAATCGACATGTTTTCGCCGGATGTAAGCACATAGACCCGGCTTGCGAATCCGTCCCGCATGGGCATGGCAAATCCGCCGCAGACCACGTCGCCAAGGACGTCGTAAAGGATCACGTCGGGCTTGTAGGTTTCCAAAACGCCCTTACTGCGCAGGGTTTCCAGCGCCGTGATGATGCCTCTTCCAGCGCATCCCCGTCCGGGGAGCGGTCCGCCTGCCTCGGCGCAGAGGATTTGGCCGCCGTTTTCTGTTTTTTGCACATATAGGACGTCGTCCAGGGTAAAGGGCTCCCTGCTCCGCACCTTATCCATGACGGACGGAAGCGCATGGCCTTCCCGCAGCGCAATTGTGGAATCCGCTTTGGGATCGCAGCCGATCTGCAGAACAGTCAGTCCTTTGCCCGCCCAGTACTGGGACAGATTGGAGACGGTCGTGGATTTGCCGATGCCGCCTTTTCCGTAAAATGCAATTCTGATCATGCTTTCTTCGCTCCTGTAATCACATTGGAATAGGCCGTCTTGGCGGAGATGCCGGGGAGCTTCCCGATCTTGCCAGAGAGCGCGCTGATCTTGTCCTGGGGCGCGTCGATCGCGACGCTGATGATGCTGATTCCTTTCACACGGTAGGGAATGCCCATTCTTCCGATGATGAAAGTGCGGTAATCGTGCAGGATCTCATTGACTTTCTGCACGGCGTCTTCGTTTTCTACAATGATTGAGATCACTGCGACTCTTGTCTCTGTCATCCCCTGCTTCCTCCATGACCTGTTGGTTGATCGGTCTTACGATGATCGAAATCTGGTTTTTGGCTTGGATATTGTCTTATCTGGCGCGTCAAGTACGCGCGGCGCAAGCCTCTTAGCAGATCCTGGGCAGCAGCTCGTTTCCGGGCTGTGCGAGCAATGTCTGCGCGCCGATTTCGGTCGTCATTGTCACGCGGCCGGGCATGTCGTCTGTAATCCGGCCGATCACAGCCGCACCTTCCGTATATTTGCAGCCGCGCAAAGTCTCGACGAGGAGATCTGCCTGCTCCGCCGGACATACCATGACAAGCCGGCCCTCGCAGGCAAGGTAAAGGGGCTCGAGGCCAAGGAGGCCGCATACGCCGCGCACGGCGGGATCGACTGGAATGGAAGCGGCATCCAGGTTGACGCCGACATGACTCTGTCCCGCGATCTCATAGAGCACGGTGCCTACGCCGCCGCGGGTCGCGTCACGGATCACGTGTATATCCGGAACTGCCTTCAGCGCCGCCTGCACAGCGCCGCTTAAAGGTGCGCAGTCACTTGTCACTTCCGCCTCGATACCGTAGTCTTCTCTTTCCAGAAGGATCGTGCAGCCGTGTCGTCCGATATCGCCGGTCACGATGACCGCGTCGCCGGGTTTGGCCAGCGCGCCGGACGTCCGGATTCCCTCCGGAATGATCCCGACGCCGGTGGTGTTGATGAATACGCCGTCCACCTGTCCCTTTCCGGCCACTTTAGTATCTCCCGCGACGATCCGCACGCCGACTTCCGCCGCTGTCTTCTCCATGGCGTCTGCGATCTCTTCGAGGGTCTGTAAAGGGAATCCCTCCTCGATGACAAATCCGCAGGTCAGATAGCGGGGCACAGCGCCCATGCAGGCCAGATCGTTGACGGTGCCGCAGATGGAGAGCTTTCCGATATTGCCGCCCGCAAAGAAGGCCGGAGAGACAATAAATCCATCGGTGGACATGGCGATCCGCCCTTTCTCCACGTCGATGACAGCCGCGTCATCCGCTGTAAAGAGCGGGTTCTGGAAGTGCTTTTTGAAGACCCGGTCGATCAGCTCCGACGTCTGTTTGCCGCCCGC
Organism: uncultured Lachnospiraceae bacterium; assembly: GCA_900319245.1. Taxonomy (GTDB): domain Bacteria; phylum Bacillota; class Clostridia; order Lachnospirales; family Lachnospiraceae; genus CAG-791. Next base: position 116,121 of record ONNQ01000002.1, on the reverse strand, counting down.
GCCATGTGCCAGTGTGACTGTATCGTTGTTTGTATATATGTCCATTGTCGTTATTTTCCTCCATACAGATAAAATGCCGAACATGCGCCTTCACCGGATACCATGCAGGCGCCGACGGGATGCTCCGGCGTACACACTTTGCCAAACACTTTGCAGTCGGAAGGCAGGCACTTGCCCTGCAGAACGTCTCCGCAGCGGCAGGCCGGATTGCTTCGCCCCTCGACCTTGGGAATACGGAACTTGATTCTGGCGTCATATGCCGCATATGCATCCCGCAGCTTCATGCCGGATTTCGGGATTTCACCGATGCCGCGCCACTCACTGTCACAGGGTTCCATCATGGAATCGACCAGCCGCACAGCGGCGGGCTGTCCCTCCGGCCTCACGACTCTGGGATAGCAGTTGACGAAGAAGGATTCGCCCCGCTCGAATTTGGTCACGCCGACGGCCAGTGCGGTCACAAGCTCTGACGCGGTAAAGCCTGCACAGATGCCGCTCACGCCGCGCACGGCCAGTTCCTCGCAGATGGAGGTCCCGATGATCGCATGTACGTGACCCGGATACAGAAACAGATCGGTGCTGTCCTTCATGGCCTCATAGGCGCCCGGCATGGTCTTATTCGCTGTCAAAACAGAGAAGTTGGGGAGCTTTTCCTCCGCCGCTGTCTTTACGGCGATGCAGACAGAGGGCGTCGTCGTTTCAAATCCGACGGACAAAAAGACCACCTGCTCCTCCGGATGCGCCTTGGCATACTCGGCGGCGTCCTGGGGCGAATAGACGACCTGCACTTTGGCACCGGCGCCGCGTGCTTTCTGCAGGCTTGAGGTTGTACCCGGCACGCGCACGAGATCGCCGAAGGTGCAGATCGTGCAGCCGTGTTCCAGGGCAAGGAGCAGGGCTTCGTCGATGAAACTGACCGGCGTCACGCAGACGGGACATCCGGGGCCCGAGATCAGGCGGATCGAAGGGGGAAGAACCTTGCGGATTCCCAGCCGGAAGATTTCGTGGGTATGGGTGCCGCACACTTCCATGATCCGCACCGAGGGGCCCTTGTAATTCTTGAGGATTTCCAGTGCGGATTGGGTCGCACTGCGTTTATTGATATCCGCGTTCTGGCTGCTCATACATACTCCTTCAGAAGATCTTCCGTCTCGGACAGATCATCATTTGTGATCTTTGCGATGGCCGCGCCTGCGTGGACCATGACGAAGTCACCGGGCTCGAGCTCCTCGAGAAGCTGCGCGGAGACCTGTCTTCTGGCGCCGCTGGCGTCCACAAGGGCTGTTCCATTTTCATTGATCTTTACTACTCTCGCTGAAAGACCGACACACATACGTTTATTCCTCCGTTTTTTCTATCACATTGGTCCGTCGTTGTGACGGACGTTACGATTGACAGTAAGACTGATATGTAGACTGACTGTGATACAGCAGGTTATTTGGCGCGAAAAGGCAGTCCGTCCTGCAGAGCCTGCCTGGCGTATACAGCCTGCCCGAGTGCGATCCCGCCGTCATTGGGCGGGACCAGATGATGGATGAGCACGGTCATCCCGGCATCGGTAAGCCCCTTCTCCACAAAGGACAGAAGAAGGCGGTTCTGGAAACAGCCGCCGCTCAGCGCCGCCGTTTCGATCCCGTTTTCCGACCGGATGGCAAGGACCGCTTGGATGATCTGGTCCGCCAGCCTTCTGTGGAAGAGCCAGGCCAGATGATCGGCGTCTTCTCCCGCAAGGCGCTTATACGTGATCGCCCGAATGATCTTCTCTGTGGGAAGGATCCAGCGCGTCTCACCGCGCTCGGGACGATCGTCTTCCATCTCGCTCCATTCACGTGCTTCTTCGGTTTGGTCAAAACGCTCAGCCGCAAACTCCAGCGCCATGGAGGCCTCCCCTTCAAAGGTGGACTTTCGGCAGATGCCGCAGATCGCGCTCGCCGCGTCGAAGAGTCTGCCTGCGCTCGTGGACACGACGGCATTGAGCCCTTGGTCCGCCATTTTGGCGACGATGCGCGCTTCCTGCTCGCTGCAAAGCGATATTTTGGCAGCGACATCCTGCATGTCAGGAAGCAGAGATCCCGCGGATTCGCCATCACAGATGCTGTGCAGCATGGACGCCGCAATGCGCCAGCCCTCTCTTGCGGAGAGGTCTCCGCCCACCTGCAGGAAAGGACGAATGCACGCCGCTCTCGTAAATCCGCGGTAGTCCGCGGTGAGAATCTCGCCGCCCCAGATCGTGCCGTCGGTTCCGTATCCGGTGCCGTCCATGGAGACGCCGATCACAGGGGCGCTATAGTCGTTTTCCGCCATGCAGCTCAGAATATGGGCGTAATGATGCTGCACGCGCAGGATGGGAAGAGGCCCCGTGCCTCTCTCCTTACCGATCTCTTCCGCCATTTTCTCAGCGGCCAGAACGGAATTGTACTTGGGATGTAGGTCGCAGGCGATGACGTCCGGCGTCACCTCCAGGAGTGAACTATACCGCCCGGCTGTCTCCTCCAGTGCCTTGACGCTTCGTAGATCGGCCAGATCGCCGATATAGGAGGAGGGATAGAAAAGGCCTCCGGTCCCAATACAGAAGGTGTTCTTGAGCTCGCCTCCGATCGCGAGGATCCCGGTGCCGCCTGCGGGGGCCGGTGCGTTTTCCCATGCAGAGAGCATATAGGGGAGCGGCGCATAGCCTCTGGACCGGCGGATCATGTAGGGCTCTCCGCGGTAGAAATCCATGACGGAGTCGTCCGCCCGGATCCGGATCTTTCTGTTATGGGACAAAAAGATGTCGCAAAGATGACCTAGCTCCCTAAGCGCCTCTTCATCATCCCGGCAGATCGGGGCGCCCGACACATTGCCGCTTGTCATCACAAGACAATCGGGCATCACGACGTCGTCTATATAGTCAAAGAGAAGAATCTGCACCGGCGCATACGGAAGCATGACGCCTACCGTGGGATTGCCCGGGGCAATCTCCGGACAGAGCCTGCCGCCCTCTTTGCGCGTAAGTAACAGGATCGGTTTCTGGTGGCCGGTCAGAATGTCCCGCTGCGACTCGCTGATCCGGCACTCCCGCTCGACGGTCTCTTCGTCCCGCATCATAACAGCGAAGGGCTTGACCGGGCGCGTCTTTCTGGCCCGGAGCTTTAAGACCGCCTCTTGGTTTGTCGCGTCGCAGCAGAGGTGAAAACCGCCGATTCCCTTGATGGCTGCGATGCCGCCCTCGGCGATCACGCGCCGGGTTCGACGAATCGCCTCGCTTCCGCGCACGGATGGATCACCGGCCAGGTAAACTTCCGGCCCGCATTCGTTGCAGCACACAGGCTGCGCGTCGTAGCGTCTGCTGCCGGGCCAATGATATTCCTTTGCGCACTGCGGACACATGGGGAACATCTTCATACTGGTCCGCTCCCTGTCATAGGGAAGGCCGTCGAGAATGGTCAGCCTGGGGCCGCAGCACGTGCAGTTGATAAAGGGATGCAGGTATCTGCGGTCGGAAGGGTCCATAAGCTCCTTCTTACAGTCCTCGCAGATGGCAATGTCGGGGGAGATAAAGATTTCGCCCCTGGTCTTTTCGCTCACGATGATCTGAAAGTCGACAAATGAAAGGCCGCGCTCGCTCACATCCTTGACGTCGATCTTCAGGATAGCCGCCCGTTTGGGAGGATTTTGGCTAAGAAGGCGCAGAAACTGTTCGTTTTCTTCCCTGCTACCCTGTGCGTAGATCTCCACGTACGGGCCTTTATTGCAGACGGAACCGCAAATCCCTGCCTTCGCGGCATGGCGCGCGACCGTCGGCCGAAAGCCGACGCCCTGCACGATTCCGTATACCTTGATTCGTAAAGTTTGTAATCTGCTCATAATCTACCTGATACTGCAAAGTGGGGAAGCTCCGCGAATACGCCTGCAAAATGCCACTCTATGAGCGGGCGCACAGCCGCATCTGTCAAAATACAGTCGTACCGGCCCTTTTCCACCGCCTTTACAAGATCCTGCTCTTCATGCAGGCGGAAATCGCCGTCCTGCATCAGCGCCTCCTTCATCATAAACCAGGAGGCGACGTCGACGCGGTCAGCGCCAAGCCGCAGCAGTTCTTCCCGGCAGGAATTGGCCGTGATCTGTTCGTGAAGGACCAGGACCTTGCGGCCATGGAGGTCCATTCGGCCGCTCAGGTCGCGGATCTGGCTTGCAACAGCAGGATTTTGACATGTAAACGGCGTGCCGAATTTATTCGCAAGCCATTTGGCGGCTTCATAGCCTGCCACAGTGACAACGAGATTGCGGCGTACAGAGCCGGCCCCTCTAAAAGCGTCGATGCCATCTTCCCGGCTCCCATAGAGAACAGCGTGATGCCTGGTCTCCTCTTCAATCAGAGTTCTGAGTGTATCGGGCGCAGCAATTCCGTGAAGGTCCATGTACTGCGCGCCTAGAACGCCGATGCAGTCCTCGCGCCAGGCAGGCTGCTCCTCTGCGCTGCCGGCCACAAAGGTCTTTAGAAGAGACAGATAGGTCTTCTCAGCCCCTTTGTCGTAATAGTCCATACCGTCGCAGGCAACCCCGATCGCGGGGAGCCCTGTTTTCTTGACGGCCATCCGTTGAAGTGCCTTAAAGTCCGTCCCGATAACGGCCGGAACCGGCGTTCCGATAATGGCTGCGAAGGAAGGCGCCTTTGTGCCTTCTTTCTCGCGAAGGAAGGACGCGGTATCCGCGAGCTTCTGGATCAGACGGTCATCCCGCCCCAGGATCGCGTCCATATCGCGAAGACCTGCGCTGAAGACGGCACCGGACGTTTGAAACCATCTGGGTTCATCAAAACCGCAGATATTGCCGGTACAGCCACCGGCGTCACAGATAACGGTGATCCCGCCGAGCTCGTAGAGAACCGACACAGCGCCGGACTGGTCCGGTGCAAAGGGCGTCAAGACGCTGCGATAGCCCTTGGGCGGCTTTACAGTCAGATCATGTTCTGCTTCTATGCCCTGCCTGTCTGTTTGCGCTGCCTCTTTCGTCATTACAAGGACCTGCCGCACAGCATCCGTGTGTTCGCCGAGCTGTACAGTCGATCCGTACAGGCCTCGCGCGCCGTGCATGGCTGTTTCATATAAAGCATCGAAGAAGCTGCGCACGGCGGCAAATCCGAAGGGCTGTATGTCCTGCCCCCACGGAAGGCACGGAAGATCCGGATGATACCAGCCGGCGTCTCTTCCAAGCGCGATGTGCGGCCCTTTCGCCTGTTCGGTGTTTTGACCCTGCACGTCCGAATCCCCATAGAGAAGCATGGAGGGATGAAGGTTTGAATAGACGCGCGTCTCGGGGCTCAGGACAGCGAGATGACGGAGATAGCGGTAGGAATCCGTCGAGAGGGTTCCGAAGATCTCCTTGACCGCAAAGCCATAGCGCACCAGCGCCAGGGACAGCTCGAAGGGATCTGCGTTGATGGCTTCGCCGACGCTGAATACGGCGCCGGGAAAGGCTGTCCGAAATCGCTTCATGCTGCTTTTTGCCTTCTCGCGATCAGCTTCATAGTCAAAGGTGACACCCAGCGCTGCGCCGAGCGCGTCATACTGGGCTGCGATTCGGTCCACCTGATAGAGCCTTGTCAGCTCGATCGATGCGATGCCAAGCCTCTCTTCGAGATCCTGGGCAGCAGGCCTCGCTTCCGGGTTCAGGACCAGGTTAAAATTGGCCTCCGCCATGGATTGAAAATCGTCATAATCCTGGCAGGCAGATACTTCGCGGATGGTCTTCACACCAATCTGCCGCAGGAGCCCGCGCAGTTCGCTGTCTTCACTGACCGGTGCAAAATAGCCCATGAGATTGACGCTGGAAGGCTTCTTTTTCATGGGAGCAAGAAGACTGTAGATGGACTGGCGCACATGGACCATGGGCGGCTTACGGCCCTCTCTGGTGAGCGCGTACATATAGCAGGGACGAACTCGGATCCCGGTGTGTTCTGTATCGATGAGCGCCTCCGCCTTGCGGCACACCCTTTCCATATCGGTGCCAAGGAGCGCGTCGACGCAGGTGATGCAGATCATGACCACGGACGGCTTTTTAGTTAGGCCGCCGACAAGCTGCCGCACTGCCTCCGGAATACGCTTTAAGTGTCGGCCTGTGATCAGGTCCGTCTCGTCCATTGTCAGATAGAAAAAGCGATTCTCATAGCCCTTCATGGTGCTGATGGAGGAAGTGTTTCTTCCGCAGCAGCCGGGGGATACGATCAGCATGACGGAGCCGGGCACGGAAAGCCCCGCTCTCTTGACGCCAAAACCTTCTGCGCCGGGAGAATTAAAGGACAAAGTCGCGGGGGAACTGTAGATCAGATGGGTATTAGAAATCATCTCACTGGGGATATCGTTCTTTCCCCGCTCCCACAGCTCCTTGACGGTATAACTGATAGCGTTGTTCATCTCATCCTCCGATCGCTTCGCTTTCGTCCTGCGCAAGAAGTCTCTTTGCCAGGGCCAGGAAACATTGACTGACGGGCAGGGAAGGATCGCCCTCGATCACGGTCTTGCCCTCGTCCTCAAAGCGGATGATGTCGTCGCTGCGGGGAATCCTCGCGACAATAGGAAGTCCCTTGGAGGCCGCAAATTCTTCGACTTTGCGGCTCTCTCCGGCCACATTCCGGCTGTTCAAAATAATGCCTTCCACCTTGGCATAGCTTCTGTCTTCGAAGTTGCGGACCGCTGTGCAGATATTGTTGGCGGCGTAGAGCGCCATCTTCTCGCCGCTTGTCACGATCAGAACCTGGCGGGCGTATCCCTCTCTGATCGGTGCCGCGAAGCCGCCGCAGACCACGTCGCCCAGAACGTCATAGAGAACAACGTCGGGTTTATAGGTCTCAAACAGCTGCAGATCTTCCAACAGGCTAAAGGTTGCGATGATCCCGCGTCCTGCGCAGCCAAGTCCGGGCGTGGGGCCGCCGGTCTCAATGCAGAGCACGCCGCCATAGCCTTCCTTTGCAATCTCATCGATCGATTCGGGATCCTCATCCTTTTCGCGCAGATAGTCCATGACCGGCTGCAGAGGCTGCCCGCCCAGCAGGTTGATCGTGGAATCGGCCTTGGGATCGCAGCCGATCTGGATCACTTTTTTGCCAAGATAGGCAAACGCTGCGGCGAGATTGGATGTCATCGTGGATTTTCCTATACCGCCTTTGCCATAAATTGCGATTTTTAACATTCTACACTCCGTTCCATATACGCATGTGCCGGCCTATCACTGGAAGCCGGTGCATCGTTGTCTGTGGTTGATTACAAAAAAAACCTTTCACCGTCCGGGTGAAAGGGCTTTACGTCATAGTCATGAAATTCGTATGCGCACAGCACTGATTATGATCCAAAGGGACACAGCAAGAGCGCACACGTATAGGAATGATCTATAAAGTCTCTTCCAGGTCGGAACTTCTTTCCTGTCAGAATATAGTTCATATATATTATTCAGATGCAGTTCAAATTCTATTATTCCATACTATACACAATATAATCAACACCATTCTCGTTGGAACCGGCTAGTTCCAGATAAAAGCTTCCGTTTTCATACATGAGATCGAAGTCCGCGTCAATGAAACCGCCTGCAAAGCTCGCTTCTCCGAGAAGGCCCTCGATTTCCTTCTGGGTACTGCCCCAGGTCAGACCGCCGGGAAGCTCGACTGCAGGAAGCTTGCGCTCTCCGCCGTCCACGCCGGTTCCCTTCTTGACGTAAAGGCCTGTCATAGGAAGGTCGGACAGAACTGCTTCCGCGCCTGTATAATTGCCGAATTCCGCTGTGACGATAACGTCATCGCTCGTATAATCCGTACAAGTCATGGTCGCTTCTACGCATTCGCCGGGATAGAGTGTTTTGGCCGACGGGTCCTCCACGTCCTTGTAAGAGAGTGTCCACTTGCCAAGCGTCATATTGGACAGTTCGATCGGGAAAGAAAGCTCCATGCCATCCAAGGTCATCACGCCGTCCAGAATCGAGAGGTCAGAACCGGCCGGTTCCTGTTCCTCTTTCTCCTCTTTGCGGGCGTCCGCCTCTTCCTTGGCCTGCGAATCCGCGTCGGTGGGGACCGGCTTGTCGATCACATCCTGTTCCGCGACAGGCTCCGTGACTTCCGCAGTGACCGCTTCCACCGGCAGCTCTTCGACCTCTGTCTTTACCTCTTCCGGATTGATCACTTCTTCCAGCGCCACTTCCGTGCTCTCCTGCACGGCCTGCTCTGCGGCCGGCGCTTCTTCTTTTTGGCCGCAGCCGGTCATAGAGAATAAAAGCGCTGTCATAAGCACGCCGGTCAGCAATCTGCCGGTACCTTTTTTCATCTTTTTCATAACAATCACTCCTTTATTATAATGGATTCCAGTCGTATATCCTTAGTTTGATCGCAAGCTTACACAGCATATCATAGAGATACGAACCGGACTTTCCATATTCGGGATACGCAATATCCGGAATTTCAAGAACGCAGGACTCGTAGGCGTTGACGATCAATGTCCCCGACGGGTGGCTTCTTTCTCTGATAAAACTTGCGCTATAGGTTTTGTGTACGTGGCCGTGCAGCATATAGAGCGGCTTGAATTTCATCAAAAGATCGTTAAAGCAATCGAATCCTCTGTGAGGGAGATCCTCCATATCGCCATATCCCTTTGCAGGCGCGTGGGTCACTAAGAGATCGATCCCGCCGGTGAATATGATCTTGCGGCGAAGACGGCGCCATCTGGCTCTCATCTCCCTCTCTGTGAACATATTGGGACTGTTCTTGTACTTCATGGATCCGCCAAGCCCGGCGATGCGCATCCCCTTATAGTTGAAGATCTTATCCTCGATGCAGATACAGCCATCCGGCGGATTCATCTCATATCTTGTGTCGTGATTGCCGCGTACATACAAAAGCGGGCAGTTTCCGAATGTGACAAGAAACTGCAGGTAATTGGCGTTCAGGTCTCCACAGGAAATGATCATATCGATCCCCTTGAGTTTATCCGGAGAAAAATAATCCCATAGCGATCTGGATTCTTCATCTGCCACGACAAGTATTTTCACCTTATTTCTCCTTTACGCCGGATACTTTCACAGTGTTTTGAATTGTATCATCCAGTTCCCAGGTTTCGGGAATGCTTCCGACCACGTTGTCGCAAAGCCAGTCCATGGTAATGATCTCTTTGTCTGTGAGCGCCGGTGAATCCGGTCCCTGCAGAATGCCGTTCTGCGTGTGGATCTCGCCATCAAACGGATTGGTCGTCCCCGAAATGATCAGCCTGCGCAGCGTCTGTATGGCCTTGCGGGACGCGTAGGGAAGAGTGTCAGACAGGATGATGTCGACGACGCCGGCGGACATGCCCCACCAGTAATTGACAGCCTTTCCTTTGGCGTTGTTCTTTCTGGCGTCCAGAGAGCCGTCGATGAGCTTTCTGAGAATCTGCTCATAGTAGGCACCCCACTGATTGACGGACGCCGCAAGATTTTCTACTTCCTGTTCTGTTCTCACGCTGCCGTCTCTGCGCACAGTGCCCGCGTCGCAGAGTCTGTAGAGTCCGTATTTTCTCGTGGGGTCCTTGGGCTTGATCATATCGATGCCCGATATGATCTTACAGCCGCTGTCAATCAGCTCCTGCTCCCAGTTGCTGCCCTTCTTGGTGGCCCAGACCAGCTTCACCTTGGCGTAGGGATCAAACCAGGCGGCGCCGAGCGCAAATGCGTTGATGTTGGCAATGCCGCCGTAAATCGGATAATCGGCCCTGTACCCGATCATATGATTTTCGGCCAGAGAGGCCGCAAGGCATCCCAATAGGAATTTGGCCTCATACATTCTCGTATAATAGGTCGGAATACTGCTTATGGACAAATTGACAGCACAGTTCATGATCCGGAGTTTGGGATACTCAATGGCAGCTTTGAGGCACTCATCCAGCATGGAGGGAGACGTCGCGAAGACGATATCCTCCTCATCCGCCACACAGGCCTGCAGCGCCGTATGCAGTTCCTTTTTGTCGGCGCAATTCTCGAATTTGACAGCTTCCACGGCGCCTTCAAATTTTTCTACCATCTGATTGGCACCGAGTTCATGACTATAGGCCCAACTGGATTCGGATTCATTCTTCTCAAACAAAAAGGCCACGCGGAGCGGTTTTCCTGTGTACGCGCTGTTGAGTGTCATGAGCGTCTGCACACTGCTGCCGCGCCCCACCTCATCCGGCGTGCGGACAAGGTCGATGCTGTCCTCCTGGGTCTGGGTGAGGAACTCATTCCACAGTCTCTGGATCTTATGGCCTATGACGCTCTCTGCGTCATGCATAAGACTTTCGATGCTATAGACTTCCAGATAGAGGAGAAAGGCGTCGCCAACCGTCAGAGACAGTTTCCTCGTTCTCTTCGCGGAGTAGCACTTGTCGAAGGTTCTGTAGGCGAACAGCAGCTCTTCCACCTGCTCATCCGGCCAGACAGTCTCCAGATCTCTGTTCAAAAACCGCGCCAATTTGGCGTAACTGCCAAGCTTACTAAATGTGATTTCAAATATACCGGTTACATTATAAAAATCAATATATTCATAGTTGATCTTAGAAGCAATACTCCCGTTTTTGGGAGGAAGTATGCGGAGGACTTCACCTGGCACGGAAGCGTATCCGATAAACTTGGAGACCGATACTCTTTTGTTCCCTTCCTCCACGTAAAACTTGTTCATAAACTCATAGACCTTGATCGGCTCGCGGATTCCGTCTTCAATGGCGGAATCATAAAGCGTGGACCATTTATAGGAGAACTCTGTGCCATACTCCATGAGAGGCATGAAGTTGGAAGCAAACGAATTCTGCCGGCCTACCGTCTTTGTACCGGCAATCATGTACATGGGGATTTCTTTGATGCCGACTTCTCGTACAGGATACCGATCGATCTCCTGCACCATAGAATTCAGCGCAGGCAGATACGGATAACGCCCGGACAAGACCGCTCTTCTGTATGCGTGATCGCCTTCTCGTTTCGCTTTTTCATAATCATTCTGCATAGTTTGTCATCTCCTTTGGCATCTGAAAAGTGCCGATTGCTCTCATTATACACGAATTCATTTTGCGCGGAAACAAAATCCAGAGTTCTGTAGATTGATTTTGTGATATTTAAAGTTTAGTTAAGAATAATGTGTTATTTTTATATTGTTATAAAAATATCACACAGTATTACATCGCCGGACGGAATGCATCTGCATTCGTTCTCCATAAACAGCGCGGTCAAGGTCTAACTCCCTTGGCCGCGCATTTTTTTGACTGCTGTCGTTGTGGTATGAATAGAATTACGCCCCGTTGTCTGTTGTCTCCTGCTTGTCCTGCTCCTTGGCCTTTTCTTCCTTTTCGGCCGCTGCCTTTTCTTCCTCTTTCGCCTTTTTCGCTTCCTCTTCGGCCTTTTTGGCTTCTTCGGCCGCTTTCTTTCTGGCGTTCAGCGTTTTCGCGCTTTCCAGATCGCTGATATCGAGTACCGCGATCTCGGGCGGATTGTTGAAGCGGGGGATCATCGCCTGGGGCGCGCTCAGTCCGCTTGTGATGAACAGATCGACATTGTCTCTCTCATACATGCCGTGAATGTATTCGGGGAAATATCCCTGGGTGCCGCCGAATACGCCTCCGTAATAGGGGAGTACAACCAGACCGCCCAGATTACGGCCGCTTACGACAAGATCCACCATCCAGTCCTTGCAGGCATTGCCATAAATAAAGCTGTCAGGGTTACTGCAGAGGATGACCTTGAAGCTGTCTGTCTTCTGGAACTCTTTGAGGAAGCGCCAAGTCGTTTCACTGCTCTTTTTGACGTCCCCTCTTAAGTTGGTCATTTCATAGGCCTTATTGTACATACCGCCGATGCGCGTACTGACGCCGTAAAGCGTGACGTCCACATATTCTTCATTCAGAACGACGGCGCCTTCTTTTTCAAGTGCCTCACGAAGCGGATCCGCCGATTCCTCTGTGCCGGCGGTCTGCTGAGGGGTATGGGCGCGCACATATTGAAATTCCTGCTCGCCATAGGAATAGTAGACAGGTGCGATCTGTGTGAGGCGCTTGATCAGCGAAGTGATGACATCCGTATTTTCGGCATCTGCACGGATCATATTGCCGCTGATCAGGATCGCATCGGGAGAGGTACTGGCAGCCAGATCCGCGATCTCACCGTTGCCGCCCTCAAATACATAGTTATAAAGGTCAGAGAGTACGACAAAGCGAAGAGACTCTTCTCCCTTTTCCTGCGCTGTGCCCTCTTCCGGCGCTTTTTGCGCATAGAAATAATGCACTTCCGGATCGCTGTAGGAGCGGCTGATCATCCAGCCCGCAGGGACGCCGACCAGAAGCGCCAATATGAATACGACAAAAATAAAATGAAACAGTTTTCTGATCATGTAAACACAATTTCCTTTTCAGAATTATGGCAGACGATCTGCCAGTACACGCCACGCCCTGTCCCTGTCACTGAGGATGAGCGGCGATCCGTCCGCCAGCGTATAGCCATCCGGACATGCGCTTCCGGGATAGGCGCCCTGAAGACCGGGCCAGGCAATTCCGATCGAGGGGTCGTTCCACGCGATGCCGCCTTCGTCGCCGGGATGATAGAAATCCGTCACTTTGTAGCAGAACTCTGCCATATCGCTCAGAACCAGAAAGCCGTGGGCAAAGCCCTCCGAAATATACATCTGCTTGCCGTTTTCTTCGGACAGGATATCGCCAAACCACTGGCCATAGGTAGGACTGCCCTTCCTGAGGTCGACGGCGACGTCAAACACTTCTCCGCGAATGACCCGGACGAGCTTTCCCTGGGGATGATCAATCTGGAAATGAAGACCGCGGAGTACGCCCTTTACGGACATACTCTGATTGTCCTGCACAAAGACCATATCCAGTCCGGCTTCCTTCATATCCCTGGCATTATACGTTTCGACAAAATAGCCGCGCTGATCGCCGTGCTTGGTCGGCTCTATGATATACAGTCCTTCAATCGGCGCTTTTGTTACTTTAATCTGTCCCATTGCTGCTTATTATTCTGCTCCTTCATGCCTTAGTACAACGCCAACCGTCTTCACAAGGATCTTGAGATCCAGCCAGATACTCCAGTTCTGGATGTATTCGCGGTCAAGTCGTACGACTTCCTCAAAGTCTGTGATATCGCTTCGTCCGCTGATCTGCCACAAACCGGTGATACCGGGCTTGATACTCATTCTCACTCTGTGGTGCAGATCATATTTCTCCCACTCGTCCAGCGTCGGCGGTCTTGTACCGACCAAAGACATATCGCCCTTTAAGACGTTAAAGAACTGCGGGAATTCATCGAGAGAGGTGCGGCGGATGAAATTGCCAATACCTGCCGGATTTCCGTTCTTATCCTTCTTCTCGGAACCGATGATGCGGGGATCGTCGTCGATCTTGAACATCATGCCGTCGCTCATCTTGTTCTGCTTCATGAGCGCCTTCTTGCGCTCCTCGGCATCCATGTACATACTGCGGAACTTGTACATGTAGAACTGTTTGCCGTTCTGTCCGATCCTCTTTTGTTTAAAGAAGATGGGACCGGGCGACTGGATATAAATGGCGGGCGCGATAAAGATAAAGATGATGCCTGTCAAAATACAGCCCACAATACCGCCGCAAATATCCATGATCCTTTTACACAGAATCTGCTTGGTCGACACGATCTTGAGACTGTTGGTCAAAACTCTGTAGGTGCCTACCTTAGAGACTTCCTGCATGCCGTCGCTATGGGCGTTGAGCGCCTCCAGACAGTAGTGTACCGTAATGCCCATATCCATGATCGCGTCGATCATATTCATGGGGTACGGCATATTATCCGGCTGATAGACCAGCACTTCGTCGACCCAGTTGGTCCGGATCTGCGTGATGATATCCGATTCCCGTCCCATGGTGGGAATATCGCGGATTTTCTCGCCATTGCATTCCCTGTCCATGAGGTATACGCCGGTGATCTTATAGTCGCGGAAGCTGTGCTCGATCAGGTTCTGTACAACTTCGCCGGCAAGCGCGGCGGATGTGATCACCATCAGGGAGCGGTTGCCCTCCTTGACCCTGGCAGAGTGAAAGATCCGCTTCTTGTTGAGAAGCCTTGTAAAATACGAGACAAACAGGTATATGACAACCATGATACCCGTAAACTTTCTCGAGATCAGATAAATCTGATGCACCATGAACAGGATCAGAATGTCGAGCAGCATAAAGCTGACTTCGAACCGAAACGTCGCGATCAGTTCCTCCATCCTGTTCCTTCTGAGAATATTCTTGTAGCTGTTATCAAAAAGGATCACCAGAAGCTGGCAGAGCATGAGAAGAACCGCCTGATATCGATACAGATAGGTGGAATACGGATTCTCAAATCCAAGCCAGATCCAGTAGCTTAGCACAAAGCAGACCTGCAGCATCACAAGATCAAGAACAATAAAATCCAGATGCTTGAGCCAGCCTCTTATTTCTTTTTTATGCATAGATCACTCCCTGCCGCACATATAAAACTGCGGCGGTACTTAATTAAAACCAAATATATTGCGGGCAATACTGTATCCGGTCTTGACAATTCGTCTTCCGGCACGGCCGGGCAGATGAAGCGCGATACCAAATGCACCGTTTCTCATCTTCTTGTATAACTTCGCATCCTTTTGGGACAGATACGCCCAGATGTCCTTCATGATCTGCATCTTCTCGTCATCGTCAGAGCGGATCGCAAGAACGGATGTGATCGTGGTGATGATCTCCAGATAGTTATACATATACTTGTACACATGGGACTTCTCTTCGATCAGACCGCTGGCGACGCCGTCTGAGAAATAATCGATCATAATCCGGTTGACTCTGGCCTGCTGGTCCAGACGTCCGATCATGACTTCCTCGTTGACAGACTGATCATTGCGGCCGATGAAATAGTAATAGAAGTTTACATCCAGATAATACATGATCTTCACATGCGGCATGGGATTGAAGACATAGATATTATCCACATAGAAGCAGTGCTCCGGAAGCTTCAAACCGCATTCCCGCAAAAGCGCTGTTCTGTAAATGACAGAATGCATAAGGATGTACTGGCCCTTTTTGAAGCGATGCGTCTCGTCCCAGGAGAACACGCGGTCTTTGGGGAGCGCTTTGCGGTATTCCATGACTTTGCAGTGGGTAGATCCCTCTTTGTCATAGACAAAATTGCTGATCAGAAGATCGAGCTGTTCCTCTCCTTCTTTGGTGCTGAATTTTCTGAGCGTATCGAGAATGGTCTTATAGGTGCTTGCCTTGACCTTGTCGTCGCTGTCGACCACTTTAAAGAACATTCCGGTCGCGTTTTCAAGTCCCGTGTTCACAGCGCCGCCATGTCCTTTGTTGGGCTGGTGGATCGCGCGTACGATGCCGGGATATTTCTGCGCAAGCGCATCGGCGATCCTGGCCGTGTCATCCTTGGAGCCGTCGTTGACGATGAGCACTTCTACTTCATCGCCTCCGACAACCAGAGAACGGACGCACTTTTCCATGTAATCCTGTGAGTTATAACAAGGGACTGCTATTGATAATAATTTCATTATAAAAGATTCCTTCCTGATGCCATACCAGCAAGATATTATACCATATCTTAATCAATTCGTACAAAATAAGCAATGAAATCCATATAAACTTACAGATGACGGTAAGCCGGATCGATGCACGCCAGATATGCGTCGAAGGCGGAGGGAATGCAGTATTTGTCACGGATTTCCTGCGGGTCTGCCATGATGAAGTGGTCCGCAGCGTCGCAAAAAGGGTCGATCCTGACTTCATAGCCGGTCATATGCCATTCCTTGTGGGTAAAGACATGGACGGCACTACAGAGCCTGTTGATCCTGAGGGGCTCGACCCCGTGTTTTCTCAGCCACTTGACAGCGTCGTCCTGCTCCAGTGTTCCTTTTGCATTGGGAAACTCGTATAACCCTGCGAGCAATCCTCTGGCAGGGCGTTTGCGGACGGCTGTCATTTCGCCGTTTCGGATGATAAAAACCGTGAGTGGTTCCACTTTTCTCTCTTTGCGGGCAGGCATCACGGGGAGCGTCATCTCGCGTCCCGGCTTTTCATTGTGGATCCTGCAAAATACAGCAACAGGACATTTCTCACAGGCAGGACGCGATCCCGGAAGGCATACGGCTGTGCCAAGATCCATCAAGGCCTGGTTGAAATCCCCACGGCTGTTTCCGGGCCGCCCGTTCTTCGCAGCGGCTGCGTCTAAAGACGTCTCGTCTGCCGCCGCATCGGGCATGCGCGACAAATAAAAGGAGGACGCCTCCTTGAGCGCAGCAGGCGTCTTGATATTGTCTTCATAGGACTGCAGTCTGGAAAAAATCCGTAAGAGGTTCCCGTCGACCGCAGGAATCTTTTGGCCAAAAGCGATGGAAGCGATCGCGGAAGATGTGTAGCGGCCGATGCCGGGGAGCTTCATGAGTTCCTCCGCGCTTTGGGGCAATTTTCCGCCATATTCTTCCACGACCATCTGCGCGGCTTTGTGCAGATTGCGGATCCTGCTGTAATATCCAAGCCCTTCCCAGAGCTTTAAATAGACGTCTTCCGGCGCCTCTGCCAGCGCCTGTACATCCGGAAGGCGGATCAAAAAGCGGTTATAGTATTCCCGAACTGCTTCCACCCGGGTCTGTTGGAGCATGATCTCCGAGAGCCATACGTGGTAGGGCGTGGGATCTTCTCGCCAGGGCAATACTCTTCTGTTCGCCTGGTACCAGGCGAGCAGTTTATCTGAAAATTCACTCATAGGGTTCTTTACTCATGGTTTGCAAACGATAGATACAAAGCGCGCCGTATACGATGTCAGGACTTGGCGCTGTGCCGTACGATGATCATCTCCGCGGCGATGCCGGCGTCTATTTTGCCGCTCTTACTCTCATAATCTGCGGCGATGCATTCTTCAAGCGCCTCCAAAAGCTCCGCCGAAGAGTACATCCTAAGGGCGGGCTTGTACTTTTTACTGATTACAAACGAAGGGACGCCGACCAGTCTTGCAATTTCGCTGTCAGGCATCCGGCCGGATAACTCCCGGATCTTGACGAGCTGATCGAACTGTCTTCGCATCAGACTCAGGATGACCTGCGGCGCGGTTCTGAGCGCACACAGCTCCATATAGATCCCAAGGGCCTTCTTTTGATCTCTGAGGGCGATCGCCTCGATCATATCAAAGATCCGGTCTTTGATCCTGGGACTTGTGACGTCGCGGATCGACTGTTCGGTGACTTCTTTCATGCCCATGCAGTAGCAGCAGAGCTTTTCTGCCTCTCCTGCGATGTTCTGCATATCTTCACCTGTGTATTCCAGAAAGAGCGCCAGCGCTCTTCCACTGATCTGCAGGCCGGATTTGCGGAAATAGCCGGCCGCCCAGGCGCGAAGATCCCCCTCGTCGGGCGTCATGCATTCCAGGATCTCTCCTGCTTTTTCTTTCTGGCTCTTCGCGATTGCTTTGTAGAGCCGCCCTCTTTTATCGACATTTTCTTCCACCCAGACAATGGAGGTCGTATCCGGGATCTGCGGCACAAAATCCGCGATCCGGTCCGCCTCCTCAGCAATCGACGAGGACGATTTGCTTCCGGTCACACTCTTAGCTGCTGTCTTGGGACTGAGAAGACCTGTATTTTCCAGTACAATGACTCTTCGATCGGCAAAAAACGGAAGGGTCTGCGCCATTTCGATCAGTTCTCTTGCCGTCACGTCTGCGCCGCTGTAGCGGGAAAGATTCATCGCGTCCCCATCGCCAAGAAGTGCCTTCACAAGCTTGTCCTTGTTCTGCAGGCGCAGATAGGCCTGCTCGCCGCAGAGCAGGTACACCTGTTTGAAATCTCCGCTTTTTAACTGTTCATTGAATTGTCTCTGTTTTGCAGCAAAGTCGCCTTTGGTCTGTTTGGACGCCATGTTTTACGATTACTCCATGCAGTTTTTTGCCATATTCATTCTTCATTGAATGACATTCCTTGCATTTTGTCAATAAAATGTATGCACGCGGTAGGCGCCCCTTCCGTCTGTCACAACGCGGATCTGTCCGTCCGACCGGGTGTCCCAAATCTGCATACCTGCTTTTCGTAAGCGCGCCAGGGCCTCTGGCGCGGGATGCCCATATGGATTATCTTTTCCACAGGAGATCAGCGCTGCGCGGGCCGGAAAATGAGAAAGAAGCTGCCCGGAATTGGCTTTGGCACTTCCGTGATGCGCGACCTTGAAGACGTCTGTCTGAAAAACGTGTTCCCCTGTATTAGTGAGTAAATCACGCTCTCCGTCACCTTCCAGATCCCCGGTCATAAGCGCCGAGAAGGATCCATACTGCACGAGAAGAACAGCGGAGTAAGAATTGGCGTCTTCATAGCTTGCACCTTTTTCGGGGTGCAGACACTGGATGTGTAAGAGCCCCTTGTGAAGCGCCATTCCTCTGTGCAGATAGGTGATGGTGATGCCATGCGATTTCGCAAGCTGCAGGATCATCGCATAGTTTTGCCCGCGCTCCTTCTCGTCCACATAGGGAAGACAGATATCGCGGATCCGGATGCTGCCGGGCTGATCGCTTTCTCTTAACACTTCCAGAAGGCCGCTGCAGTGGTCGAGGTCTTCGTGTGTCAGGATCCAGTGGTCGACCGTGTCCACGCCGTGATACCGTAGAAACGGTGTGAGGATGTATTCTCCGATCTTTTGCCTGGATGTGCTTCCGCCGTCGACCATGAGCGTCTGTCTTCCGTCTTCGTCCTCGACTTGCAGGCAGAGTCCGTCCCCCTGCCCCACGTCCAGCATGCTGAGCGCAAAGGGCGGGCGGATTCGTACAAGGAAGACGATCGAAAGTGCGGCGACAATACATCCTGCTTGTCCAAGCACAGCGCGCAGATTTCGCTCTTTACATAGTGTTCCCAGCCAGGCGGCGGCCGCAATCAGAAGATAATAGACCGGAATCTCCCAATTATGCGGTCTGCCCGGCGTCAGCCTGTAGAACGGGAGGCGTTCGGTCATGATACACAGCTGCTCATACAGCCACAGTATGAAAGCAGGAAATCTGGCCGACAGATGTGCCGAAGCGGTAAGAAACTGTCCGGCAAGTGGAAAGGTCTGCAGACAGGCGCCGGCCATAACAGAAACGCAAAGAGAGACCAGCCCGCCGGCCATCAAAAAAGGAGCCAATGCGATCACGATCACGTTCAGCACAATGGAATAAAGCGGAAAGGTATAATAATACAGAAGCTGCACCGGAATCGTACAGATCATGACGCTGAAAGGCTGAAGAAAAAGAGGAAAATACCTGTGTACGGTGCCAATCGCCAGCACTGCGGCGAAAGAGAACAAAAAACCGCTGTGCAGGACCAGAGAAGGCTGGCCGGCCAAAAGCAAAATGGCGGCGACAGCCAGCGCTGTAAGAAGATCATAGGTGCGTCCGATCGCTTTTGCAGCCGCCTGAAAACCGAACATCACAATGGCGCGCAGGCAGGATGTATGCATGCCGGTCATTTCGCCATACAGATATAGAAGAAAAACTGTGAAAAGAGCGGCCGGCGCCGCAGGCATTCGGACGCTTCCTATTGGGATTCTTAATAGAAATCGAAAGACCGCCATGCCAAGGAGCGAAATATGAAGACCGGAAATGCAGATGACATGAATAATCCCGGCTGCCTGATAGCGTTCTTTTAAAGCGGGCTCAACCAGGCCGCTCTGCCCGAGCAGCATTGCTTTCATGATCGAAGCGCATCTGGCTTCAAAGACCCCTGCGTCCTTGTCAAACATGCGGTCGATGGCGTCAGACAAATGGCTTCGCACACGATATAGCCCCACGCGAAGCGGATTGCTTTCTTTCGTATAACCGAGAATATGCGCGTCGTTTATGGAAAACAGATAGCCGCCGATCTCTCTGTAGTAACGGTATGCGTCAAACTGTCCGTCATTGGATGGATGCGTGAAGAGACGCAGCTTTCCTCTGACGCGGACGCGGGCGCCTTCCCGCGCCCATGCCTGCTGCATCTGCATGTCATCGCTGAGAAGACATAGTACGAGATCGTCTTTTTGAATCTCAAACGTGAAAGGCGGCCGCAGACCGTCTTCGATCCTGGCGTTTTGGAGTGTCAGCTTACAATATAGCTCGCTCGTTCCGCTTTTCAGCGCATAGTCCTTGTACTCGACAGTACCGGTGACTATCACGTATTTGCCGTCCGCTTTCTCATTGATTTCGTCCTGCGGCGGACAGATTAGGACGGCGGCCCAAATCGCCGCAGCAAAAAGGACGGTGAACAGACATAAAGGTCTTCGCAATCGTTTTCTCCTCCTCGAATCGTAATTCGAATGTGCGGAGTAAAGATCTACTCGTTTCGTATCGTTTTATCTTGTTTTATAGGGGGTTTCCTCTGCCGGATCCGGCGTCGGTGCGGGTCGAACGGCCCCGATATGATTACAGTAAGACAATCTGCGCGGTTTTGCAAGACTTGCGAAAGGGACTTTGACGCGTGCGCGGGTACACATAAAAAAAGCCGCGCGGCAGGATCCTGATGGACCTTTCGCAGCGGCTGCTGTAATCGTGTTTTGCCTATATATGCAGTTCATGCACGGGTTACTCTTCTGTCTTCTCCTCCGGCTGTCCTTCCACAATGTCCTCATTCATGCGGAAATTACCGGCAAGCGAAATGGACTCCATGAAAACGGTATCGGGCTGCCCGTCCACAGAGATCTGCACGGCCTCAATGCTCGGCAGTTCACACAATGAGTTGACGATGGAATAGAGGGCCGTCTGCGCCAGGACGTCCGGATGGCCGTTCTGGAAATCGCTGCTGAGATTGACATAGCAGATCCGGTCTCTCGTCGTCACATTGATGACCTTGGTCTCACGGCTGATCGTCGGATAGGCGAAATTGCCGTTGGGCCCCTCAATGACCTGCTCCAGAACAATCCGCTCCAGCGGCATATTGCTGTTATAAACGACGGTTCGGTATGCGTCAACAAGCCTGTCGCCGCTCTCGTTGGCAAAATAGAGATGGAGCCGCACTCTTTCATAATTGCGCATTTCCATATAGGAGTTATAGATGAACTGGTCGGGCTCCATGATCCCGGGTTCTTCTCCGTCCGCGTCGTGAAACTTCTTCCCATCGACCAGAAAATAGACGCCGTCAATCTCCGAAAAACTGCACATGGTATTGACGATCGCCGTGCGCGTCAGGACCTCTTCTACAGCGCTCAAGTCATAATATTCGGGCGAGAAATTGAGCGTCACGATACGGCCCCTTGTCTCACTGGAGAGGAGACGGAAATCTGTGACCGGCGCGCGAAGCGTCATCTCTTTGGGCTGGATGCAGAGTTTGGCAATCAGTTCTTCAATGATCCGCTCGCGGTCATCCGCCTCAGGCGTATAGTTCTGCTCCTGCAGGGCGTGATCCGCTTTGTTCAGATAGTAGACTCTGATGCCGCTCTTATCGGCTCCTTTTCGGCCGCACGCGCTCATGAAAAGACACAGTATTAGTATTGTAAGACAAAGACCTGTTCTTCGTTTCAAACTTTCTCCTTGTGATCTTCTGGTTTGGGCGTATTCGGAACCGGTTTTCTGCCCTTCGCCTTGCCGACAGACGCTTTCGTGCCGGAAGGCCTTGCGCCGGCTGTCTTGCCTGTTGAAGTGCTCGCACCGGACGCTGTACGGCCTGCTTTTTTTGCAGAAGGCGCTTTTGCAGAAGGCGCTTTCGCACCCGCAGCCTTTTTACCGGATGCGCCGGAGGAAGCCGGTCGATTTTTGGCGGATTTCTTTTTGGCGGCCGTTCCGGTCGTGTTCTTGCCGGCAGGATTTGCCGTCGTCTTCCGGGAACGTGTGACCGCAGCGTCCGCATTCGACCTGCGCACGCGTCCGCGCTGCCTGCGAAGTTCAACAGGATGCACGACATAGGTGAGCGGCACAGTCACGGTAAACTTGGTCCCTTCACCGAGAATACTCTGCACGTCGATGGCTCCGTGGTGCTGCAGGATAATGCTCTTTGTAATAGAAAGACCAAGACCCGTACCGCCGACCTCTCTCGATCTTGATTTGTCGACCCGGTAGAACCGCTCATAGATCTTGTCGAGGGAATCCTGCGGGATACCAACGCCGGTATCCTCTACGCTGATATAGAAATTATAGGGATCCGCATTGATGGTCAAGCGCACTTTGCCGTGATCCCGGTTATATTTGACTGCGTTCTCCACAAGATTGGTGATGACCATGATCATCTTGGTCTCATCGATTTCCGCATATACTTCTCTCATACTGACCATGGTCAGCTCAATATCCCGCTTCTGTGCGATGGGCCTGACTCTTTTCAGGATCAGTTCGCACATTTCATTGACATTGCACTCCTTAATGTTCAGCTTGGAGTCTTTGCGGTCCATGCGGACAAGCGTGAGCAGTTCCGTAATGATCTGGTTCTCTCTGTCCACCTCATTTTTGATATCTTCCATGAACTCGCGGTACATTTCCACGGGCGCATTGTCCATCTGCAGCAGGGAATCGGCCAGGACCTTCATAGAGGTCATAGGCGTCTTGAGCTCATGGGACACGTTGGAGACGAATTCCTGCCTGGATTCATCCAACGCGTTCATACGCGCCAGCACCTGATTGAACGCATCCGCAATGTGTTCTGTCTCCAAAAAAGCCGGCGCTTTAATGGGATCGGTGGAATACCCTGCTTTCACTGCGGATATTTCTCCGGAAAGCTTTTCAAACGGTCTCATCAGAACAGTGGATAGAACTAATGAAATTAATAAAACCGCCAAAATCAGGATCACTTCCAGGAGCATTGCCTTCCGGCTGAGGATTCCCAGTGTATTCCTGATTGAGACGGTTGAAACGCTAGCTAGTAGAACGCCCTTTACGACTTCCTCGCCGGAGACATCCAGTGAAGATTCTTCGTTATCGGACCTGCTGTCTGTGTAAATGGTCTCTATGATCGGTGTCACAATTTCGATAAAGCCGTCGCGCCGGTCATAGTTGGAAGTACTTCCCGTATTACCCTGCAGCAGACATTTGACCACATCCGGTGAGACGATCGTCTTACCATCCGACATGGAATAGGTGTCCTTCATTACCTTGAGGTGATCACTGATCACCAGGATGCGCCCGTCATAGAGTGCTGAGAATTCGGCAAGTTCAGCGCCGATCAGTTCAGAAGACTGATCGGTCAGATAGTCGTAACTGATCAGATGATTGGCCAGCGCACGCAGATGCGTCTCTACTTCCTCGGTTCTGACCTCCACGGCTCGCGACTCATAATTGCTTAAGATCCCGTAATGCAGGATGACGCAAGGTACAAGTCCCACTACGAAGAAGATTATGAACAGCCTCATTCTCAGACTTCGGACCACTGAGAATTTCCGGATCAGCTCTTTGAGCTTATCTGTCATTTTGTCTGAAGTAATAGCCTACGCCCCACTTGGTCTGTACATAGACAGGCTCGGATGCGTTGGGCTCCACCTTTTCGCGAAGTCTTCTGATGTGAACATCCACTGTTCTCACATCACCGGGGTAATCCTTGCCCCAAACAGTCTGCAAAAGCATCGAACGGCTGTATACTTTGCCGGGATGCGTGGCAAGAAGCTCAAGAAGCTCGAATTCCTTACTGGTCAGATTGATTTCTTTGCCGGCTACGCTGACCCTGCGATTGTCAAAATCCATCCGCAGGTCGCCGTTTTCAAGGATCCGCTCTTCTTCTTCCGACTTTTCTTTGCGGCTGCCCGCCACTCTTCGGATGATCGCTTTGATCCTGGCCTTTACTTCCAAAATATTGAAGGGCTTTGTGATATAGTCGTCTGCGCCGTAGTCAAGGCCCAGGATCTTGTCCATATCTTCTCCCTTTGCGGTCAGCATGATCACGGGAACAGAGGAGAATTCTCTGATCTGCTGCAGCACTTCCAGTCCGGAATGCTTGGGAAGCATCACGTCAAGCAGAATGATGTCGTACTTGTTGTCCGTTGCCTTCTGGAGCGCTTCGTCTCCATCATACGCCGTATCAACTTCATACCCATCCTGCAGAAGACTGAATCGTATACCTTTTACGATCATCTTTTCGTCATCAACCACGAGAACCTTCGTTGCCATTCATTTCTCCTCTCTTATTATCTTACATCCGGATTCCACGCGCTCCGGTATTCGCTCATAATACAATCAATCCACGGTTATATAATCTTTTATATTTTCATACATCGCTTCACCGATTCCGTTGACGTTCATCACCTCTTCACAGGCGGTGAAATCCCCATGCGCCTGTCTGTACGCAATGATCCGGTCCGCTTTACTTTCACCAATCCCGGGGAGTGTCATAAGGTCCTCTTTCCCGGCGTGATTGATGTTGACGCGTCCGTCTGCGCTGATTCCATCCGAACGGCCCGGTGCGCCCTGGTCGGAACGGCCCTCGTCACGCATGCTCTGCGCTTCTTCCAGCGTCGGCACTTCGATTCGCTGCGTGTCATACACATATTCAGCCAGATTGATGTACGTCCTGTCCGCATCCTTCGAAAAGCCGCCGGCTGCATTCACAGCGTCGATCAGCCTGGCGCCATCTTTAAGTCGATAGACACCTTCGTGCGCCACAGCGCCGCATACAAACACACACACGCTGGAGGGAGCTTCCGCTTCTTCGCTTGTGCCGTCAAGGCCGCTCGTTTCATCCGGTGTCCCGCGCATCTCCTGCTCGTATCCGGTATCCATAAAGCCTTCCGCTTCTTCTTTTCTCCCGCATCCGGAACAGATCCAAACCGTGGCAAGAAGAATGAAAGATATTACAATTATTGGCTTTGATATTAATGAAAATATAAGACGAGATTGCATAGTTGTCCCCTTCCTATCAAAGAGACCCGCTATGCGACAACATTATTGTAATCATTGCTGTAATATTTTACAAGATTAATTCTTTTTTTGCCCCACTATTTTTTGTGCGTATGGATCCCATACATACCAAATATTGTTATATATTCAAAAATCTCCACAATATGGGCGAAGCCGCATAGCGTGGAGATTTTTTGTAAACATTATTAAATTCTATGGTCAGGCACAGACAGCGCTGAACGCGGCGTCGAGGATCGAAGCCATCTCATCGATCTCTTTTTCGGTGATCACGAGCGGCGGCAGAATACGGATGATGTCCGCGCCGGCGTTGATCAGGATGAGACCCTTGTCCATAGCTTTTGCAATGATATCTTTGACAGGTCCCTTGCAGACGACGCCCTGCATGAAGCCGCGACCGCGGCGCTCGATGCAGTAGTCATATTTGGCCACCAGTTCATCCAGCTTTTTCTCCAAGTAGGGCGCAGTCTCACGCACGTGACTGGTGATCTGCAGCGTTTCATACTGGTCCAGCACTGCGTTGACAGCCGCGCAGGCCAGCGGATTGCCGCCATACGTGGTGCCGTGATCGCCGCTTGTCAGGGAATGGTCTGCCACTTTCTGGGTCATCATAAAGGCGCCGACAGGAATGCCGCAGCCAAGTGCCTTGGCACTGGTCATGATGTCAGGCTTGATGCCAAACTTCTGCCATGCATACATATAGCCGGTACGGCCCATGCCGCACTGCACTTCGTCAAAGATCAGAAGAATATCCCGCTCGTTGCAGAGGTCTCTCACGGCGCGCAGGAATTCCTCCCTGGCCGGAACAATACCGCCTTCGCCCTGTACCACCTCCATGATGATGGCGCAGGTCTTGTCCGTCAGCGCGTTCAGAATGCTGTCCATGTCGTTCATCTTGGCAAAACGCGCCTCACAGGGCATAGCGCCGAACGCCTCTCTGTAATGGCTGTTGCCGGTGACAGACAGCGCGCCGTAGGTGCGTCCGTGGAAGGAGTGCTCCAGTGCGATTACCTGGTGATCGGAGGCGCTATCCTTTAAATAGGCGTATTTGATGGCGGCTTTCAGCGCACCTTCCACTGCCTCTGCGCCGGAGTTGGCAAAAAAGACCCGGTCCATGCCGCTGATCTCTTTGATCCGGTGGGCCGCCTTGATGGCAGGTTCGTTGTAGAAGTAGTTGGAGGTATGAAGGATCTTTCCAATCTGCTCCTTGAGCGCATTTTGATAGGATTCGTTGCTGTATCCCAGTGCGAATACGCCGATCCCGGACATAAAATCAAGATACTTTTTCCCTTCCACATCATAGAGATATACGTCCTCTCCATGATCAAGAACAATCTGATAGCGATTATATGTGTGGAGCAGATCCTGCTCGGCCTGCTCGATCATCGATTTCATCGTCATTGTTTTGGCTCCTTTTATTGACAATCTCCCTCGGATCATACCGGTCAGGGATCTGTTAGCGCGCCATGATTACTGCATATCCGTATCGGATTTGAGATGGAACATGGTTCCAATACCCTTCTCTGTGAAGAACTCCAGAAGCATACTATGGGGAATGCGTCCGTCCAGAATATGGACTCTGTGAACGCCGCCGCGCACAGCCTGCGTGCAGTTGGTGAGCTTGGGCAGCATACCGCCGCCGATGAGGCCGTCCGCGATCAGCTGCTCCGCCTCCGCAATCGTAATGCGGTTGATGAAGGAGGACGGATCGTTGATGTCCCTGTAAAGACCGGCGATATCGGTCAGATAGACCAGCTTGTCGGCTTTGACAGATCTTGCGATAGCGCTCGCCGCTTCATCCGCATTGATATTGTAGGTGTCATAGTTGTCATCCATGCCAATCGGCGCAACGATCGGAAGATAGTCGTTGTCCAGAAGATCATAGAGGATCTTGGGCCTTACCCGGCAGACTTCGCCGACATAGCCGATATCCTGGCCGTCTGCGTACTTCTTGGTGACGGTCAAAAGCTTTCCGTCCTTGCCGCTGATGCCGACCGCCTTGACGCCGAGCTCTTCCACCATGCGCACCAGATCCTTATTGACTTTTCCAAGGACCATCTCGGCAATTTCCATGGTCTCTTTGTCTGTGACACGCAGGCCGCCGATGAACTGCGCTTCTTTGCCGCTTTTTGCGACCCATTTGCTGATCGCCTTGCCGCCGCCGTGCACGATGATCGGCTTAAAGCCGACCAGCTTTAAGAGCGTCACGTCCTTGATCACGTTTCTCTGCAGCTCTTCATTGTTCATGGCGCTTCCGCCGTACTTGATCACGACGATCTTGCGGTTAAACTTCTGTATATAGGGGAGCGCCTCGATCAGTACGGAGGCCTTCCGCTGTGCTTCACTCTGTTCCCGGCTCAAATGTGTTTCCATGTGTACCTCACTTCCATTGATCACTATTGTATGAAGGCCGTTTGCAGCTGCCGGATCAGCTCCGGTAGTCGGCATTGATCTTTACATAATCATAGGTCAGATCGCATCCCCAGGCGGTCGCTTCCGCATCGCCCATGTGCATGTCGGCCAGAATCTCCACCTTCTCGCCGGAGAGAAGTTCTGTCGCCTTCTCCTCGCTGTAATCGGCGGCGCTTCCGTTTGTGAAGATGAGCAGCTTGTCGTCGCCGGAGCCAAAATACAGATCGCAATGCTCCGGATCAAAGGTCACGCCGGAATAGCCCAGCGCACAGAGGACCCGGCCCCAGTTGGCGTCTCTGCCGTACACAGCCGCCTTGGTGAGACTAGAGGTGATCACGCTTTTTGCAAGGATCCTTGCATTCTCGAGGGTGTCCGCATGAATGACCTTGGTCTCGATCAGTTTGGTGGCGCCTTCGCCGTCTCCGGCCATCTTCATAGCCAGCTCTTTGCAAACGGCAAGAAGCGCTTCATAAAAGGCTGCGTATGCGCCGCTCTCCGGATCGTCGATCACGGGATTGCCGGCCAGGCCGTTCGCCAGGACCAAAAGGGTGTCGTTGGTGGACGTATCGCCGTCGACCGAGATCATGTTGAAGGTCTCGGCGACGATCTCGCTCAGCGCTTTCTGCAAAAGGCTCTTTTCGATCGCGGCATCTGTCGTCACATATGAGAGCATGGTGCACATATTGGGGTGGATCATGCCGGACCCCTTGGCCATGCCGCCGATCACGGCTTTGTGACCGCTAAGGTCGATCTCGTAGGCCGTCTCCTTGTGGATCGTATCGGTGGTCATGATCGCTTTGGCAGCCTCTGTGCCCGCTTCGATTCCGGGGCGCTTGGCTGCGGCCAGCATTCTGACGCCGGCGCGCACGCGGTCCATGGGAAGCTGGAAGCCGATCACGCCGGTAGATCCCACCAGAACGGAATCCGCAGGAATGTTCAGGCAGGCGGCCGCTTCCTGCGCTGTCTGTTTGCAGTATTCCATGCCCTCCTGGCCGGTGCAGGCGTTGGCAATGCCGGAGTTAACGATCACGGCATGGGCGGGCGCGCCGCTGTATACCAGATCGCGATCCCAGATGACAGGCGCCGCCTTGACGACGTTGGTCGTAAAGGTGCCGGCTGTCACACAGGGCGCTTTGCTGTAGACAAGCGCCATATCGGTTCTGCCTTCATATTTAATATGCGCCGCCGCGGAAGCTGCCTCGAATCCCTGCGCTGCTGTGACGCCGCCTTTGATCTTCTTCATCCTCTAGTCCTCCATTTCACTCTCAATAAATCTCGTTATATTGGCCTCGTTGAGAACAAACTCATAATAATTGCAATCGGACCTGCATGTCCAGCCAATCTGTTTCCAGAAAGCGTTGCCGCCGTCGTTCTTGGTAAACGCGATCAGGTTGATCTTGTTGATCTTAAGTTCCCGCAGAACATTCATGCAGTAGATGACCATGCGGGTGCCGATGCCCTGCCTTCTCCACGATTTTTTGACACAAACGTGATAGAAACTGGCCTGTCTTCCGTCGTGTCCGCAAAGGATGGAACCTACGATTCGATCGCCTGCGCAGGCCACGACGCTGGTCGTCGGATTGCGCTTAAGAAACCGCTCTATATCTTCTCTGGAATCGTCGATGCTCCGGATCCCGAAACCGCGGATGCTCATCCAGAGCGTATGTACTTTGTCATAATCAGCCGCCTCCATGGGGCGGATCAGGATCGTATCCATATCGTTTCCTAACTTCTATTCCTATTTATCATGGACCAAAATATCGCTTCTGTGCCCGCAAAAAAATGCATGCAGTCTGATAATAGCACAATTTTCCGTATAATAAAGAACAAATTTAAAAGAAATTAAAAGAAGGATATACATATTATTCATCTTTTATGCATTATATATGCACTATATGCAGTTTGCAATGGGTATTAATGAAAAAATATTAAATTATATTCATATTCACTATTGCAATTCCCGGAACGCTGATGTATAGTACACAAATGTAAGAACTGCTACGGCAATCAATAAGAATGAATATAGAGAAATGGAGGAACCCCCAATGTCCGAACAGAAAGAAAAAGTAATCCTCGCCTATAGCGGCGGTCTCGATACCACAGCCATCATTCCCTGGCTCAAAGAGAACTATAACTTCGACGTTATCTGCGTATGCATCGACTGCGGTCAGGAAGAAGAACTGGCGCACCTCGAGGAGAGAGCCAAGTACTGCGGCGCTTCCAAGCTCTATATTCTGGACGTCAATGACGAATTTGCCGAGGAGTATATCGTCCCCTGCGTACAGGCGCACGCTGTCTATGAGAACAAGTATCTTCTGGGCACGTCCATGGCGCGTCCTCTGATCGCCAAGAAGCTGGTTGAGATCGCCCGCAAGGAAGGCGCTACCACGATCTGCCACGGTGCGACCGGCAAGGGCAACGACCAGATCCGCTTTGAGCTCGGCATCAAGGCACTGGCCCCCGACCTTCGCATCATCGCCGCATGGCGCAGCGACAAGTGGACCATGGATTCCCGTGAATCCGAGATCGAATTCTGCAAGAAGCACGGCATCGATCTTCCCTTCTCCGCAGACAGCAGCTACAGCCGTGACCGCAACCTCTGGCACATCAGCCATGAGGGTCTGGAGCTCGAGGATCCGTCCCTGATGCCCAACTACGATCACCTTCTGGTTCTGAGTAAGACCCCCATGCAGGCACCCGATGAGATCACCTATGTGACCATGACCTTCGAAGCGGGCGTTCCCAAGAGCGTCAACGGCAAGGAAATGAAGGTCGCCGACATCATCCGCACACTCAACAAGCTGGGCGGCGAGAACGGCATCGGCATCATCGATATCGTGGAGAACCGTGTCGTCGGCATGAAGTCCCGCGGCGTCTATGAGACTCCCGGCGGAACCATCCTCATGGAAGCGCATCAGCAGCTCGAGGAGCTGGTCCTCGACCGCAAGACCTATGAAGTTAAGGATGAGATCGGCCACAAGTTCGCAAGCCTTGTCTATGAAGGCAAGTGGTTCTCTCCTCTTCGCGAGGCAGAGCAGGCCTTTATCGAGTCCACGCAGAAGTATGTCACCGGCGAAGTCAAGTTCGGTCTCTACAAGGGCAACATCATCAAGGCCGGCACAACCTCTCCCTACAGCCTCTACAATGAGAGCCTTGCTTCTTTCACAACCGGCGAACTCTACAACCACCACGACGCAGAAGGCTTCATCAACCTCTTCGGTCTTCCCGAGAAGGTGCGTGCGATGAAGATGCAGGAAGTGGAGAAAGCTTCCAAGGCTTGACCATAGCGGCGAACGTATTAAAGAAGACAATATGAAGTGACGGACCGGGATCCACATGGACCCCGGTCCTTTTTTGCGCGATCAGCCGGTAAGCGCAGTTTTTGCCCTCACGAAGATGCATTTACAGTCAGCCTGCCAAAATCATGCCATGCCCGGGAATTTGTCCTTGCATGTCTCGGTGTTAGCTTATACAATATACATCAGAAATTTTGGAAAGGAGATCTTCATGAACACAAGAACAATGCTTATCCTCTACTTCATCGTCATGAACCTGATCGGCCTTTCCGCCATGGTCATTGATAAGATACGTGCTATGGAGCGCCGATTCCGCATTCCGGAGTCCGTGCTCCTTATTATTGCCGTTTTGGGTGGATCCATTGGATGTATAGCCGGGATGATCGTCTTCAGACACAAGAAGCGCAAAGTGAAGTTCCGGATTGGCCTTCCGCTGATCCTGATCCTGCAGATCGGAGCGATCCTCGCTCTTTATATCAGTACATCCAAGATCGTTTTCCTGTAACAGGCATAGTGTTGATTCCCAATTTGTGAGGCATTTATGAGAGCATTCAAGATCACTGAAACAGGAAACTTTATGACGAAGCTTCTTTCCGGCAGGTCATTTGATTCCTTTTTGCTGGAGGAGGCTTCTCTTAGTATGCAGGTTACATGGCACGTAGACGGCCGTATCAATAAAAACTTCTACTCCAGTGAGGAGTGGGAGGACACTGCCAACCATCCCTATCCGCTGATCGCCTGGGAGTCCGTCCGCGGACACCTGCGCGAACTGATCCGGGGCAAAAAAGCGCCGGCCTCCATGTCCATCGTGCTGCAGATGCGGCCCGATCTCATGCAGAAGATCCTGGTCGACGAGGGCTATCCCCAGCTGACAGACGTCGTTGGCGCAATGGCGCTCAACATTCGCTATGACGGATCGGAAGTCACGCTGGTCACCGGCATCTCTTTAAAGAGTTTTTCCCTCGACAAAAATGCCGATCGGATCTGGGACACCATGATGGAAAGATTTCTCGCTTCCCGCGAGATCGGATTTGAAACAATGACGTAACAGAAAGGAGTATTCATGCGACACTGTCTCACACCCCTCGATTTCACAACGCAGGAACTGGATCAGCTCTTTGATTTGGCGGCTGATATTGAAAAGAATCCTGAAAAGTACGCGCATGCCTGTGACAGCAAGAAAATCGCGACGCTCTTCTATGAGCCCAGCACACGGACAAGACTCAGCTTTGAAGCGGCCATGATGAATCTGGGCGGAAAAGCGCTCGGTTTTGCAGGCGCTGCGCAGTCCTCTGCGGCCAAGGGCGAAAGCGTTGCCGATACGATCCGGGTCATCTCCTGTTTTGCCGATATTGCGGCCATCCGCCACAACAAGGAAGGCGCCGCGTATGTGGCAGCCCAGCACTCGAATATTCCGGTCATCAACGCCGGCGACGGCGGCCATGAGCACCCCACCCAGACCCTGCTCGATATGATGACGATCCGCCAGCTCAAGGGGCGTCTCAATCACTTTACAATCGGTATCTGCGGGGATCTCAAGTTCGGCAGAACCGTACACTCTCTGGTTAAGACAATGGCCCGCTATGAGGACATTCACTTTGTATTCATCTCCCCGCCGGAACTTCGGGTGCCCGACTATATCACCGATCTGCTCGAGGAGCGCGGCTATACCTATGAAGAGTGCATTAAGCTCGAAGATGTCATCACCAAGCTTGACCTTCTCTACATGACACGTGTACAGAGAGAGCGCTTCTTCAACGAAGAGGATTATATCAGACTCAAGGATTTCTATGTTTTGAACAAGCGGCTCATGAAGCGCGCCAAAAACGACATGTATGTCCTTCATCCCCTGCCCCGCGTCAACGAGATTTCCGTGGAAATTGACAAGGATCCCCGCGCGGCCTATTTCAAGCAGGTGCAGTACGGCGTCTACGTTCGCATGGCGCTGATCCTGACGCTGCTCGACATCCATGTGGACTGATCATACGCAGTCGATACGATTTTGCAACTACCGTATTTCCACACCCAAGGAGGAATCGAATGTTAAATGTAGGTAAAATTGAAGAAGGCATCGTGCTCGACCACATTGAAGCCGGAAAAGCAATGCTGATCTACCACTATCTGCACCTGGACAAAGAGGATTATCAGGTTGCGATCATCAAGAACGCCCGCAGCAATGAACTGGGGCGCAAGGACATTCTGAAAGTGGAGTGCAACCCCGACTCGATCAGTTTGGACGCGGTCGCTTTTATTGATCCCGAGATCACGGTCAATGTGATCAAGGGCGGTGAGATCGTTGAAAAGAAAAAGATGACCATGCCCAAAGAGATCAAGGGCGTTCTCAAATGCCACAATCCCCGCTGCATCTCTTCGATCGAGCAGGAGATCCCGCATATCTTCTTCTTGTCTGACGCAAAGCGCAAGATCTATCGCTGCAGATACTGCGAGGAGAAGTATTCCGAGGGCGAGCGCGAGAAATGGTTCCGTTAAGAGATGTGTTTCTTTGAATCCGATGCGTGGCGACGATCGGCAGCACGGCAGCAGAATTCCTGCTGCAAGTCCCTGAGCTCGTGAACAAGCCTGGAGATCGGAAGCCCGACGACATTGTAATAGCATCCGTGGATGCCTTTAATGTATATGCCAAAACTCCCCTGGATCCCATAGGCACCGGCCTTGTCGTACGGCTCCGGCGTATCGATATAGGCGCTGATTTCCTCTTCCGTCATGGGGCATACGTCTACGTCTGTGCACTCATGAAAGGTGCGTGTCCGAACTTCACCGCTTTTATTCCTGACGATCAGCGTGACGCCGGTATAGACCTGGTGAATGCGGCCCTGCAGCATGCGGATCATCCCCGCTGCATCCTCGTGGTCCGCGGGTTTCCCAAGGATCTGATGGTCTGCAGCGACAACTGTGTCTGCGCCGATCACAACGTCATAATCCTTCACGATCTCACTGCCGCCCATAATCCGGTCTGCCACTTCCAGCGCCTTCTGCCGGGACAGCTCTTCCACCACCTGTGCGGGATGGGTGCTTGTCACGATTTCCTCTCCTTTGGAGGGAATCACGGTAAATGTAAATCCTGCCTGCCCCAGTAATTCACTTCTTCTGGGAGAGGCAGAAGCCAATACGATTTTGTCCAATGTTTGATACCTCTGTTTTGTTTGTAGTAAGGCATGTGCCCAACAAAGTGTACTCGATTTGGCGGCAAAAGACAACAAGACCGGCGTACAAAGACAGGCGCATTTTCATTAGGATGTTAAAAAAGCCCGGCGCTTTGATGCGCCGGGCTTTGCTATTAGTAGTTACTGCATGAAAATCCGTGCCTGATCGGGATTACTGGATCTCGATCTTTCTGGCCTCTTTCTCAGGGAGTGCGTCTCTCTTGGGGAAGGTGACAGTCAGCACGCCGTTGTTGTAGGCAGCGTGGATATCTTCGTGTGTGACATTCGCGACACGGAAGCTTCTGCTGTAGGATGCGCTATTTCTTTCCTTTCTGATATACCGGGTGTTCTTGTCCTCTTCGTTCTTCTCCTCATTGTGAGAAGCGCTGATGGTCAGAACGTCGTCCTTAAGATCTACGTGGATGTCTTCCTTGTTAAAGCCGGGAAGCTCAGACTCCAGCACATAGTTGCCATCCTTCTCCATGACGTCTGTCTTAAATCCGGCAAAGGATTTCTCCAGTCCGCCGTTGTCAAAGAAAGCAGGGAACATCTCGTTAAACTCATCAAAAGGATCTCTCCAGAAATTGTTGTTTCTTGTAAAAAGTGCAGGTGTGAACATATTAAATACCTCCTATCAATGTGGTTTGTAAACTTTTCTAAGAGAACGAACAGGTGTCATTTGGTTGTTTCATTTGTTCTCTTTCTGATAATTGTTATACTACATATATAACAGATAGTCAACATATAATTTATAAACAATTTCTAAACTTATACGAACGAAAGAATGCGCCTCTATTTCTTTTCAGGTCCTATCGCACAAAAAAGAAGGCCTCTGCCCTTCGCACAGACCTTCTCGTTTTTTCATATACAGTATTGATCGGATCGCTAACATTAGCTCGATCAGATTAGATCGATCCGATTACCACACAACCAGCCGCTGATCAGGTGCCAGATACATGCCGTCGCCCTTCTTGATCCCATATGTGTCATAGAATTCGTCGAACTGCTGCACCACGGCATTCACGCGCAGATAAGCAAGCGGATGGGTGTCCTGAGACAGCGTGTAGTACTCTGTCTGGATAGTTGTGATCGTCTTCCAGGTCTCGGAAAAAGTCCGGAAGAATTTGTCATAGTCAAATCCAGCTTCCTTGGCGGCAATCCGCAGGAGGATCTTCATGGCGACGAGGTCCGCAATCGCTTCGCCCTCGATTTGGGATCCCACACAGTTCACATCCTGGAAAGGCTCGATTTTGTCGTAATAGGCGGCCAGCTTGTCAGCCCTCTGGGCAA
The DNA here is from genome assembly GCA_900319245.1 of uncultured Lachnospiraceae bacterium. GTDB lineage: Bacteria > Bacillota > Clostridia > Lachnospirales > Lachnospiraceae > CAG-791. The sequence goes on along the minus strand of ONNQ01000002.1, from coordinate 81,179 downwards.
ACGCCTTCTGGTCCTCTTCCGTCCACCAGTTGCGAAGATTGCCCTTCTCGTCAAACTGGGCGCCTGTCGTATCAAAGGCATGGGAGATCTCATGCGCAACAGTATCGCCAACATTGGCAAAGAGCTCTTCGCGGGTCATAGAGGCGTCGTACAAAGAACCGCCGAGAATACCGCCGCAGATTGTGATCGAATTCTGGGACGGATCATAGAAAGCGTTGACCTGCTGGATCCTGGACGTCCAGATGTCACGGTCCACCTTCTGATTGACACGGCTGCGCATGCGCTCGACCCAGTACGCGCCGACCTGATCCTGGGCAGACAGAAGGTTTCCGCCCTCGTCTCCGCCCTTGAAATCAAGAGTGCTGTCGTCTTCCCACTTGTCCGGCTTTGCGATCCGCAGCTGCAGATTGTCCAGCTTATTCATTGCCGATTTGCGTGTCTCTTCGGAGAGGAAGGTCTCCTCCATGAGCATGACTCTGTATTCATCAATGATCTCATTGGTGAGCGCTGTGACTTCCGACTTGGTTTCATCCGTCACATACCGGTCCGCATACAGGCGTCCCATCTGCATGGGAAGGAAGGTATTGACCGCGTCAGAAGCCGATTTTTCATCTGACTTCGTTCCCTGCGCGCCGCTGATGCCGTTGATGACTTCATAATAGACATCATAGGTGGCGCGGTCCAGGAGCGTCGCATAATCCTGCGCTGTGTAGCAAATCAGATAATCCCGCAGATTTTCGACATAGTCCTCATCATACAGAACGTCCATGGCAGACAGCCACTCGGGCTCAGTCAAAATATAGGTCTTGGACGTGTCTGCGCCATAGGCGGCCAGCATCTCCCGGATCGGGAAATCGCCGGCTTCGGCTTCCAGTTCATCCAGCGTGCGGGGATTGTTCTCTTTGATGATGGCGTCCCGTGCGCTCTGCTCCTCTGTCGTCATAGTATATTCTGCGATGTCTTGTTCAAAGGCAAAGCAGCGCTTGAGTATGTCCGTCGCTTCTTCATCGGAGTATCCAAGATCGACCAGAATATGACGGATCACTTTATCGTAATAAGGCTCCGCCAGGGCGTCCTCTTCCGTCATCAGTCCGTAATACATGGAATCACCGAAGATCAGATCCACCGGCATTACATAGACGGCGTAGTAATCGGCATTGTTCCAGTCCATGCTCACATCGCATTGCAGCAGCTCTGTCGCAGAGATGGCGGTCTCCGGTTTTGCCAGATAATCGGTGAGTTCCTCCAGCGTCTGGACCTCCATAAGAGGCGCGAGGCGCTCTTTCAAGGGCTCGATGCCAAGCTGGTTGCGGCTGTCCCAGTCCATCCACATCTGGTAGTACTTCTGTACCAGTTCCTGGTCGTGGATCAGGGCGGGATCCGTCTCCTTCTCCGGATTAGAGAGCAGCGCCGCAATCTGACCGTCCACTTCGATGGATCTTTCCGTGATCGGATCATAGCTTGGATAGCCGGCCGGAAGTTCTGTATGAAGCATCCAGTCGAGGTTCACATAAAGGTGGAAGTCGTCCTCAAGGCGCGGCGGATCGACCAGCTTTACGAACTGCTGAACATCCGAATCGACCCATGTGGCGGCGTCTACGCCAACGATTCCCTCGCCGGGCGAAAGGCCCTCATCATTTTCCGCTTCATCGGGGCTTGTGAAAGGAGCAGCCTCCTGATCGGTCTCTCCCACTTGCGCCTCCATAGAGGTCTGCGCGTCAGAGGTCCCTTCGGCGGCCGGTCCGGCCGCGGGTCCCTGCATATTTTGACAGCCGCTCATCGAAAGCGCGATCACAGCTGCGCACAGAAGTGCTATATATCGTTTGCTAAGTCTTGTCATGCTCATCTCCATATGTTTGTCTATGCTGTCAGAGCGTCGCTCTTACCGGTATAAAGCTGATAATACCGTCCCTTCTGCGCCAGAAGTTCTTCGTGATTGCCTCTTTCGACGATCCGGCCCTGCTCCAGAACAAGGATCATATCGCTGTTCTTGATCGTGGACAATCTGTGGGCGATGACGAAGGTCGTTCTGCCCTCCATCAGCTTGTTCATGCCGTCCTGCACGATCTTCTCTGTGCGGGTATCGATGGAACTGGTCGCCTCATCGAGGATCAAGACGGGCGGGTCCGCAATGGCGGCTCTTGCGATCGCCAGCAGCTGCCGCTGGCCCTGAGACAGGTTGGCGCCGTCGCCCTTGAGCATTGTGTCATATCCCTGCGGGAGCCTCCGGATGAAGCTGTCTGCATTGGCAAGCTTTGCTGCTGCGACCACTTCCTCCTCTGTCGCGTCCAGCTTTCCATAGCGGATATTCTCTTTGACCGTACCCGTAAACAGATGGGTGTCCTGCAGTACAATGCCGAGAGAACGGCGAAGGTCCGCCTTCTTGATCTTATTGATATTAATGTTGTCGTACCGGATCTTGCCGTCCTGTATATCATAGAAACGGTTGATCAGGTTCGTGATCGTCGTTTTGCCGGCGCCCGTGGAACCGACCAGTGCGACCTGCTCGCCGGGCCTTGCATGAATGACGATATCATGCAGAACCATTTTGTCGTCCCGATAGCCGAAGTCAACGCCGTTAAACGTGACGTCGCCTTCCATCTTCTGGTAGGTCGTGCTGTGATCGGACTGTTTGTGGTAATGCTTCCAGGCCCACTGACCGGTGTGCTTCTCTGTCTCCACTACGTTTCCGTTCTCATCATACTCGCAGTTGACAAGGGTCACATATCCCTCGTCTGTCTCGGGCTGCTCGTCAAGAAGCTTAAAGATTCTCTCCGCGCCGGCCAAAGCCATGATAATGCTGTTGAACTGCATGCTGACCTGGTTGATCGGCATGCTGAAGCCCTTATTGAGCGTGAGGAAGCTTGCCAGCGCGCCGACGGTAAATCCGGCGTAGGAATTGAGCGCCAGAATCGAGCCGACGATCGCGACCACGACATAGTTGGCGTTGCCCATCTGTGCGTTCACAGGACCGATCATGTTGGCGAACGCATTCGCCTTATAGGCGCTCTGATAGAGCTGCTCGTTGAGTTCGTCAAATGTCTTTACGGACTCCTCCTCGTGGCAGAACACCTTGACAACCTTCTGTCCGGTCATGGTCTCTTCGATAAAACCGTTCAGTTTGCCGATATTCCTCTGCTGCTCCACGAAGTTACTTCCGGACCTCTTGGTGACCTGTGCCGTCAGGAACAGCATCAGGACCACCATGCAGAGCGTAACGATCGTCAGCGGAACACTCAGAAGCAGCATCATAGACAGGATACTGATGATCGTGATCGCGCTGTTGAACATCTGCGGAATACTTTGGCTGATCATCTGCCGCAGCGTATCAATATCGTTGGTGTAGACAGACATGATATCGCCGTGCGCGTGCGTGTCAAAATATTTAATGGGAAGGCTCTCCATGTGGTCAAACAGATCTTCCCGGAGCCTCTTGAGCGTCCCCTGGTTGACATGGACCATCGTAACCTGCTGCGTGAATGCGGCCGCAATTCCGATTCCGTAGAACATGGCGACACGCAGCATCGCCTGCATAAGCGGGCCAAAATCCGGATCAGGCTGACCGATCATAGGCGTAATGTAATTGTCGATCAGGGTCCTTGTGAACATCGTTCCCTGCAGGTTGGCAACGACCGACAATACGATACAGATCAGCACAACGATCATATGGATCCCATAATACTGGAATACGTAGCGCATGATCCGCTTGAACAAGAGCCCCGGATTCTCCACTTTGGGACGGGGTCTCCCGGCCATGCGTCTTCCGCCGCCAACGCCGCCTTTATATTCATTCTTCCTCTCTTCTGCCATTTTCCATATCCTCCGAACTACTCGAAACCAGGCGTGCGTTTATTGCATTCATTAATTCTTTTCGTCAAAATCCGCATCGCCGGGTCCGCCAACCTGGGACTCATACACTTCTTTATAAATCGCATTGGACTCCATCAGTTCATCGTGTGTGCCAATGCCGTTGATCCTTCCGTCATCCATAACGATGATCCTGTCGCAATCCTTTACGCTGGAGATTCTCTGCGCGATGATGAGCTTGGTTGTGGAAGGGATCTCTTCCATGAAGGCCTTGCGTATTTTGGCATCGGTGGCTGTATCTACGGCACTGGTACTGTCATCGAGGATCAGGATCTTGGGCTTTTTCAGAAGTGCTCTTGCGATACAGAGTCGCTGCTTCTGACCACCCGATACATTTGTGCCGCCTTGTTCGATCCAGGTATTGTAGCCTTCCGGCATTTTCTCTATGAATTCATCCGCGCAGGCCATCTTGCAGGCGCGGATGCACTCTTCTTCCGTCGCGTCTTTGTCGCCCCAGCGCAGATTGTCCAGAATTGTACCGCTAAAGAGAACATTCTTCTGCAGCACAACAGACACCTGGTTCCTTAGGACTTCCATGTCGTAGTTTCGCACATCGATGCCGCCCACAAGAACGCGTCCTTTGGTGACGTCGTAGAGACGGCTGATCAGGTTGACCAGCGAGGACTTGGCGCTGCCTGTGCCGCCTATGATACCGATCCGTTCACCGGAATGGATATGGAGGTTGATATCCTTGAGAACAGGCTCACCGGATCCGGGCCGATAGGAGAAATCGACGTCCTCAAACGTAATACTTCCATCCGGCACTTCCATCACCGGGTTTTCAGGATTGATAAGATCACTCTTTTCATTGATGACTTCGACAATACGCTTCGCACTCGCTTCCGACATCGTGATCATGACAAATACCATGGAGAGCATCATCAGGCTCATCAGGATGTTCATGCAATAGGTCAAAAGACTCATCATCTCGCCGGTTCCCAGATCGCCCGCAACAATGAAGTGCGCGCCGAACCAGCTGATCAGCAGAATACAGCTGTAGACGACGGTCATCATGATCGGAGAAATGCCGGCTACCGTCATTTCGGCCTTGATAAACATCTCATATATGCTTTCTGCCGCATTATGAAAGCGATCTTTTTCGTACTCTTCACGGACATAGGCCTTGACAACACGGATGGCGGATACATTTTCCTGCACACTGTTGTTGAGTGCGTCGTAGCGCTTAAAGACCTGCTGGAAATACTTGGTCGCGCGGCGCATGACAAAGAACATGATCGAAGCCAGTACAATGACCGCGATGAAATAAATACTGGCCAGCTTGGGGCTGATGATAAAGGACATGATCATCGCGATGATCATGGAGGAAGGCGCTCTCATGGCCATTCGCAGGATCATCTGGTAAGCATTCTGAATATTGGTCACGTCCGTCGTCAGTCTTGTGATCAGGCTCGACGTGGAGAATTTGTCGATGCTGGCAAATGAGAAGGTCTGGATGTTGTCATACATGGCCTTACGGAGATTTTTGGCAAAGCCGGTAGAGGCCTTGGCGCCGAACGTTCCACCCAGAATGCCGAACATAAGGCCCAGGAGCGCCACGACGATCATGATGCCGCCGGTCCGTAATATGTAGCGCATGTCTGACCCGCCTATTCCTATATCCACGATCCGGCCCATCAGGACAGGGATCACCATCTCACAGATGACTTCGCCGATCATGAAGAGGGGCGTCATCAGAGATGCTGCTTTAAACTCTTTGACTTGTGCAAGAAGTGTCTTTAACATACTGTATCCTCACTGTAAATACCAATTTCGGATCCTGCAAATCCACTGCTTCCTCACGGAAACAGGGAAGCTCCATTACCATTCAATTTCTTCCACCGGCAGCGGCGCTTTGTTGATCTCCATCTTCTCGACTCTCCCGTTTCGAATATGGATGACCTTATCCGCCATCGGCGTGAGCGCCAGGTTGTGGGTGATGACGATGACCGTCATTTTCCGCTCTCTGCACGTTCTCTGCAGCAGGGAGAGGATCTGCTTTCCTGTCACATAATCGAGCGCGCCGGTCGGCTCGTCGCACAGAAGAAGCTTGGGGTTCTTGGCCAGGGCTCTTGCGATCGCGACGCGCTGCTGCTCGCCGCCTGACAGCTGGGAGGGAAAATTGTTCATTCTGTCGGATAAACCGACCTCCCGCATGGTCTGTGCCGCGTCCAGCGGATAGCGGCAGATCTGCGACGCCAGCTCCACGTTTTCAAGGGCGGTCAGGTTTTGCACCAGGTTATAAAACTGGAATACAAAACCGATATCGTGCCTTCTATATTCCGTAAGCTTTCTGGCGCTGCTGCTGCTCACGTCCCTGCCATCCACAAGGATGCGGCCGGACGTACAATTATCCATGCCGCCCAGCATGTTCAGAACGGTCGTTTTTCCTGCGCCGCTGGGGCCCACGATCACGGTAAACTCGCCTTGATCGATCGTGAAATCGGCACCGTTTACAGCCCGGATCTCAACTTCGCCCATCTTGTATATTTTGACAACATTTTCAAATACGATGAATGGTTCGCTCATAAAATGCGCATTGGGCTCCTTTTCATATAAGATTCACCACTCTCTATTATCCTAGTCAAAAGATTGATTTGTAAATACATAATTATGAAAAAACTATGAAAACGCTCCGGCGGTAGACCGGAGCGTTTTGTAACATAGAGTTGAAATCTTAATTTGTACCGCCATTGGATGGCGTCTCGCCGCCAGGTGTGTCACCGCCACCGGGGGTGTCACCGCCACCGGGCGTATCACCACCGGGCGTGTCACCGCCGCCAGGTGTGTCACCACCGGGGGTGTCGCCGCCACCGGGTGTGTCACCGCCAGGCGTGTCGCCGCCGGGGGTATCGCCGCCGGGGGTATCGCCGCCGGGCGTGTCGCCGCCGGGCGTGTCGCCGCCGGGGGTCTCACCGCCGGGGGTATCGCCGCCGGGGGTATCGCCGCCGGGTTCCGTGCCGCTGCCATCATCTGGCTTCTCGTCATGTGTAGGCTTGGTGATCTTAGGATCTTTCACAGGCTTCACGGTTTCGGCTGTCTTCGCTGTATCAGCCGTCGTTTTTATCTTGGGCTGATCATCATCATCATCATCGTAGTAGTCGTCATGATAATCCTGGTCTTTGAGGGCTCTCTTTTCCTTGGCCCTGTCATAGTCCTTGAATTCAACCGGTTCGAGTCCCTCGTGGATCAGATTCATGAAATTCTTCCAGATCTGTCCCGGCCAGGACGCACCCTGCAGGCCGCGCACAGGTTCGGGCGTATCGCAGCCGACCCAGACCGCGGTCGTGTAATAATGGGTAAATCCACAGAACCAGCCGTCCTTGGTATCGTCTGTCGTACCGGTCTTACCGGCAGCGATCATGCCATTATTCAGCTTGAGTCCGCGGCCGGTTCCCCAGCCTTCCTCCAGGACACCCTGCAGTACGCTGACCATCTCTCGGGCCGCGTTCTTATCATAGATCTTGGACGAGGTTCCATCATAGGTATAAACCGTTGTTCCCTTGTAGTCTTCAATAGAGGTGATACAGGAAGGAATACGGTATTTGCCGTCATTGGCAAGCGTTGCATAGCCGGATGCCATTTCAACCGGCTCCACGCCGTAGGTGAAACCACCAAGGCTGGTTGCCAGGGTATTGTCCGAATCCACGATCATGGAATAGTGCATTCCCTTGAGTTTGGAAAGGCCGTATCGGGGCGAGATATCATCATAGATCTGCCAGGCAACCGTGTTCAGGGACCGCTGGACTGCTTCACTCAGTTCGAGCTCTCCCATGTAGCCGCCGCCCGAGTTTTCGGGGCCGTCCTCGATCTCCTTGTCCTCTACCAGTGTGCCCGGATAATATCCTCGCTCAAATGCGGGCGTATAGACAACCAAAGGCTTGATGGAACTGCCGGGCTGTCTGTGGCTCTGGAATGCGCGGTTGAGCGTAATACCTGCATCGATATCCTCCTGGGATCTTCCGCCGACCATGGCAATGACCTGGCCGGTGCTGTTGTCGATACATACAGCGGCGCCTTGCAGCTTGTACTTGCCGTCGTCGGCTGTATCGGTAAACTCTGCGAGCGCTTCATCGACACTCGCCTGCAGTTCCTGCTGCTTCTCCATATCAAAGGAAGTATGGATGATGTATCCGCCCTTAAAGAGCTTGGCCAGGCAGGCGTCATAGAGCTCGTTGTATATTTTGTCATACGCGGCGCGCTCTTCATCGCTTGCAAAATCATAGCGGAAGGAGAAGTCAGGGTCCTCGAGCTGCATGAGAACTTCCGTCGCACACTTATAGGTATAAGAGAGCACATAGGTGTTCTCATTGAGGTTTCGGTCCTGATTGGCGGACAGATCCAGCGTGATCTCCTCGTTTGTCGCCTGATCATACTCGCCCTGCGAAATCATACCGTCTTCCAGCATATTGGCGAGGATCAGATTTCTTCTGTCGATCGTATGGTCGGGGTGCACAAGCGGGTCATAATAGGTCGGGCTGTTGGGAATCGCGCACAGATAGGCCACCTGCGACAGGTCGACCTGGTCGGGCGTCTTGTTAAAATAGCCCTCGCAGGCGGATGCAATTCCGTAATAGCCGTTCATGAAATAAATATTGTTGAGATAAAACTCCAGGATCTGGTCCTTGGAATACTTTTTCTCCAGGTCCCAGGCAATAAAGATCTCTTCGATCTTTCTCTCCCAGGTCCTTCCGTTGTTCAAAAAGATTCCTCTGGCGAGCTGCATCGTGATCGTACTGCCGCCCTGCGTGATCTGCCTGTTCACGACCAGTTCCTTGGCCGCGCGTACGATCGCTTTGTAATCGACGCCGCCATGTTTATAAAAGTTCTTATCTTCTATACTGACAACAGCCTGCTTGAACAAGTCGGGAATCTGCGAATAGGTCAGATAGTTGGAATCCTTCTCCGGAAGCGTCTCCGAGATCAGGTCGCCGTCCGCGTCATAGATCTCACCTGTCTGCGACGGAACAAACGTCTCCTTGGTCGATTCGCTGACAAAACTGTCCGCCTCGTCCTTCATCGCCTTGATCCTGCCATAGTAGCCGCCAAAATAGAATACGCCCAGCGCTGCCAGAATGCATATCAGCATCAGAAGCAGCAAAACCTTTAAAAAGCTAAGAAAAGGATTTCTTTTCTTTCTTCTTCTTCTGCGCTCTCGCTTAGCCATTGTTTCCTCCAAATTTTAATAAAATATTACATAATGATAGTATCACTCTTTGTGTGATTAATCCAACATAAACTGATGGAAACAAGCTTTGTAAGCGGTTATTTGTCGGCTTTCACAGACGCTTCGTCTTTCTTGGGGATTCTTCCGTATAATTTGGCAAGCTTAAAGATACTGCTGCTAAGATCCTTAGAGAGGAAGTGCGGCTGCAGTCTCCACTGCCAGTTCTCTCCGAGCGTGCCGGGATGATTGATCCTTGCTTCCTTGCCCTTGACGAGGTAGTCCTGCAGCGGAATGATGCAGAGGTCGGCTACAGAGCGGTATGCTTCACGGATCATATCCCAAACGAAGGTGCCGTAATCGGTATTCTCGGAATGGATATAGCGTCTGGCCAGATCTCTGTCGTGGTCACTGATTTCCTCGATCCAGGCCCTGGTCGTCGTATTGTCGTGGGTGCCCGTATAAACGACGCAGTTTTTAATATGATTATAGGGAAGGTAATAGCTGTATTCTGTCCAGTCAAAGGCGTACTGCAGCACCTTCATACCGGGATAGCCGGCGTCCTCAAGAAGCTTTTCTGTGACAGGCGTAAGCGTGCCAAGATCTTCTGCAATGATCGGCACTTCGCCCAGCTGTTTCTTGAGCGCCTTGAAGAAATCCATGCCGGGACCTTTGCAGATGGTACCGTTTTCAGCGGTCTCATCTTCATAGGGAACGGCATAGTATTCCGCAAATCCGTTAAAGTGGTCGATGCGGAGCGTATCATAGAATTCCATATTGCGGGCAATTCGGTTGATCCACCACTTGTAGCCGCTCTTCTTGAGCGCTTTCCAGTCATAGAGAGGATTGCCCCAGAGCTGTCCGGTCTTGGAAAAAGCGTCCGGTGCGCAGCCGGCCACATCGATGGGCGTGCCTTCCTTGTCAAACCGGAAGATTTCCTTGTGCGCCCATGCGGCAGCGCTGTCCATTGCCACATAGAACGGGATATCACCGATAATGCTGATGCCCTGCTTGCGGGCGTAGGCGTGGAGCTTTTCCCAGTGTCTTTCAAATTCGTACTGCTGGAAGAAATAAAAGCCCATTTCGTCGGCCAGTTCTGCTTCGGCCTGTTGAAGCGCTTTCTCTTCCCGCATCTTAAGACCGTGTTCCCACGTCTGCCAGCTCTTGCCGTTCTCTCTTTGTTTAATAGACATAAAGAGCGCGTAGTCGCGCAGCCAGTATGCCTCTTTTGTAAGAAACGCTTCGTATTCGGACTTTTGGCCTGACGCGCCGATTGAAAGTCTGCCGTTCATGGCCTCTCTGAATCTCTCATACGCTTTGCGAAGAAGGGGATAACGGTTCTCATACATAGCGCCGTAGTCCACCTTTTCGTTGTCGGATCCAAACCACACAGACTCACACTCCTGCCAGGAAAGGAGCCCGTCGCCGATCAGCTGCTCCAGGTCAATGAAATACGGGTTTCCGGCAAAGGAGGAGACAGACTGATAAGGGCTGTCGCCAAACCCGGTCTGGCAGAAAGGAAGCACCTGCCATGTGCTCTGGCCGGATTCCTTGAGGAAATCTATAAATGCATACGCCTCCCTGTCAAAGCATCCGATACCGAAGCGGGAAGGAAGGGAAAATACCGGCATAAGAATACCGCACTGTCTTTTCATACGTTTTGATTCCTTTCTCATTACATTTGTGGGCGCTTAAAAAGGGCTGTGAAATCATTTCACAGCCCGCGCGTTTCACATATGCAGTATACTGGTCCGGAAACAATTCGTCAATTCCGGACTTGGAATCCACGGCCGCCCTACTCTACAGCTCTGTGATGAAGCTATGCTGATCCAGCAAGTGCGGCACAAAGTATTCCAGCTGGTGTTTCCACCACTGCCAGTCGTGACCGACGTCAAATCCCCAGTAATCGACAAAGGCGTTGATCCGTTTCTTGTGCAGGATCTTCTCAAGGTTCATCAGCGTCTCACAGCATTTGTCCTCCCAGGGCCCTCTTCCACAGCAAAAGACCATAAAACAATTGTTGTATTTGCGGATCCAGGGATGGTCATCGGGCATATTGGAGAGAAAACACTCTATGGAATTATCGTAGAGCGTGCTGTCCATCCAGCCGTGATAATAATAGGAAGAGTCATAGATGCCGGACAGTGCGAGCATGCCGCTAAAGAGCTCCGGCCTTCTGAAAAAGAGAATGGCCGCATGCGTCGCCCCCATATCCATGCCCATGACAACGGGCTTTTTCCCGGAGGGGGCGTTCGCATGCACGATCGGCAATACCTCATCTGTAATATGGTGGTAATAATCTTCCTGTCTAGCACTTCGCCAGGTATTGATGCCCTGCTCACAATACCAGCTCTCCTCATCGACCGTGTCTACGCAGAATAGCTGCATCCGCCCATCGTCCAGATAGGGAGACAAGGTGGTGATCACGCCGAATTCTTCATAATTGCCGGCGCCTGCGCATTGCGTCGGAAAACCAATAAATGGAACGCCGCCCGTTCCATATTGAATGATGTGCATGTCTTTGTTAAGGCAGCTGCTGCGAAAAAGAAATTCCCGTCTTTCCATCTCTATGCCTCCACAAGCTCCGGATTCCCTACTATTTTGCAGGCGTTATGCATCTATTTATGGAAGAATGATCAAAAGGTGAAGAGGGTTATCCTTTCGAATAACCCTCTGTGATAACCGCCCGAAACGGCAGCGACCGAAAACTTAGAAGTTTTCAGCGTGAATTTCAAAATAGGCCTGCGGATGATCGCAGACAGGACATACGTCAGGTGCGCTGGGGCCGATGCAGATGTGGCCGCAGTTGCCGCACTCCCAGATTCTGTCGCCGTCCTTGGTGAAGACAAGGCCGCCTTCAATGTTGGCGATCAGCTTGCGATATCTGGCCTCATGCTCTTTCTCAATCTCAGCAACCATTTCAAACAACTTGGCGATTTCAACAAATCCCTCTTCTCTCGCTGTCTTCGCGAATCCGGGATACATCTCCTGCCACTCATACTGCTCGCCGTCTGCAGCAATCTCAAGGTTGTCCTTGGTTCCGTGTACGCCCTCAAGGATCTTGTACCAGATCTTGGCGTGCTCTTTCTCGTTTGCTGCGGTCTGCTCAAAAATCTTGGCGATCTGTACATAACCGTCCTTTTTTGCCTGAGAGGCGAAGTATGTATATTTGTTGCGTGCCTGAGACTCTCCTGCAAAAGCTTCCATGAGGTTGTCGAACGTCTTGGTTCCGATCAGGTTCTTGCCCATATTTGCATAAATATCTGCCATCATGCTACCTCCTTTTGAATTATGTTTGTATATAGAGAAACACTATATTTAGTAATATTGTAACACATTATGCGAATGCAGAATATTATTTTTGTATAAAATGTAAGTAAAACAGGAGACTTTTTATGTGTGCGTTATTATGTATGCAAACGAAAAGCAGGTTCTGCTACCGGGTCCTCCATAATCGTGACAGCGCGCATCCCAGCACCGCGCCGATCAGGCATCCGATCGTATTGTTTATAATATCGTCAATCTGGAAATATCCCAGATGATAGTGAAGCTGGGCAAATTCTGTCGCGCAGCTGCACAAAAACCCTACCACTGTGCAGGCCAAAACACTGTAGCGCATAGGCTTGCAAACAAAGGGAAGCAGGTATCCCATGGGAACGTAAAGCAGGATGTTGAGAAAGACTTCCCTCGCCGCCGTATAGTTTCCTATATGAATATGGCGCAGCGTCTCGCCTATTCCCTCGGGCAGCATCTTGAGCGTTCCCTCAAGTCCCAGCTCCAGATCAAAGGCCTGCCTGTAATTGCCAAAGGTCGGCAGCTGGGAAGCGTAAATCCCTTCCCGTCCAAGGATTGTAAAGCTGAGATTGCCCAGAATATAGACCGCGAAAATAATGAGCGCGGTTCCTCTCACAAGGGGCTTAAAGTGCAGCACACACAGTAAAACAGGCAGTACTGCGACCATGAACAGTACCAGCACAAAAATCATCTGATCCTCTTTGGAAAACAGGATCGGCACATAATACTGCATTGTATCGACCCATTCTTTCATCGTATAGACTCCTTTCCGGTTTATCATCACGCGGCTAACCGCTGTCTCATGTACGTTCATCATCCACTGCAATGATGCATGCAACAGTTTTACAAAAAGAAAGCCTGAAAGTCAAACCGGCTTTCAGGCAAATTCATAACAAATATCTTACTTTTTTCTGACTTTTGCATTTTGGGGCGCAGACGGGCCCAATGATTCATTTCCTTTTCTGCTCTATGCGCATCCAGATAAACAGCGCGGTGATCGCGCCAAGGAGCGTGCCGCCCCAATAGACGGTTTCGGATGTGTCGGCGGTCTTGGCGGACATTGTTTTCTTGATCGTGGTACTGGTGCGGGCAGGCATTGACTTCGATACCTTCGTTGTGACGACCGTCTCAACGATCATTCCCTCTGCCTGGCTTTGCGGCATGTCATCCAAACGGACAATCTCCTCCTCGCCGCTTCGCCCCTTGGGGAGAGGCGCATGAATGTTCGTGATCGTATATCCGTCTGTGTCGGAGCCCGCAATGGCGCCTGTATATCCGTCGATCTTTTCCTCCACAACGGAGTAGGACTGTCTTTCATCTTCTATGTAGACAGGAAGGCTTTCAAAAGTCCCTTCCCAGTCATTCTCCGCGCTCAGCGTCATGGATCTGCCAATCTCATTGCCATTGGCATATAGGGTAATGGTCACCTCTTCGGGGCGCGCGTGATCCTGATCCTCTTCATCCTCCCACACAATGCGTACGGTCGTGTCGATCATGGATGGCGCTGCGGCGAAGGCCTTGGAACCATGCAGTATGATTGCAGTCAGGAAAACAGAAACAAAAAGCCCTATTTTCCGTATGTGAATCTTCATTGTATATCCCCTTCTACGTAGGAATAATGGATCAACTAGCACTTCCAGATACTATATTTTACTATTTTGTTACAAATTTGTAAATATTATTTCTTATAATATTTCATTGCTGTTCAAAATATTAAGAAAAAAATATGTGGAAAATCTGCGAATATTCAATTAGAATTTATTAGGTTATATAAACAAACTTGAGAAAGAGAGGACTTATGGCACAGCGTACTGATATTCATAAAATCCTGATCATCGGCTCGGGTCCCATTGTCATTGGCCAGGCATGTGAATTTGACTATTCCGGCACCCAAGCTTGTAAGGCACTCAGGAGCCTTGGTTATGAGATCGTACTCGTCAATTCGAATCCGGCGACCATCATGACTGATCCTGAAATGGCTGATATCACTTATATCGAACCTCTTAACGTCAGACGTATGGAACAGATTATTGCAAAAGAACGTCCTGACGCTCTTCTTCCCAATCTCGGAGGTCAATCCGGCCTCAACCTTTGCTCCGAACTTTATAAAGAAGGAATTTTAGATAAATATGGCGTGAAAGTCATCGGCGTGCAGGTCGATGCGATTGAGCGAGGCGAAGACCGCGTTGAATTCAAGGAAACGATGAATAAGCTCGGTATTGAGATGGCGCGCAGCCAGGTCGCATATTCCGTTGAGGAAGCGCTTTCCATCGCGGAAGAGCTCGGCTATCCCGTCGTTCTCCGTCCTGCTTATACAATGGGCGGCGCCGGCGGCGGACTTGTCTATAACAGAGAAGAGCTCAGGACCGTTTGCGCACGTGGTCTGCAGGCCAGTTTGATCCACCAGGTTCTGGTAGAAGAATCCATCCTTGGCTGGGAGGAGCTCGAGCTCGAGGTTGTCCGCGATAAGGACAACAATATGATTACCGTCTGTTTCATCGAGAACGTCGACCCTGTCGGCGTCCACACCGGCGATTCCTTCTGTACCGCACCGATGCTCACCATCGATGAGGATCTGCAGAAAAAGCTCCAGGAGCAGTCCTACAAGATCGTAGAGCATATTGGCGTCATCGGCGGAACCAACGTACAGTTCGCCCATGACCCCAAGAGCGGCCGTGTCGTCGTCATCGAGATCAACCCCAGAACGTCCCGCTCTTCCGCCCTTGCCTCCAAGGCCACCGGTTTCCCGATTGCGCTTGTTTCTGCAAAGCTTGCGACCGGCCTCACCTTAAAGGACCTTCCCTGCGGCAAGTACGGCACACTGGACAAATACGTTCCGGACGGCGATTATGTCGTCGTCAAATTTGCTCGCTGGGCCTTTGAAAAGTTCAAGGGCGTCAATGACCACCTCGGCACACAGATGCGCGCCGTCGGCGAAGTCATGAGCATTGGTAAGAATTATAAAGAAGCTTTCCAGAAAGCCATCCGCTCTCTGGAGAAAGACCGCTATGGCCTTGGCTTTGTCAAAAACTTCCATGACCTGAGCAAGGATAAGCTCCTCAGCATGCTTGTCGTTCCCAGCAGCGAGCGCTATTTCATCATGTATGAGGCGCTGCGCAAAGGCGCAACGGCCGATGAGATTTTTGCCCTCACAAGCGTCAAGCACTATTTCATCAACCAGATGAAGGAACTTGTCGAGGAGGAAGAAGCGCTTCTTCACAATCCTCTGACTGCCGAGGCACTGATCCAAGCCAAGAAGGATGGATTCTCCGATAAGTATCTCAGCGAGATCCTCGGCCTTTCAGAAGACGAGATCCGCCATAAACGCGAGGCGCTGGGCGTCGTGGAGACCTGGGACGCCGTGCACGTAAGCGGCACGCAGGACAGCGCATATTACTACTCCACTTACAACGCACCGGACAACGATCCTGTCAGCACAGAACGCCCCAAGATCATGATCCTGGGCGGCGGTCCCAACAGAATCGGTCAGGGTATTGAATTTGACTACTGCTGCGTCCATGCGGCCAAGTCCCTGCGCGAACTCGGATTTGAGACCATCATTGTCAACTGCAACCCCGAGACCGTTTCGACCGACTATGATACATCCGACAAGCTGTATTTTGAACCCCTGACACTGGAAGACGTTCTGTCGATCTATTACAAAGAGAAACCGGTCGGCGTCATTGCACAGTTCGGCGGACAGACCCCTCTGAACCTTGCGGCAGACCTTAAGGCCAACGGCGTCCGTATTCTCGGCACACAGCCCGAAGTCATCGACCTCGCGGAGGACCGCGATCAGTTCCGTCTGATGATGGATAAGCTCGGCATCCCGATGCCCGAATCAGGTATGGCGACGACTGTGGAGGAAGCGATCAAGATCGCCGGTGAGATCGGCTATCCCGTTATGGTGCGTCCTTCCTACGTCCTTGGCGGACGCGGCATGGAAGTGGTCTATGACGACGATTCCATGAAGGACTATATGCTGGCCGCTGTCGGCGTAACGCCCGATCGCCCGATCCTGATCGACCGTTTTCTCAACCATGCGATGGAGTGCGAGGCAGACGCGATCAGCGACGGCGCACACGCATATGTACCCGCGGTCATGGAGCACATTGAGCTGGCAGGTATTCACTCCGGTGACTCCGCCTGCATCATCCCCTCCAGACATATTCCGCAGGACAACCTGGAGACGATCAAAGAGTACACACGCAAGATTGCGGAAGAGATGCACGTTGTCGGCCTCATGAACATGCAGTATGCGATTGAGAACGGCAAGGTATACGTGCTGGAGGCCAATCCGAGAGCATCCCGTACGGTTCCGCTGGTATCCAAGGTCTGCGGCATCCGCATGGTTCCGATCGCGACCGATATCATCACCTCTTCTCTGACCGGAAGACCCTCTCCCGTCGCTTCCCTCGGCGAGAGAACCATTCCTTACTATGGCGTCAAAGAAGCGGTCTTCCCCTTCAACATGTTCCAGGAAGTCGATCCGCTGCTCGGCCCCGAGATGCGTTCCACAGGTGAAGTCCTTGGTATTGCGTCCAAGACCGGTGAAGCGTACTTCAAGGCACAGGAAGGCGCCAATGCGACCCTCCCTACAGAGGGAACCGTCCTCATATCTGTCAACAAGAAGGACAAGCCCGAAGTGGTGGAAGTTGCGAAGATCTTCGATGAGTGCGGCTTCAAGATTCTTGCCACAGGCGGCACCTGTGATCTGATCCAGGGGGCTGGCATCCACGCAGAGCGTGTCAAGAAGCTCTATGAGGGCAGACCCAATATCATCGATCTGATCACCAATGGAAAGATCCAGCTGATCGTCAACTCCCCTGTCGGCAAGGACAGCATCCATGATGACAGCTACTTAAGAAAGAACGCCATCAAGGCCCGCGTCCCCTACATCACAACCATTGATGCGGCCCGCGCAGCAGCAGAAGGAATCCGCTATGTCAAGAAGCACGGCGACAACGATATCCATTCTCTGCAGGAGTGGCACGCGATGATCCACTGAGGATCCCAATACAGTTGATTAAAAAACGAGCAGGCATTGGTCTGCTCGTTTTTTAATTATGTCATCGATGAAATTGAATAAAAAATAGAAACGTATAATTAAAAACAACCGGATTCCATAGGAACCCGGTTGTTTTTACCTATAGTTATACACGAATTATTTCTTTGCACTGCCGATTCTGACCAGCGCTCTGTACAGCTTGGCCTCGGCGTTCACTCTTGCCTGCATCTCCAGATTGCTCTCCTGCAGTATCTCCTCTGCCCGCTTCTTTGCTTCCATCGCTCTCTTGACGTCAATCTCATCGCCCCATTCCCACGTTGTGGGGATCACGCGGCAATGATTGTTCATCATGGAGAGCATACCGCCGATACAGGCCGCTTTACGCTCTGTGCCGTCTTCAAATACCACTGTCGCGGTACCCATGCCGATGGCCGTCACATAATTCATGTGCCTGGCAAGGATCGCAAGATCACCGTGTATGGTGCGCAGCTTGATCCGCTGCACCTGTCCGTCATATTCAAGGCCATCCATGGAGACGACCTGTAACCGGAAGGTTGCCATAGCGTCTTCCTCCCTTCATCTCTCGTTTGTACTCGTTATTTGGCCTTTTCAAAGACGTCATCGATCGTGCCCGCAAACAGGAATGCGCTCTCAGGCAGATCATCGCACTCACCGTCAAGGATCATGCGGAAACCGCGGAGGGTCTCTTTGAGCGGTACATACTTACCGGGCATGCCGGTGAACTGCTCCGCGACAGAGAAGCTCTGGGACAGGAAGTTCTGGATCTTTCTTGCTCTGTAAACACTGAGCTTATCCTGATCAGAAAGTTCGTCCATACCCATGATCGCGATGATATCCTGCAGCTCTTTGTAACGCTGAAGGACCTGCTGCACACGTCTTGCGATGTCATAGTGCTCCTGTCCAACAACTTCAGGGGACAGGATACGGCTGGTGGAATCCAGAGGATCCACAGCGGGATAAATACCCTGTGATGCGATGTCACGGGAAAGAACCGTTGTTGCATCCAGGTGCGTGAATGTCGTTGCAGGAGCCGGGTCTGTAAGGTCATCCGCAGGAACGTAGACGGCCTGTACGGACGTGATGGATCCGCGCTTTGTGGATGTGATTCTCTCCTGCAGAGCACCCATCTCCGTTGCCAGTGTAGGCTGATAACCTACTGCAGAAGGCATACGGCCAAGAAGCGCCGAAACCTCTGAACCTGCCTGTGTGAAACGGAAGATGTTATCGATGAACAGAAGAACGTCCTGATTCTTGACATCACGGAAATACTCTGCCATCGTCAGTCCCGAAAGACCAACTCTCATTCTGGCTCCCGGAGGCTCGTTCATCTGACCATAGACCAAAGCGGTCTTGTCAAGAACGCCGCTCTCTTTCATTTCGCCGTAAAGATCGTTTCCTTCACGGGTTCTCTCACCAACGCCGGTAAATACGGAAATACCGCCGTGTGCTTTTGCAACGTTGTTGATCAGTTCCATGATCAGAACTGTTTTGCCAACGCCCGCGCCGCCGAACAGACCGATCTTACCACCCTTCGCGTAGGGGCAGATCAGGTCGACGACCTTGATGCCGGTCTCAAAGATTTCTGTTGCCGGCGTCTGCTCTTCAAAGGAAGGGGCAGGACGATGGATGGGCCAGCGCTCTGCGGCTTCCGGTGCAGGCTGATTGTCAACCGGCTCACCGAGCAGATTGAAAATACGTCCAAGGCACTGCTCGCCTACCGGTACAGTAATGGGGCCTCCAAGATCAACTGCGTCCGTTCCGCGAACCAGTCCGTCTGTGGAGCTCATTGCGACGCAGCGAACGACGTCGTCACCGATCTGCTGCGCGACTTCCGCGATCAGCTTGCGGTCACCGACAGTGATCTCGATCGCATTGAGCAGTTCAGGAAGTTCGCCTTCACCGAAACGGATATCCAGAACCGGGCCTGTGACCTGTATGACCTTTCCTGTATGTTTCTCACTCATTTATATCTACTCCTTTAGTATCAATTCCCTTCTGCGCCGGCCACGATCTCCGTGATCTCCTGCGTGATGCTTGCCTGCCTTGCTCTATTGTAGAACAGGCTCAGCTTTTCGATCATCTCACTGGCGTTGTCCGTAGCCGCTTCCATTGCGGTGCGTCTTGCAGCCAGTTCGCTTGCCACCGATACATTAATACTGGTGTACAGAAGACCTGCAAGATATTCAGGTACGATCGCGTTGAAGACAGTTTCACTGTCCGGTTCATAAAGAATCAGATCACGCACAGCCTTTTCGGTATCCTCCGGCTTCTTCATCTCATCCGCAAAATCAGATAGCGGAAGAAGGGAGGAAGAACGGGGCGTCTGTGTCATCATCGATACGAAGTCTGTATAGCACAGAAGAACGTGTCCGAATTTTCCTTTGGAATAAGCGTCACAGATCATTCTGGCAATACCGAAGCAGTCGGAAACGCTGATTTTGGCGACTTCCGCATACTCTTCAGTAATGAGTTCCACGCCGCGATGACGGAAATATTCGACGGATTTTTTGCCGATGGGAAGGACCATATAGTCTCTTCCTTTGGTCTCGCTGTCCATAAATTTAAAGAGATTCGCGTTATATCCGCCTGCAAGTCCTCTGTCGCCTGCGATGACCACATACAGCCACTTGTCGTTGTCGACCTGCTTCGTATAAGGGGACTGGAAATCGGTGTTTCCCTTGGCAATATCTACGAGCGTCTCCCTCATGATCGTAAAATAGGGTTTGCTCAGATCTGCTTTCTCCTTCGCTTTACGGAGCTTGGATGCGGCGACGAGCTGCATGGCCTTTGTGATCTGCATGGTGTTCTGAACGCTTTTGATCCGGAGTTTTACAGCTTTCATATTGGCAGCTGCCATATCTTTATCCCTCCGTTATCTGTTCTTTATAAACTCCTGCGTAAATGCCGTCAGAGCGGCTTTCAGGGAAGCTTCTGCTGTCTCGTCAAGTGCGCCGGTCTCGCGAATGGTTCTCATGGCTGCTGCGCCGTCGGGATCTTCGTCCAGACGTCTGTAGAGCTTCTCTTCATACTCGGCAATATCCTTGACCTGTACATCTGTCAAAATACCTCTGACAACGGCATAGAGGATTGCGACCTGTTTTTCAACAGGAACAGGCGCAGACTTGCCCTGCTTGAGAACTTCCACGATACGTTCGCCCTGCGCAAGTCTTGCCTTGGTATCCGCATCCAGATCGGATCCGAACTGGGCAAAACTCTGCAGCTCACGATACTGCGAATAGATCAGCTTCAGTGTACCTGCGACCTTCTTCATCGCCTTGATCTGCGCGTTACCACCGACTCGGGAAACCGAGATACCGGGGTTTACAGCCGGCATAATACCGGAGTGGAAAAGCTCTGTTTCAAGGAAGATCTGACCATCTGTGATGGAGATGACGTTAGTCGGGATATAGGCCGATACGTCGCCTGCCTGCGTCTCGATGATGGGAAGCGCAGTAAGGGATCCGCCGCCCAGATCATCAGAAAGCTTCGCTGCTCTCTCAAGAAGTCTGGAATGCAGATAGAATACGTCGCCGGGGTAGGCTTCACGTCCCGGGGGACGACGGATCAGAAGGGACAGCGCACGATATGCGACTGCGTGCTTGGACAGATCATCGTAGATGATCAGCACGTGTTTGCCCTTGTTCATGAAATACTCGCCCATTGTGCAGCCCGAATACGGCGCAATGTACTGAAGCGGTGAAGGCTCCGATGCGGTTGCAGCGACAACGATGGAATAATCCATAGCGCCGCCCTCCTGGAGCTGGGAGACAATGCCGGTGACAGTGGAACGTTTCTGACCGATTGCAACATAGATACAGATAACGTCCTTGCCCTTCTGGTTCAGGATCGTGTCGACCGCGATGGTGGTTTTACCAGTCTGGCGGTCGCCGATGATCAGCTCACGCTGGCCTCTTCCGATCGGGATCATGGAGTCGATTGCCTTGATACCGGTCTGCAGCGGCTCTTTAACCGGCTGTCTTTCAATAATTCCGTGTGCAGGAGACTCAACAGGCCTGAACTCTGTTGTATCAATCGGTCCTGCGCCGTCGATCGGCTGTCCGATCGCGTTGACTACGCGGCCAATCATGGCCTCTCCTACGGGAACAGAAACTACGCGTCCTGTTCTCTTGACCGTCTGTCCTTCGCTGATACCTTTGTCTTCGCCGAACAGAACCGCGGAAACGCTTGTCTCCTCCAGGTTCTGTGCCATACCAAAGGTTCCGTTCTCAAATTCGAGAAGTTCGCCCGCCATGCAGTTCACCAGGCCGCTTACCCTGGAGATACCGTCACCGACGGTGAGGACCGTTCCGGTCTCATTCTGTATGATCGCATTCTGATAATTCTTAATCTGACTGCGGATCACCTGGGATATCTTCTCTGGTTTTAATTCCATTAGTCTATTCCTTTACAATACTGTTTCACTGACCTTTTTGCGAAGGTCGGTAAGTCTGCCCATGACGGTTCCGTCAAGCAGTTTGCCCTCGATCTCTACGCGGAGACCACCAAGGACTGCGCTGTCGACTTTCTGCTTGAGAACGATCTTTTTGCCACTGATCTGTTCCAGCTTGCTGGTCAGGGACTCTGTCTGCGCCTTGGTAAGTTCGATCGCACTTGTCACCGTGGCTTCTGCGATGCCATGGTCCTTATTATAAGATGTGCGATAGGTCCGATAACTGGCGCTGTATCCTCTGAGCAAACTGTTTTCAAGCAGGATCATAAGATAATTGAGCATATATGGATGGAGCTGGTTCTTAAACGCCTCTTTTAAGAGACCCAGACGTTCTCTTCTGGGAATGGAAGGCTCAAGTAAAAGCGTGATATAGTCAGGGTTTGCCTTGAAAATATCATCGACGGCTTCCATCTGCTTCAAAATCTCTTCCGTAAGGCCCTCCTCCGCAGCAAGGTCGTACAGGCTCTGCCCATACAGACTTGTCGCTGTCGTCATGATGCCTCTCCTACATGTTTAATAAATTCATCAATGAGCTTCTTGTGATCCGCCTCGTTGATCTCTTTCTCAACAACCTTGCCGGCAATATCCATTGCCAGACCGCCGATCTCATCCTTGACTTCATTGATCGCTTTCTTTTTCTCTTGTGCGATATCCGCTTCCGCTT
Source organism: uncultured Lachnospiraceae bacterium (assembly GCA_900319245.1). Lineage (GTDB taxonomy): Bacteria > Bacillota > Clostridia > Lachnospirales > Lachnospiraceae > CAG-791. The sequence goes on along the minus strand of ONNQ01000002.1, from coordinate 58,714 downwards.
TTCTGCGAATGCCGGCAGCCTGTTCCTGTGCCTCGCGTACGGTCTCATCCGCGATCACCTGCGCCTCTTTCTGGGCGCTCTGTACGATCTGGGCCGCCTCTGTCCTTGCGTTGGCAAGGCCCTCTTCGTACTGCACTTTCAAGCTGTCTGCCTCTTCCTTCGCTTCTCTGGCTTCCCTGATCTCCTGATCCGCCAACTCTCTTCTCTTCTGCAGGACCTCATTGATAGGCTTGAAGAGGAAGCGTTTGATCAGATACATCTGGATGAACAGGTTGAGGATCTGTGCGATGAACGTCCACGGGATGATCGTCACAAGTTCCTGTGTATTACCCATTTACTGCCTCCTTGTGGCTGTGCTGCGTGCGCATAGAGCGCTGCAGCGCGAGTTTATGTATCAGCCCAGGACTTAGCCCAGATACCCCATGAACATGCCGGGTGCTACGAAGATCAGAAGAAGACCCGTAACGAAACCGTAAATACCTGTCGTCTCTGCGATCGCGCAGCCAAGGAGCATTGTGCTTGTGACGTCGCCCTTGCACTCAGGCTGACGGCCGATTGCTTCCAGAGCCTTTGCTACTGCGTTACCTTCACCGATACCAGGGCCGATACCTGCGATCAGAGCGCATCCTGCACCGATTGCGCAGCCTGCCAGTGCGATACCTTTAGCGAGTATTGTATAATCCATGATTTTCCTCCTGTGATTGATTGGTATATTTCTCATGCGGCCCCGCCGCATTGAGTCCATCCTAATACTTGAATTTACTGACTTGTTATTGTAATAAAAGCAAATTCCAATGAAACACGATCACCCTTCTGCTGCGTTTGCGATATACATGATCGTCAGCATGGTGAAGATAAACGCCTGCATGCATCCGGAGAACCAGTCAAAATAGATTGACGTAATGGCCGGCAGACCGACACTGAGAATCGGTATATGGCTGAGAAAATCGCCGACCGCGCCGGGTATCAGACCCAAAAGTGCGGAAGAAGCAACCGCCAGTGCCGCATAGATCAGTCCGTTGATAACGACACCCGACAAAATATTGCCGAAATGACGGCAAGCCATACTGACAGGCGTAGCCAGCTCCGAAAGGATATTGAAGGGCGTCATAACCGGAATCGGTTCTGTAAATCCCTTCATGTAACCAAGCAAGCCGCCGGACTTTATCTTTTCCATCGTGATCATGATAAATACGACGACCGCCCATGCAGCTTCGGTAGAAAGGTCCGCTGTCGGGCTTCTCAAAACGCCGGTAAGGCTGATCAGATTTGACACAATACTGGTAGCAAACAGAGCTGATACAAAGGGAATCAGTCTGTCGAACTTCGTACCGCCGGTATTGTTCCTGACAAGATTATTCGCTGCATCCACGATCATTTCCGCGACAGCCTGCCGCTTTGAGATCTTCTCAACTTTCAGATCCCTGGTCAGATAGATACACAGGCCTGTGATGATTGCCATGACGATCCAGCTGACAACAAGGGTCTCGGTGATCATGAAATCCCCAAGAATCGGGATTCCCGTTGGAATTCGAAAGAATATCCTTGCTCCGGAAATATCAAATTCCATCTTTACACATCCACCTCCTTCCCTTAATTCTTAACCCCGTTAAGGATCCCCCTGCCTTTGATCAAGAGGCTGGGCCAGAGCAGGGGCAGCATTCCGGCCACGGGGTTTATGAATCCAAGAACCATGGTAAGGACACACCAAATCAGCTGCAGGAACGTTCTGTACCTGTAGCTGACCTGCATTGAACGATATGCCTGATCATAATTCTCAATTCCGGCTACTTTCTGCACAGTCACAGCCATCAGAAAGAAATTTCCAATGGCCACTGCACAGCCTCCGACTGCACCGATGATGACCGGAAGGTCCATAGGAACTCTCTCCGGAAAGACTCTGTGCAGGACGAAGAATACAATTACCATAATGACGCTCAGGATGATGGATCCCAGCGCCACAAAAACCGTTTCATCTTTGACCGCTTTCTGCAGTTTCAATTGATCAGTCCTTTCGAGGCGTATGCCTCCTATATGTGTAGACATTAATACTGTTTATTTGTGAAGATTGAAGGCGGGCGGCTCTGTCTCGCTCTTCTTCTTTTCCTTGGCACTGACCGTAAGCCAGAGCTTATAGGCCGTCATAAAGGACGCGCCAAGGCCGAAAAGAAAGCCCGGAAAATAGATCCACAATCCGAGCCCCACCCTTGTGACTAGAAGGTAGCAGCCACCCAGACACATAAGAAGCGGCATCAGCAGGGAGAGCCCTAACTGACCGAGCATGATGAGTCGTTGTGAAATCTGCATCCAGTCCTTCATGATTTCCTCCTGTCACTTTTTTATCATACACTTTTTTACATGGCAAAACAATGAGATTTTGATAGTAAGCACTAATTGTTAAGGGCAGCCCTTCAGTGTTGTTTTTGAAAAAGAATGATCGTCTCGACGTTCGCCGTCCACGGAAACTGATCGACGCTTATGCCGCGGACCGGCTTGTAACCTGCTTCTAGAAATGCAGGGATATCTCTTGCAAGGCTTGTAGGTTTACATGATATGTAAAGAATCTGTTCCACTCCGTATCCGAGGATCTTGAGGAGCGCCTTGGGGTGTACGCCATCCCTCGGAGGATCGAGAATGATCAGATCTGGCATTTCTTTAATCTCATCGAGGACTTTAAGTACATCACCGGCTATAAACTCGCAGTTATGGATGTCGTTTCGCAGTGCATTCTCTCGAGCCGCCACTACAGCCTCTTCTACAATTTCCACGCCGATGACCTTTTCTGATACAGGTGCCATGAGCTGCGAGATGGTGCCTGTGCCGCAGTAGAGGTCATAGACGACGCCCTTCTTCATGCCGGCATCTGTCAGGAACGTGCGGGCGGTGTCATAGAGCACTTCGGCCCCGCGGCTGTTGGTCTGGAAGAAGGAAAAAGGCGTCACCTTAAAGGAAAGCCCCAACAGACTTTCCGTGAAATAGTCCTGCCCATAGAGAATCTCTGTGCCATCGTCCTTGATGACGTCTGCCACTGCGTCGTTGACAGTATGCAGGATGCCTACAATCTTCCCATCCATATGTAAGGAAAGGAGCATATTTGCAAATTTAGAAAGATCGTACTCCTCCTGCGACGTCGTCACCAGATCGATCAGAATCTCTCCGGTGTGTACCGCTTTTCTGACAAGCAAGTGGCGCAGATATCCCTCGTGGCGCAGCCGGTGGTAGAAGGAAGCACCCTCTTCACTCCAATAGGTTCTCACCGCATGCAGGATCTTTCTATAATCTTCGTCTACGATTACGCAGGGCTCCGCGTTGACAAGGTCGTAGAAGCTGCCGCGTTTGTGCATGCCAAGCGCCAGAGGTCCGTCCTTGTACTCGTCGCCAAAGGAAAATTCCATCTTATTGCGATAGCCGTAAATGGAGGGACTGCCGAGAATGCCCTGAAACCAATCCATAGGGGTGTCTTGCGGCATAGCTTCGGTGAGGAGTTCCCTGACCTGCGCTTCTTTAATCTTGAGCTGCTCTTCATAGGGAAGACAGAGATAGGTGCATCCGCCGCAGGTCCCGAATGCGGGACAGGGTGTCTCTCTCTCCAAAGGGGACCGTTCAAGGACGCTGAGCAGGGCGCCTTCTGCTTTTCCCTTTCTTTTTTTATTAATGCGTGCTTGGACGCGCTGCCCGGTAATCGCGTTTTTGACAACGACCGCGCCTTCCTCGGTCTCAACAATGCCTTTATTGGGAAACTTCACTTCTCTGACGATTCCCTCGACCAGATCTCCCTTTTTCAAATGTGCCTCCTAAATCATTTCATGTAAAAGGCAGTCCGGCTTAACAGCGGGCTGCCTCTTATCGATACAGTATTAAGCTTTTATGATTGTCGATGAATTATGCCTCTGCGGCTTCCGGCTCATCTTCGAAGTCATCCTCGAAATCGTCGTCGAAGTCGTCATCGAAATCATCGTCATCGTCGTAGTCGTCAAAATAGTCCGGTGTAAGGAAACGATACACGCCGTATGCGATCAGGCAAACTGCCACGATCCCGCCGAAAATAGCAAGGCACACGAGTACGGGATTCATCTCCTCTTTCTTGTTGCTTCTGACTGCGTCGATCAGTTCCTGAAATTTATCTCTTGTCATTTGTGCAGTTCCTCCCAATTCTTCCATTCATGATGATATGAACTGTGTCGTTTTTGCTATTACAATAAATATAGCACCATCCAGTGCGCATTTCCACTATAAGTTGCGGTTAGGAAGGTCGCTAATGTCGGGGCACTTATGGCAGGTGGTCATAAAGATATACCCTGGAAAGATTTAGGCAATCAGCACCGGACCAGCTTTGCGAAGGCCGCGTACATGATCTTTTGGCCGTACTCGTCGAACTGCACGGTTACCTTATAATCGCGGGGACCGGCCTCGACCGCTTTTACTGTCCCCTCCCCGTATTTGGTGTGTCGAACACGGTCGCCGGGCCCGTAATCGGGGGCCGAAGGCGCCGAGGGCATGCCTTTACTGAGGGAGGAAAGGCCTTTTCCGCCGGCTTTCGCAATATAGGGCTTCTTGGCGTCATCTGTAGAAGGCTTCTTATAGACTGCTTTCAGCCTCGGACGCGCCGTTCTTCCGTTGTCCTGCGCTTTACTGCCTGCATAGGCCGATCCGGAATAGGCGCTGCCGCCATACGACGAGATACTTCCATAGGTGCTGCCGCCGTAGGACGAGATACTTCCATACGTGCTGCCGCCGTAGGAACTGCCGTAGCGATCTCCGCGGTCAGAATAGTCCCTGTCAAAGGGATGGTCGTCTTCATATCGATTAGAAGGGACTTCGCTGTCGAACAGCTCCTCCGGAATCTCCGCCACAAAGCGGCTCATGGGATTGTACTGCACTTCGCCGCGCAGCATCCGGGTTCGGGAGCAAGTGAGCGTGAGATCGTCCTTGGCGCGGGTGATGCCTACATAGGCAAGTCGCCGCTCCTCTTCTTCCGCCTCCTCGTCGTCGCTGTTGAGCGCCATGGCGCTGGGGAAAATGCCGTCCTCCATGCCGGTGATATATACGTGAGGAAACTCCAGTCCCTTGGCGCTGTGCAGGGTCATCAGAAGGACCTTGTCCTGCGATTCATTTGTGTTGTCCAGATCGGAAACCAGTGCCACTTCTTCCAGGAAACCGGACAGCGTAGGTTCTTCCGCAGTCTCTTCGTAGTCCGTGATCTTGCTGACAAGTTCGTCGACGTTGGAGATTCTGTCCTCTCCGTCCTCGTCGTCCAGATCCCGCAGATAGGCCTCATATTCGGTCTGTATGATGATCTGGCGCAGCAGCTCGGAGAGCCTGTGTTCCTGTGCGAATTCGCGCAAGGAAAGGATCAGCTTGACAAAGGACTCTATTTTGGCAGTGCTGCGTCCCAGGGACGTGATATTGCGGCAGCTCTCCATGGCGGCAAAGAAAGTGACGTCCCGATCCACAGCGTAATCAGAAAGCCTCGCCATTGTCGTGGCGCCAATGCCGCGTCTTGGCACATTCAGAACGCGCCGCACCGCAATTTCATCCTGCCCGTTGTCGATGGTCTTGAGATAGGCGATCATGTCGCGGATCTCTCTGCGGTCGTAGAAGTTGGTGCCACCGACCACGTTGTAAGGGATGGAATCCAACACAAAGCGTTCCTCAAGGGAGCGCGCCTGCGCGTTGGTCCTGTACAGGATTGCAAAATCGCTGTAATGAAGGTGGCGATCGGCTCTCATTTTCCGTGCGATGTCAACGGTAATGAAGGCCGCCTCTTCTCTCGCGGTATTGAACTGTTTGAGATGGAGCTTGGTGCCCTCGCCTCTGTCGGTCCACAGCGCTTTTTTCTTTCTCTTCACGTTGTTGCCGATCACCGCGTTCGCGGCGTCCAAAACGGTCTGTGTGGAACGATAGTTCTGCTCGAGTTTGACGACCAGCGCGTCGGGATACACTTTTTCAAAATCCAGAATATTGCGGATATTGGCACCCCGGAAGCGGTAGATGGACTGATCGTCGTCTCCGACGACGCAGAGATTGCGGTTTCTGTCGGCTAGGAGCCTTACCAGTTCAAACTGGGCGTTGTTGGTATCCTGGTACTCATCCACCATGATATAGCGAAAACGGTTCTGGTAGTTGGCGAGCACTTCGTCATGCGAGTGGAACAGCTCCACGGTCAGCATGAGCAGGTCGTCAAAATCCAGCGCGTTGTTCTTCTTGAGCCTCTTCTGGTATTCCTCGTAGGCGTCCGCGATTCTCTTATTGCGGAAGCTGACGCCGACATTCTCTTCTCTGTACTGAAGCGGCGTGATCAGCTCGTTTTTGGCAGAGGAGATCTCGGAGAGAATCGCCCTCTCCTTGAGGTCCTTGGTATCGATCTTAAGATATTTGCAGACGTCCTTCATCAGCGATTTCTGATCGTCTGTGTCATAAATGGTAAAAGAGGAATCATACCCCATCAGGTCGATATGGCGGCGCAGGATCCGGACGCACATGGAGTGGAAGGTCGAGATCCAGACGCTCTCCGCGCCGAATCCAATCAGGTTGTCGACGCGCTCCCGCATCTCCCCGGCCGCCTTATTGGTAAAGGTAATGGCAAGGATATTCCAGGGATTCACGCCGCACTCATCCATGAGATAGGCGATCCTATGCGTGATCACCCTGGTTTTGCCGCTGCCGGCGCCGGCCAGGATCAGGACAGGGCCTTCGGTGTGCCGTACGGCCTCTGCCTGCTCTGTATTTAAAGTGTCATAGATTGACATATGATAGATATACTCCTTACTTGTTTCTGCTGCTTCTAAGTGTTTCGGAGACGGTGGGCGTCTCGTCGAGGAGCTTTTCGATCAAAAGCTTTCGCAGGTAAATATCCGCGCTCAGCTGGCAGATCACGTTGAACCTGCGGAGCATCTCGCGGTCCTCCTCAGGCGCCTTTTCAAAGGCGTGATCGGTTTCATCCAGGATTTCCTGCACTTCGCCGGGAAATCGCTCAACGTCGCGGATCACGTACTCGAATATTTCCGTGTAGACGTCCGTCATTGAATAGCGGTGTTTCTTGCCGATCTGCTGCTCGGCCGACTTGGTCGTGGAACGCGCGTACTTGTCAGAGACAGGCCCGACGATCTTGCGGATGTCGTCAATCGAAAGAAAGTTTTTCATATAATAGATGACCATGAGAAGCAGGATGTGATCTCGTCCGTATTTCTTCTTGACGGGCGGGATCATGACCTTGTTCTTGACATAGTTGTTGATCATGGTCTTGGTCAGAAGCTTGTCCGCATCCGATTTTCTGGCCGTTCTTCGAAGGCGTTCTCCCATAAAGGTCAGAACCTGATCCATATACAAGTCGATGGCGGGAATTTCGTCTGCCCTCGTGACAGTGAATCCGCTCAGGATCTTATTCACAATGTATTCGACATCACTGCGCGTGCTCATCCTTCCCCTCCTTTGGCGCTTAGGGCTCTTCGCTTCATGTCTCTTGCGTTTATAAGCGCTGCGTCCGTGATCGTGTCTGCGCCTAGAAGACGCGCCACTTCACAGTCGCTCTCCTCCTCGGAGAGCCTTCTGATATGGGTCATGGTGCGCCCATCGATGCTCTCCTTGGCGATCGAGTAATGGCTGTCCTGCATGGAAGCGATCTGCGGCAGATGGGTGATACAGAGGATCTGATGGTTCGTCGCAAGTCGTCCCATTTTCTCGGCTACTTTCCAGGCCGTCATGCCGCTGATACCGGTGTCGATTTCATCGAAAATGAAGGTGTGGATCTCGTCCTTGCCGGCAAATACGGTTTTCATGCCCAGCATAATGCGAGAAAGCTCGCCGCCGCTGGCAATCTGCTCCAGTGGTCTCGGGCTCTCGCCGGGATTCATGGAGATATAGAAGACAAGCTTGTCATATCCGTTCGCAGACAAGTGCGCTTCACCGCTTTCAAACCGGCTCTCAAATTCCACCTGCGGGAAATTGAGGTCCAGCAGTGCCTCGCGAAGACCGGATGCAAAGCGCGCCGCCGCGTTCTTTCTCACTGCGCTCAGTGCTTCACACAGATCGAGCAGAGCCTTATATTCGGCTGCAATGTCCTTCTTCAGCTTTCTCCTTCCGTTTTCATAATCCTCCAGGAAGGAAAGCCGCTCTTCTCTCTCCGCGCGCGCCTTCTCAATGTCGGCGATCGTACGGCCGTATTTGTCCTTTAAATGATTGATCAGATTCAGTCTGTCCTGGATCTGTTCGAACTCAGCAGGGTCAAAAGTCAGATCCCGAATATATTCATTCAAGGCCCTGTTAAAATCGCTGAGAAGATCGCCCACTTCCGACAATTGGTCTGCCAGTGCGTCCAGCGCCGGATCCACGCCATAGACCGAAGAGAGTTCGCGCGACGCGCGGTCGATTGCTTCTTCCGCGCTGCCTTCTCCGCCGCCGGTCCGATAGCCTGCCTGCCCGGCTGCCTCACTGATCTTTCTGAAGTTTTCCAGAAGGCGGTAGCGATTTTCCAGTTCCTCATCTTCGCCGTCACGGATCGCGGCCTCTTCAATCTCCCGAAGTTCATAGGAAAGGAGATCGACTTCCCGTTTTCTGGCTGCATCATCCAGATCGTCCTTTTCCCACTCACTTGTGAGCGCGCGCCACTTTTTGTAGCGCTGCGCGACAGACGCTTTTAAGCGCTCCGCCTCTTCGCCTGCATACTCGTCGACAGTCAATAGCTGCGCCTCTCTGCGAAGGAGCTTTTGGTTCTCTCTCTGCCCGTAGATATCGATTAAAAGTTCTGCAATCTCCCGCAGCTGCCGAAGCGTCACGGACTCACCGCATACGCTGCAGGCACTTCTTCCGGGCAGGATCTTTCTCTTAATAAGGATCGTGCCGTCTTCCTCGATGGGAAGATCCATCTCTTTGAGCTTTGCAATCTGTGTCTCATTGTCGGCCAGGAAGGTCATCTCGATCAGCGCATAGTCCGCCCCTGTCCGGATGATCGCCTTATCGGCCTTGGCGCCAAGCGCCAGATTGACAGAACCGATGATGATCGATTTGCCCGCGCCGGTTTCTCCGGTCAAAATATTGAGGCCATCCGTAAAGGTGACCTCTTCCTCTTCAATAAGCGCCAGATTTTTTACATGTAAACTAAGCAGCATTCTCCATTCTCCTTATCAGGATTCCTATGCCTCTCCGAGCATATGACGGATTTTATCCATCAGGAACGCTGTATCTTCCACCGTTCTGACGGCAGCCATGATCGTGTCGTCGCCTGCAATGCAGCCGACAATTTCCGGAAACGCAAGGTGATCGAGCGCCGCAGCCGCTGCCATCGCCATGCCGGAGCCCGTGCGAATGACAAGAATGTTCTGCGCCTGGTCGACAGACTGCACACTGTCTCTGAGGACGCGGATAAAGCGGTTCTGTTCCTCGTTGACAGGCCTTGCGGACTCATACTTTTGACGTCCGCCGGCAGCCGCCACCTTAACCAGCCCCATTTCCCGGATGTCTCTTGATACGGTTGCCTGCGTCACCTTAAAACCACTGTCGCGAAGCAGCTGCGCCAGTTCTCCCTGGGTTTCTACCTCGTTTTTCTCAATGATCTCTCGGATCTTATCGTGACGGTTTTTCTTCATAATTGCATACCCCTGCTCATGTATTGATGTGATATCCCCGTACAAGTACAAACTGCTCATGACGAGAGCTTTTTATGAAGTGTACTTAAAAAGCTCCTTGTACTGAGCTTGATCAGATTGGTGACTTCCTGCGAACGTCTGATCTCAATGCGGTCGCCGTATCGAAGCATAATTCCCTCTCCGCCGTCGAATACAGCGTCTGCTTCCAGCTTTTCGTTTCTGGAAGTCTTTACCATTTCGATCACGATCGTGTCGTCCCCTGAAAGCACCACACTGCGCGTATTGAGCGTATGCGGGCATATAGGGGTGAGAAGCATCATCTGGGCTTTGGGCTCGACCAGCGGTCCCCCCGCGGACATGTTATACGCCGTCGAACCGGTCGCCGTTGCTATTATTATACCATCTGCATCCAGATTGTTGAGAAAATGCCCGTCAACATAGACGTTAAAATTCAGCATCCGGACAGCGCTGTTGCGGACAATGACCGCTTCGTTGAGCGCATGATAGATCCTCGAATCGTTTACGGTCTTGCCGCCGCGTTCTACGATCCTTCCTTCCAGCATCATGCGGGTCTCGATCTCATAGGAACCGTCCAAAAAAAGCTGCATCATCTCGCGCCAGTTGGTCTTTTCGATCTCAGCCAGATAGCCAAGGGTTCCCAGATTGATACCGAGAATCGGGATTCCTGTCCCTAGGACCTGATGCGCGGCGCGAAGAACAGAGCCGTCCCCGCCGATCACGATCAGGCAGCTGTTCCTGGGATTGATCGAAGCCGACTTTCTCTGCATATCCACGTCGGCCTCCGTGGGGAGCTGGATGCATTTTTTGCCATTTAGAAGCAGGTATCCAATGAGGGAATTGGTAAAGACATATCCCGGATCCTTTTTGGTGTTGGTAATAATGTAAAAGCAGTCCATACAAATTCTCCTGAACAGGCTTATTGCTTTTCACCGCCCTGATCGAGGTCGCTGTGGGACGCCTCGACCAGTTTCCCGATTGCGTCCTCTGTCACAATGTTGATGTCGGATGCATTCGTTTCGTTCTCGCTTTCCGCTTCCGAAGGCTTGCGAATATACATCAGATACTCGATATTGCCTTCCGGTCCCCGGATCGGAGAATAGGAAAGACCCAGAATTTCAAATCCCAGTCCGGCTGTCATTCCGGTGACGTTCCGCACGACTTCTTCGTGCACCTTTTTGTCCCTGACAACGCCTTTTTTGCCAACTTTGTCTCTGCCGGCCTCAAACTGGGGCTTGATCAGGCACACCATTTCGCCGCCGGGCGTCAGGATGGCGTAGGCGGCAGGCAGTATTTTGTCAAGGCCTATGAAAGAGACGTCGACCGATGCAAAGGAGGGCGCCGGCCCTTCTCCCAGATCCTCGGGCTTTACATAGCGGAAGTTGGTCTTCTCCATACAGACGACGCGCGGGTCGCTCCGCAGTTTCCAGTCCAGCTGGCCATATCCCACGTCGATGGAATAGACCTTGCCTGCACCGTTCTGCAGCATGCAGTCCGTAAAGCCGCCGGTCGAAGCGCCGATATCCATGCAGATTCGATCGCGAAGGTCAATGGGAAATACCTTGAGCGCCTTTTCAAGCTTGAGTCCCCCGCGGCTCACATAGCGGAGCGTGGCGCCTCTGACTTCGATCTGTGCTTCTTCGGGGTCAAAACACGCCCCGGCCTTATCTTCTTTGTTTTGATTGACATATACGATGCCTGCCATGATCAGGGCTTTGGCCTTCTCTCTTGAGGCAGCGAGTCCCTTCTCTACGAGCAGAACATCCAGTCGTTTTTTCTCTTTTTTCATTGCTCTCGATTTCGTCTTATTTGGTTCTGGTAATGAGGCGGACGATCAGTTCCCGCAAAAATGCGTTGGAGGAGCTTAAGGAGTCATAAAGGGTGAGCGCTTCATCGGTCATCGCGCGCACATCGCCGGCCGCCTTTGCAAGGCCATACATCGTCACATAAGTGACTTTTCCGTCCTTTTCATCACTGCCCGTCAGTTTGCCGAGCTCCTCGCTGTCCCCGATCACGTCCAGAATGTCGTCCTGGATCTGGAAAGCGATTCCGATATTCTCTGCGATTTTTCCCAGTTTGGCGACATCGTCGTCAGGTGCACCGGCCAGGATCGCGCCGATCTGGAACCCGCTCTCGATCATGCAGGCCGTCTTGTGCTTGTGAATATAGGTGAGAACTTCTCCGTCTGTCTCCCGGGGCTTCTTCTCCGCCTCCAGATCCGCGCACTGCCCACCGACCATGCCATAGATACCGGCGTTGCGTGAAAGAACCTTCAGCGCCCTAATGACCGCCGCTGTCTCCTGGGCATTCTGACACATATCAAAGGCCTTGAGCGCCGCCTCATAGGCGTAATTGAGCAGCGCGTCGCCGGCCAGAACCGCCATGCCTTCGCCGTACTTGACCCAGGTCGTTTTGACGCCTCTTCGATACTCATCGTTGTCCATGGCAGGCATATCGTCATGGACCAGTGAATAGTTGTGGATCATCTCCAGTGCTGCCATGAATGGCTCCGCCAATTCCGGCCTTCCGCCGTACATGCGATTGGTCTCACAGATAAACAGCGGGCGCAGTCTCTTTCCGCCGGCCATCACGCTATACTGCATGGCGTCGACAACGACACCTGCGCATTTGTCGCTCCCTGTAAGGCTGTCGACAGTGGGCAGGTAGGCATGCAGGACCTTTTCACAGTAGTCCGTCTTTTCTAACAGCATTTGTTTAAAAAGAGTCTCATCAAAATGCATCTGTCTCTCCCTCTGCGCTCAGTACGCGGACTTTCTTTTCAACCGTATCGATTGTTTCGTTGCAGTAGCGGATCAGCTTCATTCCCTGCTCATAACAGCGGAAGGATTCCTCCAATGATACGCCCTCTTCATCCATCTTGCCGAGGATCTCCCGGAGTTTTTCGAACGCCTCCTCGATTCCCGTCACTTGCAGTGAATCGGCTTTGATTTCGTTTGTATTCTCCACGATTATGCCCTCATTTACTTTCCATGTTCATTCCTGTTGTATTTGTGTCGACCTGCGTGACGGAAGCCTCCAACCGGCCGTCCCTGAGCTGAATACGCACAAGATCGCCTGCATGGACCATGTCCGCCCTTGTGACCGCATTTCCATCTATATCGCTCACAAAACCATATCCGCCCGATAATTTGGCGAGCGGGGAGCGCTGCTCCAGCTGCGCCGCATATAATTTCATACTGCTGCGTGCCTCGGAAAGCTTTCTTTCCATGCGCATTTGCAACCTCTCCTGCTGGTCTGCCTGCAGCCTGTATGCCCGAATCTTGTTCTCCATAGCAGCCTCGAGCTTATCCAGACACTGCGCCGTATACATGCGGCGATCACGCACTTTGGAAGCAGGGGACAGATGGACCAGTTCTCTTTTGAGGCGCTCTGTATTGTGACGAAGCTGCAGAATGCGGTTTCTCATACTGCCCGTCAGCTGGTCCAAATACATTTGCAGATCTTTCTGGAATTGCGTATACGAAAAGACTGCCAGCTCTGCGGCGGCCGAAGGGGTCGGTGCCCGCAGATCCGCCACATAATCAGAGATCACGGTATCCGTTTCATGTCCGACGGCCGATATGATCGGCGTCTGACATTCGAACACGGCCTCTGCGACGATCTCTTCATTAAACGCCCAAAGATCTTCTATGGAGCCGCCGCCGCGACCGATGATTATGACGTCTACGCCATATTCGTCGAGCCTGCGTATGCCCTCACAGATACTGGGGGCGGCGGCTTCTCCCTGCACAATAGCCGGGTAAAGGATGATCTGAAGATACGGGTTTCTTCTAAGAGAAATGTTCATGATATCCTGTACCGCGGCGCCGGTAGGGGCTGTCACAACGCCGAGCGTGCGGATATACCGCGGTATAGGCTTTTTATAGAGCTCGTCGAACATACCGGATTCTTCGAGCTTTCGCTTTAACATCTCGTATCGCTCGTTGAGAAGACCTACGCCGTCGCGGATGATCCTGTCCGCATAAAGCTGATAGCGGCCATCCCGCTCATACACGTCTACGGTACCGGCGACGATGACCTGGTCTCCTTCCTGCATACGAAAAGAAAGGCCCCTGCGGCGTCCTGCGAACATGACGCAGGAAAGCGTGCCCGAGGCGTCTTTCAATGTAAAATAGATATGTCCGGAGGAATGGTATTTGCAGTTACTCACTTCTCCGCGTACAAGAACTGATTGGAGAAAGTAATCCTCCGAGAACATATTCTTAATATATCGGTTGACTTGTGATACCGAATATACGTTTCTCATATTCTCCTTGTAATATAGGTCTCACCCTTGCGCTCTGATACACTGCCGGCTGCGTTTTTACCCGCACCTGTATCGTCCGTGCGCTTTCCGCTTCTTTCCTTGCCGCTGACGCCGGCCAAAACACCATTGATAAAGGCGCCTGTGCCGTCTTCACCGAACTTCTTGCCAAGCTCTACCGCCTCGTTGATCGCAACGCCCGTAGGCACTGTATCGTCGTAGAGGATCTCGTAGGTGCCAAGACGAAGAAGTGTAAGCTCAACCATGGGAAGGCGATTTACGGTCCATCCCTCAAGCTTTTCATCCAGAATCCGGTCAATCTCGGGAATCTTCTCCACAATACTAGTGCACTTCTGCGTAATATAGTCGCGGTCCCTGTCGGTCACCGTCATATCGCCGCTCTCAAAGAAGTACTGGAGCTGCTCCTGCATCTGTGCGGGATCATTGAATTCTGTTCTGAAAAGCAGTTTAAAGATCTGCTCCCTCAAACTTTTTCTATTCATATTCTGTCGTATTTCCTCAGTCATTCATGGTGATGCCGGCGACGCGGATATTCACGTCCTGCACCGCAAGGCCGGTCATGTTCTCGATCGCAGTGCTGACCCGGTTCTGCACCTTACTGCAGGTCTCCGGAATGCTGCAGCCATAGACAAGGTCGATGGCCAGATCAGCCTTGACGCCGTCCTTACTGACTTCTACCTTGACAGTCTTGCCAAGCTTCTTCATGCCGCCCTTGCTGACCGTGTTCATATCAAGACCGCCGGCCATGCCGGAGACGCCTTCCACTTCCATCGCTGCGAATGCGGCAATGAGTGCCACTACGTCATCGGCGATCTTCACTGTGCCGATATCAACTGCTTCACTATATCTCTCACTCATATTCTTTTCCTGTGCCATAACAGCCTCCCGTAAAGATGATCCATTTTATGATGATGCATACGATGCATATACATCAACATATTTTATCAGATTCTGCAACCTTTGCCTATAGTCAGCCCCTTGAAAATTCAGACAGTTCCAGACCGTCGTTGCGATCCAGTACCATCTGTACGGACCAGGGATTGATAAAGAGAAGCAAAGGATTCCCCTTCAGGTCTTCAATTCTCTTCATATCGGTCGTACCGGTGATCTTCATCACATCGGTATCGCACTTGGTGATCCAGCGAATATGCTCGTAGGGAAGCGGCTCCAGGATAATGTCGACATTGTATTCGCTCTTAAGCCGGAACTGCAGAACGTCAAACTGCAGCATGCCGACGACGCCGCAAATGATCTCTTCCATGCCGGTGTGCAGTTCGCGGAAGATCTGGATTGCACCTTCCTGTGCGATCTGGGAGATGCCCTTGACGAACTGGTCTCTCTTCATGGTATCCACCTGGTGGACCCTTGCGAAATGCTCCGGTGCGAAAGTGGGGATTCCTTCATAGCGGAACCCGGATTTGGGCAGGCAGAAGGTATCGCCGATCGAGTACAGACCGGGATCAAAGATACCGATGATATCGCCTGCATATGCTTCCGAAAGGATCTTTCTGTCGCTTGCCATCAGCTGCTGGGGCTGGGACAGTCTCTGGATCCTGCCGCTCTGCACATGCTTGACGTCCATGCCAATCTCGTATTTGCCGGAACAGATGCGGATGAAGGCGATGCGGTCTCTATGGGCCTTGTTCATATTGGCCTGTATTTTGAATACGAAGGCGGAAAATCCGTCCTCGACGGGATCCACAGGCCCCTGATCTGTATTGCGGGCGGACGGGCAGGGCGCCATCTCCAAAAAGTGCTGCAGGAAGATCTCTACGCCAAAGTTATTGAGCGCGGAGCCAAAGAATACAGGGGTGAGCATACCGGCGCGCACCGCTTCGATATCGAAAGCCGCGCTTGCGCCATCAAGAAGATCGACTTCCTCTTTGAGCTGCTCTGCGGCGTCTTCGCCGAGCTCTGCAAGAATCCTGTCTTCTTCCTCGATCGGAATCCTGGTCTGCGTTCCTTCCTTGGTGCCCTTCTGCGTGTCCGCATAGGTGATGACTTCGTTGTGCTCACGGTCAAAAACACCCTTAAAGGCTTTACCGGAGCCAATCGGCCAGTTCATAGGACAGGTGTCGATGCCCAGATTCTTTTCAATATCATCGAGAAGATCAAAGGTGTCGAGCGCATCCCGGTCCATCTTGTTAATAAATGTAAAGATGGGAATATGACGCATGGTACAGACCTTGAACAGCTTCTTGGTCTGCGGCTCAACGCCCTTTGCGCCGTCAATGACCATGACAGCCGAGTCCGCCGCCATGAGCGTTCTGTATGTGTCCTCAGAGAAGTCCTGGTGGCCGGGGGTGTCCAGAATGTTGATGCAGCAGTCGTCGTATTCAAACTGCAGCACGGAACTTGTGACCGAGATACCTCTTTGCTTTTCGATTTCCATCCAGTCCGAGACAGCATGTCTGGCTGTCGCTTTTCCTTTGACACTGCCGGCGAGATTGATCGCGCCGCCATATAATAAAAACTTTTCAGTCAGCGTTGTTTTACCCGCGTCCGGGTGGGATATGATAGCAAACGTCCGTCTGCGTGCAATTTCCTGCGCTGTTGTCATAGTTGTATCTCCTGATTGCGTAATGATGATCTGCGTGTAATGCATAATGAACCCGGCAAAGCCAGCGCATTCATGGGGAATGCCCTGGCCCGCCGGGTTGTATCATAGTCTATTACTTATTCTTCTTCTGCTTGTTTACGTCCTTCATAGAGAAGCTCAGTCTTCCCATTCTGTCTTTGCCAAGGCAGACAACTGTTACCTTGTCGCCAAGTGTAAGGACATCTTCCACATGCTCGATGCGGCGGTTCGCGATCTTGGAGATGTGAACCATGCCTTCCTTGCCGGGTGCGAATTCAACGAATGCACCGAATTCCTTGATGCTGACGACTACGCCGTCCAGAACCTGGCCTTCCTCGAACTCGGAAACGATCGTAGTGATGTATTTCTTGGCCATTTCCATGCCCTTGGCGTCATTGCCGCAGATGGAAACACTGCCGTCATCCTCGATATCGATCTGTACGCCGGTGCGCTTGATGATCTCGTTGATGGTCTTACCGCGCTGGCCAACCACTTCACCGATCTTCTCAGGATCGATCTGCATGTAGTCGATCTTGGGCGCGTACTCGTTGACCGTAGGACGGGGCTCTGCGATGGCGTCTTTCATAACGCCGTTCATGATGAACTCACGAGCTTCTTTGCATCTTGCGATGGCGCCTTCAACGATTGCTCTTGTAAGGCCGTGGATCTTGATATCCATCTGGATCGCTGTAATACCCTTGTGTGTGCCGGTGACCTTGAAGTCCATATCGCCAAAGAAGTCCTCAAGACCCTGGATATCTGTCAGAAGGACAAAATCTTCATCTGTATCGCCTGTCACAAGACCGCAGCTGATACCTGCTACCTGAGACTTCAGCGGAACGCCTGCTGCCATCAGGGCCATGCAGGATGCGCAGGTGGATGCCATCGAGGTGGATCCGTTGGACTCGAATGTCTCGGATACGGCACGGATGGAGTAAGGGAACTCCTCTACAGAAGGAAGGACAGGGAGCAGCGCTCTCTCAGCCAGTGCGCCGTGACCGATCTCTCTGCGGCCGGGACCTCTGGATACTCTTGTCTCACCGACGGAGTATGCCGGGAAGTTGTACTGGTGCACATATCTCTTTTCAGTGATATTGGGGTCAAGACCCTCGACTCTCTGTGCCTCGGAAAGAGGAGCCAGTGTGACGACGTCACAGATCTGGGTCTGTCCACGTGTGAACATTGCAGAACCATGTACTCTGGGGATCAGATCAACCTCTGCGGACAGGGGACGGATCTGATTCAGCGCACGGCCGTCGGGACGCTTGTGATCCTTGAGGATCATCTTGCGGACGGTCTTCTTCTCATACTGATATACAGCCTCGTCAAGAATGGCGAGCCACTCTTCCTTGTCAGCGAATGCCTGCGCCAGCTTCTCTGTGACTGCAGCGACATTGCCTTCGCGGGTCTGCTTGTCATCTGTAAATACAGCGACTTCCATCTCTTCGGGTGTAACGATCTCGCGGATCGCTGCGAACATCTCTTCCGGAATCGCGCAGCTCACATAGTCTCTCTTGGTCTTTCCGCACTCTGCGGCGATCTGATTGATCCATGCGATGATCTTCTTGTTCTGCTCATCTGCCATGTAGATGTAGCGGATCATATCCTCTTCGGGGATCTCATTGGCGCCTGCCTCGATCATGATGACCTTTTCTGCTGTGGAAGCAACGGTCAGGCGAAGGTCGCCCTTGTCCCACTGCTCCTGGCTGGGGTTGACAATGACTTCGCCGTCCATAAGGCCGATCTGGGTTGCTGCGCAGGGGCCGTCGAAGGGAATATCGGAAATCGTTGTTGCCAAAGAAGCGCCGATCATAGCGACCATCTCAGGTCTGCACTGGGGATCTACGCTCATGACCATGCACTCGAGTGTGACGTCATTTCTCATATCCTTGGGGAACAGAGGACGCATAGGTCTGTCGATCACACGGCTTGTAAGGATCGCGTTCTCGCTGGGCTTTCCTTCTCTCTTGTTGAAGCCGCCGGGCATCTTGCCGACTGCATAGAACTTCTCGCTGTACTCAACGCTCAGCGGGAAAAAATCGATACCATCCCTGGGTGCTGCAGATGCTGTCGCTGTGCACAGAAGGGTTGTGTCGCCGTAGTGCATGAATGCGCATCCGCCTGCCTGCTTGCCGACTCTGCCGATATCCACGCTGAGTGTTCTTCCGGCAAGATCCATGGAATAAGTTTTGTACATACTGTCTCCTCTTTTCTTCTTCTCTTCTCTACTTCTTCTGTCTTCTTCTACCTTCTCCCGTCCAAATCATAGACGAGAAAGAGACGGCGTCTACCGTTATCACCGGTCAGAGCCGTCTCTCGATTCCCTATGAATTACTTTCTGATACCAAGTCTCTTGATGAGTGTACGATATCCTTCCAGATCGGTTCTCTTGAGGTAATCAAGAAGTGCTCTGCGTCTGCCGACCATCTTCTGAAGGCCTCTTGCACTGTGGTGATCCTTCTTGTTCGCCTTCATGTGCTCAGTGAGCTCCTTGATTCTGGCGGTCAGGATCGCGATCTGAACTTCCGGTGAACCTGTGTCACCTTCAAATCTTGCGTACTCGTTGATAACAGCTGTCTTTTTCTCTTTGGAAATCATTTTCGTTTCTCCTTTTCTTAAATGGTTCGCCGAACACCGGGACTGCGCCGGAGCAGCTTCAGCCTAAGTGTCGGTAGTCGTTAAACAAATGGCATTTTAACACATTCTCTGCGCCATGTAAACACTTATTTGTGTCCGCGCGGCTCGGAATGTTCTATATTTGTACCAGGCTGCCGGTTTTTTGTCACGCAAGTCCGTGATAGATCCGGCCCTCCCGGATGTCCTCTTCCATCGTCCTTTTCAGCTCTTCGATACCGGAAAAGCGCATCTCCGGCCTTCGGTAGGTCAGAAGGCTCACTTCGGCGGTTTCTCCGTACAGGTCTCCGGAAAAGTCGTAGAGATAGGTCTCGACCGTGGTTCTGGCTTCGTCGGTCACAGTCGGCTTAATGCCGATATTGGTCATGGCCTTATAGGTCTTCCCATCCGCCTTGACTTCTGAATAATAGACGCCGAATGGAGGAAGGAGCTTATCCGACGGCGGAATTTGGTTCAGTGTCGGAATTCCGATTCTTCTTCCCAGCGCCCGTCCGTGCACGATCTTGCCGGTGATCTTATAGGGCGCGCCGAGGCAGCATGCCGCCTCTTCCATATTGCCTTGTTCTACCAGACTTCGAATCAGTGTGGAGCTGATCACCTGCCCGTTTCGCTCTATTTTGTCAATCTTGTGCGCCTCAAAGCCCAGGTGTCTTGCAAGGGACGCCATCAGTGCGAAATTCCCTTTTCCCTTTGCGCCAAAAGACAGATCTGTGCCGGCTGCGACATATTTGGCATTCATTCGCCTGCACAGGATATCGACTACAAAGTCCTCCGGTGAAGTGGCCGCTGTTTCTTTATTAAACGGAAATTCCACAAGAATATCGATGCCGATTTCCGCAAAGAGCGCTCTCTTTTCCTCATTGGTGGAGAGCTCTCGCGACGGATTCATACCAAAGAAAATCTCAGGAGAGGGATCGAATGTAAATACAGCCGCTTTCAGGCCATCCTCCTTCTGGCGAAGGATTTCTGCAAGGAGCTTTCTGTGTCCGAGGTGCAGGCCGTCAAATTTGCCGATAGCAACCGCCGTTCCCTCTTTGATTATAAAGTCTGTAGTCCCTTTGATTATCTGCATTCCGGGATCCTTTCCTTCCTGCATTGCTTAGGTTTCATTTGTCAAAAACATTTTTACGCCCCGCAGTTCGTCCTTTCGCGGATCATAAGAATAGAGCGCATAGAATTTTCCGTTCCGGTCATACATACGCACAGGACCTTCATGGGCCAAAACAGGCAGATCGGTATATCTTCTCTTTACGGCATTACCATTGCGAAGATATCGCAGCGCTTCGTCCTTGACAAGCGCTGCCGGTGCGTCGGAAAAGAAACTGTCCACCGGAGAAATATAGGACATGATCCGTTCCGGCGTGTCCGATTTCATGATGGCCTCCGCCTCATCGAGCGTGATCGCGTGGTCCAGATCAAACTGCCCCACTCTTGTCCGCAGCAGGTGCTCCATAGCGGCGCCTGTGCCGAGCTTTTCCCCGATGTCCTGGCAAAGCGTACGAATATAGGTCCCTTTGCTGCATCGTACCCGCATCGTGACGAGGGGAAGCACAACTTCCTGAATTTCCAGCTCGTGGATCGTCACTTCTCTTTCTTTGCGTTCCACTGTCTTGCCCTGTCTTGCGAGCTCATAGAGCCGCTTGCCATTGACCTTGACAGCGGAGTACATGGGGGGGACCTGCTTGATCACGCCGCGAAACGACGAGACGGCGTCCGAGAGTGCTTCCTCTGTCACCAGACGGCGAACTTCTTCGTCCGAGATCTGCGCGAGCACTTCTCCGCTCATGTCCTGTGTATCCGTCACGGTGCCCAGGCGCATGACAGCGACATATTCCTTGTCTCTGTCTGCGATCAGTTCACAGAGTTTGGTCCCTATACCCAAACATACAGGAAGCACTCCTTCCGCATCCGGATCAAGCGTTCCTGTATGACCGATCTTTCTCATATGCAGGATGCCCCGCAGACGCGCTACCACATCACTGGAGGTGTATCCCGCTTCTTTATAAATTGTCATCATTCCATGAAACATGGAGGCTTCTGTCCTTTCCTATTGGCTTAGGGGGTGACTCAGAGTGTAGGCTCAGAGTGCCCCTGCATCCAAGAGCTGACTCTCTATATCGCTCTTTAGAAGCTTGACCGCTTCGCCGATATCCGATGTGATCGTACATCCGGCCGCACGAATGTGACCGCCCCCATGAAAGCGAGCCGCCAGTGCAGCTACATTTACGATCTTGACAGAACGCATACTGGATCTCCATATGCCCGGTTCATCTTCATGAAGGAATACTGCGCAGTCAACGCCTTTCGTGAGTGCAAGCTGCGCGCTGATTCCATCCAGATCCTGTCTGGTCGCGCCATAACGGTCGAGGAGCGCCTTGTCCAAAATACTGAAGATGCACTTTCCGTTCATGGAAAGCTCCGACCTCACAAAGGCCTCTCCCAGAATCCGGGCCTGCAGCGCAGTTCGCTCAAAGAAAACCTCTCTGATCACCGCCGTAAAATCAAATCCATAGGACATGAGATGTCCTGCCGCACACATGGTAGACTCCCCTGTGCTTGAATACTGGAAGACGCCGGTATCCGTCACCATTCCGACATACAGGGCCTGTGCGATCTCTTTGTCGATGGCATCGTGATCGATCACATTGTAGACCAGTTCCGAAGCGCTGGATGCGGCTGCGTCGATGTAGTTGACGTCACCGCTGCCCGGATTCGAAATATGGTGGTCGATGTTGATCGTAAGCGCAGCCTCTTGATAGAGCTTTTCCGCGTCTCCGGTCCTTCCGGGCACACTGTCAAGAAGAATAAATGCATCGTACCGCGCTTCGTCCTCCGGTACTGTATGAAGAATCGTGTCCGCGCCGGGAATATTCTTTTCCAGTTCTTGGGGAAGCGTTTCCAAATAGACGTCCACCTGCGCGTCCGGAAGGCGCTTTCTCAAATACAAAGCTGACGCACAACAGGAACCGGCACAGTCCCCGTCGGGGTTACTGTGCCCAGTGATTCCAATTCGTTTGCAGTTTTTTACCAAATCCAGTAATTTCATTCGTCCTGTATACTTTCGTCTGTCTCTTGTCCTCTGGCCAGCTCTGCATTTCTGTCCGCCGCAGTGACCTCATCGATGCGATGAGACATTGCTACGCCATATGCAATGGAGTCATCCAGCACAAATGTGAGCTCAGGAGTATTTCTCAGATTGACCTTTCTGGCCAGTTCTCCGCGTATAAAACGCGATGCGCTCTTAAGGCCCTCCATAGTCCTTGTTCCCGCCTCACTGTCTCCATAGACGCTGACATACACTTTACATGTCTTGAGGTCAGGAGCCACTTCTGTGCCGGTTATGCTGGTCAGCGGGCTGATCCGAGGATCTTTGACGTCGCGGACAATCGCCGCGAGTGCTTTGCGCACTTCATCATTGATCCTGCGGTTCTTTACGCTGTTTTTTCTCATGTTCTGGGTACCTCAACCAAATCGTAGGCTTCGACAACATCATCTACCTGCATCTTGTCGAATCCTTCAAATACCAGGCCGCATTCAAATCCGGCCTTCACTTCTTTGACATCGTCCTTGAATCTCTTGAGAGATGCAAGATCGCCTTCGAAGATCTGCTCGCCCGCTCTGCTGATTCTGCACTTGCAGCCTCTGCGGATCACGCCGTCCAGTACATAGGAACCTGCGATATTTCCGACAGCAGATGCCTTGAACAACTGTCTGACGACAACATGGCCGATGACACGCTCCTCATAGACAGGTGCCAGCATGCCTTTGAGGGCAGCTTCCACCGCGTCGATGGCCTGATAAATGACCTTGTAGAGACGTACGTCGACACCTTCATGCTCAGCCATTGCCTTAGCAGTTGCATCAGGACGAACGTTAAATCCGATGATGACCGCATTGGACGCGGACGCAAGTGTGACGTCGGACTCGGTGATCGCACCTACGCCGCCGTGAATGACCTTGACCACAACTTCCTCGTTGGAGAGCTTGAGAAGGCTCTGCTTGAGGGCTTCGACGGAACCCTGTACATCTGCTTTGATGATCAGGTTGAACTCCTTGAGGTTTCCTTCCTTCATCTGGTTGAACAGGTCATCCAGATTCATGCGCATCTTGGTATCTTCGATCAGTTCTTCCTTGTGCTGGTTCTTATAGGTCTCCGCATAGGACTTAGCTTCATCATTGCTATTATGAGCGATGATAACTTCGCCTGCGCTGGGTACGTCAGAAAGACCCAGGATCTCAACAGGCTGTGAGGGCTTTGCCTCCTTGATCCGGCGGCCCTTATCATCGATCATGGCGCGGACCTTACCGGAGCTTGCGCCTGCGGAAATGAAGTCGCCAATATGGAGCGTACCCTTCTGGACCAGTACGTTCGCGACAGGACCTCTGCCCTTATCCAGCTTCGCCTCCAGAACAAGGCCTCTTGCCTTTCTGTTGGGATTGGCTTTCAGTTCCAGGATATCCGCAGTCAGAAGGATGGTCTCCAGAAGATCCTCAATGCCTTCTCCGGTCTTAGCGGATACGGGAACGAACTCGGTTGTTCCACCCCAATCGGTGGGAACCAGCTCGTACTCGGTCATTTCCTGCTTGACGCGGTCTACGTTTGCGCCGGGCTTATCGATCTTGTTCACTGCGACAATGATCTCTACGCCGGCTGCTTTCGCATGGTTGATTGCTTCGATGGTCTGCGGCATTACGCCGTCGTCTGCTGCAACAACAAGTACAGCGATATCTGTGGAATTAGCGCCGCGCATACGCATTGCGGTAAACGCCTCATGTCCGGGCGTATCGAGGAATGTGATGCTTCTGCCATCCAGCTTGATGGTATATGCACCGATGGCCTGCGTGATTCCGCCTGCCTCGCCTCTTGTGACGTTGGTCTTTCTGATGGCGTCGAGCAGGGATGTTTTACCGTGGTCAACATGGCCCATGACGCAGATGACCGGAGGTCTTGTCTCCATATCTTCTTCTGCGTCGTCTTCCTCACGAAGAAGCTCTTCGATGACGTCGACCTTCTGCTCTTTTTCGCAGAGGATATCGTAATCGAGTGCGATCTTCTCTGCCTCATCATATTCCACTTCGCTGTTGGGCGTCATGACCTGTCCGGCCAGGAACAGTTTCTTGATGATCTCAGAGGGATTCATGTGCATCGCTTCCGCAAGTTCTCTGATCGTGAGCTTCTCAGGAATCGTGATCGTCTTGATCTGCTCCTCGACCGCGACTTCCACCTTCTTCTCAGGACGGATAAACTTGCCGGCTCTGTTGCCGCTGTTTCTCTTGCGATTGTCCTCTTCGTTATAGATGAGATCCTTCTTGGAACGCTTATCGCGCTCCTGGTTCATCTTTCTCTTGTTATCATCTCTGTGCTTATCAGCGAATCCTTCGCCCTCGGGTCTTCCGGAGGTTCTGCGGCGTCCGCCGTCTGCTGCGCCGGGTCTGTTGCCCTGACGGGAAGCGGAGGGAGCTGCTGTGCCGCGGCCCTGTCCGGGTCTAGCGCTGCGTCCGCCGAAACCGCCCTGTTCGCCAGATCTCTCATTGCGATTTGTACGGAAACCGCCCTGCTCGCCGGTTCTCTCACCACGATTGCCACGGAAGCCGCCCTGCTCGCCGGTTCTCTCACCGCGATTGCCACGGAAGCCGCCCTGGTCACCGGTTCTCTCGCCGCGACCTGTACGGAAGCCGCCCTGGTCGCCGCTTCTCTCACCACGATTACCACGGAAGCTGCCCTGATTCTGGCCATTTCTGTCTCTCTGGAAAGAGCCGCGGTTATCACGGTTATCCCGACCATCTCTATTCTCGCGGCCGCGCTGTCCGGACTGCTGTCTTGCGCGGTCTGCCTGCTCCGGACGATCCTGACGTGTCTGTACAGGCGCCTCTGCCGGCGCTTCCTTCTGCGCGGGCTCTTCGACAGGCTTCTCAGCAGGCTGTACCGGCGTCTGTACCGGTGCTGTCTTTTCTTCCGCCTTGACAGGCGTCTCTTCTTTGACAACAGGCGCCTTGACGGGCTCTTCGACTGCTTTCTTCTCTACGGGTGCTTCCGATCCGACGGGCGCAGCCACAGTCTCCACAGCCTTCTCTGCGACAGGCGCTGCAGGCTGCACGGGTTCCTGTTTGACAGGCTCCTGTACAACTGCATTGACTTCTGCAGCAGCGACAGGGGTCTCCTCGACCTTCTTAGGCCTTCTGACGACCGGCTCCGGCTTGTGGAAATCCACTTCCATCTGCGAGGGCTTGACGCTGGGACGAATGATCTTATGCGGCACAGGTTTCGCCTCTGTTCTCGGACGACCTGTCCCTGCTTCTCTGCGTGCGCCGCCTGCCTGGCCTGCGGGTCTTTGTTTTCTTGCACCGCCGCTGGAATACGATCCGGCAGCGCTGCCACTGCCACTGGAGTAAGATCCGCTGGAATAGGCACTCCGCTGTCCGGAACTCTGACGGCCCTTCGTATTGTTTCCCGTCACGATAATGATTTTTTTCTTCTTAACAGGAGTCTTGCCGTCAGCCGGTCTGGGCCTCTTTGCTCCCTCTCCTGCTTTTTTGTTCTCATTTGCACCTAAATTCTCTGTTGCCATTTACTCCTCTTTCTTCCCGCTGCCTAGCAGCTTAGTTATGCCATCTGCAAGCCCCTGGTCCGTCACTGCGGCGCAGGAACGTTCTCCTTTGCCAATGGCGTGGCCTAACGCTTCTTTTGTTCCGTAGAAGCAAAACGGTATCTTGTAATATGTACATTTATTTGTGATCGTATGCACGGTATTTTTCTGCGCGTCTTCTGCCAGGATCACCAATACGGCTTTCCGGCTCTTGATCGCGTCTTCACAGAGAAAACCGCCGCTTACGACCTTACCTGCCTTCTGGGCAATTCCCAGAAGTGATAACACTCTATCCATCCTGGAATCCCTCCCATCTCTTATGCAGCTCATCAAAAATCTCATCCGGGATCGCCGTATCGAGTGACCTCTGCAGAGATCGTTTCTTTTGCGCTTTGCGCAGGCAGGAAGCGTCGTCGCATAGATAGGCGCCTCTGCCATTTATTTTTCCTGTTTGATCTATTCGGATATCCCCCTCCGGCGTGCGGACGACGCGGATCAGATCTTTCTTCTCCTTCATCTCGCCGCACCCTGTGCATCTGCGCATCGGAATCTTCTTGGGCATTGTCTCTCCTGGTATGAGTTGAATGTGTATCTTACGCTTCTGTCTCGGTCTCTTCATCCGGGGCGAATTCTTCGGATGCCTCTTCCATCACTTCCTCTTCGCCTTCGTACTCGTCTTCCGCATACTCGCCGTCTTCATACTCTTCGTCGTATTCGTCCTCGTAGTACTCGTCGTCTACATAGTCCTCATAGCGGAATCCAGGAGCATCCTTCGCCTGTGTCTCGCTCTTAATATCGATCTTATAGCCGGTGAGCTTGGCTGCAAGACGGGCGTTCTGGCCTTCTCTGCCGATGGCCAGAGAGAGCTGATAATCCGGTACCACGACCTTGGCAGTCTTCTCTTCCGGATCTGCGAATACCGCAACGATCTTGGCGGGTGACAGTGCGTTCTGGATCAGGTTTCCGGGGTTCTCATCCCAGTTGATGATATCGATCTTCTCGCCGCGAAGCTCGTCCACAATATTGTTGACGCGGACGCCGTTCACACCTACGCATGCACCGACTGCATCCACATTTGGGTCATTGGAGAATACAGCGATCTTGGTACGACTGCCGGCCTCTCTTGCGATACTCTTGATCTCAACCGTTCCGTCCTTGATCTCCGTCACTTCCTGCTCAAAAAGGCGTCTGACCAGTTCGGGGTGTGTGCGGCTGACAAGAATCCTGGGGCCGCGGTTGGTTGTGCGGACATCGACAATATAGACCTTGATGCGGTCTGTGGGCTTTAAGTGCTCGCCCGGCACCTGTTCTTTTTCATTCAACAGTCCGTCTGCGCGGCCGAGGTTCACACTGATATTGCCGCCGTTGATACGCTGCACAATACCTGTCACGATATTCTTCTGCTTGGCAATGTAGTAATCGTATACTACGCTTCTCTCTTCTTCGCGGATCTTCTGCAGGATCACGTTCTTCGCGATCTGTGTTGCGATTCTGCCAAAAGACTGACTGTTGATCTTTACATCAACCGTATCGCCGATCTTGGCCGCTGCATTGTACTTGACCGCCTCAGAAAGCGGGATCTGAAGGAGCTTGTCCTCCACGTCGTCCTCTGTCTCGACGACCTCTTTTTCAGCACAGCACGAATACTCGAAGGTATCGCGGTCAACGGCGACCTTAATATTGTCCGCTTTGCCAAAATTGCTCTTGCAGGCAGTCATCAGCGCGTTCTCGATTGCCTCGAACAGCGTTTCGCTGCTAATGTTCTTTTCTTTTTCGAGCGCCTCAATTGCCTCTTTCAGTTCTGTGTTCATCTCGTCTCCTTTTCCGGAACCAGTCATACGACTTTCATATTCACAGCCATCCCCATAGCTGCGGCCTGATCTCAGATATCCAAATACAATCTGAGTACGGCGATATCCTTGCGCGGAACAGTTATGACGACAGGCTCGCCGGCCTGTGCTTCCTGCTCCGTTTTGCCCTTCTTCTTCCCGCGAGCCTTGACCGGCACAGGTTCCATCTCAATGGTGACTGTATCCGCGTCCCAGGAAAGCAGGATGCCTTCAAATTCCTTGGCGCCGGTTTTAGAAAGCGCCTTAAAAAGCTTGCCCTCAACCTTCTCGCCGATGCTGTTTGCAAGATGCCTGTCCTTGGTCAATGTCCTTCCAAGCCCAGGGCTTGACACGACCAGTGTGTACGCATCCTGGATGAGATCGACCTCGTCAAGCCGGTCAGACAGTTCTCTGCTGACCGCTTCACAGTCAAGAATTCCCACGCCCTCTTCTTTATCGATATAGATATTCAGATAATACTCGGGACCTTCCTTGACATAGTCTACGTCATAGATATAAACGCCATGCTTTTCAGCGATCGGCGCCGCGATCTTTTCAGCGTCTGCTTCGATGCGCGCTCTTGTTGATACTTTCTTCGCCATAATCCTCCTTACAGCATCAAAAAAGTGGACTTGCAAGCCCACTTTTTACCGTACCATATATTCAACATATGCAAAGTATCACAAATTGTGGCAAATTGCAAGTAATTTGCGAAAATTCCTTGATTTTAAAGGGTTTTTAAGGAAAATCGCATTTCTCACAACTTGCACTGTCCGCCTCACAACCCGCACAATGCATATCATGGCAAAAACAAAGCTGCCAGATTTCTCTGACAGCTAGTAGCTCGTACGGGAATCGAACCCATGATTCCGCCGTGAGAGGGCGGCGTCTTGACCCCTTGACCAACGAGCCATTTATTTGTTTTGCTCAACGCAAGTATTACTATAGCAGAAGGTCTCGATTGTTGCAAGTACTATTTTAAAAAATTTAAAAAAATTATCCGGCCCGCATCTGCGAGCCGGAATACAGCGATTTACAGCCGTGTTGGATCAAAGAAGACCCGCTACAAACTTGTCGACTTTCTTCATATCTTCTGTGGGCTCAAATCTTGCTACGACATTACCATCCCGGTCTACCACAAACTTTGTGAAGTTCCACTTGATCGCGGGATTGTTCTTATAATCCTTGTCGATCTTCTTGAGCATCGCGCCCATGGCCAGCGCCATAGGTCCCATACCGAAGCCCTTAAAGCCCTGCTGGCTCTTGAGGTAGGTATAAAGAGGAAGCTCGTTCTCTCCGTTGACTTCCGATTTCTTCATCTGCGGAAACTGTGTGTTGTACTTGAGCGTGCAGAACTGGTGGATCTCCTCGTCTGTCTCGGGCGCCTGGCCTGCGAACTGGTTGCAGGGGATGTCGATGACCTCAAAGCCCTGATCATGATACTTCTCATACATCTTCTCAATCGCCTCGTACTGCGGTGTGAATCCGCAGCCTGTTGCCGTATTGACGATCATCATGACCTTGCCCTTGAAATCGCTGAGTGCAACGTCCTCGCCCTTGCCGCTCTTAATGGTGTACTCATAAATGCTCATATTCGTTCTCCTTTATATATGCTATTGTTTAGTGGTTTATTTATTTAATACAATTATATTTTGCACAATCTATTATGTCAACACTAAATCCATAAAAAAATCCGGGACGGTCTTCTACCGCCCCGGTCTTTAGATTGCACAACTTATCGCAGCCCTCTCTCCTGCGCGATCGCAACGAGCGCATTGATATTGGCCTTTTCTACATCATTAAAACGTTCGCTTTGATTGGCGTCAAACTCCTCTGCGGGAATCGTGCCGTTATACCAGCTCTTGCTTTCAAAGTATCGCTTGAATTCTTCGCCGGTAAAGATCCTCCCCTTTCTGGCATAGATCTCATTGAGCGCGAACAAAACTTCTTTATCTGTCAGCCTTTCCAGTTCCTCCCGCGAGTACTGACGAGATGCGCTGTCTGCCAAAATATAGTCGCCGGCAAGCACTTTCTGCTCTTCTTCGAGCGCCTCCTTCTGTGCTTTGGCCGCCTCCTTTTCTTCTGCCTCTTTCTTCTTCTTTTCTTCGGCCTTCTTTTTGGCCTCTTCTTCTTTTTCTTTTTCTTCGGCTTCTTCCTGCGCCTTTTTAGCCGCTTCTTCTTCCGCCCGCTTAGCTTCCTCTTCTTCCCGCTTCTTTTGCTTCGCTTCTTCCTCTGCCTTTCGGGCCGCCTCTTCCGCCGCTTTCTTCTGCTCCTGCGTCAGTTCGCCGGTGACCGCGGAGCCGGCTGCAGACTGGGGGCTTCCATACATGGGCTGGGCGCCGCTTGTGAATATGCCGCTGTCCAGCACGACGAAGAGAAATGCGATCAAAGAGATGACGATCAGGCCGCCCAGAAGGACGTTGATCATACTGCCTTTTTTCTGCTGGCGCATATCCGCTTTTTCCTCTCTGTCGATCTCGTCATTGGGAATATAGGTTCTGTTTTCTCCTCTTTTGGGATTATAGGGATCATTTCTTCTACTCATCTTCACCCCCGCTTTACATAATGTCAAACAGCGAAATCTGATTGCTTTCAGGCAGGTCGCCCAGAAGGCCCATTGTGTGCATTTTCTCGACAACGGTCTTGGGGACCTTGGTTCTGTTCCAGAAATCGTCCCTTGAAATGAAAGGGCCGTCCTTGGCCGCTTCCACAACTGCGTCCGCGGCTTTTTCGCCCATGCCGTCGATGCTGGTCAGGGAAGGCATGATCTTGCCGTCCACGATCTTACAGTTTCTGGATCCGGCTGTAAAAATATCGATGGGCGTAAACTCGATGCCTCTTGCGTACATCTCTCTCACAACAAGGCAGTCGTCCAGTGTCGACTGTTCTTTGGGCGTCAGTGTGTCTCTGCGCTTATTATAGTCCTCCATCACTTCCAGAAGGTGCGCCTGTCCCTGGCACATGATCTCATAGGAGAAGGCGGATGCGCGGATACTGTAATAGGCCGCGTAATAAGCCAGGGGATGGAAAACCTTACAGTAAGCAATGCGGAGCGCCATCATGACGTAGGCCGCCGCGTGGGCCCTCGGGAACATATATTTGATCTTGAGGCACGACTCGATGTACCAGTCCGGGACGCCGGCCGCTTCCATCGCTTCTTTCATCTGCGGCGTGAGTCCCTTACCTTTACGGACGGATTCCATGGTCTTAAATGACAAGGATTTGTCCATATTCATGCCGATCAGATACGACATAATATCGTCACGGGTACAGATTGCGGTTGACAGCGTCGCTTTTCCCTGCTGGATCAGCGACTGCGCGTTGCCAAGCCATACGTCCGTGCCGTGGGACAGGCCGGATATGCGAACCAGTTCCGACATAGTAGTAGGTCTTGTATCATCCAGCATGCCGATGACGAACTTGGTGCCAAACTCCGGGATGCCGAGAGATCCGACGTCTATGCCGCCGTTTTGCTCCGGCGTGATCCCGAGCGCTTTCGTGGAACTGAAGATACTCATGACCGTCGGATCGTCGAGCGGGATCTGGGTCGGATCCAGCCCTGTCAGGTCCTGCAGCATTCGGATCATCGTGGGATCATCGTGTCCCAGAATATCCAGCTTCAGCAGGTTGTGGTCAATCGAGTGGTAATCAAAATGTGTCGTAATGATATCCGTCGTCATATCGTTGGCCGGATGCTGCACAGGCGTAAAGGTATTGATGTCCTCCCCGAGGGGAAGAACAACGATGCCGCCCGGGTGCTGTCCGGTACTACGCCTGATTCCGGTACAGCCGACCAGCAGACGCTCGATCTCACAATTTCGTTTGGCAATGCCTTTGCGCTCGAAGTAGTTTTTGACATAGCCGTACGCAGTCTTATCTGCTACCGTCGCGATGGTGCCGGCCTTGAAGGTCTGCTCGTGGCCGAAAATAACCTTTGTATAGGCGTGCGCCTTACTCTGGTATTCGCCGGAGAAGTTCAGGTCAATATCTGGCTCCTTGTCTCCCTTGAAGCCGAGGAAGGTCTCGAAGGGGATGTCAAATCCGTCCTTCTTAAGAGGTTTTCCGCAGCGTGGACACATCTTGGGCGGCATATCAATTCCGCATTTTCCCGCATAAGCCTTTACTTCCGGCGAGTCAAAATCGGAATAGTGGCATTCCGTGCAATAATAATGCGGCGGAAGCGGGTTGACCTCCGTGATGCCGGACATGGTGGCGACGAAGGAGGATCCGACCGATCCTCTCGAACCTACCAGATAGCCGTCCTCCACGGATTTCCATACCAGTTTCTGCGCGATGATATACATAACGGAATAACCGTTCTTGATGATGGAGCCGAGCTCTCTCTGCAGCCGCTCTTCGACGATGGGCGGCAATGGATCGCCGTACATCTGATGCGCCTTGTTGTAGCAGATCTCTGTCAGCGATTCATCGGAATGCGGAATGATCGGCGGGCACTTGTCGGGCCTGACCGGGGAAATGGCGTCGATCATATCCGCGATTTTGCGCGTATTGGTGACAACCACTTCTTCCGCTTTCTGGGCGCCCAAATAGGAGAACTCCTTGAGCATGTCATCCGTCGTTCTAAAGTAGAGCGGTGCCGGATCTTCATCCGACATTCCCATGCCGTCCTGAATGATACTGCGGTAGATCTCGTCCTGCGGATCCATAAAGTGGACGTCGCCCGTCGCCACGACGGGTTTGCCCAGCTGTTCGCCCAGGCGCACGATCCGTCTGTTGAGATCCAGCAGATCCTCTTCGGTCTTGAGCTGGGGATACTTGTCCTGCATCCTTGGATTCTCGAGAAGAAACCGGTTATTGTCTCTGGGCTGAATTTCCAGATAATCGTAAAAGTCGGCAATGCTTGCGACCTGTTCGTCGCCGCGCTCGTCCAGGATCGCTTCGAATAGCTCGCCGGAAACGCAGGCGCTGCCGACAAGGATGCCTTCCCTGTGCTTCATGAGAAGACTCTTGGGAATCCTGGGCTTTTTAAAGAAATATTTGAGGTGGGAGTCGCTGATCATCGTATAGAGATTCACGCGTCCCGTGTTATTTTTGGCCAGTAGGACACAGTGATGCGTCCTGAGCCTCTTAATAATATCCGGATTGCTGTCGCTGAGGGCGTTGATCTTCTCGAATGTATCGGCCTCCCGATCCGCAAGCATGGGAAGCAGCTTTCGGAAGATGCCGGCTGTGCATTCCGCATCGTCGACCGCTCTGTGGTGATTGAGCAGCGTCACGCCCAGTACCTTGGCAACCGCGTCCAGCGTGTATTTGGCGTGTCCGGGGAGAAGCGCTCTGGAAATACCGAGCGTATCCACGGTTGTAAACGGGCAGGGGTATCCCAGCCGTTTGCAGTTTTCCCGCACAAAGCCGATATCGAACGCTACGTTGTGACCGACCAGGACACAGCCTTTGGAAAAATCAAGGAATCTTGGCAGGACCTTTTCAATCGGGTCGGCGCTCAGCACCATATCATCGGAGATGCCGGTCAGCTGCGTGATCCTGTAGGGAATCGGCACCTGTGGATTGACGAATTCCGAAAAGCGTCCTGTGATTTCACCATTCTCTACTTTGACAGCGCCAAATTCAATGATCCGGTTCTTTTCCGGCGAAAAGCCGGTCGTCTCCAGGTCAAACACGACAAAGCTTTTATCCGCGATTGTATCGTCCGGCGTCTGGTCTTGTCCAAACTCCACACTCTTTTTCAGGTCATCGACCAGATAGCACTCCACGCCGTAAATGATCTTGAAGAATTTCTGGGGATCGACAGGCGGAAGGCCCTGTTCTTTACGCTTTTTGTTCTCCGCCGACATGAGTGCGTCGCGGACGTGATTGGCGTCAGGGAAGGCCTGTACATTGCCGTGGTCCGTGAGCGCGATCGCGGGCATGCCCCATGCATAGGCTCTTTTGACGAGATCCTTACACTCGGAGACGCCGTCCATATCGCTCATCTTCGTATGCAGATGCAGCTCGACGCGCTTCACTTCTGCCGTGTCCTCCCTCTTTTCTACAATAGGGGGGATGCGCATGATGCTCTGCAGAGAAGAGATGGAGACCTCTTTGTCAAATGTGTCAAAAATCGCCGTACCCTTGACCTTGATCCAGCTGCCTGCCTTGAGAGAGCCGAGCAGCTCGTCGGCCAGCGCGGTCGGCACAAATACTTTGCAATAGATGGAATCTGTGAAGTCTGTCAGGGAGAACTTCACGATGGACTTCTCGTTCTTGATATCTCTGCGGCTATTACTGATGACCTGGCCGCGCACCACAACTTCACCGATCTCGCCCATGACGTCGCTGATCGGCATCGCTTCTTCTGTGACTTCTCTTCCGTAAATGACATCGGGATGACTGGAACGCTTGAGCGTAAACGGCTTTTTGGCACCGGCTGATCCATTTCTGGAGAACCCTTTGCCCCGCTGTCTGTCGGCACCGGCAGGTGCTGCCGTTTCTTCTTTTTTCTTGAAAGAAAGCCTGGATTCCGGCGCTGATTCCTGCGCTGCCGCCGCTTCCTCTGCCGCTGCGGGATCCCAGGGCGGAAGCTCCTGCCCTTCTCCCTCGCGAATGGTAAACGCGGCTTCTGCCCCCTGCAGAGGGACGGCCTGGCGGAGAATCTGCACTTTATCTTTCTTCTTTTTGGCTTCCAGATCCACAGTCAGCATAGCCGGCACGCCGCATCGCTCCCGGAAAATCCGGTTGAGGGCCTCCTCCAACTGGAACGAGAGCTTTCTGCTCAGGCAGCTGTCTTCCATAATGACACGGATGGATTCCTCCCCCTCATATTCGACGCGCGCCTCGCGAAAATACAGTCCCATGACATGCGAAAAACTCGCGATCTCACTGACTAGTGAATCGCGATATTCATCCATCAGTCTCCTGGGCGTATATTGGGCGCTCAGAGAATAGTGTTCATCGATGTATACTTCGGGGGATCTCTCCTTGAAGACCTGCTTGGAAATCTCATCCTGCATACGATACACACGATTCTTATGGATCAGGTGGTCCGAGTGCAGGATCACCTTGATCCTTGTGTGTTCTTTATTGGTGGTAAGTCGTTCCACTTCCGTCTCTGAGAAATAATCCTGCAGGTCGGATTTGACCTTCAGAGTCGGAAATACGTCAAAGAATCGTTTCATGCGCTTTCAAAGTCCTCTTGCTATTTCATTGTCTTCAATGAACAGAAAATCACGCCTTATGGCGCCTTACAGCATGCTGTCCAGTTCCTGCTTCAGTGCGTCTAAGAGCTCGCTCTCGGGCATCTTGCGGATGATCTTTCCCCGCTTGATCAAAAGTCCCTCTCCGTCTCCCCCGGCAATTCCGAGGTCTGCCTCTCTGGCTTCACCGGGGCCGTTGACGGCGCATCCCATGACGGCGACCTTGATATTGAGCGGGTAGCCCTGTACCAGCGTCTCCACCCGATTGGCCAGTCCGATGAGGTCGATCTTGGTTCTTCCGCAGGTCGGACATGAGACGACGTCTATGCCGCCCTTTCTAAGTCCCAGCGTGCGCAGGATCTGCTTGCCGGACTTGATCTCTTCGACAGGGTCGCCCGTCAAAGAGACACGGATCGTGTCGCCAATTCCCTGATAGAGGATCACGCCAAGGCCAATCGCCGATTTGATATTGCCGCTCATCAGTGTGCCGGCTTCTGTGATGCCGACATGAAGCGGGTAATTGCATTTTTGTGCCAAAATCTCGTGCGCACGGATGCACATCATAACATCCGAAGATTTAATGCTGATCACGATCTGCTCATAACCGCACTCCTCAACCATGCGCACTTTGTCGAGCGCACTCTCTACAAGGCCTTCCGCGGTCACGCCATTATACTTGGCAACTAGCTCCCTTTCCAGAGAACCGCTGTTGACGCCGACACGGATGGGAATCTGTCTTTCCTTGGCACAGCGGACCACTTCATCGATGCGGTCCTTGCCGCCGATATTGCCGGGATTGATGCGGATCTTGTCCGCGCCATTCTCAATGGCTGCAATCGCCATCTTGTAATCAAAGTGAATGTCCGCCACCAGAGGAATACGGATCTCCTTCTTAATCTGTGCGATCGCTCTGGCAGCCTCAATATTGGGAACGGTGCAGCGAATGATCTCACAGCCGGCTTCCTCGAGTCTGTGAATTTGTTCGACTGTGGCACGCACGTCCTCCGTGCGCGTATTGGTCATGGACTGGATCAGGACCGGATTGCCGCCGCCGATCAGCCGGTCTCCAATCTTTACTACTTTTGTATGATCTCTATAAGCCATAAATATCCTTTCGTATTACATAATATTCTCTTTATCGGAACAAGCGGGAGATGTCATTAAACATGACAAGCACCATGAGCAGCATGAGCGCCATAAAACCTGCCAGATGTACCATACCCTCCTTGTCCGGCGGAATGGGCTTGCCGCGAACCGCCTCAATCAGCAGAAAGACCAGTCTGCCGCCGTCCAGCGCAGGGAGCGGGAGCAGGTTGATGATTCCCAGATTGACAGTCAGAAGCGTCGCCAGATTGAGGAGTGACATGATCACAACCATAGGACCGTAGGGCTGCGCTTCTGTGTAGGTGTCGTTGACGACTTGTACTACACCGACAGGGCCTGCCACATCGTCCCTGGAAAAATGCCCCTTGAAGATGCCGGCCAGGGAACTGATCGTCGCTCTCACCCAGTATTCGATCTCATAGAAGCCATATTGGAAGACTTCAATGGCGTTACAGGCGTGCGCCTCGCCGGCGCCTTGGATACCAATATAGTACCGGTTGTCCGCTTCGTCAAATTT
This sequence comes from uncultured Lachnospiraceae bacterium, assembly GCA_900319245.1. Classification (GTDB taxonomy): domain Bacteria; phylum Bacillota; class Clostridia; order Lachnospirales; family Lachnospiraceae; genus CAG-791. The sequence continues at coordinate 22,427 of ONNQ01000002.1, read as the reverse complement.
TGGGGTCAGCGTAACAGTATTTCGCGCGCCGTCTCTCTCATACGTTATGGTGAGCGGCTCTCCATAGTTCATCATGGAATGCAGACTGACTTCCCGGTACAGATGAATCCTGTTTCCATCAATTTGCACGATGGTATCGCCCGCGGTAAGGCCGGCTTCTTGCGCGGCGGAATCGTCGATCACCTTTTGGATGACCGGAAGATCTGTGCCGCAGAACGCCACAATGATCAGGGCAAAAATATATCCAATGATAAAATTGGCAGCCGGTCCGGCCAGCACGGTAGCAATCCTTGCGCCTACAGGGGCGTTGGGAAAGGCATCCGGTGACAGCTCTTTTCTTTCGTCTTCCTCGAGCTCGTCCATTCCCTCAAATACGCAGGCACCGCCAAAGGGAAGAAGTTTCAAACAAAAGTCTGTATCTCCGAACTTCTTACTAAGAAGCGTAGGTCCGAATCCTACGTCAAATTCATTGACGCGGATCCCGCTTCTTCTGGCCATGGCAAAATGCCCGAACTCATGCGAAATGACGATGACGCCAAGAATCAGTATAAAAAGCAGTATACTGACGATCCAATGATTGCTCAAATTTGTACTCTCCTGTCATTCATGAACAGCTCTCTAGTCATTGTAGTAGAAAGCGTGTAAAAAGCAAGAAAAGGCGAACATGATTTGCCCGCCCCCTCAAGTATGTCGTTTACAATGCCGCCGTTCCAAGGAGAAAGACTCCCAGGATATAAATCAACGGCGCGGTAAAAATGATACTGTCAAAGCGGTCCATAATGCCGCCGTGACCCGGTATCAGATTGCCGTAGTCTTTAATCGCATGGTTTCTCTTGATCGCGGAGGCGGCCAGGTCGCCGATCATACTGATCAGCGCGCCGCAGATTCCGATGATCAGGAACTGCCAGTGGTACACTGCTTCCGGATCTGCCGCCTTAAGCACAAACGATAAGATCACGGAACAGATGGCCGATCCTGCCACGCCGCCGATTGCCCCCTCAATGGTTTTCTTGGGACTTAAGACAGGTGCCATCTTATGCTTGCCAAACAACATGCCGGTTGCCAACGCACATGTATCGCAAACTGAGCTGCAGATAAAAATGAGCGCGTACAGATAGATGCCGTAAGGAAGGATTCTGGTTCTGTAGATAAAGGACATCAGAACCGGTACATACACAAAGCTGAAAACGCCTGCCATGACCTGTTCCGCGCGATAGGCCGGAAATGTCAGGACATAGGCGATCATCAGCGCAAGGAACGCAGCAACCAGGATCACCATCGTAAAGAAATCCGAAGCGTACACCATGGTTTGGGGATCGCTTCCCCAGCGGCTTTCCAGTAAGATCAGGCCGATATAGTATACCGCCGTGATCCCGAGTGCAATTCCCGTCAGGAGATTGGCTTTCTGTTCCTTTTGCAAAAAGCCGCACGCATGCCCCAGTTCTCCGTATCCGATCATAGAGCAAACCATGATCGGAATTGCAAGTATTGGTCCGCCGATCAGCCCCAGCACTACGATCAATACAGCGATGACAACACCGCTGATCACTCTTTGTTTCATGAAATAAGGCCTCCGTACCTGCGTTCTCTGTGATTGTAGGCGTCGATTGCCTTCTCCAGGTCTTCCTTCTTGAAATCAGGCCACGCCACGTCGCAGAAATAGAGCTCGGCATACGCAGTCTGCCAGAGCAGGAAATTGGAGATTCTCTGCTCTCCACCTGTCCGGATCAAAAGATCAGGGTCCGGAATCCCGTGCGTATCGAGGTTGTCAGAGATCATGGATTCCGTGATTTCTGACGGATCCATGGATCCATCCGCCACCTTCGCGGCTGCGCTTCTGAGCGCGCGTACAATCTCATCTCTGGAGCCGTAATTGATCGCGATCTGGAATCCGATGCCGGTATTGGATGCGGTGTCCCTCTCTAAATTCGCAATGGCCTCCTGCAAATCCTTGTCCAGCCTCGATTTGTCGCCGAGCACACGGATCCTGACATTATTGCGGGCACATTTGGCGAGACTGGTCTTCATATAGGTTCTGAGCAGGTTCATCAGCGCCTTGACTTCGCCATCCGGCCTGCTCCAGTTCTCTGTAGAAAACGCATAGACGGTCAGATAGCGGATCCCCATGTGATCCGCATCCTCCAGGATCTGCTCGACCGTTCTTGCGCCCTGCGTATGACCTACCGTTCTGGGGAGTCCGCGGCGCTTGGCCCATCTTCCGTTTCCGTCCATGATGATCGCAACATGGACAGGTATTTTACGTCTATTATCCAAAATAAACCTCTGTGATTCTATCCATATAGCAACGGATTACAGTGTGGTGATCTCCTTGGTCTTCTCTTCGATCATCTTGTCGATCTTCTTGATATACTTCTCTGTGACTTTCTGAAGTTCATCCTGCAGATCGTTTACGACGTCCTCAGAGAGATCCTCGGTCTTTTTCAGTTTCTTAAAGGCGTCATTGCCGTCTCTTCTGATATTGCGAAGCGCAACCTTGGAATCTTCGCCCATCTTCTTGACGTCCTTGGAGAGCTGTTTTCTGCGCTCACCGGTCAGTTCCGGGAATACCAGGCGGATGGTCTGTCCGTCGTTGGTGGGATTGATTCCCAGATCAGAGCTGTTGATCGCGCGGCTGATCTCCTTGATCATCTTCTTTTCCCAGGGAGCGATCTGAATGATTCTTGCCTCAGGTACAGAGACATTCGCTACCTGCTGGATGGGTGTAGGAGATCCATAATAGTCAACGCGGATCTTATCGAGGACGTGCGGGTTGGCACGGCCTGCGCGTACAGCCTGCAGATCTGTCTGCAGATGGCTGACTGTCTTGGTCATTCTTTCTTCATAAGGCTTTACTCTTTCGTTGCTCATAGTAACCTCCCTGGTTTTTGTTTATATTGCTTAGATCCCTTCTTGGGGTTGTTTCATTTTGCTCAAGCGGTCACGGTCGTACCGTTAAACGCGCCGGAAGCCGCCTTCACGATGCTGTTCTCTTCCTGCAGCGCAAACACGCGCATCGGCATATGATTTTCCTTGGCAAGAATAGAAGCTGTCATGTCGACCGCCTGCAGGCCCCGCTCGATCACTTCGTCGATGGAGATGGTGTCAAATCTCTTCGCATCCGGGTTCTTCGCCGGATCGCTGTCATAAATGCCGTCGATATTCTTGGCAAGAAGGATCATGTCTGCCTCTGACTCGATCGCACGAAGGAGAATTCCTGTGTCTGTCGAGAAGTAGGGATGCCCTGTTCCCCCTGCATAGAATACAACGGTGCCATTGCCAAAATACTGATTGGCCTTATCCTTCGAAAACAGCTCTGTAAACGCGCCTACGGCAAAGGGCGTCATGACAACTGTCTTCATTCCCTCTGTTCTGAATATCTCTGATACATAGATGCAGTTCATAACTGTGGCAAGCATTCCGATCTGATCCGCCTTCACACGATCGATCTCATTGCCCGTGCGGCCTCTCCAGAAGTTTCCACCGCCGGTTACAACGCCGATTTCGTATCCGGTATCCACCAGCTGGCGTACCTGTTTCGCAACGCCTCTTACAGTCTCCTCATCAAAGCCCATGTGCTTGGATCCGGCCAATGCTTCGCCGCTGAGTTTCAAAATGATTCTGCTCATCTGTCCTTCCTCCCAAGATTTTTATACCATTAACCATTTTACATTAGATATCCGCCATTTACAAGGGACGGTCTCCGATGCTATACTGTTTGAGTTTATGAAGAAATACGTATATTGTTTCTTAATTATTATTTGAATGATCACAAGAAACAGCCAAATGCAGGCAGAACTGTGTTTTGGCAAAAAAGTAAGGAGAAGGAATGATCCAGACTAGAGAAGATGTCAGAAATGTAGCAATCATCGCACACGTTGACCACGGCAAGACGACACTGGTCGACGGACTGCTGCGCCAGAGCGGCGTGTTCCGTGAAAACCAGGCCGTACAGGAAAGAGTCATGGACTCCGGTGATATTGAAAGAGAGCGTGGAATCACGATTCTGAGTAAAAATACAGCCGTTTATTATAAGGGCGTCAAGATCAATATCATTGACACCCCCGGACATGCGGATTTCGGCGGCGAAGTGGAGCGTGTTCTCAAGATGGTCAACGGCGTAATTCTGGTTGTTGATGCGTTTGAAGGTCCTATGCCCCAGACACGCTTTGTGCTTAGTAAAGCAATGGCCCTGGATCTTCCCGTCATTGTCTGCATCAACAAGATTGACCGTCCCGGCGCCCGCCCCACGCAGGTGATCGACGAGGTCCTCGAACTTTTGATGGATCTTGGCGCCAGCGACGAGCAGATCGACTGCCCCTTCGTATTCGCATCGGCTAAGTCCGGTATTGCAACACTGGACCTCGGAAGTGCGGGCGCAAGCATGAAGCCTCTGTTTGAGACCATCATCGACTATATTCCGGCGCCCCAGGGCGATCCCGACGCCGGCACACAGATGCTGATCAGTACGATCGACTACAATGAATATGTCGGCCGGATCGGCGTTGGAAAAGTGGATAACGGAACGCTGAAAGTCAACCAGGAGTGCGTGATCGTAAACCACCACAATCCAGACCAGATGCGCAAGGTCAAGATCAGTAAGCTCTACGAGTTCGAGGGCCTGCGCCGTGTGGAAGTGGCCGAAGCAAAGATTGGTTCCATTGTAGCCGTTTCCGGCATCTCCGATCTCCATATCGGTGATACGATCTGCTCTCCCGAGGCACCCGAGGCAATTCCGTTCCAGAAGATTTCCGAGCCCACGATCTCTATGACCTTCAGCGTCAACGACTCTCCGCTTGCCGGCAAGGACGGCAAGTATGTCACCAGCCGTCACATTCGCGACAGGCTGTACAGAGAGCTCAATACGGACGTATCCCTTCGCGTGGAGGATACAGAGACCACGGAGTCCTTTAAGGTATCCGGCCGAGGTGAACTGCATCTCTCGGTCCTCATCGAGACAATGCGCCGTGAGGGGTACGAATTCGCGGTCAGCAAGGCGGAAGTCATCTACAAGAGGGATGAAAACGGAAAGCTGCTCGAACCCATGGAGACCTGCTTTATCGACGTACCGGAGGAATTCTCCGGCACTGTCATCCAGAAGCTTGCCGAGCGCAAAGGCGAACTACTCAACATGGGCATCATCAACGGCGGCTATACAAGACTCGAGTTCTCCATTCCGTCCCGCGGACTCATCGGCTACAGAGGCGACTTCCTCACAGACACCAAGGGCAACGGCATTATGAATACGATCTTCGACTGCTACGCCCCGTATAAGGGAGATATCACCTACCGCAAGCAGGGATCCCTGATTGCGTTTGAAGCCGGCACGGCGGTCGCTTATGGCCTCTTCAACGCGCAGGAGCGCGGACAGCTCTTTATCGGCGCCGGCGAAGAGGTATACGCCGGTATGATCGTCGGACAGAGCGGCAAGTCCGTGGATATCGACGTAAACGTATGTAAAACCAAGCATCTGACCAACACCCGCTCCTCCAGCGCAGACGAGGCGCTCCGCCTTGTTCCGCCCAGGCTCATGAGTCTGGAGCAGGCCATTGAATACGTCGATACCGACGAGCTTTTGGAGGTGACGCCCAATCATCTTCGCCTCAGAAAGAAGATCCTGGATCCCCGCCTTAGAAAGCGCGCCAATATCAGCGCCGCGGCTAAGAGCGCTGCACAGATGCAGTAATCGCCTGCCATCCGATTGATGCATATTGCGTTGTATAATAAAAGACCTGTATGGGACAGCTCCCATACAGGTCTTTTTATAATTATATCTTACGCAGCTATTGCTATACGGCCAGATGCAGTACATTCGTCGCGATCAGGAAGTAGATCGACAGCGAAATGGCATCTACGATTGTTGTGATCAGAGGGCTTGCCATCACGGCGGGGTCAAAACCGAGCCTGTGAGCAAGCAGCGGCAGGAAGCAGCCGATGGTCTTGGCAAACAAAACGACCAGAACCAGTGTGCAGCAAACGATCGCTGCGATCTGGAATCCAACCCTGTCAAAGAGCATGAGCTTTGCAAAGTTGCATACGGCCAGCGTAATACCGCAGAGGGCCGCGACACGGATCTCTTTCCAGATTGCCCGTAAGGCGTCGCTGAATTCAATCTCCTGCAGGGAAATACCACGGATGATCGAGACGCTCGCCTGCGAGCCCGCGTTACCGCCGGTGTCCATCAGCATGGGAATATACGCTGTCAGGATTACATAGGAGGCCAGCGCCTTCTCGTAGCTTGTGATGATCGCGCCGGTAAAAGTCGCGGAAATCATGAGGAGAAGAAGCCAGGGCATACGGTTCCGGTAAGTATCCAGAATTCCCGTTCGGAAATAGCTCTTATCGGAAGGAATGATAGCCGCCATCTTTTCGATATCCTCGGTGGCCTCTTCCTGGATGATATCGACAACGTCGTCGATGGTGATGATACCGACCATACGGTTTTCGTTGTCCACGACGGGCATCGCGGTAAAGTCGTATTTCTGGAAGATGCGGGCTGCTTCTTCCTGGTCGGTAAGGGTATTGATACTGATGACATTGTCATTCATGAATTCCCCGATGATCGCGTCGGGATTCATGAGGATCAAGTAGCGAAGCGCTACGGTTCCGATCAGCACACGCTGCGCGTCCACAACATAACAGATATTGACCGTCTCGGAGTCCAGCGCGATCTTGCGGATTCTCTCGACCGCGTCAGCGACCGTCATATTCTCCTTCAGATCGACATACTCGACCGTCATGATACTGCCGGCCGAATCCTCCGGATAACGAAGCAGGTGATTGATATCCTTGCGGGTCTCCGGTTTCGCGTTCTTGAGGATCTTCTTGACGATGTTGGCGGGCATCTCTTCCAAAAGGTCCGTCGCATCGTCGGCCATCAGGTTATCGATAATACTGGAAGCTTCCTTATCGGACAGGGACTGAATGATGTACTGCTGTCCTTCGATTTCCAGGTTCGCGAATACGTCCGCCGCGATTCCCTTGGGAAGTATGCGGAATATGCGCAGCGACTCGTCGTCTTCCATCTCATCCATGACCGCGGCGACGTCTGCCGGGTTCATGTCGGAGATCTCCTGGCGAAGCTTGGTGTACTGTTTCTGTTCCAGCAGCTCCCGCAGTGTTTTCTCGTAATCTATATTCTTATTCTCCATATCCTTCCTCCATCAAAAAGGTGATTGCTGCATCCACACGTTCGTGGAAGGGGATTATCGGTACCGGAACTATATGTACTTCGATCCACAAAACCACCTCCTCTCCTGGATCAGAATTCTATGAATAAGAATTCTCTAGTTAAATTCACATAAAAAGTATTTATGAAAAGATATCAAATCTTACTCATTTCTCATTTCGTGTACAGTTTAGTCGCTCCAAAGCGCTTTGTCAATCTGCCGAGGCAGCCGGCAAAGGGTAAAAGCCGTCATCGAGCTCTATCATAATCACCTTGCCGCCGGAAAGCGCTGTAAGCCCCGCCATGATTGAATCCGCCCGTTCGTGCTCCACCGTAATACAGAGCGACACGCGGTCCGTATAGGCCTGATCATAGGGCTCGATCCGGTTCTGCCGCAGATAATACAGGACCCTGTCCAGCAGACCGTATTCTGTGTCGATCCCGATCACTTTGCAGCGGCACATCCGAACGATCTGCGCGTCCGAAAGGGCTGCCTTAGCGGCCTGCGTATAGGAGCGGACAAGGCCGCCAGTCCCCAGCAGCGTGCCGCCAAAATACCGCGTCACAACGACAACGGCATTGCGGATTCCCGTGCCTTCGAGGACCTTTAACATGGGAATACCGGCTGTACCGGAAGGTTCGCCGTCATCCGACGCTTTTTTGACCGATCCGTCGTCGCCGAGGATCCATGCATAACAGTGGTGCCTGGCGTCATAGTATTTCTTGCGGGCTTTTGCAACCACCGCAGCTGCCTCTTCCTCGCTGGAAACCGGATGGATCTCCCCGATAAATCTGGATTTCTTCTCTGTGTATTCCCCATTGCCAACCGTGCCGATTGTGAGATATTCCATTTCCGCAGCCATCCGGACCTCCCTGTCGCTCCACTTCGCCCGTACGCATGAGCATCCCTCATCGCATAGGGGTAACCCTAAGATGCCTAAGATGCAAAAACCCGAAAGCGCTTTATTATAAACGCTTTCGGGTTTGTAAGAGCTGGCAACGAGAATCGAACTCGTGACCTCCGCACTACCAATGCGACGCACTACCGACTGTGCTATGCCAGCATATTTGCTGTCTTCGCGACAACAAATGTATAATAGCACAGCGGTATGTCATTGTCAAATCTAAAATCAATTTGAATCGTCAGTCTTTTTCTTTTTTGCCGCTTTCTTCTTGGCAGCTTCCTGCGCCTTCTTCTTGGCCTCGGCTTCCGCCTTCTTCTTGGCTTCTTCTTCTTTGCGCTTGCGCTCTTCCTCTTCCCTGCGCTTCATCTCGAGGTACTCCTCGTAATGGTAATCGCAATAGTTTTCGCTGTCAAATTCAGTATCTTCGTCAAAATACTCCGTGACAGCGGGGCAAACGCCGCTGAAAGGTGCCTGTCCGGAGACCTTACAAACGGTTCTGCGGACGATTCCGTCAGGTTCTTCAAATTCCTGCCATTCCTGGTTTCCGGGAAGGTCTTCCATGACCTCTCTCCAGATTGTCTTGGCAAGATTCTGCTCTTCCGACGTCGTCAGGTCGACGTTGTTGTCGTAGCCGGCCCAGACTGTCGCTGTATAAGTGGGCGTGTAACCGCAGAACCATACATCGTTCTCGTCAGAAGTGGTTCCGGTCTTACCGGCTACCTTAGTAGTGGGGAAGTCCGCACTTCTTCCTGTGCCTTCCTCCACAACATCTTCCATGGCATTAGTCAGAAGCCATGCCGTTCTTTCCTTAAGAACACGCCTTCCGGCCGCCGTCTTGGAGCTGTCCAGGAGGAGATTTCCTTCGTGGTCGTAGACTTCTGTATACATCTTGGGCTCGATGTAGAAGCCGCCGTTGGCAATTGTCGCATACGCTGCATTCAGCTCGATGTTCTTGACGCCATAGGTGATACCGCCGAGCGCCAAAGTCTCGTTGACGTCCGTGAATGTACTGCCGTTGATCTCGACGCCGTCCACCAGAGTGGAAATACCGAATTTCTCAGCATAGTCATATCCCAGTCTGGGACCGATATCGGAGAGCACCTTGACAGTCACAATGTTCATGGACTGCACGATACCCTGTCTGACTGTGGACAGTCCTCTGTATCCTTTGTACCAGTTGCGGACCGGCACGCCGCTCTTATAGCTGTAAGGCTCATCGACAACGGAAGAAGCGAGCGTGTAATCCCCTGTATCCAACGCAGGCGCGTAGGTCGTGATGACCTTGAAGGTGGATCCGGGCTGACGAAGCGTATCGGTCGCTCTGTTGAGCGTTCTGTTCGCTTCCTTGTCACCTCGTCCGCCGACCATGGCAAGCACATGTCCGTTGTGCTGGTCCTCGATGGTCAGGGAGATCTCAGGCTGGGGCGCCAGGTTTACGCTCTCTGTATATTTCTGCTTCTTGGGATCCTTGATGACCGAATTTCTGAAGTCCTCGATATCGCTGTAGGCGTTATCCTTGGAGCTGTACATAAGGTCCGCATCCCAATCCTGCTCTGCCAGCCAGTTGGCCAGCGAGTTGCTGTCATAGTTGGACGTCGTGCCGTCTTCGTTGATGACAGAGAGTTTGTAACTGAGGATATACTTGACGTTCTCAGGGAAGTTGCCGGAATCCTCACTGCACTCCCGGTCGCAGATTGCCTGAATGTCAGGATCCAGTGTGGAGTAGATCTTAAGGCCGCCGCTGTAAAGAAGTGCATAGGCTTCTTCTTCCGTCTTTCCTGCGTCATCCTGCAAATCCTGCAGAATCTGTGTCTGCAGCGCATCGACAAAGTAGGAGTTGATCTTATTGTCCTCGACCTGCTTCTTGATGTTGACTTCCTGTATTCTGGTGTAGACGTCGTCCTCTTCCGCCTTGGCCAGCTGTTCGTTGTCAATATAGCCCTGATTGAGCATGTAGTTGAGAACCACTTCTCTTCTCTGCTTGTTCTGCTCCGGATAGATGATCGGGTCGAACTGCGTGGGGTTCTGCGGGATACTGGCCAGTACAGCACATTCTGATACAGTCAGCTCATCGCAGTGCTTGTCAAAATAGCGCTGGGACGCCGCTTCTACGCCGAGCGTACCATGGCCCAGGTTGATCGTATTGAGGTAGTTGAGAAGGATTGTGTCCTTACTCATGGTCTTCTCAAGTTCAATGGCCAGGTACTGTTCCTGCAGCTTTCTCTTGATCCTCTCCACGCTCGTCTCATTGGTCCAGGACGTAAAGACATTATTCTTGATCAGCTGCTGTGTGATGGTACTTGCGCCCTCCGAGAAATGACCGGTCGTCACGCCGATCACGGCAGCTCTCAAAATGCCGGGTGCGTCAATGCCCTTATGCTCGTAAAAGCGCTCATCCTCGATTGCAACAAACGCGTGCGCCAGATTCTCTGTGATCATATCGCCGGAAACCGGGATTCGGTTGGAGTCTGCCGACACAAGCTTGGCCACCTGATTGTTCTTGGCATCATATACAAAGGAAGAAAAGCCTTTGGGACTGACGTCGATGACTGTCTGGCTCGGAGCACTGTCGATCACGCCGCGAAAAACACCCAGTCCCAGCGCCGCCCCGATCACGCCAAGACCTATAAAGGCGACCAGCAGAAGCTGTCCGGCGCCAAGCATGACCTTTTTGAGGCGCTTGCGGCTCTTCGAGGCAAGATACTCCTGCCTGTTGCGTATTCCTCTTCTACCAAAATTCATATAGTGAACCTTTTCCTTTCTGAATCCAAATTCATCTCTGTATTATAGCAAAAGAATTCTCTATAATAAAGGACTTCACAAAATTGTCACTTTAAATTGATTTTCTTTTATGGCAAATACGCTATAATAGGATTCCGGAATCCTATTGTAAGACGCCTGCTGCAAGGCGCATGATTCCCGAATACGTCAGAAAGGAGTGTCTACTCTATATGAATACTGTTATCAATCATGTTGTCTGCATACCGGCCTATAAACCGGATCACAGACTGTTAGAACTTGTAGAAACCCTCGAAAACACGGGCCTTATCAGAATTGTACTGGCCGATGATGGCAGCGGCAGCGAATACACGCCGATTTTCTACCGCGCGGAAGAGCTGGGCTGCACCATCGTCCATCACGAACATAATATGGGAAAGGGCGCCGCACTGCGGACCGGAATCGAAAAAGCGGTCCATCAGTTTGGCCAAAAAATCAATATCATCACAGCAGACGCGGATGGGCAGCATCTGGCGCAGGATATCGTGCGAATTGCGGACGCCATGGATACCTATCCCGATCATCTTGTTCTGGGAGTTCGCGATTTTGACAAAGAAAACGTACCGCCTAGAAGCAGAATGGGCAATCGCATCACGTCGGCCTTCTTTAAGGCCGCCACAGGCGTATCCTGTAAAGACACGCAAACGGGCCTTCGCGGCATTCCTGTGTCCCTCATTCCGCTCGCACTGCGCGTAAAGGGCGACCGCTATGACTATGAGATGAATTTTTTGACAGAAGCGGTGAAGCGCGCGCCTCTGATCATGCTCCCCATTGAGACGGTGTATGAGGATGACAACGAGAGCTCTCACTTCCGCCCTGTTCGTGATTCTTTCCTTATATATAAGGAGCCTTTGAAAAAGGCGGGGCTTGGACTTGCCGCCGCAGGACTGATCGCAATTGCGGCAGACATTGTCATTCGCATGTCCAAGGACTGACGCTGCGCTGTTTTTTCGATAGGTAGTACTGATCAACATGAGTAAAACAAATAGACAAATCAGCGGGCACCATGCTGATTCTTTGGTTTTCAGGCGCAAGGTGCGAAGAATCTGGCGGATCGCGGCGTCCATCATCCTTGTCCTGTGGACAATTTGGACGCTGCTCGACGCATTTGTGATCCCCAGAGATATCATTCATAGGTCCGAGACGAATGAGATCGCTTCCGGCCTCTCCACTTCTCAGACAGAGGATCCCGGCATCGCAGACGATGCAGGCGACGAGGAGAATGTTTTGACCGAGCCGGTCATCACGGATACCTCCTATGAGGACGGCCATATATCGATACAGATCCGCACTATGCGAAGGCTGGACACCGATATCTATATCGCGGATATCGTCGTGGATAATCCCGACCTTCTCCAAACCGCCCTTGCAGGCGATGCATTTGGACGCAATCTGACGAATACGACCTCCTCGATTGCCGAGGCCAACAACGCGGTTCTTGCTATTAACGGCGATTATTATGGATTCCGCGACGCGGGATATGTCATGCGAGGCGGCTATTTATACCGCGATCTGGCCGCCTATGACCAGGACCAGGAAGATCTGTGTATCATGGCGGATGGAACACTGGAAATCCTGGCAGAAGTGGATTATTCGGCGCAGGATATGGCAGATATGGGCGCCCGGGATATCTTTTCCTTTGGACCGGGCCTTTTGATTGACGGAGAAATCACAGTCCGAGAAGGCGATGAAGTGGAACGCGCCCAGGTCACCAACCCCCGCACTTCGATTGGGCAGATTGCGCCTCTTCACTATGTATTTGTTGTCTCTGATGGTAGAACGGAGGAAAGTGTGGGCCTGTCTCTTCTTGAACTTGCGCAGCTGATGCAGGATCTTGGCTGCACGACGGCCTATAATCTGGATGGCGGCGGATCCTCTACGATCTGGTTCAACGGACGCGTTCTCAACAAACCGACGACTTTCGGGGAAAAGATCACGGAAAGGAGTATCAGTGATATTGTCTATATTGGTGAGTGAAAAAGACCGCGGCGCACTCCGCAGGACGGCGCTGACCGCCCTTTGCATCTCTGCGTTTTGCTTTGTCTTTTATCTTATTTATAATGTGTTTTCCCACGGCGTGCACTCTCCCTTTATGACCTACATGTTTGCATGGCCTTTATGTCTTGTGGCACTGCCCGCCTGCGTCCTGTATCTGGTGTCGGCCATCCCGGGGCCCAGTCTTTTGTCCACGCTATTTTGGCACACGGGAACCGCGGCGCTGACAGTCAGCAGTCTCCTGCGCGGCGTTTTTGAGATCGCCGGCAACGCCTCTATATACCAGCATTGGATGATGGTCGCCGGATGGATCCTGCTGGGCATTGGCGCTGTGCTGTATGCAGCAGGTCTGTTTGTGCGACCTCAAGCGGACACACAGTAGGCATTGGGCTTCATAACGTAATATATTTGTATATATTTTGACATTTATTACATCTATATTGAATTTTATTTAATTTTTAGTTAACAATTTCGTAACTATATGTTATCCTTATCGTGGTACGAGTTTATGATGCTTAATCACGCCTCTTTTACGATGAAACAAGAGGCATATAGGAGTAACTATGGTCGCGAATACACACGTTCATCATTCGAGCTCCTGCATACGCAGGTCATTATTCTTATTCCTACTGGGAATTCTTTTACTCTTTACGTCCCTCTCTCCCGTTCTGCCGACACAGGCGGCGAGCGGCAATATGCAGATCACGCCGATCGACTACGGTCATGACTCTGTCTGGGGAGACAGCACAATGCTCTCGAGCGGCGGCAAGAACCTTCTGATGGATACCTATCTGCGGGACAAGTATGATACGCTGATCAACTACCTGGATGATCACCATTTCTATACTTTTGACATCTATCTTTCCCACTATCATTACGATCATATGCACCAGATCCCTACCATTATCAGGGATTCCCGTTTTAATGTGGGCACTGTCTATCTTCCGGACCCCGCCTATATCAAAAAGGGCGCACAGAAGAGCAATTATTGCAAGGACTTTCTGGCCGGCTACAATGCGATTGTCAGCGCCGCCAATGACGAAGGCGTCAAGATCGTATATCTCAAGAAGGGATCCAGCTTCAAGGTCGGAAACGCCACTTTGAAGGTTCTCTGGGGCTGCACCTATAACAGCGGTAAGTATGACGCCAATTACATCAACAATAACTCCCTGGTCACCAAGGTGACTTCCGGCAGTGTCTCCTTCCTCACCTGTGGGGATATCGAGAAGGAAGTCGAGAATCAGATTGTCAAGGCCGGGATCAATATCAAGGCGGACATCTTCAAGATGAACCACCACGGCGGCAACACCAGCAACACATCCGCATTCCTCAAAAAAGTCAACCCCTCTTTTGCTTTCTACAACTGGAACGGCGACGATCCCGATTCCTGCGGCGGCGGCTGGGTCAAAACACCGCTCAGTGTCCTGCAAAAGACCTGCAACGTCTACAGCACACGCTATAACGGCATGCTGACATTCACCGTCAAAGCCGGTCATATCAGTGTCGCCGGCGAGCGCAACCTCAAGACCGTCACAGCCAACATCAAGAACAGTGCCGGAAAGGTCGTCAACCAGGTCAAATACCAGTTTAACGACGCGCTGCCCTATCACATTACAACTGCTATGAAGGCAACGGCCGCTACAGTGTCTGCTGCGGATTCCGTCACAGCGCTGCCTACACGCTATAAATTTACGGCAAAGTTTATTAAAGACAGCAACGGATACAAATACCGCAATACAAATGGAACCTATTCCAAGAACAAGTTCCAGAAGATCGGCAGCTATACCTACTATTTTGACAACAGCGGTTATCGCGTGACCGGTTTTAAGACCATTAATAAAAAGACCTATTACTTTGATTCGAACGGACGCATGCTGCTTCGCTGGAAGCGAGTAAACGGCAAGAAATATCTCTTCGATCCCGTCGACGGCCATATGCACACCGGCTGGGAGTGGGTCGAGGAAAAGAACGCGTGGTACTATCTGAGTCCTTCCAAGGGATACCTTCTCGAGGGATGGAGAACCATCGGCGGCAAGAAATACTATCTGACGCCCGATGAGTTCTATGCAAAGACAGGCTGGCAGACCATTGGCGGCGAGAAGTATTACTTCGATACCCAGAGCGCCTTCATGATCACCGGTTGGAAGACCATCGGCTCCAAGACCTACTATTTTGGCACCGACGGCGTCATGGTAACCGGCACACAGACCATCGACGGCAAGAGCTATACCTTCAATAATAAAGGACAGCTCACGACCGGAACGGCGCCTTCTGCCGCGTCGCAGGTGACGTCGCAGACTTCCTCCGCTTCTCCCGGCACCAAAGTGGTCTGGAACAGCAATACATACCTGACATCGACGGTGACCAAGGCCTGGGCGGCGGGCACAGATAAGGATATGACGCTGGACTACAGCACGAATCGGAATTCAGCATTTGTGAATAACATGCTGGCCTATGCAACCTATTTTGTCGGCAAGATCGATTATGCTTCCTCCGTCACCAACAACGATCCGAATGGTCTTCGCTACAAGCACCTGAAATCCGGCGGAAAGACGGACTGCTCATGGTACGTATACCACGTTCTTCATAAGTTTGGACTGGTCGAGGACTTCGTCCACTCCTACGAGTGGGGCAACAAGCCAAGCCGCTATCCCGGCGGCGTCAACATCGGTACGGACGTCAGCAAGGCGTCTCCCGGCGACGTGATCTGCACCGGCAAAGGAACCGCCGGCAGCAACAGTCATGTGGCAATCTATTTGGGCAATGGCAAAGTCGTTGAATGCGCGGCCGGAAAAGGCGTTATTATCAGTAACGCGCCCAAGACGGCCAGACAGATCGTGCACTTCAGCTGCCTTCCCAGCAACAACAGTGCCTCCTACAACGCGGCCTCCAGCGGCGTTTGGGTAAAATCCGGCAGCAGCTACAAGTTCAAGGTTGGTAATTCCTTCCTGACGAACCGCTTCCAGAATATCAACGGCGATATCTACTATTTCAACGGAAACGGACTGCGTGTGACAGGCTGGAAGACCATCCAGGGCAACAAGTATTACTTCACAAGCGACGGCAAGATGTACCTTCGCTGGAAGCGCATCAACAACAAGAAGTACTATTTTGATCCGATCGCCGGCTATATGCACACCGGCTGGGAGTGGGTCAAAGAACAGAAGAAATGGTATTATCTGAGTCCTGACAAGGGCTATCTTCTGGAAGGCTGGCAGACCATCGATGGGCAGACCTACTATCTGACGCCCGGTGACTTTTACGCCAAGACCGGCTGGCAGACCATTGACGGCAAGAAGTACTATTTTGACTCCTACGGCAAGATGTTTACAGGCAAGCACACAATCGGTGGAACGTCTTATACCTTTGGCACCGACGGCGTATTGCAAAAATAATACCGCGTACATCATTCGGGGAAATGAAACGATAAAGAAAAGCAGGACGGATCGTAATGGTCTGCCCTGCTTTTCTACATATTTGTATTATCCTGCTCGTTCTGCCGGCGCTTCTATTATACGAATACAGCGCTTTATTTGCCTCCCTTAAGGCTCTTAATGATCTCGATGGTCTCGATGTCCTCCGGTGTGAGCCGCATATTGGTCACAGAAGTTCTGCCGTCTGTTTCGGTCACTTTGAGTTCCAATATGACGCCGGGCTGCAGGGAACTTCTTCCAACCGCGCTGATAAATTCAAGCACACGCGGATGCTGTTCTTTGAAGATCCGAAGTCTGTCTGCCATCTGCATCAGCTGTTTGGGATTTACTGCCATCTATGTTACCTCCATTTTTTAAGTTTCGCGCGGATCCTCTGCAGCGCATTGTCCGTGGATTTTTCATCCCGATTGAGGACGTGCGCGATCTCCACATAGCCCATTCCGGTCAAATGCAGATCCAGCACCTGCTTTTCCATCGGGCTCAGCTCTTTCTCAATCTTCTCTTCCAGGCGCTCCAGCTCTTCCTGCCCGATCAAATACGCCTCCGGGTTGGTACTATCGTCCGCTTCCAGGCAGTCCACCAGCTCCTCATCCTGTTCGTCGCTATCGTCTTCTCGCACGGGCCGACTGAGCGAAATCGCTGTATTAAGAGGAAGATGTTTCTTCCTGCTGGAGGCGGTCACCGCTGTGTAGAGCTGCCTCGTCACGCACAGCTGCGCAAATGTCCGGAAGCTGGCGTCCCGGCCGCAGTCATAGTCCCTGACGGCCTTAAAGAGGCCCAACATCCCCTCCTGGATCAGGTCGTCTGAATCCCCGCCCAGGATATACATGGATTTGGCCTTTCCCAGCACCAGTCCCTTATATTTATTGAGAAGAGTTTCCATCGCATCCTGGTCGCCGTCCCGAAACAGTGCGATCAGTTCTTCATCTGAATACTTCTCATACGTTTCTTTTTTCATGGATCCTCACTGTATGGTATGCACGGTCATGCGCGATCCGTTGTCAAAGGCTTCTCTGACGAACGATCTCATACGCCAAAACACCCATCGCCACAGATGCGTTCAGGGAGTCGATATCGCCCTTCTGCGGGATCGACGCCACCATGTCGCACTTCTCCTTGACCAGCCTGCTGACGCCGCTTCCTTCCGCTCCGATCACAAGGCAGATGGGACCCTTTAAGTTAAGTTCGGTCAGATTAGTGCCGTCCATATCGGCGCATACAAACCAAAGCCCCTGCTCCGCGAGCTTTTCCATCGTGCGGACCAGGTTGGTGACCTTGACGACCGGCGTATAGTTGATCGCGCCGGCGGATGCCTTGGCAACGGTCGCAGTCAGGCCAACGGCCCTGTCCTTGGGGATGATCACACCGTGCGCGCCTGCCATATTGGCGGTACGGATAATGGCGCCAAGGTTGTGGGGATCCTCAATGCCGTCCAGAAGGACGAAGAAAGGATCTTCTCCCTTCTCTTTTGCCTTGGCAAAGAGGTCTTCCATCTCCGCATAGGAATAAGCCGCAACTTCCGCGATCACGCCCTGGTGCCTGCCTGTCTCCGACATCTGGTCCAGGCGCTGGCGATTCACATACTTGATCGGCGTGCCGCGCTTGGCCGCTTCCTTGCGCACCGTCTGCATGGCACCTTCTTTGCTGCCGTCCAGCATATATAATCGATCGATCGTTTTACCGGAGCGAAACGCCTCAATGACGGCGTTTCTTCCCTCGATCCGATTCTCATTCTTCATCTTCTATGTCTCCTATCTGTTCAGGATCCGGCTTTCTGGGTCCCAATTTTCCTTTTCGGTCCGTTCTGGCAACGCCCTCTCGGAGCAGTTCCATCATGCGGTCGGTTCGGTCCTTTAAATACAAGTAACCGCACAGGGCCTCCAGTGCGGTTGCTTGTAAATATTCTTCCAGTGAAGAACTCTTGGCATGGTGGTAGGGATTGGAGTTCCTGCCGCGCCGGTAGACCTTCTTTTCCTCTTCGGTCATCAGATCATAGACAGCCTTGCCGATGGCCGCCTGCTGCTCTGCCCTGACATAGAAAGTCGTCTCGTTGTGCAGCTTCTCCACTTGCCGGTTTCCCTTGGAAATCAGGATGGTCCTGATCACCAGCGAATAGACCGCATCCCCTAGAAAGGCGAGCGCCGCCGGGGAATACGTTCTGATATCAATTTCTTCATGTGGAAATTCCTTGAGGATCATGCCTCTCAGGCTTTCTTCCATTTAACTCCTTCTCTGGTATCTTCCAGAATAATGCCTTTTGCCTTGAGTTCGTCGCGGATTGCGTCGGCCTTGGCAAAATCGCGTGCTTTCTTGGCGGCCTTTCTCTCTGCGATCTTCGCTTCCACATAGGCGGCGAGATCGTCCTCGAGCTCGTTGTCTCTCTCCACGATCAGACCGCAGACGTCTGTCAGATCCAGAAGCTCTTTGTCGAGCGCCTCCAGAAATTCCTTGGAGGAGCTGCCGCTCACATGGCTGTTGATCCACTTGACCAGCTCAAATACAGCGGAAATGCCGTCTGCCGTGTTGAAGTCATCGTCCATCGCCGTCTCGAACTGTGTGCGATAGCTCTCGGCCTCCTTGACAAGCACCGCTTCTTCCTCTGTCATAGCGCCTTCCGCCTTGCCCAGAAGGAATTTCAGATTCTCGCCGCAGTTGAGGATTCTCTCATAAGAAGCCTTGGCAGATTCCATGAGCTCTCTGCTGAAGTTGAGAGGGCTTCTGTAATGAGAAGAAAGCATGAAGTAGCGAAGAACCTGGGGATCATACTGCGCGATGACGTCGCGCACAGTGAAGAAATTGCCCTTGGACTTGGCCATCTTGACGCCGTCGATATTGAGGAAGGCGTTGTGCATCCAATATTTTGCAAACGAGACGCCATTGGCCGCCTCTGACTGCGCGATCTCATTCTCATGGTGCGGGAATATGAGGTCCTCGCCGCCTGCGTGAATGTCGATCTGGCTGCCCAGATAGCGCTTACTCATGACAGAGCACTCAATGTGCCAGCCGGGTCTTCCCTTGCACCATGGGCAATCCCAGTAAGGCTCTCCGTCCTTCTTGGGTTTCCAGAGGACGAAATCCAGCGGATCCTGCTTCTGCTCAGCGCCAGTGACCTTGAGATCGCGGTTGCCGCTTCGCATATTGTCGAGGTCCTTGTGGGAAAGCTTGCCATATCCGTCAAACTTCCTGGTGCTGTAATAAACTGTGCCGTCCTCTGCCACATAGGCGTATCCCTTGTCGATCAAAGTCTGGATCATATCAATCATGCCGCCGATCTCGCGGGTCGCCCTGGGATGCATGGTCGCAGGACGGATATTGAGGCTCGCCATATCCTTCTGGCATTCCGTGATATAGCGCTCAGAAATGACGGAAGCATCGACGCCCTCTTCCATAGCCTTGTTGATGATCTTGTCATCGACGTCCGTGAAGTTGGACACATAATTGACTTTATATCCCTTGTATTCAAAATACCGTCTGACCGTGTCGAATACGATCATAGGGCGCGCGTTGCCGATGTGGATCAGGTTGTAAACGGTCGGACCGCATACGTACATACTGACCTTTCCGGGCTTCAGCGGCACAAATTCCTCTTTGCTTCTTGACATTGTGTTAAAAATCTTCATGGTCATCCTCACTTTACAATTATTTCTGAACGCATAACAAGTATGCTCGATGATCAACGGTGCCTACGCCCTTTAGGACTGCTTGTGTATAGGGCAGGCTGCGCAGCCTCCACCCGTATCAAAGGCCGTCCTGGCCTCCAGATCCATTGGCGATGTGATCAGGGCCACTGCCTGCGCGGAAATGCCTTCTCCGCGGCCCGTAAATCCCAGTCTCTCTTCCGTAGTGGCCTTGACGCTCACCTGAGAGATATCGATCTGCAGCGCCTCCGCAATATTGCGGCGCATCGCTTCGATATGGGGCTTCATCTTGGGCGCCTGCGCAATGATGGTGGAATCCACGTTCTCAATCAGGAAGTAATGCTCTTCCAGAATCCTTCTGACTTCCCGCATGAGCATCAAGGAGTCGGCGCCTTTATACTTCTCATCCGTATCCGGGAAATGCAAACCGATGTCCCCCAGCGCAGCCGCGCCAAGAAGCGCATCCATGATCGCATGGACCAGCACGTCTGCGTCGGAATGTCCTAAAAGTCCCTTTTCATAGGGGATCTCAACGCCGCCGATGATCAGTTTGCGTCCCTCTACGAGCTTATGTACGTCATATCCTGTTCCAATTCGCATCATAAACCTCTTTAGTTAAATAAATATTTACGGCATATTATTATAGCATTCTGTACGCAAAGCGTCCACATGATCGTGGTAAAAAAGAGCGGATCAGACAATACCGATCCGCTCTTAATGTCAACAATATAATACAAGGAATCTATGCCATGTCTTCGATAGCATCGCTTCAGACATGCCGTTCATTATATAGGATTACTTGTTGATCTCTACCTGGCACTCCTCGTCCATGTGACCGTCACGATACATGGAGAACTTGTCCATAGGATAATTCTTCAGGTTGTCGAGAACCTTTCTGCCATCGGCTTTCTTGAGAAGGCCTTCTCTGGCTCTCTTGATCTCCATCTCGGTTCTGTGCTTGGAAGGTCCGCCTACGCAGCCGCCCTCGCAGATCATACCTTCTACGAAGTCTTCCTTGAGACGATTGGCCTTGAGCATAGTCAGAGTGGTCTTGCACTCGAGACCGCCTGCCACCTGTACATAGGTAATGCCGGAAGTATCCTGGCCTCTCTCCTGCATGCACTCGAGAACCGCATTGGCAACGCCGCCGGATGTAGCGAAGCGCTTGCCCCAGATCGAGGACTCCTGATAGGAGTTGTCTTCCGCCTGCACTTCCACGCCCTTGGAGCGCATCAGCGCACGGAACTCACCGTAGGTGATGACGTAATCCGCATTGCCGGGTATGGACTTGTCAGCCGCTTCGGATTTCTTGGCGATGCAAGGTCCGAGGAATACGGTGACGCAGCCGGGGCGTGTAGCCTTGAGATATCTGGAAATCGCGCACATAGGGGAAACGGTCTGAGAGACGTTCTCCTCATACTGCTTGGGGAAGTGCTTCTTGATCATGTTCATGAATGCGGGGCAGCAGGAAGTCGTCATCTTCTTGCCTTCTTCCTTGGCTTCCGCCCACTCAATGGACTCGTATGCAGCCGTCATATCGCCGCCGAGACCGACCTCGACCATATCAGCAAAGCCCATCTTGATGAACGCTTCCTTGATGGACTTCATTGTGATATCAGCGCCGAACTGGCCTTCTGTTGCAGGCGCGACCATAGCGATGACTTCCTTGCCGGCACGGATATCATTGATAATGTTTACAAGATAGGTCTTGGAACCGATTGCACCGAAAGGACAGGAGTGGATGCAGTGACCGCACTGGATGCACTTATTCTCGTCGATCACGCAAATGCCGTTGTCATCATAGGTGATGGCGCCGACGGGGCAAGCCTTCTTGCAAGGACGAACGAGATGGGCAATCGCGCCGTAAGGACATGCCTTCGCGCACATACCGCACTCTTTGCACTTATTGGGATCAATGTGGGTTCTTCTCTCGCCAATGCTGATCGCACCGAACTTACAGGAATTGATACAAGCCTTGCCCATGCAGAGACGGCAGTTATCAGTTACGGTATAAGCGGAAAGAGGACATTCCTCACAGGCAGGGCGGATTACCTGAACAATGTTCTCAGACTGGGAGATTCCATCCGGACACTTGGCCAGGGAAAGATTGATTCTCTGTTTGACGAGCTCTCTCTCTTTGTAGACACAGCAGCGATAGGTTGCCATGGGTCCGGGAATGATCTCATAGATGAGTTTTTCCCTGTGTTCCTCATCCAGCTTGCCGTCCCAGGCCAGCTTGGCTGTCTCTTCCATAATTCTGTGCTTCAGTCGCACGAGTGTAGCATCATTGGTTACCATTTGTTACTCCTTTCAGCAATGCGTTTGCAATTTCTGATTTTGGGTTGCGTTCACGACCGACAGATAGTGGTTTCAATCCTTTGTAAAAATCATGACACATTTTTAACTATATTATATTGTACCAAAAGCGAGGACATTTTTATAGAACTTTTATGACTACTTCACACATTTCTTGTCCATTTCCTTTATAATACAAGTGTCTATGTGCAAATCG
>ONNQ01000072.1 GCA_900319245.1 uncultured Lachnospiraceae bacterium | reverse complement strand
TCCGGGATTTGCAGGTTGATTATCATGCCGTCAATGGCAATCTTACGCAGATAGGCACTGAGCGACTTCGTCCCAACTTGGGACATACGCTCCTCGATCATAGCTTCCTCAATCGGTGAGACCCAAAAAATGATCTGCCGGTTCCGTATCCGCTTCTTCATGGCTCCAGCTCCTGCCTCTTTGCCTTCGGGGACGGAGCCTTCATAGAGGGCTCCACCTTTGGTTTTCGGAGTTTCGCAAGAACAGAATCCCGTTCCTTTGGTTTTTCCCGCTCTCTTGCATACTCTTTTCTTGCCTGCGTTACGAATAAATCCGTCAGGCCGGGGTGTGATTCCACAACAAAATAAACATTGCGGTCCTGCCCCCAGCCATCTGGATTGGCGTAGATCGGAATGGTCTGCGCCCACACTTTATTGTCACGTGAAATGCGTCCATCCCAATCCTTCTGCCGGACGGTGTTGGCCAGGACGCGGAGCATCCGCTCGTAGCCGAACTCGTCGGACACCTGCTTTACGCAGGATGTGTCCAGCCGGTTATCCCGGTAGTGATCGCGGATCGCCGCTTCAATCGCCTCTTTACAGGCAATGTCCGCCTTGGAGGAAGCACGGTAAGCCTCCAGCTCGCCGTGCTCCCGTGCATACTCTGCGGGGTAGATATAAACGTGTGTGTGATTCATTTACAATGCCTCCTCTCTTGATCTGGCTTTCGCCGGAGCATCCGTGCTGCACTCAAGAGGCCGGTTCAGCTTCGCAAGAACCGACGGACGCTCTCTTTTCGCCGTAACAGATACATCCATGTCCGCAGAGTCCGCGATCTGCTCATTAGGTGTGCGGTCGTCAATGTTCAATGCGATATTGAGTTCCGTCAGCCGTGCCGATTTGGTTTGCAGTTCTTCTTCCTGCGGGAAAGGTTTGCCCAGCTCCGCTTTCGCGTTTTCGATCTGCGCATAGGTGTTTTCAAGCTGGCTTCTGGTACTCTCCAAGCGGTTTTGTATGGCATTCAGGGCATTGTCGATACGGGTCAGATTACCTCTGGCATCCTTACCGAGATCGACACGATGGGTCATCTGCCCTTTGAGTGTCAGAACATAGTCCTTACCAAAATTTTCAAGCGTCAGGGACATTTGAAAGCCCCGATAACTTCCAATCGGGACGGGCTCAAAGCCCTTGGCTTCTTTCAAGGCATCCAAAAGTGCAGCTCCGGCGTTTTCCTTATCCGTCAGCGCATCTCCTCGGATAGTCATGCCGGCAAAGCCGTCCTTCGGGTGCGGATGCTCTGCCAGTGTTTTCAGGTCGGTCTCAAATCCGGCAATATATCCCTTGCAACGCTCCACCTGCTCCGGGAAGGTCTTGAGAAGACAACGCTCCACCTGCTCCGGGAAGGTCTTGAGAAGATCGTCCTCCAGACGGTACTGCTGGCTCTGGTGGTTGGCTTTCATCAGCTTCAGCCGCGCAACGTCGATGTCCAGGTCCATTTTTTCCTTGATGCGCTCATCCCCGGCGCACAGAGCCTTGATCTCCGCGTAGGAGAGAGCTGCTTCGTCAATGTCCTCGCAGGATCTCACCGGAGATTTGCTCGTCATAATCTGGGAAATGAATTTCTGTTTGTTTTCCAAAGTCTGCCACAGATAGGCATCGAAGGTTGCCTCCGTCACATAACGGTAGATATGCACCTCCGGATTCATGTTCCCCTGCCGGATGATGCGCCCGCTGCGCTGTTCCAGATCACCGGGACGCCATGGGGCATCCAGATCATGCAGGGCAATGAGCCGGTCCTGCACGTTCATACCGGCACCCATCTTAAAGGTACTTCCCATCAGGACGCGCACCTGTCCTGTCCGCACTTTGGAAAACAGTTCTTTTTTGCGGACTTCTGTGTTGGCGTCATGGATAAAGGCAATCTGTTCTCTTGGAATGCCCGCAGCGACGAGCTTGCTGCGAATGTCCTCATAAATCGTAAATTCCGGCACAGCGTCCGGAAGCTCCTTATCCACCATAGCTGTCACGGCATGAAGTTCCGCGCCGTTGATCGTACCGTCTGCCTTTGCGACCCTGGCTTGTGCGGTTCTTCCTTTGGGAGTGGAGAGATCACAGAAAACAAGCTGTGTCAGTTTGTCTTTGTCTCCGTCCTTATAAATACGCACGATATTGTCCACACACATATTGACCTTGCTGGACGGATCGTCGGGGAGATCGGGGTTGATAACACGCTGGTCAAGCCCCAGCTTCCGACCATCCGATGTGATTTTGAGCATGTTATCCTGAGACGGGTCAACATTTCCGGCGTGGACGCGGGACGCCCGCTCGGAGAGCTGCTGTACCATCTCTTTTTGTATCTCCGTAGGTTGCGCCACAACATTGTGATAGATCGCCGTCGGCGTGGGAAGATCGAGCTGATCTGATGTCTTAATGTCCGCAGCCTCTTTGAAAAGGGTCATCAGTTCCGGCAGGTTATAAAACCGGGCAAAGCGCGTCCTGGCGCGATAGCCGGTTCCCTCCGGGGCAAGCTCAATGGCGGTGATGGTTTCTCCAAAGGTGGACGCCCAGCAGTCGAAGTGGGACAGTCCTTTGCGCTGGATGGTGTCATGCTGCAAATACCGCATCATGGTGTAAAGTTCGGTCATACTATTTGAAACAGGGGTTCCGGTGGCAAAGACAACGCCCTTGCTGTCGGTGATCTCGTCGATGTACCGGCACTTTAGGAGCATGTCCGAGGATTTCTGTGCGTCGGAGTTGGAGAGCCCCGCCACGTTCCTCATCTTTGTGTAGAGGAACAGGTTCTTGAACGCGTGCGCCTCGTCCACATATAGCCGGTCCACGCCAAGCTGCTCAAAGGTAACAACGTCGTCTTTTCGGTCAGTCTCTTGCAGCTTTCTAAGCCGCGTTTCGAGGCTCTTTTTTGTTTTTTCCATCTGCTTGATGGTAAACCGTTCCGCGCGGCTGTATTTCAGCTCGGCAATTCCTTCCTCGATCTCGTCGATCTGCTCCTGCAAAAGCCGCTCCTGTCGTTCCTTTGACACCGGGATGCGTTCAAACTGACTGTGCCCGATGATAACGGCATCATAGTCACCGGTAGCGATCCTGCCACAGAATTTCTTCCGGTTGCGCGCCTCAAAATCTTTTCGCGTCGCAACAAGAATATTCGCCGAAGGATACAGCCGGAGAAACTCGGAGGCCCATTGTTCTGTCAGGTGATTCGGCACCACAAAGAGGGACTTCTGGCAAAGGCCGAGCCGTTTGCTTTCCATGGCTGCCGCCACCATTTCAAACGTTTTCCCTGCCCCCACTTCGTGGGCGAGCAGAGTGTTGCCGCCGTAGAGAATGTGCGCTACTGCGTTGAGCTGATGCTCACGAAGCACAATTTCCGGGTTCATTCCTGAGAAGTTGATATGCCGTCCGTCATATTCACGCGGGCGGTTAGAGTTAAAGAGATCATTGTAATGCTGTACAAGGTCGCGTCGCCGCTCCGGGTCTTTCCATACCCAATCCCGAAAAGCATCCTTGATAGCCTGCTGTTTTTGCTGTGCCAACGTCGTCTCTTTGGAATTGAGGACGCGCCGTTCCTTTCCGTCCGGGTCCTCAATGGTGTCGTAAATCCGCACATCACGGAGGTTCAGCGTATCCTCCAAAATGCGGTAAGCATTGGCGCGCTGGGTTCCGTAGGTCACATAAGCATTTACATCGCTGTAACTGCATTGATTCTTTCCCTGAATGTTCCACTCCGCCGTAAAAGCGGAGAAGTTTACCTCGATGGAGTGCCGCAGATAAAACGGCACATGGAAGGTTTCCTCCATGAATTGCTGGATATAGCTCTTATCCACCCAGGTTGCTCCGAGCCGGATGTCAATTTCGCTGGCATCCAGGTCTTTGGGCTGGGCCGCCCGCAGAGCCTCCACATTGGAATTGAAGGCTTCCGGGAAAGAGGCTGCGGCGCGTTCCGCTGTGCGCAGTTTTTCCCTGACATTGCCGGAAAGGTATTCGTCAGCCGTCTGATAGACTGGCCTGCCGGTTTCGTCCACCGGTGCCGGAAGCCTGAAGATCACTCCTCTCAGCTCATCGGCCAGTTTCTCCTCGGATTTCCCAGTAAGCTCTGACATGAATTCCATGTCCACACCGGCTTTTTCAGAAATAGAGAGCGCCAGTGCCTCAGAAGCAGTGTCAACCGAGGTCACGACCTCATGGGGCTTGATGGTGCGACGGGTGAACATATCCGCTTTCCGTTCCAGCTCCCCGTTTTCGTCCAGCACTTCCAGG
>ONNQ01000076.1 GCA_900319245.1 uncultured Lachnospiraceae bacterium | reverse complement strand
CTCATATCCCGTCTCAAACAGCTCTCACAGAAATATCCCGACAAGTTCTATGCTGACCGAAAGGAGCATCCCGGCGCTGTCAGCTATATCGTTCCGAAAAGCTGTATCAGTCTCCACTCTCCCTTTAGTGAGGCAAGGCGAAAGAAGCTCAGTGAGAACGCGAAAATGGCAGGCCGCCAGCCGCCTCCGCGCCAGAAAGAAGAATAAGCATCTGATTCCGCACAGGACATTTGTTCCTGTGCGGAAACCAGTTTAAGGGGCCGTGCCCCGGAAAGGAGTAATCATGCCGGAAGAGAAGAAAAGCAACAAAGAACGGCTCAAAGAAATAACCGACAGCATCGAAGCCGAAATCAAAGAGCTGTTTGAATCCGAGAAATATCAACAGTACCTTCAGACGATGAGCCGGTTCCATCGTTACAGCGTAAACAATACCATGCTGATCTACATGCAGAAACCGGACGCTACGCTGGTTGCCGGTTTCAACAAATGGCGGGATCAGTTTGAACGCAACGTCAACAAGGGCGAACACGGCATCAAGATCATTGCGCCCACCCCTTACAAAAAGAAGATTGAGGAACAGAAGCTGGACCCCGACACCAGGCTCCCCATGTTGGATGCGGATGGGAAGGTCATCATGGAGGAAAAAGAAATCAAGATCCCCATGTATAAGCCTGTTACGGTGTTCGATGTAAGTCAGACCAGCGGGAAGCCTTTGCCGCAGCTTGCCAATGACCTTTCAGGGAATGTTCAGGATTACGAGGCTTTTATGGAGGCAATCCGGCGCGCTTCGCCGGTTCCCATCGAAATCAAGCCCATTGCCCGCGGTATGGACGGTTTCTTCAGCCCGGAGGAACAGTCCATTACTCTGCGGGAAGGAATGAGCGAAGTACAGACGGTATGCGCTGCCATCCATGAGATCGCCCATTCCAAGCTGCACAATTATGAGAAGCAGAAGGAAGCTGCGGCTGCCGCAAGCGAAAATGCCGAGCCGGTTAAGAAAAAAGACCGGCGCACGGAGGAAGTGGAGGCAGAGAGCATTTCCTATTCCGTTTGTGCTTACTATGGGATCGCCACCGGCGAAAACAGCTTCGGCTACATCGCCACATGGTCAAAGGACAAGGAGCTGCCGGAGCTCCGGGCCAGTCTGGAAACTATCAATAAAACCGCCTCTGATCTCATTACGGACATCGACAGAAGCTATGCGCAGCTTATGAAGGAACGGGAGGCCGAGAAAGGAAGCCGGGAGCAGGCCGTCCCTGCCAGCGAGCCGGAGGTGACGATGGGGGTTCAGGAGGAAACGCAGACGCAGGAACATAAAATTGATCCGGCAATCAGTGTGGATGCCATGAACGCCTACGGCTACACCGATGAGAATATGCAGCCACTCTCCAAGGAGCAGGCGCTGGAGCTCTATGAACGGGATGTGCCGGTTTATATGCTCTACACCGACAATACCGAGTCCATGGCTTTCGACGCGGAAGAAATCCGAAGCCATGACGGTTTTTTCGGTGTTTCCCGTGAGGATTGGGAAGCGGCCAAGATGGGCTTTGAGCCGGAAGTTGACCGGCCGGACTACGAAAAATCCTTCCTTGACGGCAAGGAGGACGGTTTTCTGCTCCTCCAGCTCAATGATGTTCCGGAGACAAGAGATTTTCATTTTATGGATATGGAATACCTGCGGCAGAGGGAAATGCAGGTCAGCCACGATAACTATGGCGCTGTCTATTCTGGCTCCCTGCCGCCCGGAACGGACAGCAGAGACGCTCTGGATAACATCTATACCCGTTTCAATATTGATCGGCCGCAGGACTTCACAGGGCACAGCCTGTCCGTCAGCGACATCATTGTGCTAAGGCAGCAGGGGCGTGTATCCTGTCATTACGTTGATTCCTGGGGATTTAAGGAACTGCCTCAGTTCCTGCCGGAAAACTATCTGAAAAACGCAGAAATGGCGATGGAGGATGATTACGGCATGATCGACGGGATTATCAACAACGGGAAAAGCCCTACAAGGGTCGAACAGGAAAAGCAGACCGACGAGCGGCCGTCTGTACTGGAAAAGCTCAGAAGCTACAGTACGCAGGAAAGGACAGAAGCTCCGAAGAAGAGCGCGCCCAGCAGAGGCGCAGAAAGGGAGATCTGAATATGAGCAATCTTACATTTGAGGAAATCAATCTTCTCTGCATCTATGACGGAGGAAGCAGGCAGAAAACCGTTGCCGCTCTCAAAGAGATGCGCGGTGTCCTGACGGATGAGGATCAGGAGCTGCGCGAGCTGACGGATTCTGCGCTGAAAAAACTTGGCTCCATGACGGAGGACGAGTATTCAAAGCTGGAGCTCTACCCGGACTTTGATGAGTAAAATCAGTTGAATGGCGGGCGGCTCTATACGGGCTGCCCGCTTTTCTTTTGTGCGAAAGGAGGTTCACACATGCCAAGCAAACTTCAACTCTATTCTCAGATGGCCGATGACGCCGCGCGGCAGGTCGCAGGCAGCTATCGAAGCTGGACCGGC
>ONNQ01000043.1 GCA_900319245.1 uncultured Lachnospiraceae bacterium | reverse complement strand
TATAAAACAAAATGGTGAGTCTTTTTCATGTTATGATGCTTGAATGCTGGTTTTTTGTGAAAGACTCACCATTATCAAACACTCTACATAATGTCTCAATGCATGAAACCCCATGTGCTTGATCCCTGCATGATCAAGCGCTTTTTTGAACCGGTTTTCCAGTGACCGCGGTTCCATATATCGGCTGCCTGTCCCGGTTAAAACATAGGCTTCGTTATCCTTTCTCTGCTCCTGCAAGAGCTGATAGATTTCAGAAGGAAGCGGTATTGCGCGTACAGAACGGCTGCTCTTGGGCGTAGAAATCATAACTCTGGTTTTGGGCCTGGCATCGCCCATATGCTGGATCCGCTGCATCGTCTTGTTGACATAAAGTACAGGTTCTGTGGATGATATATCCTTCCAGGTCAGTGCGCAGATTTCCCCAATTCGAAGGCCGGTATACATACACAGCAGGATTCCCATGTTGCATGGGGTCAGCTCTTTGCGCAGGTACTCCTCGAGGTTTTTCTGCTCGGAAATGGACAGTATATTCATGGGACGGTAAGGCAGCTTGACCGAAATCCCTGAAATATTCGAAACATTCAGCCCTTTTTCCTCTTCGGCATAACGAAAAATGCTTCTTAATACAGAAAGCGCGTCATTTATTGTCTTCGGTGACAGTCCGCTGCTTCTTTGACCCCCGCTGTTAACAAGCGCTATGCAGAAGCTTGATACATCGTCGCGAGAGATCTCTTCAATCTTTCTCGGCGCGAAAGCAGGATTGAGATAAGCATTCACCATATTTGCATATTTAACATAGCTGGATTCTTTGATTTGCGGCTTTTGGGAAATAAGCCATTCCGATGACACATCGGAGAATACAGGATGTATGCCTGTGCCGGCGGATGATGCGCAGTTAACTCTTTTAAGAACTGTAGTTAAATTGCGCTTTTTCAGCCTGATCTCCTTATGCCGATAGATCCCTTCACCATATCCTGCCATTGATATACACCCCCTGCAAGAAAATGCATTAACTATGAACAGCGTAAAAGTCCCTACTGTCTGATCGCTCAAGTTGCAATACCCGCTACAGCTCATAAGTCGGAAGTTATACCCCAAACATTGACATGTATTGTGACCCAATATAGAATTAATTAATTCTTGTTGAAGTACTGATTGGAGTTCGTAGAGTAGGTCACTCTACGAATTCAAACAGCACTGACTTAATTGAATGCTGTTCGGGTCGAGGGGGGACTAATGGTGTATAAACTGAATAATAACAGTTCATATTCGCATAATACGAGCTGTTCTTTGCGCTTTACTTTTGTATGTATACTTTTGCTTGTATATATAATAACACAGACTAACTTACGGAATAATGATTATTTGACCACATCAAGCCGTACCAATTCGCCCGTTGTGAACAACATCGGTAATGCCATTTCGAACTCGAGCATTCAAACGAGCGACAATGATATATATGACATCATTCTGTTCACCGGACAGTCAAATATGGTGGGCAGCGCAAGAGAAGTTACGGAGAAGAGATACAACCATAATCAGTTCACTTACCCTGACGCCATCAGCCCTGGCGAGTACGCTGCCTTGACTAAGATCAAGAGCAGCATTCTCAGAAAAAATGGCAAAACATTGAATTTTGTATCGATTAAGCAAAAAAGCCAAACTGCTTATGAGTATATGTATCTTACGGATTCATTCCGGGAAATTGACTCCATGAAAAAGGTCAATTACGGGGAAAACCTTACCTATATAGACGGAGAATTACTGAGCTACAAAAAAGCAGGTCAAAAATACCAATCCCTGGCCAAATCCAACGGAACCAATATGATCCCTCAATTCTGTCAGACTTATTACAATCTGACGGGCCATAAAGTTATCGCGGTGTGCGCCGGTAAGCGTGGCGTGCCTATTCAAACATTCCTTCCGCAGAGCGACAAGCGCAACACTAGATTTCAATGTTTTGTCTACGAAGCGATCAAAGAGAAATATAAAGCAGCCGTACGGCTTGCGGAGAGCCAAAACCTTCACATCGGCAATAAGCTCTATGTGATTGCGCAGGGTGAATCGGATATTGGCATCAAAACCACTAAAAAGCAGTATAAACAAATGTTTATGACTATGCACAAGCGGTTGAAGAAAGATCTCGGAATTGAAATGGGAGCTATTGTTGAGACGTCCTCTACAACAGGGACAGGAAATATGAAAATGATTGAGGCTGTCCATCAGGCACAAAAGGAGCTGATCAAAGAAAACAAGGACATTATACTTGGATCTTCATATTTCTATGATCGCTTCGTCCCCAGTGAAAAGGACTACAAGAACTGTAATACCAAAGTAACCATCCGTTATGACGGTAAGAAGCTTCCCTACAAGGAAGCGCTTAGACGATCTCGCTTCAGCACCGATCCCTCTTACAAAAAAGAGACTGGCAAAAGGAACTATATTCACTTTACGTCTGCGGCACTCTCTCAGGTGGGAATGGAGGTTGCCACCAGCTTTTCCAAAATCATACACTGACTCACTTTGAATCACGGCTTGTGATAATGCATCTTATTCTGAGAGACTTCTCGAATTAAGATGCATCTTTTCATGGTGCAGTGTAATATCCGCCAAAAAAGCAGCGCAGAATAGATTTTTCTTAAATGGAGATGCGGCATTTGCATCTTCATTTTTGTCTTTTGGCATTTTCTCTGCCGACCCAAAAAAGTTGCATCTTGTTTCAGGGATTCTGCCTGATTTCTCTGCTTGAGGAGGCGAAGGGACAGGGGTGACTTTAAATATCTGCATATGGAGATGGGCGGGACGAAGCCGGTAACTTCTGATTTCTTTAATTATGGGAATTGGGACGGGGGCGGTGACCTGCCATATGCTATAATGAAATGGAATATGTAAGGTTGTGTTAGCAGAGAGTAATCAAGCCCCAACAAACGGAGGAAATTCATGCTCAAGGCAGTTATTTTTGACATGGACGGAACCCTGCTGGATTCCGAGATCGTGCACTACTACGCAATCTGCGGATGCTTGAAGGAACGGGTCGGCTATGAGCTGACAATGGAGGAGTACCTGCTGAATTGCGGAATTCCTGATGACCAGATGTGGCCGCGCATCTTGAAAGATTTGAGCGGGCGGGGTAGGGAGCAGTTTTTTGGCCGATTTGAGGGCGAGCAAAAGGTGAAGGAAGAGACGCGATTCCTGAAAAAGCGCCACTGGGAATTGTACGACCAGTACATCAGGGAACACGGGGTGAACGCGTTCCCGGGTGTGAAGAGCTTCTCTCAGAGCTCAGAGAAAATGGCATTTTAATTTCAATTGCCACGGGATTCTTCCGCCATATCGTGCGATCGAATATGGAAATGATCGGGATAACCGAATATGTGGACGCCATAGCGACTTCGGAGGACTGCGCCCGCGGAAAGCCGGAACCGGATGTTTTCCTTGCGGCGGCAAAGTTCCTGGGAGTCGATCCGTCAGAGTGCCTAGTCGTCGAGGATTCGAGGAACGGGCTGATCGGGGCGAAGAGAGCGGGGATGTGCTGTGCGGGTTTTGGCGGATCGCAGATTCCTGCCCAGATAGAGCTGGCGCCGGTTTCCTTCAATGACTACAGGGCGGTCAGTGCGGAAGACTTCAGGCGGTGGTATGGGGAGCAGCGTGTAGGGGCTGCCCCCATTACAGAATGGTTAAGGGACAGCGGGAGGTTAGAATGAAAAAATCACGTAGAAGGCTCACGTTTGCTGCGGCGTTAGCCGGCGCAGCTCTTGCGGCGACGCTCACAGCCTGCCATGAGACGGTATATGGACCGCCGGAAACGGTTTATGGTCCGCCCTCGGGCATGACAACTGATCCTGCCGAGGAGGTTCCCGTGGTTGTTTATGGACCGCCGTCGGGCGAGACTTATGATCCCGCCGAGGAGATCCCGGAGGATGTGTATGGTCCGCCCTCGGGTGAGAATTATGAACCTGAAGAGGAGGTCGTCGAGACTGTCTATGGACCGCCGGAGGCGTTTGGATTAGAGGAAGACGCTGATTGATGCTTAGTCGGCAGAGCCGGCAGGACTGTTCCGGACAGTTCTGCCGGCGCCGGAAGGAGGCCGGTTCATGGCAGGGATGACAAGAGAACAGATCACAGAGATTAAAAAGACCCATGCCGAAGCGCTTGCACAATACCGGGAAAAGCTGTATGTGCATCCGAAGCTTCGGCAGCTCTTTTTTGAACTGACGCTCAAATGCAACGAGGCGTGCTTTCACTGCGGCAGCGACTGCGGGGCGGCACGACCGGACGGATTGCCTGCAGAGACATATAAGGCAGTGCTTGATGAGGTTAAGGAGAATTTTGACATCGAGCCGATGATGCTGTGTATTACCGGCGGGGAGCCGCTGCTGCGCGAGGACTTTTGGGACATTTTGGGTTACGCGCATGAGCAGGGCTTCACGTGGGGAATGACCAGCAATGGGACGCTCATCACGCCGGAGGTCGCGGGCAGGCTCTACGAGACTGGGATGGCGACGATCTCCGTGTCCATCGACGGGCTTGAGGCGACCCATGACAAACTGCGGGGTCTGCCGGGTGGCTACCGGCTCGCCATGCAGGGGATCGAGAATCTGATTGCGGAGCGCGAGAATCATCGCGGCGAGAAATATTGCGGCGAGAAGAATCGCGGCGGGAAGGGTCGCGTCGAGCGGGGGCTAAAGCCGCTGCGGCACATTCAGGTAACAACCGTCTTTAATCATCAAAATATCGAAGAATTGGACGCGCTCTACCGCATATTTGAGAAGATGGATATCGACTCCTGGCGCGTGATTGGGCTCGAGCCGATCGGGCGTGCACTATTACGGCCCGAGCTCATGCTCACGCCTGAAGATCAGAAGCGGATTTTTTCTTTTATTTATGAGAAAAGGTCGGAGCAGATGCCTGTGACTTATGGGTGCAGCCATTTCGTCGGCTTTGACTATGAGCGTGAGGTGCGGGATTGGTATTTCCTGTGCAATGCGGGTATTTATACGGCGAGCATCATGGCGAACGGGGATGTCGGGGCCTGTCTCGATATTGAGAGGAATTCGAAGACGGTTCAGGGCAATATTTTGGAAACTCCGTTTACAGAGATTTGGAATAATCGGTTTGAAATCTTCCGGCAGCCGCTCTCGAATTTGTGCGAGGACTGCGCGGGGTGCGACTATGAGCGGTATTGCGCCGGGGGTGCGCATCACAGTTTTGATTATGAGCGGCGCAAGCAGCGCATTTGTTTCAAGGGGACATTGTTCTGAGATTGCTGAGCCGGAGGGGAGGGGTCAGACCCCTGTTTGGATAGGCTAATCAAGTATGGTCAGAAGATTTAAGGAAGTAAACGGGAAATATATCGAGAAGATTTACGGGCAGGACAGGCTGGCTTTCGCCATGTCTGACAATGAAGATCTGTATGATCTGATCGCCTGGTCGGAGCGGGGCGGCTATCAGGGCGCCGTGCTGTATTTCTATGATTTTGAGACGGGCAATGTATATCGGCCGTTTGAGAAGAAGAGAAATGTTGTGTACAGCAGGCCGGAATTTGCGGATGGGTATTACTATTTCCTGCAGGGGGATTATGACGCAAAGACGGTTGTTCTGTACAGGTATTTTCCCGATGATATTTTGGCACCTGTTGTGACACTGCCGCTCGATGACGTTGATCTGTACAATCTGCGGATCGTTGGAAACCCGGTCCACATCATCAGCCAGAATGAGGCGCTGCGATGCTATTATCCGGAGGCTTTTTCGTTCCCGCTGGAGCCCAATGAGACGGTGTGTTTTATTGAAGATGGACGCGTGTATATTGAGGCCTGGATCGAGGAAGGCTGGGATGATGAAAATGACCGGGCTACGGATGAGTATAATTATTATCACAAGGTTGTTGTGAAAGACTTTCACGGGAATCTGATCTCGGAAGAGATCGGAGCGCTGGGCCAGGCGGCGGACGGGACGTGGTGGATGTCGTAGCTGGTTATTTTTTGGAGAAGGAGCTTATTACCTGCTCCATTTCAGTTCAATAATAAAGCACCTCGCGGATCACATAGACCGCAAGGTGCTTTATCTGTTTCGTTCATTATGTTCAGGTTTTTGGCCTGTATGGGCAAGCTGTTACGACAGACTTACTTGTTCGCCTGCAGCGCAGGAAGCACGTACTTTGTAAATCCGTAAACAGAGCCACTCATGATTGCGTTCGCAGAGGCAAAATATACAACATTGTCATTCAGATACTCCATGAATCTCTGACCGAGGCTGCGAGTCTGCTTAGCGGTACTCCTCATTTCATAATACTTCAATGCATTTGCTGCTGTCATTTTGCATTCCTCCTTATTCTTCAGGATCTCTATCAGGATCCTGCTTGTTTTCATGTTGCGAATGCAATTTTAGCTTCAAACCGGGGGTTTGAGAAGGAAAGTTTTTGACGAAAAATGGTAGATTTTTGACGCTGGGAGAGGGGCTGCGGGAGGGGTCAGGACCCTGTTTACAGTTATTCACCAAAACAGATCATCTTCTTCATCGTATTCATCGTCATCATATTCGTCATCGTCCCCAAAGTAATCGGGGTATTGTTCCGGCACCTCACCTTTGGAGCGCAGGATCCGATAATCGTTCGTATCCTCTGTTACAGCGCGAAGAATACGGCACTCGAAGCGCCATTCGTCTCCGAAATCGAAGAGGTAGAGGAACTTCTGGCCTTTATACAGTGCGAGATCGCGGAGACGATAGTCCGCGGCGCTACGCTCTTCCCCTTCATGAGGGCTGAAGTAGGCATCCCAATGGCTCCACGCTTTGTTGTCCATGAAAAACGCGTACAGGTGATCGTTATTAAATGCAAAAACATCCTGGATGATATTGTGCAATTCGTCCAAGGTGATGTCGGCGGATACGCGAATGTGACGGTAGCACCCTGTATAAGGGGACACACTGATCACGTAGGAGAGGGGTTCTTCTGCCCGATTTCTGCCTTTTCCAGTCTTTTGACCATTTCTCTTTTTACTGCCACTGGCAGCAGATTTTCCACCTCCGCCAGTCGACCGCCTGTCGCCAGCTCGATTGCTGCTGGCAGGGCCGCCCGAGATGATTCCAACGATCCTGTTCAGCAGGCTGTCTATACGCTTTTTCAGTGTCGATGGGAGTTCCGGGACACTCGACAATTCAGACAGTGAATCTATTATATCTTCGGGCACGTATTTGAGAAGCCCGTCTTCCATTGCCTCCATTTCAGAGAGCATCATGGACAAGCCCTTTTCCATTTGAGAGAAGTCGTCTGGCGCATCATCAAGCTCGGCAGTGTCCACATGGTGATACAAATCGAGAATTGCTTCCTCCAGGAGAGGCAAATCACTCTCAAGGCCGAGATCTATGGACGCCTTCTTCATGACGTTTGCCAAAAGAGCGAATGTACGGTCGTTGTGCGCCAGTATTTTGGCAGGGCGCATTTTGCGCTCAGATAAAGCCGCCATGAATTCAGAGAGTAATTCATCGTGTCCGGATTCGTAGTCCCTGGTGACGGACAGGCTCATGACCTTTCCATCGGATTCCTCCACGGCAATCAGAGCAGCGGGGTAATATGGGGCGTCGCCGGGATTGTCCTGCACCGGATTGTTCAGCCATATAATGCAGCAGTCAATGGCCCCTTTCCCACGCTTTTTGGCCCGGATTTTCCTGAGGAGAACTTCGTTGGAGTAATTCCCGGAAGGATAGGAGGCGTCGCGGCGGGGCGGCAGTGCGGTTGTGCCTGCTATTTGGTAACCTTGCGGCGTGTGGGCCAAAACAGGAACGTCCCGACCAGTCCTGGCATCGACTTGACTGAATTGTGCATGAAAGTCAGAATTGCTCTTAAGCGCAT
This sequence comes from uncultured Lachnospiraceae bacterium, assembly GCA_900319245.1. GTDB lineage: Bacteria > Bacillota > Clostridia > Lachnospirales > Lachnospiraceae > CAG-791. The sequence goes on along the minus strand of ONNQ01000043.1, from coordinate 5,787 downwards.
CAGATAGTGCGATGGCAGCTTCCAATCCGGCCGCCAGAAGGTCCAAGTCGTGCTCTTCATCAACAGACCAGGGATAGTGGTATGGTTTAAAGCGGGTAAACTTGGGATACGCATTCTTTCCGGCAATACGAATACCGTGAGATTTGGCATAAGCCCGCGCCTCGTCCAGGTCAGGAGAATCGAGCATGTCCTTATTTTCGAAGGAACACTGGATGCAGGAAGAACTGATCAAACGCTCGAACATATCCGGAGTCAGCACTATGCCGAATTCCGGGTCAGCGTCAAGAAAATGATAGTAGCTGTAAAACTCGTCCTCCGGATAGACAGAGACAGCAATGTGCTCGGCGATTCGTCCCATAATGCAGACAAAGATCATTTTGTTTTGATCTGTTCGTACGGCAAAGACTTGTGTATCAAACGTGTGTGTCCACAGTTTTGTTTTCTTGTATCGGAAAGCAAGATCATATAGGGCATCTTTGGTCATAGTTTCCTCCTGATAACCGTGAGTGGAGATTGAAATGATGATTTCATTGTAACAGACGGGGAGAGAGGGAACAATGCTGACGGTTCAGAAGTCACTCATAATGGTTTATAATTGAGTCAGAGAACAGGTCCGGTGACTCACGAAAGGAGAATTATGATACCGATTATTGACATGCATTGCGACACAATTTACAAGATATATGAGTTGCGGCGGCAGGGGGAGAATGTCGGACTTCGCAGCAACAAGCTTCATGTGGATCTTTTGCGGATGAAAGAGGCGGGGTATATGGCGCAATGTTTTGCCATGTTTACGTATATGCCCTATACGGAGGAGAGAGGCGTGGATCCGGCTGCGTACGCGAAGGCCCTGTCGGACACGATGGACAGGGAGCTGGAAGCCAATTCGGATCTGATCCGCCCAGCTTTGACGGCGGGAGATATTGCCCGCAACTATCGGGAAGGGTTTCTGTCGGCGATCAAGACGGTGGAAGAGGGGGCTGTCTACAAGGGAAGTCCTGAAATGGTTCGCTTCTTCTATGAGCATGGCGTGAGAAAGTCGACGCTCACTTGGAATTTTGAAAATGAGTTGGCGTTTCCGAATCGAGCAGTCAAAAACTTGAAGACCGGAGAGTATCGTGTCTTCCCGGAGACGGAGCGAGGGCTCAAGAAGGCGGGGCAGGATGTCGTGCAGCTCATGGAGGAGCTCGGAATGCTGATCGATGTCAGCCATCTTGGAGATGCGGGAATCCTGGAGATCCTGGACTTGGTGGGGGCTCATACGCCGGTGATTGCAAGCCATTCCAACGCACGGGCGGTGACGGGGCATCCGCGCAACCTCACGGACCAAATGCTGCGAGGGATTGCGGAGCACGGCGGCGTGACTGGACTCAACTTCTGCGCTGAGTTTCTGACAGAGGACGGGAGTGGTGTGAGCCGCATCCAAGATATGATCCGTCATGTGCGGCACATTTACAATGTCGCCGGCATCGATGCGATTGGGCTTGGGACGGATTTTGACGGCATTGACGATCAGCTGGAAATCAGCGGCGCGGGGCAAATGCAGAAGCTTGCCGATGCGCTGTCGGCAGCGGGCTTTACGACGGGTGAGATTGAAAAGATATTTTGGCGCAATGTGATGCGGGTATATGAGGAAGTGCTGTGCCATTGAGTATCTTGCTGGTCATTACGATCATGCCGTTATCATGCTGCAGGATCCCAATGGACTTGCGGGAAGTCAGTATGCTGCGAAACAAGTCAAGGACGAGAAATCCTTGCTGGATACGGTGTCACAATGGTATGAAAGTGTGGAATCATATTCTGATCGTACTGATATAGCAGAAGCAGATTTGTATTTGTTTGCTCCGCTTACTGAATTTGCGGAGCTGTTAAAAAAGAGCCCGTCACTCAAATCCAATCGGGCGGTGCTCATGGCGGGTGATTCGGCCGGGCCGGAAGGCGCTGGTGAGGAGTGGAATGCAATGGCGGACCCGGATGCGTATCGGTATGTGACCGAAAATATGACCAACCTGATGCAGGCGACACGGCCTGACTGCGAGAATGAATATGAGAAAAACGGATACCCTTTTCAGGCGTCGTTTCTGGACGAATATATAGAAAGTATGCGTTCAATTAACGAGAATTTGTGCTGCTATGATTTGCAGGCGGCGGCGATGGGGGGTAATTAGGACCGGATTCAATATGGAGAGAGTATGAAAGAGCCTGTTAAACGATTGAGACAAACGATAGCAATTGCAATCATATTTCTGGTCGTCTATACGGCGATTATGCTGAGTGTAGAGCAGCGCTATAATCGGGAATTGGTCATGGCGGACAGTGTGAACAAGACGGAATCTGTCCGCGGCATGATTGAAGGATATGGCAAAACGGCGGACGAAATCGGCAGAGGTTTCCGAGAAGATGAAAACGCCCGAGTCAGGCTGGAAACGATTAGGCTTGCTTCGCAGATCGTGGACGGGGAGTTTGTGGGGGAGCGTCTTGGGACGAGCAGCATGGTAGTCCGCGTTCATGACGGGAAGGTGGAGCTGCCGCCGGGGGCGGACGGCCTATTTCCCATGCTTGGAGCAGACATGGTAACCAGCGAGTATGAGCAGTTTCGGACTGAGGTGGCATCAGGTTCGAGCTCGGCCTCGGGAGAAGATGCTGAGACAGAGATGCTGCTGACCAGCGGCAAAATTGGGGGAGAGTGGTATCTGGTAAGATGGACGCCCGCTTCTGATTATGACACCTATATCAGGTCGCACCTTTCTGCGGACAGGCTGATAGAGACTGTTCAAAACGGGAATGATATTGAACTTCTGATCATCCATACTGCCGATTCCGAAGAAGAGGACGGGGAATCGATTCTTTATAATACAAAGGGATTTTCGCAATACAGTACGTTAGGGGAGCTGGGGATCACGCAGGAGAACTTGCGCAAAGAACACTTCACGCTGCATGCCGGCGTGAAGGAGTATATCTGTTTCCCTATTGAGATAGAAAATCTCGGCTTCACGGCTATCTGCTGTAATTCTGTGGAAAATGAGAAGATGGCCATACTGGGAGACATCATCTGGCAGGTTTTCTTTGCCGCTATTATGCTGGCGGGACTGATCACATGGTGCTATTCCGTGCAGTGGATGGTGAGAAGAGAGAGTCTGGATGAGAAGCGCAAGTTCAGATACAGTCCTGAGCACGTGAAGAGGCGTACGGCTAGACGTACGATTATGTCCACGCTAGCTGTCACTCTGTTCGGCTTTACCACGGTCATGGTTCAGTTTATGTACCATGAGAATCGGATTGGGAGCAATGTTTTGGCAATGCTGGAGACACAGCTGGAGGATGGAGGCAGCATCGGACTGGCGCTCAATGAGCTGGATACAGAAAGATTCACCGGCTTGGGCGAGACTGCCTCGGCCATGCTTACCGAGGATCCTGCGCTCCTTAATAAGAACGGTCTTGCTCAAATTTCGGAAGCGATCTCCGCGGACTATCTGATCCTGTTTGATGAAAAGGGGGAAGAGATTGCCTGCAGCAGGGATTATATCGGTTTTGCCCTGCCTACAGATAAATCAGATTCTATGTACGATTTCAGAAGGCTTCTCAGGGGCGTTTCTTCTATTGCGCATGGACCTGAGAAGGACATGATCACTGGGGATAAGCGCAGCTTTGTCGGAGTCCGCTATGATGTTCCCGGGAAGAGGGACACGTACGGAGCTCTTCTGATTGCTTTGCCTGCCCAGGGCGCTGCGTCCAAAGAGGAGAGGACGGAGATTGAGAATGAGATCAAGAAGCAGATCTACGAGAGAATACACTCGCGGGATCGGCTGATCATGGAGATTGACCCCGAGACGCACAGAGTTGTGTCCTGCAGCAGAAAGGCTTATGTTGGGGCGAATATGGAGAGCCTGGGGATGGACTCCAAAGGGCTCAAAGACCGTTACATGAACTACTATCTTATGGATGATGAGTGGTATTTTGGCATCACGGGGGAAGTGGGAGACAGCATGTATTATTACATGAGAGACGCTTCCGACATGTCAAGGCTGGGACTGCTCCTGGCCCTTATCTCCGGCGGATTGTTCTTGATCGGATATGTGATCACGGCCAAATTTGCGCTGCAGGAGTACACAGATGAAAACTATGAGCGCTATGCGCCCCTGGTGATGGAAACGTCGGATGCTTACAGGCAGAAGATCTCGCAGAAAGCGCCTTACATGGATTCTGTGACTGTCACATGGAGCAATATGCGGCCGGAGAACAAGGTCAAAACAGTGATGCAAATCCTAACGGGAATCCTTTTGGTGGTTTTGATCCTGGTCTCTTACGGGAATCTGCCGGTGGCCAGACACTCTGTACTCACCTTTGTAATTAGAGGAAACTGGACCAAGGGCATCAACCTGTTTTCGGTGATTGCCGTGATCGTGACTTTCTGCGTGGAGTATCTGGCCTACCTGGTGGTGAAGGTAATCGCCCTCATGCTGGTCAGTGTGACAGATCTCAGAGGGGAGACTGTGTTCAAGCTGATCCGCAGCTTCCTCAATTATGCCATGTTCATCGGGGCGGTCTGTGTCTCGTTGAGCTTTCTGGGTGTCGATACGACGACACTGCTGGCGTCGCTTGGTCTTATGTCACTGGCTATATCGCTGGGGGCCAAGGATATTGTGGCGGACATACTGGCGGGGCTCAGTCTTGTATTTGAGAGAACTTATTATGTCGGCGATATCGTTCAGATCGGGGACTTCAAGGGAAGAGTGCTGGAGATCGGCGTCCGCTCGACCAAGCTCATAAGCGGTTCACAGGATATCAAGATCATAAGCAACCACGAGATCGGAAGCGTGATCAACTGCAGCAAGCAGAATTCTATATGTACGGTAAAGATTTGCCTGCCTGTCACAACATCCATTGATGAGGTGAAACGGCTGCTTGAAGATGAACTGGCGCTGGTTGCGAAGAAGAATCCTCATATCACTAAAGGGCCGCACTATGACGGAATCCTTGAATTTGTGGATGACAATATGGTCATCGGCATCTCTGCGGAGGGACCGGAAGAGTACATGGGGGATATTCGATTTGATATCAACCAGACGCTTCAGTCCATGGCTGAGAGGAAGCTTTTGCAGTACGCGAAGGGGCGGGAACGGAGATGAGACGGAGGAATGAAAAGGGCCGATTGGGATGGTTTAGGATGAAGAAAGAAGTGGGTGAGAGATGACTATATCGGAGAGGATATTTGAGTTGTTGGAGCAGCGTGGCATGAGCCAGAAGGAGTTTGCGGAGAAGACGGGGATTGCGCAGAGCAGTATCAGCGACTGGAAAAGGAAGAAAACGAATCCTGTGAGCGAGAAGATTTTGATTATCTGCAATGTTTTGAACGTGACACCGTATGAGCTGCTCGGAGGTACGGACGGTGTCGGCAGCAGGAGCAATCCTTCCGATATGATATTGATCGACAAGAATTCGGAATATGGCAGGGCGCTGATGGATTTCCTTGCCTTGGATAAAGGAAAGCAGGGGCGAGTGCTGGGGTATCTGAAGGCGATGACAGAAATGCAGTGAGCGGCTGAGGCCGGATGAAGCCGGCGGTGGCTTGATGATTTACAGATTTACTGATGAGATTCGGGAGGAAGAGATGAAATATACTTGTGCTGAAGCGTCGAAGATTCTGAGGAAGTTGAAAATTAATCGGCGCATTCTCGTGTTTTTAAACATGAGTTAGCCGGGAAAGCCTGGTGCTGATCCTTCAGCTTAGATCTTCGGTTTTATATAGTCAATTGAGAAAAAGGGCCATCGGCCCTTTTTTGATCT
>ONNQ01000079.1 GCA_900319245.1 uncultured Lachnospiraceae bacterium | reverse complement strand
TATTTTCTGATCAGTTCCTGCTGAATCTCATACGCATTGTTTTCATAGATATCAAAGATGATCAATTGCTTCGGGTTTGCCGATGCAATCTGTCGGCAGAGCTCAGAGCCGATGGATCCTCCGCCTCCCGTGACCATGACGATCTTTCCTTCAATCGTCTTCTTGATCTCTGTCAAATTGATCCTCACCTCATCTCTGCCCAGGAGATCCTCAATCTGTACATCACGGAGTTTCGACACCTGTACATCTCCGTTGACGATCTGATAGATGCCCGGCACAATTTGAAGCTTGCACCCTGTCTCCTGACAGATATTCAGAATATTGATTCTGTCTTTATTCGCTGCGCTCGGTATAGCAAGGATAATAGTATCTATATGATATTTCTTTGCCAGTTCAGGAATATCATTGCGTTTTCCCTCGATGCGGTGGCCTTCCAGGTACCGCCCGAGCTTCATCGGATTGTCATCGATGATCGTGCAGATCTGATAATTGTCGTGACCACCGAGTCTGAAATCGCTAATAAGCTCCTTTGCAGCCTGCCCGGCGCCTACGATCATGACGCGTTTCTTTCCATCGTCCGGCTGTTCAGTTTTTCTCTTCACTGCCATATAGCGGCTCATTCGATAACCGAAACGGATGGTGACGCAGAACAGCAGGGAGATGATATATCCCATAATTGCTACACTTCGCGGGATCTCCACCCCCACAAGCCATGAAATGGCATGCTCTGCCAGCAGCGCACCTGCGAGAATCAGATAAGCGATAATGATGTGATAAGCTTCCGAGATACTGGCATATCTCCAAATGCTCTGGTACAGATGACATACACGGTATATGATCAGTGTCGTCGCACAGATAATTGGAATAAGGATCAGAAGATGCTGCAGGTAATCCAAAGGTATCTTCGAGAAATAGAAGTCAAACCGCAGCCACAGCGCAAAAAAATAAGCGATAAACGTAGTAATGATATCCGCAAAAACGACCATCATGACTCGCATCTTGTAACGTGTATCTTCCCGGTGCCTCTGTCCGACTGATTCCATACTTCCAGTACTCCCCCATATATTTTAAAAGAAACTATATACCCTGCTCTGTCCTGCCCGACAGAAGGACTGCAGCTGATACATACAGGCTCCGAAGCCTCTTCAGCCGCCCATCGCTGTGCGAAAGACCGCTTCGTTCGCCTGCAGGATGGTTTCCAGTTCTGCATCCATCCGGTGCTGCTTAAGGCTTCCGATCGCCTTCTCCATATTCGGCGGCCGGTTCGCCATATTGTGGCTGTCCGTTCCGAGAATCTGAATGTTTCCTTCACGAATCATGTGCAGCGCCCTTCTCTCTTTTTTCCCCCCTTCGAAATTCTCTGCGTTCAGCTGAACCAGTACGTTCAGGTTCATCAGAGCATTGATATAGCATGGATCTGCTATTCCTGTATACCGCTCCACATGCGCAATCACCGGCGTGACGCCCATCATACTGATAATTCGTTCAACGCTTCGCACCGTCCGGTCTGTCCATGGGGTGAAGGGCATCTCTAAAAGCAGGTATCTGGACTTGCCGTAGCAAAGACGTTCTTCGCTTTCAAGTGTCTCACGGAAAGCAACCTCTGCACCAAAACAGATATTTGGAATGGCCACCGGGCTTCTGGCTCTTAGCTCTGCCAGAAGTCTGCCAGCAGCCTTTTTGCGGCGAGTCAAAAAGCTCTCGATGGACTCGACTGCATAGTAATGAGGCGTTGCAGCGACCCCTCTGCAGCCCTGCCGATACTGCTCCTCCAGAAGTCTGACAGACTCCTCCGGTGTCTTGCAGCCATCGTCCATCCCCGGCAGGAAATGGCAGTGCAAGTCAAAAAACTCAATTGTCCCCATCGGAATCAGTCTTTCTTATAGTAGCTGTGGTAATACTTGTTTCCGCCGGATATATTGCCTTTGCGAGGCGAAGCTGATCGAGAGAGTCGGCCACTGCACGGTACTCCGTTATCTCATTCCGGACAACCATCACATATCCGTCCAGAAGCGGAGCTAGAATGGCAGCATCTGCAACACTCATTACCGGTGGGAGATCCAGAAAGATATAGTCATAAGCACTTCTGAGTGCCTTCAGGATTGTCTTCATCTGAGTGGACTGAAGAAGCCAGGTCGGATCCGGCGGAATGTTGCCGGCTGGAATCACCGAAAGCATCCGATAATCCTTGGAAGACTGCGTGACGTCCATCAGACAGTTCTGCCCGACAAGGACATCTGTGAGTCCCGGGACGGATTTGCAGCCAAGCTTCTTGCTAACCGTTGGCATGCGCAGGTCAGCTTCCACCAGGACAACCTTTTTGCCAAGCTGCGCGAAGCTGATTGCCATGTTCACAGCGTTGATGCTTTTGCCGTCATGCTTCAGCGCACTGGTCACGCCGATGGCCTTGCTCTCATTCCCCGGCAGGGAGAACATAAGGTTTGTACGAAGCGCCTTGTAGGCCTCCTGAACCGGCCAGGCAGAAGCCTCGC
>ONNQ01000042.1 GCA_900319245.1 uncultured Lachnospiraceae bacterium | reverse complement strand
GTCTTTTTCATGTTATGATGCTTGAATGCTGGTTTTTTGTGAAAGACTCACCATTATCAAACACTCTACATAATGCCGGAAATGTAGAGCTCTACATTTGAGACATGCCTTTGTTATAAAGAGGATCAACCTGTGGATGGAAACTGATGTCCCGTTACATGTGATGATGCCCTATCTGAGCAGTTACCTTGGCCACTCAGGACCTATGGAGACGTATTATTACTTCCACCAGGTCAGAGATGCGTTTCAAACAGTGCGGCGGAAAGATAAGATATCCATGCGCGTGATCCCGGAGGTGCAGTATGAAAGCTAAGGGTTTTCATGAGCTGTTCTTCTCCAGGACCCGTGAGTATCTTGATAGTTATCTTGCATTACAGTGTTCGAGAAGCCCCCACACGGTAAAGGCTTACCGCGACGCGCTCACGATCTTCAGACGATATGTGACGTCACAGGGACTGTCATTAAAGTCATTCAGTTTTGATGACTGTACCAGGGATTTTCTCCTTGGCTTTTTGGAATATCTCCAGCAGAACGGATATGAAAAATCCTCCTGCAATCAGCGCCTTGCCGCGATTAAATCTTATATGTGGTATGTTGCCGACGGTGATATCACCTGGCAACAGAATGCACTTATGGTATCGCGGGTACCTTTTCTGAAAACCACAGATAAGGAAAGAGCAACGTTGAATGAAGAATGCTTAAAGGCATTGTTCTCAGCACCAGGCAGGGACAAGCGGGGCATACGCGACGCTGCGATCATGATACTTCTTTATGATTCGGCAATTCGACTGAGTGAACTTCTGGGATTGACAACTTCAGATGTCAATCTTCAGAAGGGTATCCCATATCTTCGGATCAGGGGCAAGGGGGACAAAGAACGCATCGTTTCTATTTCTGACCAAGCCGCTGGGCATCTGAAGAATTATATCGACCTATTCCACGGTCCCGGGGCACCTGCTACGGATTATCTGTTTTATACGGTAATTCATGATCGACCTCACTCAATGTCTCCGGGAAATGTGGCGCGTATCATTGATAAGTACGCAAAGATTATTAGACCGTTTCATCCTGATCTTCCGGAAAAGGTTCATCCTCATATGTTCCGTCGTACGAGGGCAACAGATTTATATCAGAGCGACATCGAACTGGAACTCGTATCGAGAATCCTGGGACATTCATCAACACAAACAACACGGATATATGCAAAGCCTTCTCTGGAAATGCTGAAAGCTGCCATGGATAAAAGCAATCCGGAATTAAACGCTGAAGAGCCCATATGGCCTGACAACGAAGATGAGTTTGCCCGGATCTGCGGGTTAAGGTAGATCGATTATTCTCATCTTTTGTCAGTCGGATACAGTGTTTATGCGCTCCTTGACAAAAGATGAGGATAAAAATATCCTCTGCATTCGCTCAAATTATTACTCAGACTGCACCGACCGTCTTCCAGATATGTCATCATATATGGGCGGCAGCCGTTGATATAATTCAAAGCCCGGGTCATCCTGTCGCCACTTTGGGGATCCTGGCGGTCGGCCCATGACAAAAAGGCCTCAATGACAGGTTTTTCATCCTTCAGGCGGCGGTTATAGATCTGTTTGAATGACAGGCCCTTTTCACGATAGCGCCGTTCATACTCAAACAGTTTATTACAGTACATCAGTCCCTGTACTGCCAGCTCGGTATAGTCACGCTCGTGCCCTTTGGGGATTGCCTGAAGCAGGTACCTTCTGATGTGAGCATAGCAACAGCAGCGCTTTATGTTCTTCAGCCTGTTGTAACCTTTGTAGCCGTCTGCCATGAGATAGTATCCGTCTTCGGCATCCTTCAGGAAGTCTTCGGCATGTTTCCCCGCCCTGGTAGGTGCATAATTATAGAGGATGATCGGGGCTTCACCGTCCTCCCCGGACCGGACAAGCCAGACATATGACTTGCTCTGCGGGCGTCGGTCCGGTTCCTTGAGCACCTGGATCGGTGTTTCATCCGCCATCAGGAACCGCCTCCGCAGGAGCAGACGGTGCAGATATTGATATACAGGATCGAAATATCTCTGTGCGCAGCTTATGATCCAGTGTGCCATCGTTGTACGGCTGATCAGCGCACCAAGCCGCTCGAAATCTTTCTCAAGACGATAGAGAGGCATTCCAAGGACATACTTTGCGTACATTACATGAGCTGCCAGGCCTGAAGAAGCATAGCTTCCGGGAATCAGTGCCGGTTCTCCTTCGTCCTTGATGAACTGAGGATCTTCGGTTTCCTTACATTTGGGACATTCATATGTTGTTGCGAGATAATCGATGCGTTCCAGCTTTGGCTCTGTATACCTGATCTCTGTGCGGATCACCTCGTGCCCGATCGGAACCATTTCCGTTCCGCAGACAGGGCAGGTTTTCTGTTCTTCTGTCAGGGTATCGACAATGACCTGTGTAGTCGGGAGATTGGCAAACATTTCATCATAAGTCGCTTTGGGTTTGCGCGTTTTGGTATAACCCTGGACTTCGATATATTCCGGTTCCACCTGTTCAGGAGCCTTCTCCTCCTCAGGTGTTTTAATGCCTTCCAGAAACTCGGATATGCTGAGCTGGCCCGGAAAACCGCTCTTATGAAGTTCGCTGGTAGAGCCGAAAACTTTCTGCTTGAGATACTCGAGCTGCGCCTGAAGATTAGCTATCATCTGGTCCTTTTTGGCATCGCTGGCGCTGCGTTCTTCCAGCGTTTTCTGCAGGGAAAGGATCAGGCTGTTCTGCTCGCTGATTGTCTTATTCAGTTGTAAGATAGTATCCTTAAGCTCATAAAGCTGGATATCTTTTGCACCTGATGACATGCTTTTCGGCTCCTTTTCTGATATCTCTATTATACCATAGGAGGGGCTAAAAAGCTGATAAAATCAAGGTTTTACGGCACTCCGAAGCTCTGGGAGGCGCCGCTGTATTGCCTTGGGCTGCTCGATCTCCAGGCCGGACATCAGCCAGTCGAACTGTCTCCAGGAAATCGGTTTTACTTCGTTTTTATTGCGTGGCCACTGATATCTGCCGACATGATTATCCAGTTTCTTGTAGAGAAGGACAAAGCCATCCGGCTCGTGGAGCAGAGCTTTGATACGGTCACATCGCCGGCCGCAGAACAGGTAGAGCGCAGAGGAGTTTTCAGGTTCCATATGTAACTGGTCCTTGATCAGCGTGCATAATCCGTCTATCGACTTACGCATGTCGGTATAGCCGCAGACTATATAAAGCTCTGAAACCACGGAAATATCGCCTAGCATACACATCCTCCAAGACTTCTGAGGATCTGTGCCAGAAGCCTGGGATCGACATCATTTGTGATCCGTACAACGGCTTCATTAAGTGAGATCTCTATCGGAGCTGTCAATGGCTGTGGACGAATCTGTTCCGTATCCGTGGAGTGAGCGGACACAGCAGTTTCATGTATCTGGCCGGAAGGATCCGGGAGAATCTCAACTTTAACGACATCCTGTTTTACTGATGCCGTCAGTCCGTCCCTGCCTGTGGCAGGCGGAATATCGTAACACTTTTTGGCCTTAAGCCTTTTGACCCAGTTGTAGAACGTTCCCGGATTGATATCATGCTGAAGACACCACTGCTGGTCGGAAAGGCCGCTGCTACGGCATTCCATGATCAGGTCATACTGTTCATTGGCTGATCGTCTGGGACTTCTCATAGATTGAACCTCCATAAATGTAGTGAAACGCTCGCATTTGTAGTCCATCTATCCATTGATAATGGAGTGAAATGCTTGCATTATGAATCACTTCAATTATGGCATTATCATTGGGGCAATTGAATCCGCCCCATTATTAGGCGCTTACAAAAGAGAAAAAATATCATAGTAAACAACGAAGCCTTGTGCTGCGGATCTCCGCGGCATGAGGCTTTTTTGGTATGCGCGCCATGGGCGCGCTCTAACGGGTGAAAGTCCCGAACACGCCCAGGTAGTGGGAAGTGTATAGCTGAACAGCAAGGGTGTCCATCGTGAGGTGGAATCTGAAAGAAGCTGTAGGCAAACCTCTGGTCCGACGGACAGAAATCACATATAAGGCGAGGTTCCGACAGATAAGCTGGCCAAAAGCAGTGAAGTCTGATAACTACCCCGTTTGTAGGAACAGCGTAGATGTGGCGGATAGATGGAGGGAAAGAGCGTGCACCTTATGCGTGGAGATCTCACAGGCGGACTCATCAGCCGTAGTAACAACGAACTGTGAGAAGTCAGCAGAGCCCATAGTAGTGACGAAGTTCCTGTAATGGGGATGGAGCGAAGGGGCGAACAATCAATCAGTTGAAGTACGTTCCACTTCGTAGCCGGAGCAACGCCTGTCGATAACGTCAAAGGCGGCAAAGGCAAAAGGGGCAGAAAGGAAACAACGCATGGACACAAGTAGTCTCATGGAGCAGATACTGAGCAAAGACAATCTCAATGCAGCGTATCTGCAAGTCGTCAGGAACAAAGGGGCGGCAGGCGTGGACGGCATGACCGTAGAAGAGCTAGGCGCATACCTTTCGGAAAACGGCGAAAGCATCAGAGAACAGCTGCGGACGAGGAAGTACAGGCCGCAGCCGGTCAGAAGGGCGGAGATTTCAAAACCGGATGGCGGTGTAAGGAAACTGGGAGTACCTACGGTAGTCGACCGCTTTGTTCAACAAGCGGTTGCGCAAGTGCTCACCCCGATATTTGAGGAACAGTTCCATGACCACAGCTACGGATTCAGACCCAACCGATGTGCACAACAGGCAGTCCTTAAAGCATTAGAGATGATGAACGACGGACACAGCTGGATAGTGGACATCGACCTTGCGAAGTTCTTTGACACAGTAGACCATGACAAGCTGATGACCATCTTCGGACGTACGATCAAGGACGGAGACGTCATCTCGGTGGTGAGAAAATTCCTCGTCAGCGGAGTGATGATCGATGATGAGTATGAAGATACTATAGTCGGAACACCCCAAGGCGGTAATATATCACCGCTGTTGGCGAACATCATGCTCAATGAACTGGACAAAGAACTGGAAGCAAGAGGGCTGGATTTCGTCCGATATGCAGACGACCTTATCATCATGGTCGGAAGCAGGCAGGCGGCAGACAGAGTCATGAAGAGTGTCACCCGTTTTATTGAGGAGAGGCTCGGACTGAAAGTGAATGCTGAGAAGAGCAAAGTCGACAAGCCAAAAGGAATCAAGTATCTCGGGTTTGGATTTTATTTTGACTCATTTGCCAAAGCATACAAAGCCAGACCGCACCCGAAAGCAGTAGCGAAGTTCAAGGCACAGATGAAGAAACTGACATGCAGAAGCTGGGGAGTGAGCAACTCCTACAAGGTGCTGAAGCTCAACCAGCTAATCCGAGGATGGATAAACTATTTCAGAATCGGGAGCATGATAGAACTGTGCAAGCGTCTTGATGAAAACATAAGGTTCCGACTGCGGATGTGCATTTGGAAACATTGGAAGACACCGAAGAACAGAGCAAAGCTCCTGATGTTGCTGGATGTACCTCGCTGGGCGGCGTACAAGATCGCGTATAGCGGGAACAGATACGCAAGGATTACCCATAATGGATGGGTGCATAAAGCAATAAGCAATAAAAGATTAGCCGCTTTCGGGCTAATCTCTATGGAGGACTACTACGCCAAAAGGCGTGTCGCCTGTTAAGTTGATTGAACCGCCGTATGCCGAACGGCTTGTACGGTGGTGTGAGAGGACGGGGGCTCACCGCCCCCTCCTACTCGATCACCCTGACGCCTTGCACGAAATGAAAAAAAACCACTTTCCCTTCCGCCCGCTTATAAGAAAAGAGAGAAAAAGACAAAATCACGACTGCAACCATGAAAAAGCTCTGAAATAAAGGCTTTTTTCAAGAAGGAAGTGGTAAGAAGTATTATTTGGCATGGAGCGCGAAAAAAATGTTACAACTAAATAGCTAAATTGATGGCCCGCGGAGAAATCCGCGGGCCTAACCATTAGGTTAAATCTTTCGCTATATTTTCATTTCAAATCCATAGCAGCTCTTTTCAAAGCCGTAGGTTTCGTAGAAGCGGTGGGCTTCAAGGCGGGGGAGTCCGGAATCTAAGATCATCGCTTTGCAGCCGCGCTCCTGAGCCAATGTTTTGGCGTGATTCAGCATAAGGGTGCCGCAGCCCTGTCTGCGCCGGTTCTCTTCGGTAATTATCCCGGAAATGTAACATGTCAATCCGCACATCCACAGTGTCGGAAAGAAATCCCCGTGGCAGAACCCTATGACGCGATCCCCGTCCTTTAAGACAAACGCAAAGGAATCCGGCGAGGCAACGATCCTGTCATAGACCTGCCTCGTCGCATCCTCTTCGTATTTGTTGTAGCTCCAGAGCTTTTGTATCAGCGGGAAGACCTCGTCGAAATCCTCTTTCCTTGCCGCAACGATTTCCATTGCTATAAAGCCCTCCTGTAAAGATCGTGGATATCCGCCTCTTCCACTTTCACCGGTGTATTCAACAGATTGCCCGCAGATACCTTCAGGCAGTTTTCGGTCATCCAGTCTATATCTTCCGCTGTGATGCCCAGATCCGAAAGCGTCACGGTAAGGTCGATATCCGCAAGGAACTTTCTAATCATATCAGCGCAGTCTTTTGCACTTTCTCCGCCGAGGATCCTTGAGATCGAGTCGAACTTGCTCTTGGCTTTTCCCATGCAGATATGCTCCGTAACGAACGGGGTAAGCGCTGCAAGCCCCTGCCCGTGCACTATATTTTTGAGCCCGCTCGCGGGATGCTCCATGCCGTGAGCAAGTGTCACACCCGCGACGCCGATCACCATGCCGCCTATCGTGCTGGCGGCGGTAACCGCCTCCCAGAATGAAATATCCGCATTATCCTCATTCACCAGTATCGGAAGATGCACGGCAAGCTGGGACATGCCATAGCTCGCGAGCGCGTCAGTGAATGGCTCGGCGTTGTTTGCGGTATATGCCTCCATGCAGTGGCAGAGGGCGTCGAAGCCAACCGAGGAAAGCACCTTTTTCGGCATGGTCTTCATGCATTCGGGATCGACGATCGAGACCTTCGGGATGATCGCAGGACAGCGCAGGCTCTTCTTGTCTCCGTTTTCGGGATTGGTAAGTACCGCAAACCCGTTACCCTCAGATCCCGTGCCGCAGGTGGTCGGGATCAGTATGAGCGGAAGAGCCTCGTCGCTTGCTGCTCTGGCGAAGATATAATCGTTGATATCACCGTCGTTTACCGCAAGGAAGGCAATGCCCTTTGCGCAGTCCATGATCGAGCCTCCGCCTATTCCGACTATGATATCGCAGCCGTTTTCCTTCGCAATCTTTGCGCCCTTTTCGGCTGTGGTCGTAAGCGGATTGGGGGTGACCTCGTCAAAGAGAATGCTCTCTATTCCACTCTTTTTAAGGCTTTCCTTTACCCGGTCATAGAGCCCTGACTTTTTGGCGCTGCTCCCGCCGGTCACGATCATCGCCTTTGACCCGTATTGTTTGGCAAGTTCACCAGCCTCATCGACTTTTCCGCAGCCGAAAACGACGTTTACGGGAAGATAATACTGAAAATTCATACTCATAATGCCACCCCTCTGTTTTTGAGCGCGAGAGCGATGGCCTCGTCGATAGCCTTATCAAGCGCCTCCCCGATAGCACTGTCACTTGCCTGGAGTGCCAGCGCATCCTCGTCCGAAATGATATTGATAAGGATGCCAAATTTCTCCTTATATTTCCATTTGCTGATCGCAAAGAAGATGACGCCCAGGACGCACCAGCCGCCTGCCATCAGCCACTCCTGCCATACGAGCGCGGAGCCGGATGCCGGAACCATATAGCAGACTACCATAAAGCCGGACATCAGCACTGCCATCACGCCAACGAATAAATAATGTTTCACCTTATAAGGCCTTTCCATATCCGGCTCCTTTTTCCTGAGGATCAGGAAGGATACCGACACAAGGCAGTAGGCCAGACAGCAGCCAAAGTTGCCGGCATCGACGATCCAGACAAGCATCTTTCTCCCCGCAAAAGGCGCCAGCACCGTAAGCGCACCCACGAGAAAGAGAGCATTTACAGGGGTCTTGTATTTCGGATGAAGTTTGCCGAACATCTTGGGTATCATGTAAGATTCAGCCATTGAATACATAGCACGGCTTCCGCCCATAAGAAATGAGTTCCAACTTGTCACGATACCGCACATTCCGCCTATGATCAGGACTTTTGCCATTATTGAACTGTTGAACGCTTTTGCCATCGCATCGGCCGTGACAAGTCCGCTGCCTTCTTCCGAAGCGATGATATCCGCAGGACTCATCATATATCCGACCGCTAGCACGACGAGGGAATAAAACAGAACCGCCATTACGATCGAAAGTATCAGTATCTTTCCGATCTTCTTAAGATCTACGTTGATCTCTTCCGCAGCCTGCGGGATCACGTCAAAACCGATAAAGAAGAACGGCGTTATGAGTGCGACCTTGAAAATAGAGCCGAAGATACCGTTCGCGTCATTGAACATCTGTCCCGAAAGGTTTGCGGAAGAGCCGTTGATGGCCGACGCCGCTATCAGAAGGATGCCGACAGCCGCTATCACGACGGTAAGTATGGTCTGCAATATGGCGGCAGTCTTGACGCCGAGAATGTTAATCCAGGTGATAAATACCGCCATGATCACCGCAACCGCAAGCCAGGAGGCATAGATGTCAAAGCCCGCGACCGTATAGAGGTATCCCTTAAGGAAATCGGGATAGATATAGGTGATGATGGTAGGAAGCGCGCAGGCCTCAAAGCAAGCGACGCTGACGTAGCCCAGGATGATCGCCCAGGTACAGATAAATGAGCCTATCGGCCCCATCGCGCGGTGGCTGAATACATGCTCGCCTCCGCACTGCGGCATTGCCGCGGTAAGCTCCGCGTAGGTAAGTCCTACGAAAAACACCATTATGCCGCCGACCACAAATCCCAACGCAGCTCCGATCACGCCGCCTGTCTGGATCCAGCTTCCCGAGGATACGACCCAGCCCCAGCCAATCATCGCGCCGAAGGCTATCACAAGTATATCCCATGCTCCAAGGACTTTATTGAATTCAGATTTTTTTTTATTCTCCATCGAATTTTCCCTCGCTTTCCAGAGTTTTTACCAGCGACTCCAGATAATCCGCCGTCCTTTCAACACCCAGCAGTTCCGCGTCGATCAGGATATCCCTGTTGTGTCGGTCTCCTCTGTAGGTCCCGGTGATCTGCTTGTATCTGGCGTGATACATACGGTCGTTTTCTTCTATCAGCTTCTCTGCCTCCTCTCTGGTGCATCCGACCGCCTGCCGCACATTTCTGATCCTTGCTTCCATCGGCGCATATATGAAAACGTTGAGAACGTCGCTCCTGTCCTTTAGGATATAGTCGGCGCAGCGTCCTATGATGACGCAGGAAGTTCGCGCCGCCAGCTTCTTTACGACCTCCTTCTGGATATAGACCAGCCTGTCCGTAAGGTCCGCGTATTTGAGCGACCAGCCTCCGGGGTTGGTGGAACTTAAGCCCTTTACAGCCTCACCGGCATCCGCCAGATTGAGTACATGTTGGGAAACGCCGACCCTTTCTATGATCTGGTCTATAAATTCGCGGTCGAAATATTCGATCCCGAGCTTTTCAGAAAGGAGCTTGCCGACCTGTGTTCCGCCGCTGGCGTACTCGCATCCGACGGATATGACTATATGCTTGCTCTCACACATTTTACGACCTCCTTGTCAACCCAGTTCTTTTACGGCTTCTTCTATGATCGCGTAAGCCTTGTCGCAGTCTTCCTTTGTCGCGATAAGAGGCGGAACCATGCGGAGTATGTCGTTTCCTATCGCAGTGAGCAGGAGATGCTTATCAACGCATTTATGCTTGAGCTCAACCGCGTTTACAGTGCCGTCAAATTCGACACCGACAAAAAGTCCCTGTCCCCTTGCTTCTTTCACATGGGGAAGAGTGCCGAGTTTATCGATAAAATACGCTCCGACTTCCTTTGCGTTGCCGGGCAGATCCCTGTCAATGATCTCCGTGACAGCCGCAAGCGACGCCGCGCAACACACCGGATGTCCGCCGAAGGTAGAACCGTGGGAACCCGCCGAGAATGCCTTTGAGATCTCCTGCGTCGCGCAGATGGCGCCGATCGGCATTCCGCCGCCCATGGCCTTTGCCATCGATACGATATCGGGCTTGATGTCGTAATTCATATAGGTCATCAGCGCGCCCGTCCTTCCCCAGCCGGACTGCACTTCATCAAGCAGCAGGAGAATATTTTTCTCGTCGCAGAATTCCCTTAAGCCCTGCAGAAATTCCTTTGTCGCCGGATGCACTCCGCCCTCGCCCTGGACGGGCTCGACCATGATCGCAATGGTATCTTCCGTGCAGGCTGACTTGAATGCTTCGAGGTCATTGTATTCGGCATATGAGAAGCCGTCTGTCATCGGGCCAAAGCCGATCTGACAGGCATTGTCGGGCTGTCCGGTTGCGGACATTGCTCCGAAAGTCCTGCCGTGAAAGCTCGACTTTGCAGTCACGATGTGGTATTTCTTCGGACCGTACTTTTCCACGCCGTATTTCCTTGCCATCTTGATCATCGCTTCGTTTGCCTCCGCGCCGGAGTTCTGGAAAAATATCTTGTCCATTCCGATGGATGTGCATATCTTT
Source organism: uncultured Lachnospiraceae bacterium (assembly GCA_900319245.1). GTDB lineage: Bacteria > Bacillota > Clostridia > Lachnospirales > Lachnospiraceae > CAG-791. Next base: position 2,988 of record ONNQ01000042.1, on the reverse strand, counting down.
TCGGCCAGAAGAGCCTGCGGTACCGTATAGGGATAGTTGAAGGTCTGCATTATCTGGGCAGCCTGTTCCTGCACGGCCTTTACTACTTTCTCGTTGCAGTTGCCGACCGAGTTTACCGCGATGCCGGCATAGAAGTCGAGATACGGCGTTCCTTCTTCGTCATAGATGTACATTCCCTTCGCGGTCTCCGCCAGCACATCGAACCTCTCATAGGTCTCGATCATGTATTTGTCTACCTTTTCCTTGATATCCTGTTTGGTAAGTCCAAGCTCTTTTGTTTTCATTTTTTACTCCTTTCTAAAAGAGTGTTGGGTTTTTGAGGATCATAATGACGCCTTGAGTGCCTCTTCGAAGATCTCCAGACCCCGTTTTGCCTGTTCGTCCCTCATCGTAAGCGGTGCCAGAAACCGGATCACGTTTCCGTAATTTCCGGAATTTTCCATTAAAAGCCCCATTTTGAGCGCATTTTGCAAAAGCCGCGAAACAAGTGCGCTTGCAGGCTCTTTGGTCTGTCTGTCCTCCACGAACTCGATGCCGACCATAGCCCCAAGTCCGCGTATATCACCGATCACAGGGTATTTTTCTTGGAGTTCCTTCCAGCCGTCCGTGACAATTTTCCCGATATGCTCTGCCTTGCCCGCATAGTCATCTCTCTTCATAATTTCCATCGTCTTTAATGCCGCTGCGCAGGCAAGAGGATTTCCGCAATATGTTCCTCCGATGACACCTGCCGGTACGGAATCCATGATCTCCTGCCTTGCAGTGATCGCGCTGATCGGCACACCCGCCCCAAGAGATTTTGCGGTGGTGAGGATATCCGGCGCACAACCTGCCTCTGCCCAATACTCAGACGCGAAATACCTTCCCGAACGGCAGTTCCCGCACTGCACTTCATCTGCGATCAGCAGGATACCGTGCTCATCGCAAAGCCTCCTGACTGCCTTTACCCACTCGATGGGAGCCGGTATGAAACCGCCCTCGCCCTGTATCGGCTCCACGATCATGCAGGCAACTTCATCCGCGGGCGCTCCCTCGTCCAGCACCCTTTCGAGTTCATCGAGGTAATATGCCACTGCCTCTTCTTCGGTATATCCCTTTGGCGCGCGGTACAGATACGGATAAGGCGCACGGTATATACCCGCCGGGAAAGGTCCCATGCCAAGCGCGTAGGATTTCTTTGCGGTGAGCGCCATCGTAAGATTTGTCCTGCCATGGAAAGCCCCGGTAAAGCAGATCACGTTATTCCTTCCGGTATAGGCTTTTGCGACCTTGATCGCATTCTCGTCGCACTCAGCGCCGGAATTGGCAAAATAGGTCTTTTTCTTATCGCCCCTTACGGGAACGATCTCGTTCAGCTTTTCCGCAAGCGTCACATAGCCGTCATGCACGACGATATTGAAGATGGTATGGAAGTATTTTTCCGACTGTTCCTTTACAGCCTCGACGACCTCAGGATTTGTGTAGCCGATATTCAGCACTCCCACGCCGCCTATCCAGTCGAGGAAGATATTGCCGTCTACATCCTCGAGCATTGCGCCCTCGCCCCTATTGATCACAATGGGGTAGGTGTCCCCGCAGAGCGCATTCGGAACCGCGGCATTGCGGCGCTTCAGGATCTCCGAGGCCTTCGGCCCCGGTACCTGGTCTGTAACGATCTTCGGCAGTTCATCTCTTAACATTTTACTTTTCCTCCTTACAAGACATCTTTTGTACGAAAAAAGGCGTCTCACGGCAAAAGCCATGAAACGCCCTTGTTTCGGTCCTATAACAAAAAAAGAGCCCGCGTCTGCGAACTCCTTTGCCTTTACTTGCGATTTTAGTATTCTGATTGAAAAGTGTCAATCCCTAAAAGTTGCACAAAACTTCTGCCTCTGTAAGCCCGCAGCCATGCAACATGCCGGTCGCGGCAGATGTCGGATTTAACGAGAAGAAAAGCTTCTGGGCGCTTCTGATTTAGACCACGTTTAGACCATTTAAAAACGGTATTTTCAAATCAGATTTTAAGTGGGGGCCTTGCTCGGAAATGACTGTTATGTAGACAATTACACAACCCAAGATTGTTCATGAATAGATGAATCATCCGTTAATGCTCGTGGTCCCGGGCCATGGCTTCATCGATTGCCCGGTTAATGAAGGCAGTTGCGCTTTCGCCCATGCTCTCAGCGTGTTCCTTAATGATGGAACGCTTCTCAGGGGTGACGCGAACCTTTATTTCAACAAAGCGATCATTATATTTCTTATTCGCTCTTTTCCGAGCTTCGGTTAAGCCTTTGTAAGCGCCGGGTTTTTCACCACTCATGATAATCCTCCGGGAAGAAATTCATTGATATCTTTGTAAAGTATAGCACAAATTGATACATAGGACTATGTAAAAAGCGATAAATGTTCGAGATCATGAAAAAGGAGACAAATACTATGACAACATTTATTTCTGGAAATTGATGCTACGGTCCGGCAGTGCCCTGTCGGGGTCTACACGATCGTGGAGGATGCAGCGGCGGAGATGGCCAGGATGGAGGAAGTCGAGTCGGCCAGGAGAGAACAGCAGTAGATCTCCGGCGGAGGAGAGAGTAAGAAGATGTTTAGAGTAGTGTGAACTGGAATTCGCGTTCATCGCCATAATGGCGGTGGGCGCTTTTTCTGTTAGATGGTACAATGGAGCCGAGGAATGAATTCAAATGAAGATTATACTTATGCCGTAATGTGTTCACAGGTTTATCTGGAGAAGTTTAGAGGAGTATTATATACACCCAATCAATCAGATGCCAGAGCAAGAATCCCGTTTGTGGCAGACAAACAAACGTTCTTGAGGTTGTCTGCTTATGGGAAAAAATAGCAAAACTCGAAAAAATAGATCATCAAGTGACGAATGTACTTGGATATGATTATAGTTGAATGCGGAATTTAATTCCGCACATTGAAAAACGCCGCAAATATGCGGCACTAACGTCCGCATTATGGCTTTAAATCCTGTCCTTCAGCCGTTAT
>ONNQ01000041.1 GCA_900319245.1 uncultured Lachnospiraceae bacterium | reverse complement strand
ATATCGCCGTTGACGTACTGCCCCTCAAAGATGATGAAGGCGCCTGTGATGACATCCTCGATCAGGCTCTGCGCGCCGAAGCCCAGGATCAATCCCACAATTCCGATGCCCGCGAGGACCGCCGTGGTGTTGACGCCGAGGATCGCAAGGCCCCATACCACGCCGATGATCACGATCAGGTAGTGGAAAGCACCCGCTAACAGATTGGCGATCGTCTCAGCACGCATCCCCTTTTTGCCAAAATACCGAATGATCCACTTAACGACCACATTGATGATCCAGAGCACAGAGAACGCAAGAAGCAGCGTCAGAATGTGGGCCAGTGTGATCCTTCCGCTCCGCTCGATCAGGAAATAAGTCTTTTCCAGATCGCTGAGTTTTTCCTTTGTCTCCACAGAAACGGGAAGCCAATGGGGATTGAGCAGCAGAATGATCAGAATAACAGCGATTATAGATCCGATCAGCGACTTTTTGTTTTTCATAGTCTTATTCCCTCCAATCAATAGTTGCTTGACAGCTCCCAGATATCTGTGACATGGTACAGATCGATCTCGTCGTCGCCGTCATATTCATCATCTCCTGCCGCCGTTGCATAGAACCAAAGGCCGAAGCGCTTGTAGTCCGTATTGGGCGGTGTGACATCAATGCTATCCGAATAGTTGAAATTAGTGACGGATCCCGAGAACGGATAGGAGCCGCTTCCGTCCCAGATCGCCTGCTCATCAGCAGGCGTATCACTGTCTGCGTAATACCAGAAGACCCTGATCTCCCGGAACTCCAGGTTGTAGTCGTGCGGATCATCTCCGTCCTGATCCAGTACAAGATCGTAATCAATAACTGCCGTGCCGCTCGATTCACTCTCCGAATAAGCGCCGTGCTCCAGGCTGCATGTCTTTTCTTCCACGCTGCAGGTCTCTGTGTATTCAGTCTCCTTCACAACGCCGCCGATCGAAAATCTGTAGTAAATTGTGACATCAACGGTTCCGCTGTCCAGCATTGAACGGTAATCATAGGCGTTGATACTCACTTCTTTGGCTCCTTCACCTCCAAGACTCTCCATCGTGCAGGTTTTGTTTCCGTCTGTGAGTTCCGCAGTGGATATAATGTTTTGGCCGTCTTTGCCATCGATCGTGTACTCCACCATCAGGTGGTCGAGTTCTCTCCACCAGTAGACGTGGTCGATCGTGACCTCCGGCTCTTCACCGATGATCGGCGTCACACCGGGAATTGGCGTTTTATCCGTCTGATAATACATATCACCGCTTGTATCATATGTGTCGTCACCGTCTATATTTCCGTGGAAGATCAGACGGAATTTCCAGGCTCTCGAGTCAGGAGGCGTTGCATCAAGTCCCGGGTACCAGAAAGAATATCCGAGAAGCATATTGCCGTCTGCATTTGGTCCGCTTGGATAAGGCCCCCAGAAGACCTGTTGATCACCCTTGTTCCAGATTGTCTTTGTGCCAACGCTTGAATCGTCTCCATTTACGTCGGTCAAAAACCACTCAATTTCCACCTCTGTGAAATCAAGACTGTAAGTATGGGGATCAGCTGCCTTATAGACCAGCTGTAATTCGTAACCCACGTTCATATTGTCTACGCTGCCGCTGACAGATTCTGACTCTGTTTCCAGGTAAGCGTACATCATTTCCGGATTACCCGGAACTACGAGCTCTTTCTGTTTGGACTCGCCGCCCAGTTTATAGTTGAGAGTGATCGTGGTGACCCACTGTCCGCTGCTGAGAATCACAAGATCGTGGTTGCCGTTGTCTTCGACCTTTTTGCTGCCGGCGCCTGTCACCTCGGGCATGGTGTGCTCAAGATGCGTAGATCCGCCGGGATCATAGGTGATCTTGGCCTGAGACGTGATGTCCGTCGCATCATTTGCAGTGATCTCATACTCGACTACCAGATGATCGACATCCTGATACCAGTACAGGTGGTCAAAACTCAGCTCCGGCTCAGTCAGCGTGATCGGCGCGGTGCCCGGAAGCGGGATAGGGGTCGATTGCGCGGAAGTCGGGCGATGGATATGGTAAACGTCTCCGTTTGTATCAGTTCCTGTTCCTTCTGTGTAGAAGATCAGGTAATAGTGCGTCGCTGTCTCCGCATCCGCGGGAGGCGTGGCGTCAAGGGTTCCGGCGTAGTTGAAGGTCAGTATTTTGGCATCTCCGTCGGATGAAGGTCCTGTAGGACCGGTGACAGGGCTGGTGCCCGTGCCGTCCCAGACAGTTCTGGTGCTTCCGATCTTTTCGTAGGTGTAGGCGCCGCTTCCTGTGGAAACCTGCTTCTCCCAGCCTATGTCGATGCCTGTGACCGTAAGGTCGTATGTGTGGCGGTCGTCAGCCGGATAGCGGAAAATGATATCCGATGTGACCGACTGGTTGTCCACGTCCACGCCGCTGCCCGAGGCCCCCTGCCCATAGAGCATCAGATTGCCCATGAAGGTCGGAGGCATGGATTTGCTGAAAGAGTTAAACCACTCCGTTCCGTCCACCGTGAACCAAATATCCACATCGACCGTCCAGGAGTCGCCGCTGTGGTGCCACCAGAGCTTGTCAGTGCCGTCCGCATTGACATTCTTCTTGCCGGAGCCGGTTACTTTCGGCATGGTCACTCTTTTGGCAGGATCTATATCAGAAGATACGGTCGCAGTTGTCCTGATGTTCTCAGCGTCATAGCCCTTGACAGTATATTCGACTTCAATGTGGTTGAGTTCGTCCCACAGATAGATGTTGGTGATCTCAACCTCCGGATCCTTCTGGATATCGCAGGGCGTGGACTGCGCGCAGGTCGGGGTGTGGATCGTGTAGACGGTTCCGTCCTGATCGGTGCCGGTGCCCTTCATGTAATAGTTGAGGTAGAAATGCGTGGCTTCCGTTCCGTCCGGCGGTGTGACATTCAGGACATCGTCATACTTGAATGTCAAAACCTTGTTGTTCCCCTTAGTCGTCGGCCCCGTCGGACCCGTGATCGGGCAGGTGCCGGTGCCGTCCCAGACAGTTCTCTTTGCGCCGGGCACTTCCTCATATGTGTAGCCGCCTCCGCTCAGAGGCTGCTCGATCATCCAGCCCATCTCGATTCGGTCAAACGAGACGTCATAGGTGTGGCGGTCATCCTTGGGATATCTGAATTCGATCGTGTCGCTGACGGACTTGTTGGTGACTGAGTTGCTCCCGTAGAGATTCTGCGGGCTCAGCGTCAGGTAGCCTTTGAGTTCGGGTTTGGCTGTTGTGCTCGTTCTGAGAGTCCTTGCCTTGCCGTCAAGCTTGTATTTGAGCGTGACTTGCGTCTTCCATTTGTCGTTGCTTGCATATGTCAGCTTGCCGGTGCTGTCCGCGTTCGGGGATTTCGTTCCCGCGCCGGTATTTGACGGCATAGTGATCGTCATGGACGGATCTGATGCGGACGTGACCGTGGTGGAGGATGAGATCTCTTTGCCGTCGTTGGCTGTGATCTTGTACTCCACTTCTATGTGGTTCAGGCATAGCCAGTAATATACGTGCGTGATGGTGACCTTGGGATCCTTGTAGACCGGATCGGGATCGTCGGGATCATCAGGGTCGTCGGGATCGTCGGGGTCGTCGGGATCGTCAGGGTCGTCGGGATCATCAGGATCGTCAGGGATGTCTGGAATGTCGGGGTCGTCCGGATCGTCAGGAATGTCGGGGTCATCGGGCTCTTCCGGCTGCTCCGGCAGGTCTTGCGGCTTTTCTTGCGGCTTTTCTTCCGGCTTTTCTTCCGGCGATTCGGGGATGTCTTTGTGCTCCTCCGGGTTGATCAGGATCTCCGGCTCCGGCTCCGGGGTGTCCGGATTTCCGGGCACTGCCTGCGCGACGACGGTAGTATCGGGGTTTGTTGCATTGGGTTCATCCCCCGGCTTTTTCTCGACGCGGCGTGCGGGGCCAAGTATGATCAATAATCCTATAAGCGCAAAAAACAGGAACAGCCTCGGTCTCTTCCTTTTTCTGTCCGGTCCACTTGTCCCATAAAGTCCTTTATGATGTTTTCCACCCTTTACCGGTTCGTACGGCTCCGCATACTCCGGGTACTGGTCGTTGATCTCACGCATAGGCTTCCCCTTTTCCTATGTGTTGCCTTAACGAGTTAATTTTGTTAAGATAATATTAAAATTATATTACAAAATGTACGGGATGTTGTCAATATATGGAATACAATGTACGGAATGTTGCCAATATATATGGAATAGGTGCTTGTCACCAACGTGCATATGGTATTTGTATGAAAAGACGGTTAAGAAAGTAGTAAAACAGAGACTGCGGTGAAATGCGTGAGAGGAGAGCCCATCTATTTCCAACTCTTCCTCTCGCGTGTGCTGCTGATTCCCATCTCTCCTCTGTATTTAGCGACGGTCCTTCTTGAGACGGCTACACCTTTTTCCTGCAGGAGATCACAGATTTTCTGGTCGCTCAGCGGTTTAGTTGAGCTTTCCTGATCGATCAGAGCCCGAATTTCAGCTTTGATCCTTCGGGCTGAGATCTGTTCGCTGTCCTCACTTCCTAATCCTGCGGAGAAGAAATAGCTCAGCGGAAAGAGCCCCCAGGGGCACTGCAGGTATTTATCCCGTACTGCGCGGCTGATCGTCGATTCATGTACGCCGATCGAAGCGGCGGCTTCTTTCATCTTCAGCGGTGAAAGGCGGCTCTCCCCGTGCGTGAAGAAATCCTGTTGACGGCTGAGCAGAAACTCTGCGAGTGCCATCAGGGTTCTGCCGCGATGGGCTATGTGCTCCCTGGCCTCTTCGATCTGCCTGAGCTTGGCATTAAGATATGTTTTGGTCTCCTGGTCGCAGTCGGAGCGCAGGAGCTTTAGATAGTATTTGTTGATTCGAATTTCCGGATAGCTGAACTGGTTGAGCAGGATCTCAAAGCGATCCGGAAATTTAACGATCGTGATATCGGGGGTGATATAGTGCAGCGCCTCTCCGGTGTCAAAACCTTGTGCGGGATAAGGGTTCAGCTCGCGGATGCGCTCCAGAGCAGTGATGATTCGCTCAAGCGGCTGTCCCAGCTTCTCGGCAATTTCGGGTAGCTTATTCTTGCCCAGCTGCGGCAGGAAGTTCTCGGTGATAGTGCGCTCTATGTCCCAGTCAGGATCGTTTTTGCGGTCGATCTGTTTGAGGAGGCACTCCCGGGGACCGGCAGCACAGATTCCTGCAGGATCGAGATCCCGCATGATCTTAAGATAAGACTCGGCGTCCTCTTCTGACATACCAAAGACTTCCATCAAATGGGATGCGGGCAGCACGAAGAAACCCCGGTCGTCCAGTGAGCCGATGATATAGTCAAAGACTTCCATTTCGCGCGGGGAATAGTGGCCGCTCAGAAGCTGCAGGCGCAGGACTTCTTCGAGAGTTTCTGCCCGGCGGCCGCCGACATTGTTCATAAATCCCGTATCTTCCGCGTCTTCCCGGTCATATTTGTAAAAGGCCCGGTTCTGTTCGTCGAGATTGGAGAGCCACTCGAGTTTGCGCAGGCGCATCTCGTCCGCATCACTGAAGGATTCCGGAGAGAGTTCTACCATGGGATTCTCCAGGGAAAGCTCGGAGATGAAGTCGGAGAGCTCCTGAGCGTTCATCTGCAATATTTTGACAGACTGGATCATTTTCTGTGAGATCGTCTGCCCAAGTTTTACATTCTGAGAGATATGTAAGGAGGACATAGTTTACCTGCCGCATTAGTGTCGTACTCAATTCTTATGTTATCATATAGTATAAGCCATGACATGATGTTCGTCGAATAGAGAAGAATGAGGTTAATTGTGAAAGTCTGGGACATTGTTCGAAATGTTTATTCTATAGATGATACGGCAGCAGAAGCTGAGGCGGGCAAAATATTGCCGGCCGGCATGAGGATATCATCAATCGAGGAGTCGTTTCTGGAAGACGCGAAGCCGATCATCACTGTACTCAATGAAGAGGAGAAGCTGGCCGGAGAGATACGACGGGAGGACCTTCGCTTTTTCACATCGCATTGTGCGAGCTGGTTCGGCGATATTGTGCTGGACAATCTGGAAGTGGGCATTATTGCGGCGAATGAGGACGGCAGGATCTTCTATGTAAACCATGCCTATGAGGAACTCTTGGGAGTCCCTGTGAATAAGGTCGTCGGCAGGAATATTATGAAGATCGAGCCGGAGTCGGATCTTTCCGAGGCGATCAAAACGAGAAAGGGCATCGTTAATCCCTGGAAATATATCAAATCAGTGCACCATGTGGTCTCGCTGAGCATCCATCCCCTGATCTGGAAGGGGGATTTTCATGGGGCTGTATCACTCTTTACGGATGTCACTAAGCTGGATTCGCTCAACAGTGAGATTGAGCGTATGAACGGCATGGTGGATGAACTCCGCCAGCAGCTCGATGACAATGTTCAGAGGACGGGAATCGTCACGAGGGATCGTCGGTTTCTCAAACTCTTAGAGCAAGCGGCTGTGGCTGCGAGGACCAATGTGCCGGTATTGATCCGAGGCGAGAACGGAGTAGGTAAGGAACTGGTCGCGCGCTATATTCACAGCTGCAGTGAGCGCAAGGACCGCCCGATGGTGATCGTTAACTGTTCATCCATTCCCGAAACTCTGATTGAAAGTGAACTGTTCGGATACGAAGAGGGATCCTTTACCGGGGCTAAAAAGGGCGGCCGAATGGGCAAATTCGAGCTGGCCAATCACGGGACGATCTTTCTTGATGAAATAGGCGATATGCCTATTGCTCTGCAGTCCAGACTCCTTCGCGTAATCGAGAACGGGGAGATCGAGAAAATCGGTAGGCAGAAGAGCATCCCGGTGGATGTCAGGATCATTGCGGCGACGAACCAGCCCCTGGAAAAGATGATCAGGGAAAAGCAGTTCCGCATGGATCTTTTCTACAGGCTCAACGTTATCTCGATGTCGATTCCGGCGCTGAGAGAACGCAAAGAGGACATACCGGTTCTGGCGGATTATTTCCTGAGAGAATTCTGCAGCAAATATGATCGGGAACGCAGTATTTCCGAGAAGGGCTACAGTCGGCTTGTCGAGCGCGAGTGGCTCGGCAACGTCAGGGAACTGAGAAACTGTATCGAGAGAGCGGTGATCTTGTCTGAGGGAGAGACGCTGGATTTCAAAGAGCTTGCGTCAGCTGAGGCAAAGGAAAGTGATGCCGCGGGAATGGCAGATTCTGCCGGCGGAAAGGAGTGGACGGCTTTTTCGGACATGAAGCTGGAGGAGGCCCTGGCTGCCTGTGAGGAGTCCTGCATCAGGCAGGCGCTTAAAGAGTTCGGCGGAAACCGAGCGGAGGCAATTCGAAGGCTGGGGATCTCCCGCAGGACATTTTACAGAAAATGTGCCCAATACGGGATCCTGGAAAATGGCGCTTCCGGTGAAGAGGAACTGTAAAGCATCAGGGGCGTCGCTGAAATAAAACAGAGGAACTCGGATCAAAGAGTGTCATTTATGGCATTGGTGTCATATGTGACACTCTTTTTATGTGCCGTAAATGGCACATACTCCCGACACTCGCTGTTTTGGCAAGGATGTTGGAAAAGGTGTACAAAATAATAACTAATTATATGCCTTGTATTATAAAATTTTTGTGAAAAATTGTGAACTGAAAATGAGGATAATTGGCACGATATTTGCACAATGTATAGTAAACGATCGTTATAGTAACCAATTTACAGCGTTTGTAACAAAAGGAATGAGAGGTGGCTATGAAGAAGATCAGAATTGGAGGCGGCCAGGGTTTCTGGGGAGACAGTAATGACGCCGCGGTCCATATGATCCACGAAGGAAATCTGGATTATATGGCCTGCGATTATCTCGCCGAGCTGACTTTGTCCATCATGCAGAGGCAGAAACTGAAAAATCCTCAGGCAGGGTACGCGAGGGACTTTATCAAGCTGCTGGGAGAATGCGGCAGGGAAGCGTACGAAAAGAAGATCAAGATCATAAGCAACGCGGGCGGAATGAATATCCGCGGCGGCGTGGAGGCCATTGCGGAACAGGCAAAGGCCCAGGGTCTTGAGGGCTACAAGATCGGCTACGTGACCGGTGACGACATTCTCGACAAATTGCCCAAATTACTTGAAGAAGGAATGACCTTCCCGAACATGGACGATGCAGGCGATTTCAACGACATTAAGGACAAAATAGTGAACGCGAACGTCTATTACGGACGGCAGCCCATCATGGACTGCATCGCGCAGGGAGCTGACGTGGTCCTCACCGGACGCGCGACAGACTCCGCAATGTTCCTGGCACCGCTCGCTTATGAGTTTGGCTGGACAGATGCCGATCTGGATAATCTCGCGAGAGGCATCATGGTCGGACATCTTCTGGAGTGCGGCGGACAGGGCGCCGGCGGCAACTTCGACTATGACTGGCGGAGCGTGCCGGATATGGACAATCTCGGTTTCCCGATCGCGGAGATCACAGAGGACAGTCTGCACATCACAAAGGCACCGAACTGCGGCGGCCTGATCTCCGAGCAGTCCTGCAAGGAGCAGTTCCTCTACGAAGTGCATGATCCCGCCAACTATATCACGCCGGACGTCACGGTGGATATCAGCAAGGCGACTATCAGGAATGCCGGCGACAACAGAGTGGAGATCGCAAATATACACGGCAAACCCGCGCCGGAGAAACTCAAACTGTGCATCGGATATCAGGCAGGATATCGCGTGACAACATATCTGAGTTTTGCCTGGCCGGATGCCTATGAGAAAGCCAAATACGCAGGCGAAATCCTTATGAAGAAGATGAAACGCAAGAATATGAAGTACAGGGATTTCCGCATCGATTATCTGGGTCTTAACGCACTGCATCTGGGATGCGCCGAGATCGACGACGACCTCCTTAGAAAGCAGAACGAAGTAGTGCTCAGGATGTGCTTCTGGTGCGACGACAAGAAGGAAGCGCAGAAGATCATCCCGGAGATCTCTCCTCTGCAGCTTAACGGACCGCCCGGAGCATCATTCTTCGGCGGACGCGCTCATGTGCAGGACGTTGTGGCGCTCTGGCCTACCCTGATCGACAGAAGCGCGCTGGATCTGCAGACGCATTTTTTGGAAGTATAGACAGCATTGCAGGAGGGCATTAGATATGGCAATCGTATATCTTAATCAGTTGGCGCACGGAAGAAGCGGTGACAAGGGCGATACCAGCAATGTATGCGTATACGCCAGAGACCCCAAAGATTACGAGTTCCTCGCGAGAGTCCTCACGGTAGAGCGCGTAAGAGAGTATTTCGGGGATATGGTCAAGGGCGAGATCATCCGCTATGACATCCCGAGCCTTGGCGGATTCAACTTCGTTATGAAGCACGCGCTGGGAGGCGGCGCAACGCTCTCCCTCAGACTGGATTCGCTCGGCAAATCCATGGGCTCCGCTTTCATGAGAATGAAGATCGATACAGACTGGTAACTAATCTGTCAAAACACAATATAGGAGGTTTTACATATGAAGAGCAGTTTTTCCGGTTTTTATAAACTCAGCCCGCAGGAGAGGCTTGCGGCAGTAGTAAAAGAGACAGGCATTTCCGAAGAGGACGCTAAGAAGATCGCGGAGCCTTCTCTCCCTGTAGAACTTGCGGACAAGATGGTTGAGAACGTCATCGGAACCTACACGCTTCCTATGGGTGTGGCACTTAACTTTATCATCAACGGCAAGGACGTGATCATCCCCATGGTCACAGAGGAGCCTTCCGTTATTGCGGCAGCTTCCAACTCGGCCAAGATGGCCCGTATGACCGGCGGTTTCACCACCTCCTTCACGGGACCCATCATGATCGCGCAGGTGCAGATCGTGGATGTGCCGGCACCGGAGTTCGCTAAGAGCGCTATTTTGCAGCATAAGGAAGATATCAGGAAGATCTGCAACGATAAGGACCCTGTTCTCGTGAAGTTCGGAGGCGGCTTCCACGACCTCGACGTCAGGATTATCGAGACCAAGGCAGGCACGATGGTAATTCTCCATCTGCTGGTCAATGTAGGCGACGCGATGGGCGCGAACGCAGTCAACTCCATGGCGGAAGCGGTCGCTCCTTACGTAGAGCAGATCACAGGCGGAAAAGTTTATCTGCGAATCCTCTCCAACCTCGCTACTTACAGGCTCGCGAGAGCAAGCGCTGTTTACAAGAAAGAGTCCCTTAGTAAGACGGGAGATCCCGTGGAAGGCGCTCAGATCGTGGATAAGATCCTTGAGGCCTATGCGTTCGCGGCAGCGGATCCCTACCGCGCGGCGACCCACAACAAGGGCATCATGAACGGCATCACGGCAGCGGTTATTGCAACCGGCAATGACACGAGAGCGATCGAATCCGGCGCTCACTCCTATGCGGCGATCAAGGGCAGATATACTTCCCTGACTGTCTGGGAGAAGGACGCGAACGGCGATCTGGTCGGCACGATCGAAGTCCCGATGGCAGTCGGTCTTGTCGGAGGCGCAACCAAGACTCATCCCGGAGCTCAGGCAGCGGTAAAGATCCTCGGCGTCAAAACCGCAGCAGAACTGGCTCAGATCTACGCAGCAGTAGGACTTGCCCAGAACCTGGCTGCGATCAAGGCACTGGCTACAGAAGGAATCCAGAGAGGTCACATGAAGCTGCATGCCCGCACCGTAGCCGCATCGGTAGGCGCGGAAGGCGAAGTCCTCGAAGAGATCGTCAAGACCATGATTCGGGACAAGAATGTCAACGCCGTCTACGCGAAAGAGCTCATGGAGAAGTTCTCCTGATCCCTCCCAGGGCCAAAATAGTGAATCTAATATAGAGAAAGGGGGTCTATATGAAAAAAGAGGAACACGTCGGCAAGTACATGGAAGTATGGGGAGATACCGTCGACCCGAAAGAACTGGGGATTTCAGCCTTGCTCTGCATTGTGACTACTATGGCGTTCTTTCTGATCGGCAGGAGCGTTCTGTCCGGAATCCCGACTCTGGATCCCGGGCTGGCCAAAGGTTACTCCCTGCTGGTAGGCATTCTCGGGTGCTTCATCGGTGCAGCAATATGCGCCAAGATGTTCAAGCCCAAGAGAAAGATCATGATTCAGTTCGAGGAGGAGAATATCGAGGACATTCTCAAGGCTGCAGGCATGACAATGGAAGAGGAGATCGAAGCGCTCCGCACTGTCAGCCCTGAGATCATCAAGGAGATGGAAGACCTCGAGATCTACTCGCTTCTGGCTCTGATTCCGGAGGATTCTCCGAACTACAAGCCGGAATACAAAGAAAAACTCGCGCAGAAAGGGGGTAATAAGGCATGACAATCCTGCTCGCAATCTTAGCCGCGGTTGGCGGCGGTCTTTTGTACACGATCATCGGTATCATTCCCGGAACCGATGAGACGGCGACAATGGTTCCGATCACGATCATCCTGGTACTGGCGGGCGCTCCCGCAGTGGTCCTGTTCGCCTGGGAAGTCGGTATTATCACCGCGATGCAGATCGCGCACACGATTCCGACCGCTATGACGGCTCTTCCCGGCAGTACGATGGCGGTCCCCATGGTCCTGAACTGCTCCCTGGCCAAGAGGCTCGGCGTTCCGCACATGGCGATGCGCAAAATGGCATCCGGCTCGGTTGTCGGCACATGCTTCTCGCTTCCTCTGGCAATCATTGTAGCTCTTATCCTTTCCCCTCTCGGAAGTGTGATCGCGGCGCACTCGGGCCTTATCTTCACGATCTGCGCTCTGTTCATCGCGTATATCTCCTCCGCTAAGTGGGGCGCTGTGCTGGCGGTCATTCCCTTCGCGATCTTCATTCAGGCTCTGCAGAGAATCGCTATTGAAGGCCACGGCAGCACTGTATTTACATCGATCTTCATGGGCATCACGATCGGCCCCATGATTTATGAACTGTTTGGCGCACTGATCCCTTCCAGAAGAAAACAGTTCAGTAAGGATGAGGAAAACGAGACATGGCTCGCTCCTGAGAGCAAGCAGAGTCTGCCTCTGATCCCTAATCCCTTCAAGCAGCTGACCAAGAAGCAGATCGCATTCAGCGGCCTTTGGTCCGCTATCTCCTGCGTGGGATTTACAATGAGCCCGGTCGGCATGACTGTCCTTTCCGGTGAGGCGACTTCCGGACGCTGCAAAGAACTCTATGAGAGAATTTCTACAGCTCTTTCTGTAGAAGACTCTACATCCAACGCAACTTATATTGCCGGCCTGATCATCCCCCTGCTCGGACTTGGCGGCGTAGCGATCGGCGGCGTGGCTGCCGGCCCTGCGGCTCCTCTGTTCGCGACGGCTCCCAGATTTGAGATCGGCAACAACCTGGCGCAGCTCATGACACTGCCCAACTACATCATCTTCGGTTTCATCGGCCTTATCGGCGGCGCGATCATCGCTTATCCTATCGCAATGCACAAAGCGCGTGCCTGGACAGAACTGATGCTCCGCGCAATCAGCCACGAAGCCCTGATCGGCGCATTCTGCGGCCTGATCGTTATGCTTGCTTTCTACGAAGCCGGTATTCTGGGCGTCTTCCTGGCAGTCACCATCGGTCTCGTCGGCGGCTTCCTGCACACCGTCTTCGGCGTGCACACCGGTGTTCAGTTCATGACCTACTACGCTTCCGCGTGGATAGTCACTCAGCTGATCACTATTGCAGGTATCATCAAGTAATACTAAGCAATTCTCAGACGCCTTCAGGGTTTGGTTAATCCTGAAGGCGTCTTTTATAATGGGGCGAGCTTCCCTGAAAAGAGGTGCCTGGACCGTGAACATATGTCACTACAACCTTACTTCCTTCATGGCCAGTTTCTCCTTGAACCGCACGTCGTGTTCAACAATAAGCATAGTCGGCTTGTACTGTTCGATCAGCGTTTCAATCTGCATTCGCGAGAATACATCTATGTAGTTCAAAGGCTCGTCCCAGATGTAGAGATGAGCAGGCGTGAGCAGGCTTGATGCTATGAGCACTTTTTTCTTCTGTCCGTCTGAATACTCTTCGATATCCTTATCAAACTGCGCCCGTTCCAGATCC
This sequence comes from uncultured Lachnospiraceae bacterium, assembly GCA_900319245.1. Classification (GTDB taxonomy): domain Bacteria; phylum Bacillota; class Clostridia; order Lachnospirales; family Lachnospiraceae; genus CAG-791. The sequence continues at coordinate 705 of ONNQ01000041.1, read as the reverse complement.
AATTGCTTCAAAAGAGTGAGGAACAGCGTATAATCAAGGCCATTTCGAAGCGCATGTTCCCTGAGGCTTCCTTTGAGATGCGATGTGTCCTGGCTAACGTAAGAAATAACAATTCTCGAAGCAACATTAAGCTCACCGGTCATTTCAAGTTCCGACTGTTCCGCAAAGTTCTGCACCGCACAGTTCTGCCCCGCACAGTTCTGCCCCGCACAGTTCTGCCCTGCATAGTTCTGCCCCGCATAGTTCACCTTCTCAAGTATCGCATTGATCAGGCTCGATTTCCCGCTTCCGTTCTCCCCGCTTATGAAGACGCGCTCGCCCTGCGCCACTTCAAAGGTGAGGTTTTCGAATACATATGCTGCACTATTTTGATACTTCAGGGAGAAATCCCGGCACTCGACCAGCCGTTGTTTGTGATGCTTGAGAGGCATGATCTTCAGATCCACGGACTCTTCCAGATCTTTCAGAAGACCTTCTTTTTCTTCTATTTCACGCCCGATACGGTTTTCGAATGTTTTGACCCGGCTTTGCATCTTCTTCGTCTTCGCGCCGATGTAGGCCCTGGCTGAGATTGACCTGTCATGCTCTTTGACCGGGTCAAATCCGATCTTTGTCCCTTCGTTCTTATCGGCCCATCTTGCCGCACGGTCAGCGGCAGTCTTAAGCTTTCTTATCTCATTAAGGTGTTTCTCATTTTCCGCTTTT
>ONNQ01000014.1 GCA_900319245.1 uncultured Lachnospiraceae bacterium | reverse complement strand
TCATCAGCCTGTGCAGTATAGCCGAAAAGATGTGCGGAGGTAAAGTCAGCCCACATGGAATTTACTGCTGCAATGCGGAATTTAGTTTAGCACTCAACCTTTCATAGGTATCCCTTTCTAAGAGATCTTGTTGATATAATTATATGCCAAACACGCGTTCGATTCAAGAATACGATTGGTTTCAAAAATAAAAAGCCCTGACCTATGCTTTATGCATAAGTCAGAGCTGATCATTAGTGGACCTGGCGGTAATCGAAACCGCGTCCGAATCAAACTCGCAAAGCCTTCTACATGCTTATTCTGCTTTCATGCCTAAGCAGCCAGCTGGCAGACGAACTGTTGCTGCTCGGTCTGGTAATGATCTTAATCAGGCTTCTTAACAGCTTGGTTTACCTGATGCAAGTGCCTCTTTTTAAGCCATAAGAGTACGGCGCTTATATCCTATGACCTTTGCCGGATTAAATCCGGGGAGCCTATTTACTCAGGCTGCCTGAAGTTCAACGTTATTAGCGTTTATTTTTTTGGCTGTTTTTTGCGCAGGCTCAGCCGTCTGCGGCATGCTTCTCTTAACTACATCTAACCCGTCGAAACCCTTACAGGCCCATGACATAATATATTATATATTTTTTGTATAATATTTTCAACTAAACCGTTAGTTTACATCTGCAGGCCAGTTGAGCTAGACCTTAACCTGGCTATTCCTGAAGTCCCTCTCCATCTCGCGCTTCACTGCCTTTTTCTTGAGGTCGTCTCTCTTGTCGTAGAGTTTCTTGCCTCGCGCAAGACCGATCTCCACCTTGACGCGTCCGTTCTTGAAGTAGACCTGAAGAGGCATCAGGGTGTAGCCCTTGGCCTGCACCTGTCCGGCAAGTTTCATGATCTCGCGCTTGTGAAGCAGGAGCTTTCTCTTTCTGAGGGGCTCGCGGTTGAAGATATTGCCCTTCTCGTAGGGACTGATGTTCATGCCCTCCACAAAGGCTTCGCCGTGATCGATGGAGACAAAAGCCTCCTTGATGCTGCACTTGCCCTGACGGATGGACTTCACCTCGGTGCCGAACAGCTCGATGCCGGCCTCATATTTTTCTTCTATAAAATAGTCGTGGTATGCCTTTTTGTTATTGGCTACCAGCTTGATCGCTTCTTTTGCGCTCATCGTCTTCCCCTTTTTCCTTTATGGCTCTTCTTGCCGCGAAGCTTCCCGGCTCTTCCGGACAGCACTCTTCCGGTCCGGTCCATGAGCGGGCCTTTTTTCTTGAGTTTCCTGCTGCTCTTGTCATTTTTCTCATTTGCGTGCAGCTTTTTCTCCTCGCGGCCTTTGTCTCTTCGCGGCGCCTGCATAGGCTCTTCGCTCCGCACCGGAACAAAATCAATGGTCCGGCGCATTGTGTCGACGCCTGCCACTAAGACGTCCATCTTTTGACCCAGAGTATATGTACGTCCGGTGTATTCTCCTACCAGTATATACTGTTTTTCATCATACGCATAGAAATCATCGGTGAGATCGCTGATGCGAATCATGCCTTCGACTGTATCGGGCAGTTCCACATAGATGCCCCAACCGGTAATGCCTGAAATAACGCCGCTATAGGTCTCTCCGATCCGGGACTCCATATACTGGGCTTTCTTGAGCTTGACAGTCTCGCGCTCCACTTCTGCGGCCCGCTGCTCCATGGTCGAGCTCCTCATCGCGTATCCCGGCAGGCACAGATTCAGCCGGTCGACCGTCTCCGCATTCATCTGTCCCCGCATCCAATACTTGAGACTTCTGTGTACCAGAAGGTCCGGATAGCGGCGGATGGGCGACGTGAAATGGCAATAATAGGAAAGCGCCAGGCCAAAATGCCCCTCGCACCCGGTCGCGTACTGCGCCTTCTGCATGCAGCGAAGGACCATTCTGCTCAGCATGGCTTCCTCCGGTCTGCCCTTCATCTTTAAGAGAAGGTTCCGGATCTGGGCGGGATGGACGTCCCCCTGTCCGGGCCTGAACTTATAGCCGAAGCCGCGGACAAACTGCGCCAGCTCCTTCATTTTATCAGAAGCGGGCACGCCGTGGACACGGAAAACTGAAGGGATTTCCAGATAGACGCAGTGCCTTGCCACGGTCTCATTGGCGAGCAGCATGAAGTCCTCGATCAGGTCGGTCGCATCGGTTCGCTCTCTCTGTACGATCTCAATGGGCCTTCCCGCCTCGTCCAGAACGATCTTGGCCTCCGGGAAGTCGAAGTCGATACTGCCCCTTTCCTCTCTCTTCCTGCGAAGTAGCGCCGCCAGTTTCTTCATCTTGCGCAGCATTCTCGCGATGGTCTGTGTCCTTGTCTTGATTCCCTTGTAGCCCTGCCAAGCAAGGGACTCCGCGATTTCGCTGTCATCCTTATCGTTAAACAGGCGCATGACGCCGTTATAAGACAGGCGCGCGTCCACATGGATGAGGGACTCCGCGATCTCGTACTCGACTACTTCGCCCTCGTCACTGATCGTCATAAGGCAGCTCATGGCGAGTCGATCCTCGCCTGCGTTCAGGGAGCAGATCCCGTTGGAAAGCTTTCTGGGAAGCATCGGGATCACGCGGTCAGCCAGATAGACACTGGTGCCGCGGTTCAGGGCTTCCTTGTCCAGGGCGGATCCTTCCGTCACATACTCCGCCACGTCGGCGATGTGCACGCCCAGGATCCATTTGCCATCCTCTCTGATGAGAGAAATGGCGTCATCAATGTCCTTGGTATCTTCTCCATCGATGGTGACAGTTGGAATCGCGCGCAGATCCTTTCGGTTCTGCCTGCGGATCTTCTCGTCATGCACATCGATATGGTCGGGCAGCCGATCCGCTTCTTCCATGACTTCCTGCGGAAACTCCGTCGGAATATCGTAGGCCCTGACCAGAGACAGGATATCGACGCCAGGATCCGTGATATGACCCAGGATCTCCGTCACTTCGCCAACCGGATTCTCGCCGTCCGCGTTGTAGATCGTAATATTCGCTACAACCTTGTGCCCTTCCAGCGCGCCTGCCTTCTTGTCGGCCGCAATCTCTACGACGAGCGGGATCTTCTGGTTGTCCGGCGTCACAAATCCGCCAAGACTCACTGTGACTGCTTTCCGTCCATGCTTGGACACGCCGTCTTCTATATAATACTGCTTCTGCACAGGTCTTCGATAGGGATGGAAGGTCCCGACGATCTTCGTGAGGCCTCTTTCCACGATTTTGACCACTTCCGCCTCGGCTCTTCTGCCGCGTCCATCATCACCGCCGTTCTCATCAAAACTTCCCTTGGTGATCTTCACTTCTACGGTGTCGCCATACATGGCGCCGCCTGTGCATCCCTGGGGAATGAACAGGTCCCTCTCAAATCCTTCTACGGTGACAAAGCCGAATCCTCTGGCATTACTGTCAAATTTGCCCGTAAAATGTTGTACTTTTCTATTCTTACTCATACTCTCCTTATTTGATTCGTGCCAAAATATTCTATGTATACAGGTGGTCTGCGATGTACTTGATGCAAATTCCTGCGGAAAATAAAAACACTCCCGCGGCAATTCGCAGGAGTGTTCAACGAACATATGCAATGATTACAAATGCGCAGCTTATGTGTGACTACTCAAAACAGCTGCATATTGAGAAGGATTGCGAGAATAAAGAACGCAATGACAAGTCCTGTCGTGAATTTCTCCAGAAATCCTTCCATGGAGCGTCCCTTGTTCTTTCCCCAGTAGGTCTCTGCGGCGCCACTGATCGCGCCAAGTCCCTGGGATCTACCTTCCTGCATAAGAATGACAACTGTCATTACAATACTCACTGCAATAATTGCAATCGTCATAATCCAGCGAATAACACCCATCTTCATTACCACCTTGTTAAAAACGACTTCATTTCTTGAAGACGCACCGTTACTATGCGTCAAACATTGTTATACTAGCACGTTCCACAGGCAAAATCAAGCCTCTATTCCACCGTAAACCCGGCTTATTCCCATGCCGATTAATTTTCAAAATATGCATCAAAAATTTGGCCTGCCACTGGCACTGCATAACTGGATCCCATTCCCTTGCCTTCGATCAAGACCGTGACGCAAATCTCAGGGTTATCGTAAGGCGCAAAGCCCGTGAACCATGCGTGGGAGCTCTTATTGTTGTCGAACTCTGCACTTCCCGTCTTGCCTGCCGCCTCATACTCTCTGCCGGAAAGAGATTGGGCAGTTCCTTCTGTCACGACCACCCGCATGAATTCAGAGACCTGATCGGATACCTCTTTGGTCATCAGCGCGCCGTACTCCTCCGGCTGATAAGTGCGGAGTGTGCGTCCCTTGGCATCGTGCAGCTCATCCACAAGGTGCGGCTTCATCAGAAGGCCGTTATTGGCGACCGCCGATGTGATCATGTTCAAATGAAGGGGCGTCATCGCCGTTGTGCCCTGTCCGATGGACATCTGCATGATGCCTTCCGTGGAGAGGGTGTCGGGCATATTGATGGAGCTGCGCACATAGGGCAGGTCATATGGCAGCTTTTGGTTAAACAAAAGATACCTGAGCGTCTCCGTCATGGATTCCGGATCAATCTCATTGACACCTAGATTGGCGAAGGAGGAATTACAGGAATGCGCAAATGATTCCTCGAGGTTGACATTTCCATGCACTTCGTAATCGTAGCAGTGGATGGACTCCCCGCCCTTTTCAAAGACACCGGTACAGTCATAGCTATAGTCCTGTACAATGTTAGGATTCTCCCGCAGAATATCAATGCAATCCACGATCTTAAAAGTGGATCCGGGCGGGTAGAGTCCCTGGGTCACTCTGTTGAGCAGGGTTCCCGACTCATTGTCACTAAGGAGAGCGTCCCACTGGGTCTCGATCTCGTTAGGGTCAAAATCCGGCTTGGAGACCATGGCCAGAATCCGGCCGGTAGAGGGCTGTGTGACGATGACAGCGCCTTCGTAATTCTCCATGGCGTCGTAGCAGGCCTCCTGAAGATCCGGATCCAGCGTTGTGATCAAGTTGTTGCCGGGATAGAGTCTCTCGTCCGCGTTCTCCCTGTTGTCATAGCGCACCTTGTCGGACAGAGGAAGGTTGGAGTGGAGAAGATCGTACTTGTAATACTCCTCCAGTCCGCTTCCACCCATGAGGGAATAGCCCACGACATGGGCGTACATACTGCCGAAGGGATAGTTCCTGATCTGCGTGACGTTTCCATACTCGTCGAGGCTTGTTTCTGTCGACGCAAGAAGAGTCTCCGAATCGGAGGCGTAAATGCTGCCCCGACGGTTTCTCGTCTCCAAAAGCTCATCTCTTTTATTGTAATCATTGTCGAAGAGCTCGACTTTGTCCTCGATCGCGGTCTGGGTAAAGTAAAAGCACATCCAGCCGAATAAAACTGCGAATACAACTGCAAAAAAGATGATATGAAGTCTCGCCGCCTTCTTCTCTTTTTCGGCCTGCTCCCATCTGTCCGGATCGATCGGCGCGCCCTGGGAAGGCTGATACCCAGGCCGGGGCTGCGGCGTCGACTGGGGTGCCTCGCCTGGCTGCTTATTTTTCTTCGTGAAATTGGAGAAATTGAACATAGGCATATCCTCACCTTTGTACATCAATACTGTTTTGGCACCGGTCAGACGTCAAAGTGGTTCATATTCTCATAATCCTTGCTGGGATCATAGATGGGAACCCCTTTGAAGTCCTTGTAGAAGTCCTGGTTGTCGTCCCCCTTGTCTCCATACCATTCTTTCTGCTCCTGTCTAGTCGTATTCCCCTCATACATATAGCTGCGGTCCCGTCCCCGCCGCTCCTCTTCATATCGCATGCTGAAGCGCGCGAGGCGCTCCTCCTGCAGCATGAAAATAGCACCGACGATGCCGAACATAATGAACGTGGCAAGAACGGAACTTCCTCCGTAACTGACAAGCGGAAGTGTCACACCCGTCAGGGGGATGAATTTCACTTCTCCGCCGATGGTCAAGAACGCCTGGAAGATAAAGGCGATCGCTGTCCCGAATGTATACAGGCGGTAAAACTTATTGGAATAATTGCTCGCCAGAAGCAGGAAGTCTGTAAAAATGTTGAGGCATATCAGTACCAGGCATATGCCGAAAATGATACCCATCTCCTCAATGATCGCCGCAAAGATAAAGTCCGATTCCACGAACGGAATGCTGGACGGCATGCCCTGCATGAGTCCCGCGCCGAACAGTCCGCCGAAACTAATAGCAAATAGAGACTGTGTGATCTGGTAGCCGCTGCCGTCAATGCTGCTCCAGGGATCCAGGAACACCTGCACCCGGACGCGCACATGGGCAAAGAGGAAATAGCAGATCACGGCGCCGATCACGCCCAGCAGCAGTCCTATAAACATATAACTCCACTTTCCCGTCGCCAGAAACAGCAGGATGAGATAGGTCACGAAGAAGATCACCGCGCTGCCCAGATCCTTGGACAGCATTAAGATGCCCACATGGGCCACCGCCGCCGCTGTCAAAAGACGAATATGGGACGCTGTGTTCTCCTCGCAGAAGGCGCTCGCCATAAATAATAAAAACAGTATTTTGACAAATTCGCTGGGCTGGAATGTAAAGCCGGCAATCGTAAAGTTCAGCTTGGAGCCATTTGTAAACGCACCAAGAACGAGGACCACGCCCAGTGACAGGATGCCCGCAATCCCATAGAAATAGGTTCCCTTGCGCAAAAGGTCCAGCTTGTTTCTGAAAAGCGGGAAGAGGAGCAGGAAAACGATTCCTGCCAGTGCAATCAGCAGCTGCTTCTGGGATTTGTCGTGGTTGATCCTGGTGATCATGACGAGACCTATGCTCAGCATCATGAGAATATTGTTGAGCATGAGCATATTCGAATGCCGGTATAGTTTCCTGTATAGGAGTGCGGTGCCCAGTACGATCACAAGCTGCATCAGGCCGAATGTGAAGTAATCCTCATTTTTGGCCAGGATTGCCATTGTGAGGTATGCGTTCACTGTGAATACGCCTATGCAGAGCCGTTGCAGGCTCTCGCACGTGCGCCTGACTTCCGTTCCGGAAGGAAGCGCCACATAGGCCAGCAATGTATAGAGCACCATGCATGCCGCAATCAGATATTTGCTGTATGAGACTGCATATGCCTGCATTTCATCACCTTCCTTTCATACCCCCACTACGTTTCGTTGACCGCATCTGCCGCGCGTCTTTACAGCGCGCTCTTTCTAAAATGCCCGGTTGTAAAATCCCGGAAGATCTGCGCCGGATCGTTGGCGGCGTCCGCGCCTCGATACCACGCAAGAATTGTCTCCGTCTCCGCCACGCTCTCCGTCGTAAAGCTTACGATCCAGTTGCCCGTCTCCATCACGGCGGGATCTTTCTTCTTTACAAACTTATGCAGGGACAGGGGAAGACTGTTGTAGATCACATTGCTGCAATGCGCGCAGAAACACCGAACCGGGAATCGCATCCCTTTTCGGTCTTCCAGTTCGTAAAAGTCCTGTTCCGCATGACTGCACGCACCGGCGGTCTTTCTCACACAGCCCGCCGTGATCATCATCGGGATCCTCCCGTAGACGGTCAGCATCTGGCGGCCGGCCGCGCCTTGGACAAGAGGCTGCATGTCTTTGGCAGAGAGTTCCCAGCCCTGATTGACCAAGTCACAATGGGAAAGAAGGAGTTCTCTGGCCGCTGTATTCCACTGATAGAGCGAGCCATCTGCCAAAATACGGCCCGTATAGCCGCTCTCCTCGACGAGGACCAGTTCCTCCAGGTTTCTGATGAGAAGGCCCTTATAACCCTCACCAATTCTCTTCTTTACGCCGCTGCGACTCATGCTGCGGCACACAGGGGGAAGCGCCAGATACACGCTTTTTCGCTCTTCTTCGGTCAGTGCCTTCATGATTTCCGGCGTCTCTTCCACAATGATATGACAGATCCCGCATCGCTGGGCTGCCCGAAGCTGGGGCACAGTCATGACCTGGGCCCATAGCGCGGGTTCCATGTCGAATTCATTTACGCTATGCGTATTAATATTCGTTTTATCCGTATTGTAGGTGTCAGAATCATTACCGCCGGCTTCTTCTTCCACCGGCTTAACTGCCTGCAGGATTGCATCTTCCAGCGCTGCCAGCGCATCTCTTCTGAGTGCATTGAGAGACGCGACCGGCATGAAGATGGCTCCCCCTGCCTCTACCTGCAGGTTCTTGAAGGTAAAGAGGGAGTCCCCGGTCTTCCGGAGGCGCTTAGCAATCTCGGCCTCCTCCATGGGGCGCTTCTGCGCTTCCTGTACCAGGTCACCCGTGACTTGAGCGCTGATTCTCTCCCCATTTCCGCGAGGATCTTCTGCGGTCACAGACATCTGCGCCGGCTGTCCGGGCACCAATACAGCCTTTCCGGTGATGCCGATTCCGGGAAGCGACTTCAAATACTTTTCTTCAATCTCTTCAAGAAGGCGGTCGTCCGTGCCTGCGTACCCTGGCTTGTCGATGGTGAGAAGGTCCTTGCCATTTCTCTTATAATAATAGCCGGTACTCAGCGCCGACCGGATATAGAGAGACCGAAGCCTTTGCATATCCTCCGCCGAGACCTTCCAGGGCTTTTTCCTGCCCGCCTTGTCCCATTCTACGTAATAGTCTATATACTTTCTGTAGAGGGCCGTGACGCCTGCCGCGTAGTGCGGACTCTTCATTCGTCCCTCGATCTTGAAGGAGTCAATTCCTGCATCAATCAGGTCCGGCAGGATCTCAAGTACACACATATCGCGCATAGAGAGCGGATAAGGCATCTCCTTGCCTTTTTTGAGATTTACATTCCGGCCATCACTGTCAATGATCCTATAGGGAAGGCGGCAGGTTCCCGCACACCGTCCCCGGTTGCCGCTCCTGCCTCCCAAAAAACTTGAGAGCAGGCACCGCCCCGAATAGGAATAGCACATGGCGCCGTGGATAAAGCATTCCACGTCCACGGGCTCTTCCCGCTTGATCGTGCGGATCTCCTCCAGGGAGAGCTCTCTGGCAGGAACAACCCTCTTTACGCCGTGCTGTTTCAAAAAGCGCACGCCCTCCGGCCCTGCGACAGACATCTGCGTCGAGGCGTGCAGATCCAGTCCTGGACATACTCTGTGAAGCGTATCCAGAACACCCAGGTCCTGCACGATTACGCCGTCGAGCCCAGCTCTATATAAGGAGACGGCAAAATCTACCGTTTCTTTCAATTCATTTTCTTTAGTTAGGACATTTAATGTAAGATAAACTTTCCTGCCATACAGATGGGCCTCCCGAATGGACCGGATGATATCTTCCTGTGTAAAATTCTCCGCATAAGCCCTTGCGCCGAATTTCTCTCCGCCCAGATAAACCGCGTCGGCGCCTGCTGCCAACGCGCCCAGAAACGCCTTTCTGCTCCCGGCGGGAGCCAGTAATTCAGGAAGCTTCCTGATGCTGTTCTCCATTCACTGTCTCCTATATCTGTTTCTAAATACATCCGATTCTATTCATGATTTCTATGATCAATATCCATTATCGATTCCAGTCATCATGTATGATATTCGTTTACGGACATCATTTCGCCGACAATTTGCCGGATTTTCCACCGTCAACCGCCTGTCCCAGCTTCATCTGCGCCGCCACAAGATCGTGTTTGATATCATAGAGTTCATTATCTTTTTTGTCAATCAGTGCTGCGAGCTCCTCATTTTGCGCCTTCATCTTGAAATAGTCGTCGGCGATGTTGAGATTTAAGAGGAGCTGCCGCATATCCGTGGGGATCTTGGCGTACTCTGAGTCTGCAGTCAGTTCGTCGATCTTTCCGTTTAGATACTCGGCCACCTTGAGAATGTATTCCTCGCTCTCATAGCCACTGAGTGTGTAGGTTTTGCCGCCAATGGTGACCTGTGCTTCTGTCTTCTGTGCCATATTCATCTCCATTCCGGTGTTTTCACCATTACTCCTCTGCTGCATAGGGGATGCCCAGATGCCGATAGGCTTCCTGCGTTGCCATCCTTCCACGGGGCGTCCTGTTGATCAGGCCGTTCTGAAGCAGATAGGGCTCCACAAGGTCCTCTAATGTGCCGGGATCCTCTCCGATTGCGGCTGCCATTGTGTCAAGGCCGGCAGGACCGCCGCCGAACTTATCGATCAGTGTGAACAGGAAATTCCTGTCCGCCCGGTCCAGTCCCATCCGGTCCACGTCCATAAGGTCCAGCGCTGTACGGGCCACCTCCAATGTGATTCTTCCGTCAAACCTTACCTGCGCGTAATCGCGCACCCTTTTCAAAATCCTGTTAGCAAGCCTGGGCGTTCCGCGGCTTCTGCGCGCCAGCTCCACGGCGCCTTCCTCATCGATCGGAACTCGCAGCTTTGCGGCGCTTGCCATGACAATCTGTTTGAGGTCCTGCGTATTATAAAATTCCAGTCTGTGGATCTCACCGAATCGGTCCCTGAGGGGTGCCGATAAAAGTCCAGCCCTCGTTGTCGCGCCGACCAGCGTAAACCGGGGCAGGTCCAGACGGATGGACTTAGCCGTCGCGCCCTTTCCGATCAGTATATCGATGGCAAAATCCTCCATGGCCGGATACAGAACCTCCTCCACCTGCTTGTTCAGGCGGTGGATCTCATCCACGAACAGAATATCATTTTCCTTCAGTCCATTGAGGATGGCAGCCATATCGCCCGGCTTCTCGATCGCCGGACCACTCGTGATCTTGATGCCGACGCCCATCTCATTGGCAATAATATTAGAAATCGTCGTCTTTCCCAGTCCGGGAGGGCCGTAGAACAAAAGGTGGTCCAGGGGTTCTCCCCTCTGCTTGGCCGCCTCGATGGAAATCCCCAGGCTCTCCTTGAGCTTTCTCTGCCCCACATATTCGCTCAGCCGCTGGGGCCTCAGCGTTCCCTCAATGCGGCTGTCCTCTTCCGTAAAATTGGTCTCTATCATTCTTCTCTGCATATAAAAACCTGCCTTATATCCTGCCCATGCTTAGGGGCATCACTCACAGACGTCCTTCTATGATACCACTCGAAGATTCCCTTCTCTGATACCACTTATAGATACCGAAGCGCCGCCTTAAGAATGCTCTCCGTATCGGAAAGCTCTGTGCCGGCCTTCTGCGCGTCGTCTCGTGCTGTGCGCACCGCCTTGGTTGCCTCCGCCCTGGAATAGCCGAGCGCTGACAGCGCCTCCACGGCTTCCGCTGCGGCGTCTGTGTTGTCGATGGTTCCGCCGCCCGCTGCAAGGCTGTCCCAACCGCTGCCGTCGGAAGCACCTGCCGCAATCGCCATCATCTCCGCGTCGTGCATGCCAGCCACCTTGTCGCGAAGCTCCAGGATCAGGCGCTCTGCCGTCTTCTTTCCGACGCCCGGCGCCCTGGCGATCATCTTGGAATCTCCCGTCATGATCGCAAATCGCAGATCATCCGCTGTGCCGACAGAGAGCAGTGCAAGCCCGCCCTTGGGGCCAATCCCGCTCACCGTGATCAGAAGCTTGAACAGCTCCAGATCCTCTCTGGACATAAAGCCGTAGAGCGCGATCTGGTCCTCTCTGAGATAGGTGTATGTGTAGACGAGGACTTCCGTGTCGCGTCCTGCCGACGCAAGCCTCTGCACAGTCTCACCTGACACCCTCACCTCATAACCGATTCCGTTTACATCTATAACTGCCGCTCCGTCATACACCGCAGCGACATATCCTCTCAAAAAAGCGATCATCTATATAATACCTTGTCCTCACTGGAAGATGCATTTCGCGCATACCTTCCCAATAATGAGTAATATTATACATCCCTGCAACCCCTTTTACAATTTTCATTCTGACCGTTCTGTGTTAAGATAATTTAACGCATTAATATACGAAAAGGAGCAAATCTATGGGTAAAGTATTCCGTTTTAACAAGGATGTGGACACCGACCAGATCATCGCGTCGCAGTATCTTCTCTATCCCACTGTCGACGAGATGAAGGCCCACGCCTTTGAATCTCTCGATGCGGACTTCGCGTCGAATGTCAGACCCGGTGATTTTGTCGTAGCAGACAGCAATTTTGGCTGCGGCTCCTCCCGCGAGCAGGCCCCCGCCGTCTTGAAGGCGCTGGGCGTACGCGCTGTTCTCGCCCCTTCCTTTGCCAGGATCTTTTACAGAAATTCCATCAATATTGGACTTCCGGCAATCGTATGTGACGGGCTTTACGACGCAGTGAAAAGCGGCGACGAGATCTCTCTGGACATGGAAAAGGGAATTGTGACGGCAGGCGATCGGACCTTCTCCTGCACCAGGCTCCCCGCGCATCTTCAGAAGATCCTTGACCAGGGCGGACTCATCTCCTCTCTGGACAACATGTAATGCCGCTCGGTGCGCTTTGATAAAGGAGGAATAACATGGGAATGACAATTGCTGAAAAGATCATCGCTCGCGCGGCAGGCGTAAGCACTGTACACGCCGGCGAGATCCACACCGTCACACTCGACTATCTGATGAGCAACGACGGTACGACCCATCTGACGATTGATATGTACAATAAACTGAAGAATCCCCGGATTGCGGACAAGGACAAGCTGGTCTGGATCGTCGACCACAATGTCCCCTGCGACAGCCCCAAGACAGCGGCTTCGCAGAAGAAGATGCGGGATTTTGCCAGAGAGCACGGCATCACCTTCTATGAGGGCGCCGGCGTATGTCACCAGATCATGTGCGAGAATCACGTGGTCCCCGGCCAGCTGATTTTTGGCGCTGACAGCCACACTTGCGCATACGGCGCTCTGGGCGCTTTCGGTACGGGCGTAGGATGCACCGATTATCTCTACGGCATGGTGACCGGCGGCTCCTGGGTCATGGTTCCGGAGACGCTCCGCTTCAATCTGACCGGAAAGCTGAACGACCGCGTAACGGCGCGCGATCTGATCCTGACCATCATCGGCATGATCGGTGCCAACGGCGCCAATTACCACGCCATGGAATTTGTGGGTGAAGGCATGAAGACGCTCTCTATGAGCGACCGTATCTCCATCTGCAATCTCTGCGTGGAAGCCGGTGCCAAAACGGCGCTCATGGAAGTCGACGACATCACCCTCGCCTACCTCGAGGAGCACGGCGGCAGAAAGCCCGCTGCCTGCTTTGCAAGCGATGAGAACGCCGTATTTGAGAAGACCTACGATATCGATCTCTCTTCCATCGTTCCTGTCGTGGCCAAGCCCCATTTCGTGGACAATCTGGCGCCTGTCGACGATGTCAAGGGCGTAAAGATCAATGAAGCTTTCCTTGGTTCCTGCAACAACGGCCGCATCGAGGACCTGCGCCTTGGCGCATCGATCCTCAAGGGCCACAAGGTCGCTGACAAGGTCCGCTTCCTGGTTGTTCCTGCCAGTCAGGCCGTCTACAGACAGGCCCTCCGTGAGGGACTTCTGGACATCTTCATGGAAGCCGGCGCCATGGTCATGAACCCCAACTGCAGCGTCTGCTGGGGAAGCTGTCAGGGCGTCATCGGCGCGGGCGAGGTGCTGATCAGTACCGGCACCCGCAACTTCAAGGGACGCGCAGGCGATAAGAACTCCTTTGTATATCTGGGAAGCGCCGCCACGGTCACGGCTTCCGCGATCGCAGGCGAGATCGTATCGCCCTACACGTATTAAATCATTGCATAGAAATGAGGATTACTATGGAACAGTTTACAGGTAAAGTATGGCTCCTCGGCGATGATATCGACACCGATATCATCATCCCCACCGAATATCTGGCCCTCAAGACCGTCCAGGATATGGCACCCTACGGATTCAGCCCCCTGCGCCCTGAGCTGGCGGCGAAGATCCAGCCCGGAGACATCATCGTGGCCGGCAAGAATTTTGGCTGCGGCTCCTCCCGCGAGCAGGCGCCGGAAGTCATCAAGGCCCTCGGCGTACGCGCTGTCATCGCGCGCTCTTACGCAAGAATCTTCTTCCGCAACGCGATCAACAACGGGCTCCTTCTCATCGAGAATGACACGCTCTGCAAGGACGTCAAAGAAGGCGATGAAATCACTGTCAAAGTCGGCGAGTCCATTGAATACGCCGGCAAGACATACCCGATCTCCGCTCTCCCCGACAACCTCCTCGATATTCTCGAGGCCGGCGGACTGGTCAAGGCAATGCAGAAACTCAACGGCATTATCAAGTAGGAGGAACGCGCATGGGATCCACTCTGATTGAAAAAATATTTGCACATAATATCGGCGCGCCTTCTGTAAAGGCCGGTGACATCATCACGGTCAATGTTGACCGCGTCATGATCCACGATATTTTTATTCCTTTTGTAAAAGACAAGTTTGAAGAGATGGGCTTTACCAAGATCTGGGATCCGGACAAGATGGTCCTCATCTATGACCATCTCGTTCCCGCCAGCCAGCTGGATGATCCCCGTCACCACCGCATCGGCGATGAGTTCTGTGACAAGTACGGTGTCAAGAACGTACACCGTTCCGACGGCATCTGCCACCAGCTGATGACGGAGGCAGGGTATGTAAAGCCCGGCGATGTAGCGTTTGGAACTGACTCCCACACCGTTACATACGGCTGTGTAGGCGCTTTCTCCACCGGCATCGGATATACCGAGATGGCAAGTATTCTCGGAACCGGCAAGCTCTGGGTCCGCGTCCCCGAGACCATCCGCGTCAATATCGAGGGAGAACTTCCTGAAGGCGTCACGTCCAAGGACATCATCCTGACTATCATCGGTGACCTCAGGGCGGACGGCGCTACCTACAAATCTCTGGAATTTGCGGGCAGCACCGTGGACGCCATGTCTGTGGCAAGCCGCATGACCATGTCCAATATGACCGTAGAGTGCGGCGCCAAGTGCGGCCTCTTCTCTCCGGACGAGAAGACCGCGCAGTACTGCGGCCTGGATGGACTGGACGATTTCCTCATGACCCTTCACGGCGATGAAGATGCCGAGTATGCAAAGGTACTCAATTACCGCGCGGAAGATTTTGTTCCCGTCATGGCTTGCCCTTCCCAGGTCGACAAGATCAAACCCGTCTCTCAAGTCATCGCAGAAGCCGCTTCCATGGAAGAAGGAAGCATTGTTCCCGGCGTTGGTCTCATCCAGGATGGCAGCATTCGCGTGGACCAGGTCTTCATCGGTTCCTGCACCAACGGACGACTCGAGGACCTGCAGGCAGCAGCTGCCGTCTTGAAGGGCAAACAGATTGCTCCTTTCGTCAAGCTGATCGTCACACCGGCCAGCCGCAAGATCTACAAAGAAGCCCTTGCAGACGGCACGCTGGACATCCTCGCCGAGGCAGGCGCCATGATCACGACACCCGGCTGCGGTCTCTGCTGTGGCAGAGCCGGCGGTATCCTGACCGACAACGAAGTGGTCGTTGCCACCAACAACCGCAACTTCCTGGGCAGAATGGGAACCTCCAAGGTCAACATCTATCTGGCTTCGCCCGTAACCGCTGCAAGGTGTGCGCTGGCGGGAAAGATTGTATAAATAGGCCAGAGGCGCTTCGCGCCTTGGCCGCCCCGAAAAAAGAATTAAAACAGGCCCGGTAAGCAAGCTTACCGGGCCTTTATTTATTTCTTTTTTCGGGGTGCTGATTTTAATATCAGTTGTTGATCAGCATATCGCCTTCGTTGTTCCAGCTGTACATCTTGCGGATTTCCGCACCAACCTTCTCAGCGGGATGCTCAGCATTAAGCTTTCTCATCGCGTTGAAGTGTACCTGCTGGCCTCCGTTGGGGCTCATCTCAAGCAGGAATTCCTTCGCGAAGGAACCGTCCTGGATGTCTGCCAGGATCTTCTTCATAGCCTTTCTGGTCTCGTCTGTGATGATCTTGGGACCAGTGATGTAATCGCCGTACTCAGCGGTATTGGAGATGGAATATCTCATGCCTGCGAAACCGGACTGATAGATCAGGTCAACGATCAGCTTCATCTCATGTACGCACTCGAAATATGCGTTTCTAGGATCGTAGCCGGCCTCAACCAGTGTCTCGAAACCAGCCTTCATCAGTGCGCAAACGCCGCCGCAAAGGACAGCCTGCTCACCGAACAGATCGGTCTCGGTCTCGGTTCTGAATGTGGTCTCCAGGATACCTGCGCGGGAAGCGCCGATGCCTGCGCCATAAGCAAGAGCCTTGTCGAGTGCCTGGCCGGTAGCATCCTGATATACAGCAACGAGGGAAGGAGTTCCCTTGCCTGCCTGGTACTCACTGCGAACAGTGTGGCCGGGCGCCTTGGGAGCGATCATTGTGACGTCAACGTCTGCCGGAGGCTTGATCAGACCAAAGTGAATATTGAAACCATGTGCGAACATCAGCATATCGCCGGCCTTGAGGTTGGGCTCGATGTCCTTCTTGTACATATCGGCCTGCTTCTCATCGTTGATCAGGATCATGATGATGTCTGCGAGCTTAGCAGCCTCTGCAGTATTATAAACGGTCAGTCCCTGTGCCTCTGCCTTCGCTTTGGACTTGGAACCTTCATACAGACCTACGATAACATTGCATCCAGACTCCTTGAGGTTGAGCGCATGTGCATGGCCCTGGCTGCCGTAACCGATGATGGCAATTGTCTTTCCCTCGAGAACGGACAGGTTGCAATCTTCCTGGTAATAGATCTTAGCTTCTGACATTTTTCTTTCCTCCATAAAAAATTCCTTTTATATCTCCACCGGCTCCGATCCTTGCCGGGCCGGGCAGAAAACTGATTGGGTGGCGCCTGGTCAAAACACCGATTAGCGGTGCTTGGTCACAACACCGATTAGCGGTGCTTGGTCACAACACCGACTGGCTGTGCCTCATCACATCACTAGCTGGCCTTAAAAGTCAGATCAGCTTGTCGAGATAGATGACGTTCTTGGTGCCGCGTCCGAGTCCTGCGACGCCCGTTCTGGCCAGCTCCAGGATCTCATATCCGCTGACAAGCTTTAAGAATGCGTCGATCTTGCCGGAGTTGCCGGTGATTTCGATCATAAGGCTCTCATTCGAGACGTCGATGATGCTTCCTCTGAAGATGTTTGTCAGGGCGATCACATTTTCTCTCTGGTCCGCGTTGGCTCTGACCTTGATCATGGCAAGTTCACGGAAAACGCTCTCGTCCGGCTTGAGTTCGTGGATATCTCTGACGTCCACGAGTTTACTGACCTGCTTCTCGATCTGCTCCATAATATCGTTGTCACCGGAAGTAACAACGGTGATGCGGGTAATGGTAGGCTCTGCCGTGACGCCTGCCGTGATACTCTCAATGTTATACCCTCTTCGGGAGAACAGACCTGCGATGCGGCTCAGTACGCCGGAGTTATTGTCTACGAGGATCTGAAACACCTTTTTATTGGTTACTTCACTCATTTCATCTTGTCCCTTCGTATGATGAATTTCATTCATTTATCCGATGAATATTTTTAACGTTTTGCCAAATTGCACTAATTATAACGCGGCTTCCCAGTCAAGTCAAACCCAAAAAGGCGCGGTCAGGCATCATAATTGGCAATTTTGCCTATATTTGGCTCCGGATTCATGGCCGGATCCGGTCCTGCCGCCTGCGGATCTCCTTCCGTTCGTCTTATTTGCCCTGCTCGGAGCACTTAAGAAGCGCCAGGGTTCCGGTCCTCGCGATCTCAATGATGCTGACTGTGCGCAGCGTATCGAGGAAGATCTGCACTCTCTCGGGCGTATCGCACATCTGGATGGTCATCATGGTCTTGGACATATCCACGATTTTGGCGTCCATGATCTCACAGTTCTCCATGATGTCTTTCCTGTTGGAGCGGTTGTAGCGCACCTTGACAAGCATCAGCTCTCTGTTGATGCTCTCTGTCTCGTCAAAGGTCTTGACCTTGATGACGTCCAGCTTTTTGTTGAGCTGTTTCTCGATCTGTTCGAGCGTCCTGCGGTCGCCGCTTGAGACAATGACCATATTGGAGACATTCTTGTCTTCCGTCTCTCCCACGGCCAGGGAGTCGATATTAAAACATCTGCGCCAAAATAATCCGGCCACCTTACAGAGCACACCGGAGCGGTTCTCTACCAGCACAGAATAGATTCTCTTCATAACTGATCCCTCATTTTAAAATCCGATTAATTTCAGCAGCAATCCTAGAGCCTGCAAGGCGCTTCATGCGCCTCAAGGATCCTTATACAACGAGCTTGGGATCCACGATCACTTCCAGGATCGTCGCCTCGTCATCTGAAAGGAACGCTTCGATCCCGCTGTCCATCTCTTCCACCGCCGCGATCTGCTGATAGCGAATGCCGTATGCGTCGGCCAGCTTCTTGAAATCCGGGATGGAGTCGCCAAGGTCAATGACGGAGAAGCGGTCCTGATAGGTGAAGTGCTGATACTGACGGACCAGCCCCAGTACATTATTGCGGAGGATCACGATTTTGACAGGCACATTATACTGTTTCATCGTAGCCAGTTCCATCATGGTCATCTGGAAGCCGCCGTCGCCGCATACCGCAACGACCTGTCTGTCCGGTGCGCCGAGCTTAGCGCCGAGCGCCGCCGGCACTGCATAGCCCATTGTGCCCATGCCGCCGCTTGTGAGGAAGCGTCCTTCCCGGATCACGCAGTTGGCGCAGGACCAAAGCTGGTTCTGTCCGACGTCCGCCACATAGACGGCGTCCTTCTTCATCGCTCTGGAGAGGCGCTTTACGAAGATCTCGGGATTAACGGTAAGCGCGTTGATCTCCTCTTCCGTGAGCGTCGATGAATACATATGGCGCTTTCTGCGGGACGCATTCTGGGTGTCGTCCTTGTAGCCGTCCAGCTTGTCGATCCAGAGGGAATAGTCGGCTGTGATCGTCGCTTTATTGAACTCCTCGAAGACATGCTTGATGTCGCCGACCAGAGGGATCGTAGGACCCGCGTTCTTGCCGATCTCCGCGGGATCCACATCAATGTGGACCAGGACCTTGTTCTCTGTGATCAGATCCGGCTGACTGACAGAGCGGTCCGCCACACGGGCGCCGACCATGATGATCATATCCGCGTCATTCATGGCCCTGTTGCCGTAAGCCTGCCCGTTGTTGCCGACCATGCCATAGAACAGAAAATGCTCGGTGGGCAGCGTGCCCAGACCCATCATGGTACACACGACAGGAATATCGTTGGTCTCGACAAATTTGCGCAGTTCTTCCTTGGCGCCACTCAGATGCACGCCGCCGCCCGCGCAGATAATGGGCCGCTTGGCTCTGTTGAGCTCCTTGATGACTTTCTTGATCTGCACCGCGTGTCCCGTGATCGTGGGCTTGTAGGTGCGGATATTGACGGTCTCCGGGTACTCGAATTTGCGGATCTCCGCATTCTGCACGTCGATCGGAATATCGATGAGGACGGGGCCCTTGCGGCCTGTGCCGGCAATGTGGAAGGCTTCCTTGATGATCCTCGGAATATCGGAGGCCTTGCGCACGATATAGCTGAATTTGACGAAGGACTCGCAGGCGCCGGAGACGTCGACCTCCTGGAAGACATCGCTTCCCATAAGGCTGCTGTTCACCTGTCCCGTGATGCATACTAGCGGTATGCTGTCCGCAAACGCAGTGGCGATGCCCGTGATCAGATTGGTCGCGCCGGGGCCGCTTGTGACCACGGCGACGCCGACCTTGCCGGTAATTCTCGCATATCCGCTCGCCTCATGCGCTGCGTTCTGCTCCTGTCTCACCAGGATCGTCTTAATATTCGTATCCAAAATACTGTTGAAGATTGGACAGATTGCCACTCCGGGATATCCAAAGACGTATTCCACGCCTTCTTTCTCCAGACATTTCACAAATGCATCCGCTGCTATCATCTATGTTCCTCCTGATATCAGTTTCAGGCCTCTTCCGGTGACCCATTAAACGTCCTTTTTCAAGGAAAGCCTGCAGGTTTGTACTGCAGGCGTTCCTAACAATGACTTAGTATTTGACAAGCTTAAAGCTCTTCTTGCCGCGCTTTACAAGTTTGCCGTCCTTCAGGTCATCCTTGGAGAATACTGCCTTAAAGTCAGTGACCTTCTCGCCGTCTACGGTGACGCCGCCCTGATTTACGTCGCGGCGGGCGTCGCCTCTGGATTTCTCAAGACCCGCCTTGACAAGGATGGTCAAAATATCCACGGTGCCCTCTTCGCTGAAGTCCTCATCGGCAAGCGTCGCTGTGGGAACGTTCTCCATGCTGCCGGGCGTTGCTGCGCTGAACAGCGCTTCCGCGCCGGCCTTGGCCTTTTTGGCCTCGTCGCTTCCGTGTACCAGCGTCGTGAGTTCGGATGCCAGAATCTCTTTTGCGGTATTGAGTTTGGCGCCTTCCCACTTGTCCATCTCGTCGATCTGCTCGAGAGGCAGGAATGTCATCATGCGCAGGCACTTGAGAACGTCTGCGTCGCCGATGTTGCGCCAGTACTGATAGAAATCATAAGGGGTGGTCTTGTCGGGGTCAAGCCAGACGGCACCCTTCGCTGTTTTGCCCATCTTCTTGCCTTCGGAGTTGAGAAGCAGGGTGATGGTCATGGCGTAAGCGTCCTTACCGAGCTTCTTGCGGATCAGCTCTGTGCCTGCCAGCATATTGCTCCACTGGTCGTCGCCGCCGAACTGCATATTGCAGCCGTAGGTCTTGTAGAGATTATAGAAATCAAACGCCTGCATGACCATGTAGTTGAATTCAAGGAAGCTCAGGCCTCTCTCCAGTCTCTGCTCGTAGCATCTTGCGCGGAGCATCTCGTTGACGCTGAAGTGGGAGCCAATGTCTCTTAAGAATTCGATGTAGTTGAGGTCTCTGAGCCAATCGGCGTTGTTGACCATCATGGCCTTGCCTTCGCCGAATTCAATAAAGCGGCTCATCTGCTTCTTGAAGCACTCGCAGTTGTGGTCGATCTGCTCGACTGTCATCATGGAGCGCAGATCCGTGCGGCCGGAGGGGTCGCCGATCATACCGGTGCCGCCGCCGACGAGCGCTACGGGTTTGTTGCCTGCTTCCTGCAGTCTCTTCATCAGAAGAAGGGCCATGAAATGACCGACGTGCAGAGAATCCGCAGTGGGATCAAAGCCGATATAGAAAGTAGCCTTGCCCGCGTTGATCAGTTCCTTGATCTCTTCCGGGTCTGTCAGCTGCGCCAACAGTCCTCTGGCCTGCAGTTCCTCGTAGATTTTCATGTTCTTTTCCATTGTTTCGTCTTTCTCCTGTTTTTTATTAGCAATCATTACCCTAGCACCCCCAGACGTATGGAGGCCGCCCGGTGCTGATATGAATTACTTTCTTACAGTATTCTTACATACTCTTGTGATATACCTGCGGACGACTATGATCAGTCGGGGCTTTACGCACCTTTTCGATCATTCCAAACTCGTATCATACAAAGCGCGTCTTCGCCTTCACCATTCAAGGCCGCTGTTCTCGATCCTGCTGTCACGCAGCATCAGATCTTCCACCGCCTGCATGGGTCTCTCGTTTCCGAACAGTACGCGGTTCACCGCGCGGATGATCGGCGCTTCTGTCTCGTACTTGTCCGCCAGCTGCAGCGCCGCTTTCGCGCTGTAGACGCCTTCTACGACCTGCTGCACCTCTTTCATGGCCTCATCAGCGGTCTTTCCCTTGCCGATCAGGATGCCGGCCCTTCTGTTCCTCGAATGCATGGACGCGCAAGTCACGATCAAATCTCCGATGCCGGTCAGCCCTGAAAAGGTCTCGGGCTTTCCACCCATGGCAATTCCGATCTGTGAGATTTCCGCGATTCCGCGGGTGATCAGCGCCGCCTTCGTATTGTCGCCGCAGCCAAGGCCGTCCGAGCAGCCGGCCGCCAGCGCAATCACGTTCTTGAGCGCCGCGCCGACCTGCATGCCCAGCATGTCGGGACTTGTATAGACGCGGAATGCTTTGTTCATGAAGACGGACTGGATATAATCCGCCACTTCCTTGCGGGACGCGCCTGCCACGATTGCGGTCGGAAGTCCGATCCCCACTTCTTCTGCATGGGTGGGACCGCACAAGACGGCCGCCTCACAGTGCGGAATCTCTTCTTTAATGACCTCCGTAAGGGTCAGCAGCGTGTCCTCCTCGATTCCCTTTGCGACCGATACGATGAGCTGCCCGTACCGGCAATACGGCGCCATCTGCGCCGCTGTGCTTCTTGTAAAGGCTGACGGCACTGCCAGGACCAGCATGTCCTTGTCGCGCATGACCTTCTCAAGATCGGTGTCCGCAGTCACGGATGCATCCAAGATCACGCCGGGAAGCTTGACCGACTGCTGATGCGTGTTGTTGATCATGTCGGTCTCATCCTTCATGATCGACCAGATCTCTACTTTGTGTCCGCATCTGGAAAGATGCGCCGCCAGGGCTGTTCCCCAGCTTCCTGCTCCGATCATTCCGATTTTAGCCACAGTTTATCTCCCTTAAATCCATTCGGTGTAATGAAACGTAATTCACAGTTTTATTTGACCCGGGTCCAGTGTATTTTTTGGCCCGCTTCTGCTTATTTTTTACCCAGATCCAGCTTCTCGGAGTTGGCCTTGAAGAGATAGGTCTTTCTCTCATTGCCGCTCAGAAGTCGTCCGAGGTTCGCTCTGTGTCTGTAATAGGCCATGAAGGTCAGGAAGAACTGGATCACATACATTTCGATCAGATTGGCCTGGCTGACGCCGCCAAAGAGTCCCATCTGTCCTTCAATGATCATCTGGATGAAGGTGCCGCCGTAGACCATAAGGGATCCCAGAGACACAAACTTGGTGGTCAGATAGGGGACAAAAAACAGCAGGATGGAGCTGGGAATAAAGCTCCAGTGATAGCCAAACGCAAATCCGGCCATGACTGCAACGCCCTTTCCGCCCTTAAAGTGCATATAAAACGGGAAATCGTGTCCCAGGACGACGCCCATGAAAGTCCAGGACTTGAGAAGCAGGACTGCCTCGGGATGAGACTTTCCGAACAATACACCGACCAGAAGGAGCGCGATCAGGCTCTTACACATATCGCCGACAAAAACCAGAAGGCCGGCTTTGGTGCCCAGCACGCGGATCGCGTTTGTCGTCCCCGCATTGCCGCTGCCAAAATCACGAATATCGATTCCCTTCATTTTGCCCATAATATAGGCAGTCTGGAAATTGCCAAACAGATATCCGATCGCAAGACACAAAACTCTAAGACCTATCAT
Source organism: uncultured Lachnospiraceae bacterium (assembly GCA_900319245.1). GTDB lineage: Bacteria > Bacillota > Clostridia > Lachnospirales > Lachnospiraceae > CAG-791. The sequence goes on along the minus strand of ONNQ01000014.1, from coordinate 58,375 downwards.
CATTATCCTCCTTTGGACCGATCCGGTTACTTATTATTTTTTATTCTCTCCCCGCTCGCGTACAATGAATTTGAGCGGTGTGCCTCTGAATCCAAATGCATCTCTGATTCTGTTCTCGAGATAGCGCAAATAGGAGAAGTGCATCAGTTCTTTGGTATTGACAAACAGTACAAATGTCGGCGGCTTCACTGCAACCTGCGTGGAATACATGATCTTGAGCATATGGCCCTTGTCGCTGGGCGGCTGCTGCATCACGCACGCCTCGTTGATGATCTCGTTGAGAACGCCGGTCTGGATGCGCATGTTCTGGTTGGCGCTGACAAGATCGATCTCGTCATAGAGCTTGACAAGTCGCTGCCCGGTCTGTGCCGAAATAAAGATGATCTCCGCGTAGGACAAAAACGACAGCACCTGATGGATCTTGTCCGTAAACTTCTTGACCGAGTGGTTGTCCTTCTCGATCAGGTCCCACTTATTGACGGCGACGATCACGGCCTTTCCTCTTTCGTGGGCAATGCCGGCGATCTTGGCGTCCTGCTCTGTGATCCCTTCCTTGGCGTCGATCACGAGGATCGTAATGTCCGCTCTCTCCACCGCGCCGACCGTGCGCACGATCATATAGCGCTCCAGATTCTCCTTGATCTTGTTCTTGCGCCTTAGGCCTGCCGTATCGATGAATACGTATTCCTTGCCGTCATGCCTTACGCGCGTATCGATGGCGTCCCTGGTCGTTCCCGCAATGTCCGAGACGATCAGACGGTTCTCGCCGATCAGCTTGTTTACAATAGAAGATTTGCCGACGTTGGGCTTTCCGACGACTGCCACGTAGATCGCTTCGTCCTCTTCTTCCTCGCCGCTTCCCTCTTTAAATCCCTTGACGACTTCGTCCAGCATATCGCCAATGCCTGTGCGGTTGGCCGCGGAGATCGGGAAGGGTTCCCCGATGCCGAGATTGTAGAACTCATAGACGTCCGCGATCTGTTTGGTCGGGTTATCGGTCTTGTTGACACAGAGCACGACCGGTTTGTGCGCTCTGCGGAGCATATCGGCGACTCGCATGTCAGAATCGACAAGACCGGTCTTGAGGTCCACCATAAAGATGATGACGTCCGCCATATCAATGGCGATCTGCGCCTGTTCCCGCATCTGGGACAAGATGATGTCGCCCGAATCCGGCTCAATACCGCCTGTATCAATCAGTGTAAAATCATAATTCAGCCAGGAGCAGTCCGCGTAGATCCTGTCTCTTGTGACGCCCGGCGTATCCTCCGTGATGGAGATCTGCCGTCCGGCGAGCACATTGAAGAGGGTCGACTTGCCAACGTTAGGTCGTCCGACGACTGCCACGATCGGCTTGTTTTTTCGTTTACTCATTATATACCTTTCTGCTTAGAATCCATATGTCCCTATATTTTATCGAATCTCATCCACAATGTAAATAACGCTTTTACTTGTATTTCTTGGCATCTGCCTATAGAATGTATTTGGATTAAAGGGAAAAAACCTGGATCCGGTGTTTTTTTGGGGCAGGAACAATATAATACACTACGCCAATAAAGGAGAATACATGTCTACAGAACACGTAATGCACGACAAACTTGAGCAGGCCAGCAATCCGGTAGCGCCTCTTGCGCTCATTGCGCTTCCCTCCTGCGATAATTTCGCAGTGAAAGTCAACGAGTGGATCCGTTATTTCCGTATGGGCGACCACAACGAACACAGAGACGATCCCGCATACAAGGGATATTACAAAGATGATTACAGACTTCCTGTGGTGCTCCCCCGCTTCTCGACGGGCGAAGGCAAGGCTGTGTTGGAGCAGTCCACAAGAGGAAAAGATGTCTATATTTTTGTAGATATCACAAACCATTCCATTACCTATCAGATGAATGGTTTTACCAATCATATGTCCCCGGACGATCATTTCCAGGATCTCAAAAGAGTCATTTCTGCCATCAACGGCAAGGCGCGCCGCATTAACGTCATCATGCCTTTCCTGTATGAGGGACGCCAGCACAAGAGAAGCGGCCGCGAGTCGCTCGACGCCGCGATCATGTACAAAGAGCTCTGCGATCTGGGTATCAAGAACTTTATCACATTTGACGCCCACGACCCCAGAATCCAGAACGTCAATCCCCTCGTGGATTTCAGCAACTTCACATCCCCGTATCAGTTCATGAAGTCTTTGATGCGCTCTGTGGACGATCTGATCATTGACAAGGACCACATCGTCGTCATCTCCCCCGATGAGGGCGCACTGGACCGCACGGTCTATTTTGCCAACGTCATTGGTGCCGACACGGGTATGTTCTATAAAAGAAGAGATTACTCTGTGATCGTAAACGGCAAGAATCCCATCGTCGCCCACGAGTTCCTCGGCACGGACCTTGACGGCAAGGACGCGATCATTATCGACGATATGATCTCCTCCGGCGGTTCCATCCTGGACACTTCCAGACAGCTCAAGCAGAACATGCACGCAAAGCGTGTCTTCCTCTGCACGACCTTTGGCCTGTTCACAGACGGACTGGACGTATTTGACGAGGCCTATGAAAAGGGCTATTTTGACAAGCTGGTCACAACCAACCTCACTTACCAGCCCCCGGAACTCAAGGACAGAGTGTGGTTCGAGGAAGCTGATATGAGCAAGTATACTGCAATGATCATCGATTTCATCAATCACGATACCGGCTTGTCCAGCATGCGGACCCCTACAGACAAGATCCACAAGATTCTGGAAAAGATCAACAAGAACGAGCAGACCGAATTCGAGCAGATGCAGCTCGAGCAGACCGAGTTCTGATCCCTGCGGCATGGATTATTTGCGGTGCCTGGATTCTTGTATCCGATGAAACGGGCTATGTAATAGATTGAACATATTGCGAAGGGCTGCGCTTTGTGCGCAGCCCTTTTTTTGTTCCTTTTCATGATATAGAAAAAACCGGGCTCTTTAGAGACCGGTTTTTGTGTTATTCAGATATAGATCGGAACCCGTTCGCCGGGTGTCAGAGAAAGATTCCCTGTGCCGTATGCTTCACAAGGTCACCAAACCCTCCACGAGGGCCTGGTTCTCTTATATTGAATATAGGGAAATGCGTCACGGATCCAACGGATCTCAAATCCAGGAGTTCCCTGTTCATCCGGATCGCCCATCCGACTCTCCATCCGAATCTCGACGACATCAAATCGAATGCTAGTGCTGTAAGGGTCAATCCCCTTACTGTGCATATAGAAATCGGCGCAGCGGCAGATCCGCCTCTGCTTGCTTGGCCCAACTGCCTCAGCACCGGTACCGCTCTTCCCTTCCTCCTGCCTGGCCTTAACCTCGACAAAGACTAGCGTTCTGCCCTGCATCCCGATGAGGTCGATCTCCGCCTCTCTGGTCCTGTAATTTTTCTCCAGGATGTGAACGCCATGCGCTTCCAGATATGCAGCAGCCTCTCCTTCCATCTCGCTGCCTGTTTTCCGCAAATTCTCTCTTGCCAACCTGATGGCTCCTTCGAGGCCAATCCTTCCCGGCCAATCCTTCCCGGCCAATCCTTCCCGGCCAACCACCTATCCTGGTCACCTGCCGGGTCACTCCTGTACAATCCTGGTGATAAAGGACCGTCTGTGAATAGGGCAGGGTCCATACGTGCGGATTGCCTCCATGTGTTCCTTGGTCCCGTATCCCTTGTGCTTAGCAAATCCATAGACCGGATACTGCGCGTCCATTTCTTCCATGATCCTGTCCCTCGTGACCTTGGCCAGAATGCTGGCCGCCGCGATTGAAATACACTTGGCGTCGCCCTTGATCACCGGAATTTGGGGGATTTCCACGCCCGGAATCGTGACAGCGTCGTTGACGAGCACGGTTGGCGCTGTCCCCAGCTGGCGGATGGCAAGACGCATGGCCTCATAGGTCGCCTGCAGGATATTGATCTCGTCGATGCGGGCAGGCTCTACAATGCCGACCGCCCAGGCAATGGCCTCCTCCTTGATCTGGTCAAAGAGCATATCTCTCTTCTTGGCCGACAGCTTCTTGGAATCGTTGAGATACAGGATATCGTGGTCCGCCGGCAGGATGACTGCGCCGGCTGCCACAGGACCCGCCAAAGGCCCTCTTCCGGCCTCATCAATGCCGGCCGCGAGGAAGACGTCTCCCTCTCCAAGATGCAGGGCCTGCCTGATCTGCTCGTTCTCGAAGGCCCGCATTCCCTTGATCCGTTCCTTCTCCATTTCCAATTTTATCATCTGCTTTTCTGTCATGTCCGCCTCCGGATGTTTCTTCTTATCTTCCCTATCGTACGCACCGCGCGGCCCACTACACAAAAGCGCCTTATAGCGCGGGCTTTTCTTCAGTGTAGGCGCAAACAAACAGCCCGGTCAAGGCGGATTTTCCACCTTACCGGACTGGCTGTGTTTGGACCCATATCCATATTTTACGTCATGCGGCGTCACTTGCCTGTTAGAAGGCCAAATTCACTAAATGGATACAGCCGCAGCCACGCGCGCCCGATGATGATCGAGCGGGGGATGTTGCCCACCTCCGCATAGCGGCTGTCCAGACTGATCTCCCTGTTGTCACCCAGGACAAAATATTCATCGTCGCCAAGGACGACTTCCCCTGTCAGTTCCTGGGGCGTTGTTTCGCCATATCCGTATTCTTCCGGAAGGACCTCCCCGTTAATATAGATCGTTCCGTCCTCCTCGATCTCCACGGTCTCTCCCGGCAGTCCTATGATGCGCTTAATATAAAACTCATTCATAGGTTGATGCGGAAATACGATGATATCAAACCGTTCCGGCTCCCTGAACCGGTACGAGATCTTGTCTGTGATCAGCTGATCGCCGTCCTCCAGCGTCGGTACCATGGAGCTGCCGATGACCTCTGTTCTTTGCCCGACATAGCGGACAATGAGAAAGGAAAACAGAAGGACAAATGCGATATACAGAATATTGGACACAAGGCCCTTGATCTTGTCACTCACGATCATTTCCTCCTGCCGGCGGCGTTTCCAATGTGATCCGTCCGGTCTTTCCATTTCTGAAGTCGTCCAGAACCATCTTGGCCGCTCTTTGATAGTCCGGCTCCCCGCCCGTGCGGAGCAGATTTCTCGCCTGCGCGATCCTGGAAAGAAGCGCCGCGTTGTCCATTGGAAGTTCCCACTGCGCGTCGCCTTCTGCCGGCGCGTACTTGCCGGTCACAAGTGCCGGGTACTCCTTCTGCAGGTAGTCGAGAAGTTCCAGCGACAGCTCCTGCTCCTCCAGTAGTTCCTGGCGGATGGCGCCTGTCAGGGCCAGACGCACGCCGACCTGCCGGTCCTCGAAGCGGGGCCACAAAATCCCGGGCGTGTCCAGAAGTTCCAGGTTCTTGTTGAGGCGGATCCACTGCTTGCCGCGGGTCACGCCGGGCTTGTTGCCCGTCTTGGCGCTCGCCTTGCCGGCAAAGGAATTGATAAAGGTGGACTTGCCCACATTGGGGATTCCGACGACCATCGCACGCAGGGGTCTTCCTATGATCCCTCTTCTTCTATCTCTCTCCCGCTTCGCCGCGCAGGCCTTTTCCACATACGCGCGGATTTTCTCGTTGGCCTTTCTGGTCCTTGCGTCGATCGGGATCACCATGAATCCCTTTTCTTCAAAATATCGCTGGAATAGTGCTGTGCGGGCCGGATCTGCCATATCCGCCTTCGTCATCAAAAGGATCCTTGCCTTATTCTGTGCCAGCGCGTCAATATCGGGATTGCGGCTGGAGAGCGGAATCCTCGCGTCGCAAAGCTCGATCACAAGATCCACCAGCCCGATATTCTCCTGCATCATCCTGCGGGCCTTGGTCATATGCCCGGGATACCACTGATAATCCATGCACCGTCTTCCTTTCGCTCGTTGATAGCATCTCTTTTCGTAAAAAAATGTCAAAAGAGTGGTAAAAAAGATGCCGCACTGCATTCACAGTGCGGCATTCATGTAATCTCGTACCCGTGATCAGCGGTCGTTCAGTGCCTTTACCTTGGCCTTCTTGCCGCTCAGCTTGCGGAGGTAGTTGAGTTTCGCTCTTCTGACTTTACCACGTCTGACCACATCCACCTTCTCAACGTTGGGGCTGTGCAGGGGCCATGTCTTCTCAACACCGATGCCGCTGGATTCCTTGCGGACTGTAAAAGTAGTTCTGGGGCCGCCGCCCTGGATCTTGAGGACAGTTCCCTCAAAAATCTGTACTCTTTCACGGTTGCCTTCCTTGATTCTGTTGTGTACGCGAACGGTATCGCCTACGTTAAAGGAAGGTGCGTTGTCCTTAAGCTGTTCTTTCTCGAGTTCCTTGATGATTTCGAAGTTCATTTTCTATTCTCCTTTTTATTGTGGACGTTCTTGCCGCTATGCACCGCCTGACGGGATCCGGCAGCGGACCATCTTCGAATGATTGGGACTTGTGCCTTAAAAGCAACATGAATAATTTACCACACCTGTTCTATATATGCAAGGGAAAAATTATCTGCGCTTTTTTTCCTTGAAAATCTTTTCTGCGTCGGGGTGCTCTTCCATATATTTCTCATACAGGTCCGGACGCCTCTCTTTGGTCCTTACAAGCGACTGCTGCTTTCTCCAGAGGTCTACTTTGGCATGGTCGCCGGAAAGAAGGACCGGCGGCACAGCCTTGTCCCTCCAGACCTCCGGCCTTGAATACTGGGGATATTCCAGAAGGCCGTTCATAAACGAATCCGTATCCGCGGATACGCCGTTGCCCAGGACGCCGGGGATCAGTCGGGAAATCGTATCGATCACGACCATGGCAGGCAGCTCTCCACCTGTCAAAACATAGTCCCCGATGGAGATCTCATCCGTCACCACTTCTTCGAGGACTCTCTCGTCGATGCCCTCATAGTGCCCGCACAGAATGATCAGGTCCTCTTCCTGTGCAAACTCCTTGGCCTTGTCCTGGTTGAAAATACTGCCCTGGGGCGTCATATAGACGACGCGGGCCGGCTTTGTAAGGCCGCCCTGCACCGCCATGCAGGCGTCGTAGACCGGCTGGGCCTGCATCAGCATCCCTGCGCCTCCGCCATAGGTATAGTCATCCACTTTCTTGTGCTTGTTGGCCGCGTAGTCACGAATGTTGACAGCATGAAGACCCACAAGGCCCTTATTCATCGCTCTTCCGGTGATGCTCGTCGAGAGTCCCTGCTCGATCATCTCCGGAAACAGGGTTAATACATGAAAATTCATATTACAGGTTCTCCAGACCGGGAAGAAGGTGAACGGTCATATCTCCCTCTTCGATGCGGACATCCAGTATACAGTCCGGGATCGCAGGGATCAAAATATGCTTTCCGTTCTCATCGCACACATCATACACGTTGTTGGCGCCGGTCTCGATCACATCCACAATGGTCCCCAGCTCTCTTCCGTCGTCCGTCTTGACTTTGAGTCCAATCAGATCGGGAATGAAATACTCCCCCTCTTCGAGCGGGTACGCATCCTCTCTGGGGATCAGAAGCTCCGCGCCCTTGAGGCGCTCCACATCCTCGATCCTGTCCATGCCGACGAAGCCCAGGATGACAAACTTTTTAAAGAATTTGACGCTGCGGATCTTGAGCGTTCTCTCCTCCCTGCCGGTGTCCAGAATGACCTGCTCCAGATCAAGAAATCTTGCCGGCTCGTCAGTCGTGGGAAAGACCTTGACTTCGCCGCGAAGTCCGTGGGTGCTTGCGATCACGCCTACTCGAAATTTAGAAACCATGCTTACTCTCCATACAAAATGACGGCAGCGATACTCGCTGCCGCCCTTTATAACTATTCAATCGGCTGCTCAGTCGATGTCAACATCCACTCTGATATCATCTCTGGAAGCTGCGGCCTTGACAACGGAGCGGATGGCCTTTGCGATCCTGCCCTGTTTGCCAATGACTTTGCCCATGTCAGAAGGTGCGACATGAAGCTGTATCCGGATGTTCTTGCCCTCCTGCGTCTGCGTGACGACAACTTCATCGGGATGATCGACAAGCGCCTTGGCGATCAATTCAACTAATTCTCTCATAAATATTCCTTCCGACTGTCAGGTCCGAACATAGCGATCAGTGAACTGATCGATTATTTAAGGCCGGCCTGTTTGAACAGCTTCTTGACAACAGTAGTGGGCTGTGCACCGTTGGCGATCCACTTCTTCGCTGCCTCGATGTCAACCTTTACGGCTGCGGGATCTGTATTGGGATTGTAGGTACCGATCTCCTCGATGGCTCTGCCGTTTCTGGGTGTGGAAGCCTCTGCTACCACGATTCTGTACATAGGTACCTTCTTCTCGCCGATTCTCTTTAATCTGATCTTTACTGCCATGACTTTAGTTTCCTCCTTAGTAATTGTTTGCGATTTGAATTGGGTGTGTCTGCCCTTGACTGATCAAAAGGGACACAATATTTTGAACAGAATTACATCTGATTCATACTTGTATCAGGGGCTTAGAAGGGGAATCCTCCACCTCTTCGTCCGCCCATACCGCCGAAGCCTCCCATGCCGCCCATGCCGCCGAAAGGATTGGCGTTTCTGCGCCGCTTTCCCTTCTTGCCGCCGGCCTGCTTCATGACCTTGGACATCTGGTTGAAGCTCTTGATAAAGCGGTTGACATCCGCGATGTCATTGCCGGATCCCTTGGCGATTCTGTACTTTCTCTGGGGCGTCAGGAGCTTGGGATTCATGCGCTCCTCGGGCGTCATGCTCAGGACGATCGCCTCGGTGCGCTTCAGCTGCTTTTCATCGATCACATTTTCCAGCTGGTCCTTGCTGATCCCCATACCGGGCATCATGCCGAGAATGCTGGAGAGTCCGCCCATCTTGCGCATCTGCTTGAGGCTGTTGAGGTAGTCGTTGAAATCGAACTTCCCCTTCTTGAGATGGGAGACCATGTCCTTGCTGTCCTGCTCATCCTGCTTGTCCAGCGCCTGCTGGGCCTTGTCGATGAGGGTGAGGACGTCGCCCATGCCCAGGATCCTGCCTGCCATACGGTCGGGATAGAACTGCTCGAGATCCGAGAGCTTCTCGCCCATACCGACGTAGAGGATCGGCTTTCCGGTGACAGCCTTGATGGAAAGCGCCGCACCGCCTCGGGTGTCGCCGTCCATCTTGGACAGGATCACGCCGTCGACGCCGACCTTCTCGTCGAAGGTCTTGGCCACATTGACGGCCTCCTGACCGGTCATCGCGTCGACGACCAGTATTGTCTGGTGGACGGTCACCGCCTTCTTGATGTTCTCCAGCTCCTGCATCATCGATTCATCGATCTGCAGACGGCCTGCGGTATCCAGAATAACCAGGTTTTCTTTGTTCTTGGCCGCATGCTCGATGGCGGCCTTGACGATATCCGCCGGATCGTGTCTGTCTCCCATTGTGAAGACTTCCACGCCCTGCTTCTCTCCGTTGACCTGCAGCTGTTTGATCGCTGCGGGGCGGTAGATATCCAGTGCAACAAGCAGGGGCTTCTTGCCCTTCTGCTTGAACTTGCCGGCGATCTTGGCAGCGGTCGTCGTCTTACCTGCACCCTGCAGACCGACCATCATCACGACGGTCATCTGCTTGCCGGGCTGCAGCGCAAGCTCGGTCGTCTCGCTTCCCATCAGGGTCGTCATCTCTTCGTTGACGATCTTGATCACCATCTGGGCGGGATTGAGGCCGTTCATGACCTCTTCACCGACTGCTCTTTCCTGCACGGCGTTCACAAACTGTTTGACAACCTTGAAGTTGACGTCCGCTTCCAGAAGCGCCATCTTGACTTCCCGCATCGCGGTCTTGACGTCGCTCTCTGTGAGCTTGCCCTTGCCGCTCAGTTTGTTAAATATGCTGTTTAGCTTATCTGTTAAGCTGTCAAATGCCATAAAGATGATCCTCGTATCTTGTGCGCCTGTATGCACCCGTACGGCAAATTGTGATGCCGTCTGACGTCAAACGGTTAAAGGCTCTGATCAGGACTCGAGATCCTTCAAGATTTCCTCCGCCGTCTTTAATATAAGCGCGGATTGCTCTGCCGGAATCTCTCCCGAACCCGCAAGAAGCTTGAGTCTCTCCGCGGCCTCGCGGATCTTGCCAAAGCGGCGGATCATGCCGAGCTTTTCCTCATAGCCGCGCATGATGATCGTGCAGCGTCTCACCAGATCATGCACCGCCTGCTTGCTCACGCCCTCTGTCTCGGCGACCTCATTCAATGATAAGTTTTCATAGACGACCTTCTCGTAGATCTCCTGCTGATGCCTGGTGAGGAGGGATCCGTAGAAATCATATAAAAGGCCCTGTTCAACGATTTTTTCCATCACCTGCATTATGATACATGCAGGCAGTCCGGGTGTCAAGCTTTTTTTCTTTACTCTTTTATTTCCTCGTCGGTGCGTGTATGGACGCGCAGATCCAGGCTCACGTCTCCTTCTATTCCCTCCACAGTGCCTTTGAGGCTGTACTGCCAGCAGTCGAACTGGTAGGGAAAATAGAGGTAATCGCCGTAGTCCGCGATCCATTTGCCGTACTTTTCCAGCTCATCCATGTTGAGCAGCATATAGAACGCGGCGGTATTGGCGTATATGACGGGCTCGTAGCCGGCTTTCTGTATTTTGGCACAGAAGGCTCTGACGCTCCTTGTCCACTCCTCCCTGGTCTGTCCGCTCAGAGAACTCGTGTGGTCGGGAATCTGCACCCGCACCGCGACCGGCGCGCCCATTTCCTGCTGACTGAGCGTCAAATGGCTGAGCACGAAATCGGCGATCTCTTCGGCCGCCTCCGCGCTGTCCGCATCCAGGTCCACATAGCATCCCGTGTGAAGTCCCGCGGACTTGGCGCCGCTCATGTTCTCCTGGAAGCGCTCATCCTGCACCAGATTTCCGTCCGCATCCCGCAGGGCCGCCCGCAGCATTGCGAAAGCGATCCGATCCTCTGAGACCTTCTCCCAGTCGATCTCCCCGTTGAGGGAGGAGACGTCAATACCTCTGCTCACCACTACATCTTCATTCTCGCCCTTGTACTCCATAAAGCCATGTTCGCCGAGGGAAAAATCGGACTCGTCGAATATATTCTCGGCCAGACTCCGGTTGACCGGATAGAAGTAATAGCGGCCCTCCCACATGACGACGAGATCGCCGGGGAACAGGTCCCGCAGCATCGAGATCGTGCTCTTGCCCGATTCAAAGGAGGACTGGATATCCAGAAGGAGCCGGTTTTTCTCCGTCTCCATGGCCGCATATTTGATCTTCTCGATCTGGGCGTCCGTATAGACGGTCCCCTTGACTTCTTTCTCGCTCCTGAGCCTTTCGAGGCGCACGAAGAGGATCACGGCTGCCGCGAGGGACAGCGCTGTGATCGCACACAGAAAGATGATATTGACATAGTAGAAAACCGCCCCTTTATGGGAGCTTGGTTTTTCCTGATCCGTTCCGCCCATTTCCTTCCTGTCCCGGGAATTGTACTACGCCGGCCCGGGCCGGGCATCAGATATTGACATGCACCTGTCTGACTGTATAACCGTGATCGGCGAGCGCCTGGATGATCTGCTGCTTGTGCTCGGTGCCAAAAGCTTCCAATGTGATTTTCAGTTCCACCGCCGCATTGCGGTTGATGGAGACGAACTGGTTGTGCTCGAGCTTGATCACATTGCCGTTGACTTCCGCGATGATCCCGGAGACCCTGTGCAGCTCACCCGGCTTGTCGGGGAGAAGCACCGAAATCGTAAAGATCCTGTCTTTCATAATGAGTCCCTGCTGCACCACGCTCGACATGGTGATGACGTCCATATTGCCGCCGCTGAGGACGGAGACGACTTTTTTGCCCCTGCAGTCGATATGCTTGAGGGCCGCGACGCTCAGAAGGCCTGAGTTTTCCACAATCATCTTGTGATTTTCCACCATATCAAGGAAGGAGACAACCAGCTCCGCGTCGGATACGGTGATCACGTCGTCCAGATTTTCCTGGAGATAAGGGAAAATCTTCTCGCCGGGCGTCTTGACGGCTGTGCCGTCCGCGATCGTATTGATCTGGGGGACTGTCACCACGTGCCCCGCTTCCAGAGAGGCCTTGAGGCAGGCCGCGCCTTCGGGCTCCGCGCCGATGACCTTAATATTGGGCTTGAGCATCTTGGCCAGCGTGGATACGCCTGTCGCGAGTCCGCCGCCGCCCACAGGCACCAGCACAATGTCCACAAGGGGCAGATCCTTTACGATCTCCATCGCGATCGTTCCCTGTCCGGTGGCTACGTCCAGATCGTCGAAGGGATGGATGAAGGTGTATCCCTTCTCTGCCGCGAGTTCATACGCGTGCGCGCACGCCTCATCGTATACGTCGCCATAAAGAACCACTTCCGCGCCGAGCGCCTTGGTGCGATTGACCTTGATGAGCGGCGTCGTCGTCGGCATGACAATGACGGCTTTGGCCCCAAACTGCTTGGCCGCATATGCGACGCCCTGTGCGTGGTTGCCGGCCGATGCGGTGATCAGGCCGTGGCTTCTCTCCTCATCGCTGAGCGTGCTGATCTTGTAATAGGCGCCTCTCACCTTGTAGGCGCCGGTTCTCTGCCGGTTCTCGGGCTTTAAGTAAACCTTTCCGCCGGTCATCTCACTAAAATAATCAGAATAGATCAGCGACGTATCCAGCGTGACCTTCGCCACCGCCTCACATGCCTCTTCAAATCCTGCCAGTGTCATTTTCTCATTCTGTTCCATGTGTCCAATTCCTCTTTCCCGTCATTAATAGAAAATCGCATCCACAAACTGATCAGGATTGAATTTCTGTAAATCCTCGATCTTCTCACCTACGCCGATGAACTTGACCGGGATGCCGAGCTCCGCCTGTACAGCGATCGCAATGCCGCCCTTGGCCGTACCGTCCATCTTGGTGAGGATAATGCCGGTCAGATCGGTCACACTCGCGAATTCTCTTGCCTGGAAGATCGCGTTCTGGCCCGTTGTGCCATCCAGGACGACCCAGTTTTCACGGATGCAGCCCGGATACTCTCTCGTGATAATGCGGTCGATCTTGGAGAGCTCCGCCATCAGATTCTTCTTATTATGAAGGCGTCCCGCCGTGTCGATGAGAAGGATGTCGGTCCTTCTGGCCTTGGCCGCCTGCACAGCGTCGTAGACGACCGCAGCGGGATCAGACCCTTCTGCCGCGCCGATGATGTCGACGCCGGCTCTCTTCGCCCATTCGGACAGCTGCTCGTTGGCTGCCGCGCGGAAAGTATCCGCGCTCGCGATCAGCACTCTTTTGCCCTGATTGCGATAATTGGCGGCCAGCTTGCCGATGGACGTGGTCTTTCCGACTCCGTTGACGCCGATGACGAGAACGACCGCGGGACCTTTTTCAAAATCATAGGCGTCCTTGCCCTGTTTCATCTTGTTGCGGATGCCCAGGATCAGCTCCTGCCGGCAGTCGGGACAATACTTGATCCGCTCGTCCTTTACCTTCTGCCGCAGATCGTCAAGAAGCTCTTCGGTGGTCTGTACGCCGATATCGCCCATGATCATGGTTTCTTCCAGCTCCTCGAGGAACTCCTCGCTGACTTTCTCATACCCGTAGGTATTGAAGATCTGGTCCATATTGTCGGCGATATTGGCCTTGGTCTTACTGAGTCCCTTTTTCAGTCTGGCAAAAAAGCCCTGTTTCTCATTCTCTGCCATAGATCTAATTCCTCCAAATACTATCAGGATGCCGGTCAGGAGACCAGCTCCTCCTCGTCGATCAGGTCCACGCTGACCAGGGCGGAGACGCCCTTTTCCTGCATGGTGATACCGTACAGGCGGTCAGCCTCCTGCATGGTGCCTCTTCGGTGCGTGATCACGATGAACTGTGTGTGCTCCGTGAGCTTGTGCAGGTACTCGGCAAAGCGCACCACGTTGCTCTCATCCAGCGCCGCCTCGATCTCGTCAAGCAGACAGAACGGGGACGGCTTGAGGTTCTGGATCGCGAACAGTAAAGCGATGGCCGTGAGGGCCTTCTCGCCGCCCGAGAGGGCGTTCATGTTCTGCAGCTTTTTGCCCGGCGGCTGTGCGATCACGCGCACGCCGGCTTCCAGTATGTCACGGTCCTCCATCAGTTCCAGCCTGCCTTTTCCGCCGCCGAACATGAGCTTAAAGACTTTGTCAAACTCCTCCTGGATCCTGCTGAACTGCTCCTGGAACTGCTTGCGCATGGACTTTTCCAGTTCCTCAATGATCTTTTCAAGGCTCTCCGCCGCCTCCGTGAGGTCGTCGTGCTGGCCCTTTAAGAAGGTATAGCGCTCCATCAGCTCTCTGTACTGCTCAATGGCGTCCACATTGACGCTGCCAAGCGACTTGATCCGGCCCTTGATCTCTGTGATCTCCTTTTTGAGGACTGCAATGTCGGTAAGACTTTCATCTCTGAGCTCCCTGGCGTCGCTGAGTGTGATCTCGTATTCTTCCCACATGTACTTGACGCGGACGTCCACCGCTTCCTGCAAACGCTCTTTGCGGGCGCACAGGCGCTCGCTCTCTTTGTCGAGGGCGTGGATCTGTTCGGAGAGCGATTCCTTCTGCGCGATCCTCTCCTGCAATGCTTTGCTGAGCCGATCCCTCTCTTCGCTCTTTTCCTTCAAAATCCGTCTTCCGTCGTCCTGTATATCCTCGGAGCCGGCCAGTTCCTCTTTGAGCTGCCGGATCTTGTCCGTTCCGCTCTTCATCACGCGGTCGCCCTGCTCGATCGCCTCTGTGATCTCCGAAAGCTCTCTGCCGCGCCTTTCCAGCTCTTCCCGCACGCGGTCCAGATCTTTTTGTTCAAAAGACTGCTGCTGCAGGATCATCTCGATCTCTGTATCCCACTTGGCCAGGATCTGGGTCTGTACGCCCTCCTCCTCGCGGAGCTTTTTCAGCTTCTCCTCCAGTTCACTGACTGCTGTGTTCATCTTCTCTTCGCGCGAAGCGGAGGAGGCAAGCCGCTCTTCCGCGTCCTTGATCGACGCCTCCAGTTCCAGCTTCTGCTCCTCGATATGCTTCTGCTCTTTGGCCAGTTCTTCCGCGCTGCCTGCCGCTTCTTTTTTCTTTTCCTGCTGGCGGGCAATGTTCATGCGCACTGTATTTTGCCGCAGGAAAGCTTCCTGCTGCTCGGTGCGGTTTCTCTCCAGTTCGACGCGCAGATCGGTTCTCTCGGACTTGATGTCGTCGATCGCCTTCTGATGCGCCGCCGTTTCCGCCGCATATTCCTTCATTTTCTCCTGCAGCTCCGCCATTTCACGGCGTCTGCCCAAGAGATTACTGCTATTTTTGTAGGCACCGCCGCTGATTGCGCCGCCGGGGACGAAGAGCTCGCCTTCCAGGGTCACCATGCGGACCGAGTGGCCGTACTTTTTGTTGACGGCGGCCGCATTATCAAACCGGTCTACGATGACGATCCTTCCAAGGAGGGACGCCGCCACCGGGCGATATCTGTCGTCACATCGCACAAGGCTGTCCGCAAGACCGATCACGCCGGGCTCTTCGAGAACCCTTGTGTTCTTGAATTCCTGGGGCTTTCCAAGGCCGCGCAGAGGCAGAAAGGTCGCTCTGCCCGCCTTCTCGCGCTTGAGCATCTCGATCATGCGCTTCGCCGTTTCCGTGTCCTCTGTGACAATATTCTGGATGTTGCCGCCGAGCGCCACCTCGATGGCGGTCTCGTACTTCTTGTCGGTTTTAAAAAGGTCCGCCACGACGCCGATCACGCCGCTCTCCGAGGACCGGTTCTGCATGACCTTTCGGACACTGCCGCCAAATCCCTCGTAGCGCTCCGCGAGATTGACCAGTGCGTCCAGACGGGACTTCTCCTGATGGTAGCGCAGCTGGGCGGCACGGAGTTTTTCATCCTCGTCGCCGAGGCGCTTCTTCATGCCCTGGATGGTCTCTTCGACCTCCTTCTGCCGGCTCTGCAAGGCGCGGATCTGATTCCCAACCTCCTCGAACTGCTTGCGCAGGTCCGCGATGATCTGGGTCTGCTCGCTCTGGCTGCTCTGCGCCTGCTCAATCCCTGTGCTGAGCTCCTGTCTTCGGCGCTCGTTTTCCTCCTGGCGGGCCGTAAGGCTCGCGATGCTGGACTTGATGGTCGCGCGCTCGCTGAGGATCCTGAGGATCTCGTTTTTGCCAAGGTCCACCTGTCTGGAATAGCGAATGATCTTGTCGGCGCAGCTGGACGCGCTCTCACGGGATTTGGTCTGTTCCCGGCGAAGGATCTCCACCTTCTCGTCGATCCCGTTTTTTCTTACAAGAATCTCTTCTTCTTCCCTGCGCGCCCTGTCAATATCGGCGCTGACCGCCTCTTTTCTGTTCTTAAAGTGCTCCGCATTGCCAGCTGCCGCTCTGATCTGCTCCTCGAAGACCTTGATATCACCCTCGATCTTCTCGCGCACGACGCTCGCATCGGTGATCTTGTTGCGGGCCGCCTCGATCTCCTCCTCCAGCACGGACAGCTGCTGCCGGCCGGTCTCGTAGTCCTGCCCGGTCTGCGCATAGGTAGTCCTCGCCTCTGTGAGGTCACGCAGGATCGTCTCCTCGTTTTCCTTGACCTTGGCGAGCTCCGAGAGATTGCGCTCATTCTCGAGAAGGAACAGATTGACGTCCCGCTTCTTGAGGGCGTCTCTCTCTTTAAAAAATACCTTGGCCTTCTCCGCCTGCTTTTCCAGTGTCGGCACCTGCTTTTCCAGCTCTGCCAAAATATCGTTGATCCTTATAAGGTTCTCCTTCTCACTGGCAAGCTTTTTCAGTGTGGTGTCCTTGCGCCTCTTAAACTTGACAATACCGACGGCCTCGTCAAAGAGCTCGCGGCGGTCCTCCGGCTTGTCGCTGAGGATCTTGTCGATCTGTCCCTGTCCAATGATCGAATAGCCTTCCTTGCCGATTCCTGTGTCATAAAAGAGTTCATTGATCTCGCGGAGACGGCAGGGCGCACCGTTCAAAAGATATTCCGACTCGCCGCTTCGGTAAATCCTTCTTGCGACCGTCACTTCCTTATAATCGGTGGGAAGCTGATGGTCGGAATTGTCAAGCGTAATTGCTACGTAGGCGTAGCCCATCGGCTTTCTGGCTTCTGTGCCGGAGAAAATGACATCCTGCATGGACGAACCGCGCAGCTGCTTTACGCGCTGCTCGCCAAGTACCCAACGGACGGCGTCTGCCACATTGCTCTTGCCGCTTCCGTTGGGTCCCACGATGCCCGTTATTCCATTGTGAAACTCGAATTTGAGTTTGTTTGCAAAGGATTTGAAGCCCTGTATTTCAATACATTTTAAGTACATTGATACCGTATCCCGCTTTCATGATTCCAAATACATGATCCCGCACGATCAAGCCTTTCCTGCCCGGACCTTCTTGATCCCGGCGTAGGCCGCCTGCTGCTCCGCCGCTTTTTTGGAACGTCCCTCTCCTGTTCCCAGGAGCCTGTTGCCCAAAAAGACGCCTGTCTTATAGGTCTTACAGTGCTCAGGACCACTCTCGCCCAAAATTTCATAGCGAAGCGTCCCGCCAAATCCCTGTGCCCATTCCTGAAGCATGGATTTGGAATCATAAAAGAATGTTCTGTCTCTGTCTGAAAGAATATACTTCATGATGAACTGACGCGGCGGTTCGATTTTGCCGCAGTCCAGATACATCGCGCCGATCACGGCCTCCACGACGTCGCAGAGAATCGATTCCTTTTCTCTTCCGCCGCTCGCCTCTTCACCCTTTCCGAGGCGCAGAAGCGCAGGCAGTCCCAGATGCCTTGCGCAGTCCGCCAGGGACGGCTCGCACACAAGGCTGGCCCTGATCTTGGTCAGTTCGCCCTCTCTCTTGTCAGGGTATTCATTATACAGAAAAGCGCTGGAGACCATCTCAAGAACCGCGTCCCCAAGAAACTCCAGCCTTTCATAATCCTTATAGCGATGAATTTTTTGTTCATTGGCAAAGGACGTATGGGTCAGAGCACATTCCAACAGATACAAGTCCTTGAAATGATAACCGATACGTCCTTGCAGAACTTCCAGTGAAGTATTTCTCATCCTTCAGATGCTCCCTTGATCAGAGCGAGCGCTTCTCCCACGGTCGTTACCTTTGAAGCGACCTCTGTATCAACCTTGACGTCGTACTCGTCCTCAATTCCCATAATAATAGAAGCAATGTCCAGGGAATCCGCGCCGAGGTCTTCGTCAAACGTGGTGTCCATTGTGATCTCATCAGGATCTACGCCGAGTACATCCGCAATAATCGCACACAATTTCTTGAAATCTTCGTCCATAGCATTCTCCTTCATGATTCCGTTGTTTTCTTGCCTACCGGTCTCTTGCGTGCAGCAAGCTCATCCAGTTTCATCTCCGTGCGGAAAAGATCGTTGATCTTCTTTTCCTTAAATGTGATGCACTGTTCAAGCGCTTTGCTGATATCCGCGGCCTTGGAATTGCCGTGCGTCTTCACAACAAGGCCCTTGAGGCCGAGCATAGGCGCTCCGCCGTACTCGGAAGCGTCAAATGTCTTGACCACGCCCTTGAGTGCGGGCTTGATCATGAGGGCTCCGATCTTACTGATCAGGGACGACATGAGCGCCCCCTTGAGCTCGTGGAGGATCACCTTAGCGACGCCCTCATACATTTTCAAAATAGCATTGCCGGTGAACGCATCGGTGACCGCGACGTCCACAACGCCCTCGGGAAGCTCTCTGGCCTCCACGTTTCCGACGAAGTTGATGCCGGGACACTCCTTGAGCAGCTGGTGGGCCTGCTTGGCGAGGTCGTTGCCCTTCTCTTCCTCTGTCCCTACATTGATCAGTCCCACGCGCGGGTTCTCGATGCCGGTCATATTGCGCATATAGATAGATCCCATCTGCGCGAACTGCACAAGCATGGTGGGCCTGGGATCCATATTGGCGCCGCAGTCAATGAGAAGCACCGGTCCCTTGGCGCTGGGAAGAATGGGCGCAAGCGGCGGTCTCTCGATGCCCTTGATCCTGCCGACCAGAAGCTGCCCGCCTGCAAGCGCTGCGCCTGTGCTGCCGGCTGTCACGAACGCGTCGCATTCGCCGTCCTTCACAAGGCGAAGTCCCTTGACGATCGAGGAGTCCTTCTTGGTGCGGATCGCGTCTACCGGCGGTTCCGCCATCTCGATCACCTCCGTACAGTGCAGAACCTCTACCCTGTCTTCCGGATACGGATACTTGGAGAGCTCCGCTCTCACCTGCTCCTCGATTCCAGTCAATGTCACTTTCAGGTTGGGACATTTTTGCAACGCCTCCACAGTTCCTTTTACAATTTCTGCGGGCGCATTGTCGCCGCCCATTGCATCTACTGCTACATGTACGAATTCACTCATCATCTTTCCCATTTCCAACATGCTTTCACGTCGTTTCCGACAACCACTATTTACCAAAATAATATACTAAAAGGCATGGGATAATGCAAGTACAGCAAGTTTTTGACCCCTTTATATGCATAGCGTCAGTCAAAACACAGATCATCCCCGCATACATCAAAAATAAGCGGGCACCGCAATGGCACCCGCTTATGTTCGGATTCATATCCAGTTGAAAATAAATTCCATTAGTCCTCGACTTCAATCACGGTCTTCTTGTTATAGGAGCCGCAATTTCTGCACACTCTGTGGGGCATCGTAAGAGCGCCACATTTGCTGCACTTCACGAGAGTAGGAGCAGTCATTTTCCAGTTTGCTCTTCTCTTATCTCTATGACTTCTGGAAGATTTATTCTTAGGGCAGATAGACATCGTTACACCTCCTTACCGTTCAAGTAGTCACACAAATGGTATTATACTGACGGCTCTTCCTTTTGTCAACAATTATTTGCAGCTATTATTTGGTCAGCGCATAGGTCTCGCGAGCGATGGCCAGCTCCTCGTTTGTCGCGATGGAGTATACAAGAACCTTGCTGTCCTCTGTGGAGATCTTGTGGATGTCCGCTCTCTTATTGTTCTCTTCTGCATCGCATGTGATGCCGAGATATCCAAGATAGCCCATGACTTTCTCACGAACGAACGCGCTGTTCTCGCCGATACCAGCGGTGAACGCGATCACGTCAACGCCGTTCATAGCTGCTGTGTAGGCGCCGATGTACTTCGCAACTCTGTAGCAGAATGCGTCAACGGCCAGCTTCGCATACTTGTTGCCGCCAAGATAGCCCTCTTCCAGATCACGGAAGTCAGAGGAAAGGCCGTCGGACAGAGCGAAAACGCCGGACTTCTTGTTGAGGATATTAACTACCTCTGCAGCGGTCAGGTTCTCTTTGCCTGCGATGAAATCAACGATCGCGGGATCGAGGTCGCCGCTTCTGGTGCCCATGATCAGGCCCTCAAGGGGAGTAAGACCCATGGAGGTGTCGACGCACTTGCCGTTCATAACTGCGGAAATGCTGGCGCCGTTGCCCAGGTGGCAAACGATGGTCTTGCAGTCGTCATAAGCCTTGCCTGCAACCTTCGCTGCTTCCTTGGATACGAAGGAATGGCTGGTGCCGTGGAAGCCGTATCTTCTGATCTTGTAATCTCTGTAATACTTAAGAGGAAGGGCATACATATATGCCTTCTCGGGCATGGTCTGATGGAAAGCGGTATCAAATACAGCGACCATAGGGGTGCCGGGCATCAGCGCCTTGCAGGCGTCGATACCGATCAGGTTTGCGGGGTTGTGAAGCGGAGCGAGGTCGGAAACTTCCTTGATTGCCTCAACAACTTCATCAGTGATGACGACAGAAGAGGTGAACTTCTCGCCGCCGTGGACGATTCTGTGGCCTACCGCGCTGATCTCGCTCAGAGATTTGAGGACGCCGGTCTTATCGTTGGTCAGCGCTTCCAGTACCAGGCTGACTGCCTTGTTGTGGTCGGGCATCGGGATCTCGTTGACTTCCTTGCCGGTGTTGTCAGCCTTGTTCTCATAGGTGATGCAGGAACCGTCCATGCCGATTCTCTCGCAAAGGCCCTTAGCAAGAAGTTTCTCCGACTCAGCGTTGATGACCTGGAACTTCAGTGAGGAGCTGCCGCAATTGATTACTAAAATGTTCATGTTTTCTCTCTCCGTTTTCTTTTTAATACTTCAATAAGGCTTCCAAAACACCGCCTTACATTGCTCTATTTCCTATTATACACGTAATTTGAAGTGGAACAAGGATTGCCCTTTTTTTAACACAAAAGTTCTGGAATCTTATTGGAATATTTGTCCCTTATATGAAATAATGGCGCTATACGATACAAATGGAAGGAAACACACAGTATGAAAGTAACCGGCATTATCGCGGAGTGCAACCCTCTGCACGAAGGACACAAATACCTTCTTCATGAAGCGCGGAAGATCACCGGCGCGGATTATATCGTAGTCGCCATGAGCGGTGATTATGTGCAGCGCGGTGCGCCGGCGATCGTCTCCAAAGAACAAAGGGCAGCCGACTTGCTTCATAGCGGTGCGGACCTGGTGCTGGAACTGCCGCTTTATGTCTCTGCGTCCGGCGCTGACTATTTTGCCAGAGGGGGCGTATCGCTAATGGAGAGCCTTGGCGTTGTCACCGATCTGGCCTTCGGATCCGAGAGCGGCGATCTCTCCCTGCTTGCGGATGCAGCCAGGGCGCTGAATACGGATACGGAAGCTTTCCGGGAAGCGCTGCAGACCGGCCTTAGAAAGGGACTGCCCTTTCCACAGGCGCGCGCTGCGGCCATGACGACGCTGGAACTCCCCTCATCTCCCAATGATCTTCTGGGGGCCGAATATCTGCGCGCACTGGACCGCACAGGAAGTACGATCCGCCCCCACGCGATCCCTCGCACAAAGGCTGCGTCCGCATCGGACCTGCGTGCGCAGATGCTGGAGAGCCGAAAAGACACGGATCCCTATCTGTGCCGGGACGATTTCTCCGATCTTCTGCTGCACGCCCTGTACGGCGCTCGGAACGCTGAAGATCTGTCTGTTTATCTGGACGTCTCCTGGGACCTGGCCGGCCGGATCCTGCATGAACTGCCTTCTTATCGCAGCTTCACAACCTTCTGCGAATCTGTAAAGACGCGCAATTACACCTACACAAGGGTGTCCCGCGTGCTGCTCCACATCCTTCTTGGCATGATGCAGTCGACGATGGAGACCCTCGACAATAATGCCGGTCTGTGCGGATGGATCCGCCCTATTGGCTTTCGCCGCTCCGCTGCCCCGCTTCTTACGCAAATAGCGGCCGGCAGCAACGTCCCCTTCCTGGACAAACTCTCCAGAGCAGAAGACCTCCTGCCGGCCGACCTCTACGCGGTCCTGTGCGAGGACCTGCGCGCCGAATTCCTATATGATCTCATGGCGGCCCGAAGGGGCGGCCAGGCTTCCGGACAGGCCGTGCAGCCGTTTCGGAAACCGCTCATAATACTGTAATCAGGCGTATCACGCCAATCCAACAGCCAGACAGACAATTCTGACTATAAACGCCGCTAGCCATGCCACCGCGCACTGCTCTGCCACAATCCCCAGCGCCCATTTGCTGCCGAGCTCTCTTTTAAACGAAGAGACAGCGGCCACGCAAGGCGTGTACAAAAGGCAAAAGATCAGAAGCCCCAGGGCTGCGGACGGGCTCAGCGCCGCCTGCAGACCCGCGATGGATCCAAACAGCACTGTCAGGGTGGAGACCACGCTCTCCTTGGCCATAAATCCGGCGATGAGTGCGACGCAGATCCGCCAGTCCCCAAATCCCAGAGGGCGCAGGAGCGGCGATACGACGCCCGCCACTGTCGCGAGAATGCTGTCCTTGGAATCCGTCACCATGTTCAGCTGCAGATTGAAGGTCTGTAAGAACCAGATGACTAGCGTCGCGATGAAGATGACGGAGAAAGCCCTCTCAATGAAATCGCGCGCCTTCTCCCACAGAAGCCTCGCCACATTGCCGGCTCTGGGCATGCGATAGTTGGGCAGCTCCATGACGAATGGCACCGCTTCTCCCTTAAAGAAGAGCTTGCGGAAGATCCACGCCATGAGAATACCGAACAGGATGCCAATGATATACATCAGCATGAAGATCAGCCCCTTGTGCCCTCCAAAGAAAGCCGCGGCGAAGAGTCCGTAAATCGGCATTTTGGCATTGCAGCTCATATACGGCGTAAGGAGAATGGTCATTTTCCTGTCTCTCTCCGAGGGCAGCGTTCTGGTCGCCATGACGCCCGGCACCGTACAGCCAAACCCCACCAGCATGGGGACAATACTGCGCCCCGAAAGGCCGATCCTTCTCAGCGGCTTGTCCATGACAAATGCGATTCTGGCCATATACCCGCTGTCTTCCAGGAGCGACAGGAAGAAAAAGAGCACGACGATCAGCGGCAGGAAGCTGAGCACGCTTCCCACGCCGTTGAAAATTCCGTCGATGATCAAAGAATGCAGCACCTCGTTGACATGAAACGCCGTCAGCGCTGCGTCTACTCTCACCGCCAGCGCATCGATGCCCGCTTCCAGCAGCTGCTGCAGCGCGTCTCCGATCACATTGAAGGTGAGGAAAAATACGGCTGCCATAATCCCGATAAAGCACGGGATTGCCGTATAGCGCCCGGTCAGGATCGCATCCATTTTCAGGCTTCTTTTTCTCTCTATGCTCTCCTTGGGTTTGACAACGGCCGCGTTGCAGACCTTGCCGATATACGAATAGCGCATATCCGCGATCGCAGCCGCCCGGTCGAGTCCCCTTTCTTTCTCCATCTGTTTGATCAAATGCCTGCAAGTGACTTTTTCATTTTCATCGAGTTTTAAGGCGTCAATGACCCGCTGGTCTCCCTCGATCACCTTATTGGCCGCAAAGCGGATCGGAATATCCGCCGCCTTACAGTGATCTTCGATCAGATGCATGATGGCGTGGATACAGCGGTGCACAGCGCCGCCGTAGTCATCCGAATCGCAGAAGTCCTGCCTCTTGGGCTTCTCCTGATAATAGGCCACGTGCATGGCATGGCTGATCAATTCATCAATGCCCTCATTGGAGGCCGCCGCAATCGGAACGACGGGAATCCCCAGCATTTCTTCCATTGTATTGATCCGGATGCTGCCGCCGTTCCCGCGCATTTCGTCCATCATATTGAGGGCCAGTACCATAGGGACGTCCAGCTCCATCAGCTGCATCGTCAGGTACAGATTTCGCTCTATATTGGTCGCGTCGGCAATATTGATGATCCCCTTGGGATGTTCCCTTAGAATGAACTGCCTGGTGACGAGCTCTTCGCTGCTGTAAGGGGACATAGAATAGATGCCGGGAAGGTCCGTCACAAGTGTGTTCTCTTTTCCGCGGATCATTCCGTCTTTTCGATCGACTGTCACGCCGGGGAAGTTACCGACGTGCTGGTTGGAGCCTGTCAGCTGGTTAAAGAGCGTCGTCTTTCCGCTGTTCTGGTTGCCCGCCAGGGCAAACGTGATCTGCGTTCCTTCCGGCAGCGCCTGTGCCGACGCGGCGTCATGATAGCGCCCGCCCTCGCCAAGTCCCGGGTGATCGACGTGCTCGTTCAAAGCTTCAGATGCGGGCGCTTGATCCCGTTTTTCCTCATCGGCGTTCACCCCGTCAGGAAGAAGCGTCACCTGGATCTGATCCGCATCGTCGAGCCTTAATGTCAGGTCATAGCCGTGCACAGCAAGCTGTACCGGATCGCCCATCGGGGCATATTTCACTACCTTTACTACTGTTCCGGGAATCATACCCATGTCGAGGAAATGCTGCCGCAGAGCGCCTTTGCCGCCCACTTCCGTGATAAAACCGGTCTGGCCGATTCCCATATCTTTGATTGTCATATTCTCTCCGTTCTGGATGCATAGTTTTTCTACACTGTATTATATCCAGCCCCACAGTTTTTGTCTATTTGGATCACGGGAATTCCGGTTTTGTGCAATATTCACTATTTTGGCCCATTATTCGTCTACATTATGTGCAGATTGTTGACTCGCAGATTTGGGAATGATACAATGACTTTGTATACTGTTCATGGTGATGGATCCGCAGACGACTTCGGAGGCCGGGTTGATCGCGCCGCAGCGATCACATAAGGCTCAGGGCATCGCCGTAATCAAGCAGAAAATAAAGGAGGCAGGATCGCATATGATCTATACTGTTACATTTAACCCCTCTCTCGATTACATTGTCAGGGTGAACAATTTTAAGGCCGGTGTGATCAACCGCACCTATTACGAGAATATCCTGCCCGGCGGCAAGGGCATCAATGTCTCCATCGTACTGTCGAACCTTGGGCACGACAGCGTTGCGCTCGGATTTATGGCAGGTTTTACGGGGGAAGATATCGAGGATCTGATGAAGGGATTTGGATGCGGAACGGACTTTATCCGCGTGAAGGAAGGTCTTTCCCGCATCAATGTCAAGATGAAATCCGATGAGGAGACAGAGATCAACGGCCAGGGCCCCCGCATTACGGACGAGGACATCGACAAGCTTTATGCCAAGCTCGACAGTCTTGTAGCCGGCGACATCCTGATCATTTCCGGCAGCGTTCCCAATACGCTCCCCCAGGACGTCTATGAGCGCATCATGAAGAGACTGGAAGGCAAGGGCATCCGCATTATCGTCGACGCCGAGAGAGACCTTCTCACCAAGGTGCTCCGCTATCACCCCTGGCTGATCAAGCCCAACAACCACGAGCTCGGCGCGATCTACGGCGTCACGCTCCGCACCCAGGACGAAGTGATCCCCTACGCCAGAAAGCTCCAGGAGGAAGGCGCGCAGAACGTCCTGATCTCCATGGCCGGCGAAGGCGCTGTCTTCATCTCTGAAAAGGGCGAGGTCTTTAAGAGCCCCGCGCCCAAGGGAACCCTCGTCAATTCCGTTGGCGCCGGCGATTCCATGGTGGCCGGCTTTGTCAGCGGCTATCTGGAGACAGAGGACTTCCACAAGGCCTTCCGCATGGGACTTGCCACCGGAAGCGCCAGTGCGTTCTCACCCGATCTTGCGACAAGGCCCGAGGTCGAGGCGCTGCTTGAGACATTCTGAGCGGGAGCGGTAAGCCCCGGAAAAATTGCTTTGAAATAAGCGTCAGGATCTATGGGAATCCCGCGATTTCAATGCAATTTTGAAGGGGCTTGCCGCACCCGCGAAAGGATCGAATCCTTCGCTTCATGCGACATCCCCTTCTACTATTTCCATTTTCTATTGTCAATTCTTGGGCGCGTTCTCGCCTCTGTCCTTTACAATCTTTTCATACAGCGCATAATTCTCCTGGTCAAAACAGCACATGACCACATGCATGACATAGTCCTTATGCGCCGCCAGCCACTTTCCGACCGTATTCATGGCGATCTGCGCAGCCTCCGCCTTGGGGTAGCCGTACACGCCGGTCGAAATATTGGGGAACACTATGCTGTGAAGCCCCTTCTGTCTGGCCAGCTCCAGCGAATTCGTATAACAGGAGGCCAAAAGGATCGGGTCCTCCTCATCGCCGTCATAGATTGGGCCCACCGTATGGATCACGTATTTGGCCGGCAGGTTATATCCGCCTGTGATCTTGGCTTCGCCGGTATGGCAGCCGTCCAGCGTTCTGCACTCCGCAAGGAGCCCCGGGCCCGCTGCCCTATGGATGGCTCCGTCAACGCCACCGCCGCCCAGAAGGGACGTGTTGGCCGCATTGACGATGCAGTCCGCCTTTACCTTCGTGATGTCGCCCTTGGTGACCAGAATGCCGCTCTTGGCTGCGCGCTTGGCTGCTTCTTCCACCTTCATGATCTGTTCGATTACCTTGCGGTCCAGGAACAACGGATTCTTCTCGGGATTGAGCACAATGCCGTTGATCTTGTCGGGTGCCCGATTACCCGCCGGCGCCTGCGCCGTATACTGCTCCAGCGCTTTCCTGATCGGCGCGCCTATGGCCGGCTCTTTCGCGGAGCGTCCGCTCTTGTAGGCGCCCTCACTGGTATACGCGACCTGCCAGGTTCGGCCGTCCTTGGTCGACAGGAGCTTCACACGAAGGGCTCTGGCCGGCGTCTTGGCGCCTCCCTGGGGTGTAAAAGGCTGCACCGGAAACAGGACGTGTCCGCCTGCATGCATGGCTTTTCGCAGCGCTTCCAGGCACTGCACCAGATGCTCTTTGGTTCGATCCTGCGCCAGCGCGGCAAGACTCTTTTCCACTTCCTCACTGCCGGCAAAAGACAGCTTGACGGGCCTCGACTTCGCAGGCGCTGTCAGGGCGTTCTTCCACGCCTGCATCCGCGCGGGATCCTTCTCTCTTGCGATCTTATCTTCCTCGATCTTTTGATCAAACCGGTCCAAAACGGCCCGCAGATCGTCTGAGAGTCTCTCTCGCGCTTCCTGCTTGAGATCCTCCGGGACCCCATAAAAAGCCTCGGCCATACTGCCTGCAATGCAGGTCAGCGTATCGGAATCGCCGCCGAGCGATACAGAAAGGCGGATCACGCTCTCAAAGCTGTCGCCTTCTAAAAACGCGCAGATTGCCTGCGGCACAGTCTCCTGACAGGATTCCACATGGTGATAGGTGGGGCGGATCTCGTCGCAGCTCCTGGACAAATCATAGCCAAACGCCTTCGTGATCGTATCCTTGATCTCCGCCTTGGAGGCGCCGTGCAGGGCCATGAATATGACGGCCGCCGTCGCCTGCGCGCCCTTGATTCCCTCCGGATGATTGTGGGAGACGACCGCTGTGATCGCTGCGATCTGCAGCATCTGCTGCAGATTCTCCTGGCAGAGCCAGGCGACCGGCGATACGCGCATCGCGCTTCCGTTGCCAAAGCTGTTGTAGGGCTTGGGGTTTTCCTGTTCCAGCCACATGCTGAAATTCACGCCGTAGCCGGCGAAGGGATACCTGCGGCCGTACTTTTTCATCGCTTCGACCAGCGCCTTTTTCATCGTCTCCTCGTCGGCGTCAAT
Source organism: uncultured Lachnospiraceae bacterium (assembly GCA_900319245.1). Taxonomy (GTDB): domain Bacteria; phylum Bacillota; class Clostridia; order Lachnospirales; family Lachnospiraceae; genus CAG-791. Next base: position 30,589 of record ONNQ01000014.1, on the reverse strand, counting down.
GCCGCAGTTCATCAGCGCTTCCGCTACCGCCAGCGTCATAATGCTGTCGTCTGTAAACTCGGACCGCTCTGAAAAGAGCGCAAAATCCGTCGTCTTAATATTATTTTGGTCAAATTCATACGGGCTTCCGATGATATCCCCCAGTATTGCTCCATACATATTCTTCGCTCCTCTCTATAGGACAAACTTTCGAATCGCCTCCGCAACGCCGTCGTGCTCGTTGTCCGCGGTCACATGGTCTGCGGCCGCAAGCACTTCTTCATTCGAGTTTCCCATCGCAACCGAGAGTCCCGCCGCTCTCATGAGTCCCAGATCGTTGTTGCCATCGCCCATGGCCATCACTTCGCTCGCCGCAATGCCGAGCATATCCGCCAGATCCAGGAAAGCGTCTCCCTTATCCGCGTCCCGGGCTGTGATCTCGAGGTCCGTCGGCCAGGGAAAAATGATGCGGATCCCGTCGATGCAGGAAACTCTGGAAAGCACGTCTCCTCTCTGGGCCGGGGACGCGCACATAATAGAGATGTTCTCAATACCGTCGTTCTGATCTCCAAGGCACTGATGCAGATCCTCCACCTGTGTCCGGCTCTTTCTCAGATAATCGAGGATCGGCGTTCCCGCAAACCGGTTCCATAAAAGCCTGTGTGTCTGCGGGTCATGAAATCCACGCCCTTCTGTAAAAAACTCACGGATGATATCGTCTCCCTGCGCAGCTGCGAGCACTTCCATCGCGGTCTCTTTGCACATAAGGCGCGCCCGGATCGTTTTGCCCTCGGCTCTGTCCGTTAGGACGGCCCCATTGGACGTGATCGCATAGCGTATGAACGGAAGCGCCTCCACCGCCGCAGGCAGCCCCGACAGGGGACGCCCTGTCACCGGCACGATATGAATACCCCTGCGCGCCGCTTCGGCCAAAACATCGCTGTTTTCCTTCGTCAGTCTCTTATCCCTTGTCAGCAATGTGCCGTCAAGGTCAAGGCCGATCATTTTGATCATCCCTATTGTCTCCTTTATGCCTTTTGGTCAGTATGGATAATTATACCATGCTCGACGTAAACATGATATAATCCAAATGTCGGTACGCCTTCTTTATGCGTACCGCGCTTTTTCTTAAGGAGCATAGCGGCCAAAAGAGAAGCCGCTTCCAGGCGCGGATTTCTCCTCACACCGCCGCGCTGCGCGCTCCGGAACGGAGAGTACCATGGCAGTTTTTATACTTCCCAAGACAAGGGAACTTCTGAAATATCATACAAGATGGAATGATCAGGCGCTCATGCCCTATATCGATGATCTGATCGATCTCTGGGCCGAGAACGATATCAAGGGCACGTTGGATGTGAGCATTCAGGGCCCCATGATGACGCGCTTTGGCATTAAGCCTGCGGACATGCGAAGCGCAAGCCGTATCATTAAGCTGGAGTCCACCTATAAGGCCGTCTTTCTGCGCAGAGATATCAAGGTCTACCGCCGCGCTGGGCGGATCTACATCGACATTCCCTGGCAGCGCGATCAAGTCTGGCTTGGCGATCTTCTCACCAGTCGCGAGTTCGAATCCTCTCAGGGTCTTCCTCTGGCCATCGGGATGAACATCTACCGGGACTGCATCATGCACGAACTGACAGATGTCCCGCATCTTCTCATTGGCGGAAACCCCAGCAGCGGTTTGGACGAATTTCTGGAAGGTCTTCTACTCAGCATTCTGGTACACCAGACGCCGGAAGAGATGGAACTCTACCTTTGTTCCTCCGGCAATCTGGGTTTTGAAGACTATGCGGAGCTCCCCTATTGTCACGTGATCACCTCTGTCCGCAATTCCATGGCCATGCTCTCGGAGATGAGCCGGGAAGTAGAGAGACGCAGCGATCTTCTCTATGAAGCCCGCTGCCGCAATATCTTCCAATATAACGAGCGAGGCGGCAGCCTTCGCCATAAAATCATTATGATCACGGAGTATCACAGGCTCTTTTCCTCCAACAAGCAGGCAGCCATGGCCTATATCCTGCGCCTGTCACAGCTGGCAGGTCCCTGCGGGATTCACCTGATCCTCGCCTCCTCCAATCCCACGTGTCTGCGTGGTCTCAAGGAGAGTTTTCCTGCCCGGGTCTGCCTGAAAGTGCGGAGCGCATCCGATTCGGTCGCGCTTCTTGATCAGAAAGGTGCGGAGGCACTGCCCCGCAAGGGATCCCTTCTCTATATGGACGGCAGAGATCCGGATCCCCAGATGCTCCAGTCCGGCTCCGTCACTACGAAGGAAGTCCGCGGCATCATCACGGCGTTAAAGAGCAACTATATCAACATCCGGAAGCAGTCCATCTTTGATGAGATCGAGGATGAAGATCCGGAAGATCAGCGAGATCGCAGTTCCCAAAAAGGTATATTGTCCAGATTTAGAAAATGACCGATGTGGTCAATTTCAAAAAGTGGATAATGTGGATTAATTTGTGGAAAACATTTGGTGAAACGCCCAAATTGCGTGTAAATTCGCGCATATTTGACCAGGACAGTCTATTATCTCGTAATACTTTTGGTGTGCACTTTGATATATTTGGTGTATGCCGGACACAAAAAGAAAAGCCATGAAGATCAGCTTGTTTCTGATCCTCATGGCTTTTTCGTGGAGATAGCGGGATTCGAACCCGTGACCTCTGCGTTGCGAACGCAGCGCTCTCCCAGCTGAGCTATATCCCCAAATTTCAACTGCCCGATTATTATAATCGGGCAGTTGTGTATTTGTCAAGTATTAATTTCCGATTGAATCGCCGATTATCTTCTGGGATTTCTGAGGAAAGAAGGAATGTCCAGGCTCTCCTGCTTGATGCTGCCCTTGACAGAGCTATTGTTCACAGGTCTTGTATTCTGCACACTGCTTCTTGTCTGGGAAGATCCCTGATAACCCTTGTTGTTGAAGGAAGGCATCTGAGAATTGTTCTTGCGTGTATTCTGGTTGTTGAATACATAGTTCTTCTCAACGGTGTCCTTGCTTCCAATGCCGGTCGCGATGACTGTGACGTCACAGGAATCGGTATTGCTGTCGTCGTACATAGCGCCGAAGATGATGTTGACATCATCGCCCGCCTGATCCTGTACATAGCTGGCTGCATCGGATGCGTCTGCCAGGGAGATATCGCCGGAGATATTGATGATGACATCTGTCGCGCCGCTGACTGTGGTCTCCAGAAGAGGGGACTCTACGGCCATCTTGACAGCGTCTGTCGCCTTGGTCTCGCCCTTGCCATATCCGATACCGATATGTGCAACACCCTTGTCTCTCATAACAGTCTGAACATCTGCGAAGTCCAGATTGATGATCGAAGGAACGTTGATCAGGTCTGTAATTCCCTGTACGGACTGCTGCAGAACTTCATCCGCCTTCTTGAGCGCTTCAGGAAGTGTGGTCCTTCTGTCCATGATCTCGAGAAGTCTGTCATTGGGAATGACGATCAGGGTATCGACGTTATCCTTGATGTTCTCGATGCCGACAAGCGCCCTCTGCATACGGCTCTTCGCTTCAAAGCTGAAAGGCTTTGTCACAACACCGACAGTGAGGATGCCCATTTCCTTGGCAATTTTCGCAACAATCGGAGCCGCGCCAGTGCCGGTGCCGCCGCCCATGCCGCAGGTTACGAATACCATGTCCGCACCCTTGATGGCCTGCGCGATCTCATCTGCGCTCTCTTCTGCTGCTTTCTGACCGACCTCCGGAACTGCGCCCGCTCCAAGACCCTTGGTCAGCTTCTCTCCAATCTGCAGAAGTCTGGGAGCTCTGCAAAGATTCAGCGCCTGCACATCTGTATTCACGCCGATGAACTCTACGCCTGTTACATCTACATCTACCATTCGGTTAACAGCGTTGTTGCCTGCGCCGCCAACGCCAACGACTATTATCTTGCAAGCCGGTTCCGTATCATTTGTCTTGATTTCCAGCACGGTTGGCCCCTCCTTATAGAAAAATAAATATTCACGTAAATAATAATACAATTGAACCCTGAAATAATCAATGGATGTTTAGAATTTTTTACGAAATTATTTCAAGATGATGTTTTCGTCTGCATCTGTGTAATTTGTCATGTTGATCGTGCCGCTCCGGCCCTCCAGATAGGGATGGATCTGTGCGAGCTTCCCGATCTTGAGTTCGAAGTCGCTGCGGCCCAGCTGTACTTTGATATGCTCCAGATATATCGTGACGCTTCCTGTCTTCCCCAGTACAATGCAGTCCGCCCGCATCTCATATTTGTGAAGGATCTGCAGCGCTTCGAGCACCAAATCAAGTCCCTCCTGATTCTCCGCCTCCATCTTCATGCCTCGTTCCGCCGACGAGATGGACAGACCGGTCACGAATGTCGCACTCTTGACGATCAGCGGACTGTGTTCCAGCACAATGCCGTCGGACGTAAAGTACAGGTTCCTGCCGCCATAGGGAATATAGGCTGCCAGGTCCATATCCTTGACGTCGATCCGGATTGTGTCATAGCTCTCCATGTGTACGCGGACGCTTTCTTCAAACGGAATCCGCGGCGCAAAAGGCGTCATATAGAGCGCTGTCAAAAACACAGTATTGTGGCGAAGCTGCGTATCATCGCTGATCACCTGATCCGCGATCTCCTGGCTGGTGTAGAGTTTATTGCCGGTGACATGGACAGTTCTGACTGTACACATAAAATAGGCTGTCGTAACGGCAGCCGCAATCAGCAGAATCAAAACGGTGATCAGATTCAGCCCATGGCTTCCCTCTTCACCGTCTTCAGATTCATCGTCTATGTCGATCTCTTCTTCCAATTCGATCTCGTCCGGTAATTCTTCAGAATCTGTTTTCCGCTTCATACTCCTCCAACAACAACCTGTCTCGCCGGGAGACTTCTTCTGCCTGCCACACAGCCCCGGCAGATTTTACATGCATTATTCCATTTGCGCAAGCTCGTCCCTTCGCATCCCTCTCGCCACACTCAGCACAATCCCGATCTCACTTAAAAGAAAGAATACCGATGAGCCTCCGTAACTGATAAAGGGAAGCGTGACGCCGGTATTGGGAATGGTGTTGGTGACGACTGCAATATTGAGAATGACCTGCACGGCAATGTGAGAGATCACGCCCACAACCAGCATGGCGCCGTAGAAATCATCCGCACTGTTTGCGATCATCATAAAGCGCCAGATGAGAAGCACAAACATCAGCATGATGCTGATCGCGCCGAACAGCCCCAGTTCTTCGCAGATGATCGAAAAGATCATATCATTCTGCGCCTCCGGGATAAAGCCGAGTTTTTGCATGCTTTGCCCCAGTCCCTTGCCAAAAATGCCGCCCGAGCCGATGGCGTAGAGCGCCTGGATCGTCTGGTATCCTTTGCCGCCCGCATACGCCTGGGGGTCAAGCCAGGCCAAAATACGCTCGCCACGAAAGTCCAGCGAATTGGTGTCTGCGGAATTAACAGTATACCACACTACTGCCGCGCCGAGAAGAAAGACAACGGCCACAATCCCAATAAATTTACCATAATCCGGACATGCGACAAACAACATTCCAAATACGATCGCAACGACGATGATCGCGGAGCTCAGATTGTCTGTAATCTGCCAGATCATGACGGCGACGATGACAGCAGGGATCATCGGGAAAATGAAACCCTTGAGCGTCGCAAGCGACCGCCTGCCGAGCCTCTCGATGATCATCGCGCTGAAAATAATGACGCCGATCTTGGCGACCTCGGCCGGCTGCAGCTGCATAGGGAGCCCGGGGATGCGGATCCATCGCTTCGCGCCGTTGACCTCCATTCCAAAAGGAATGACGAGAACGATCAGGGCGACAGAAACCATATAAGCAAGCACCGACACCTTCTTCCAGAATGTGTAGGGAATAAAGGATACGCCTGTCATGAGCACCAGACCAAATATGGTGAAGATCAGCTGACGTTTTAAGTAATAGGCGGAATCCCCGTACTCGAGCGCCGCCTCGTAGGAACTGGTGGAATAGAGCATGACCAGGCCAAAAGACAGAAGAAAGAGCACAATGAAAAGAAGACTGTAATCCATCAGTCCTCTTCTCCTGCCTATCTTATTTCTGATAAAAAGAGCAAAATCCGGCATTTGTATCCAATAAACCTTTCAAAAAGTACAGTGTACACGGCGCCATCAGGCCCACAGGCCCAGCAGTGCAAAGGCGCTCAGGACCACCGTCGTCACCGTAAAGACCGCAACGACTCTGACCTCCGACCATCCGCCAAGTTCAAAATGGTGGTGGATCGGCGCCATCCTGAAGATCCTCTTTCCGTGTGTCATCTTAAAGTATCCCACCTGCATAATCACGGAGACCACTTCGATAAAGTAAATAAATCCAACGATCGGGATAAAGAGCGGAAGCTGTAACAGATACGCCATCGCTGTGACAAATCCGCCAAGGGCCAAAGACCCTGTGTCTCCCATGAATACTTTGGCCGGATACGCATTATAGAGCAGGAATCCGAGCAGGGCACCGATCATGGCGCCGCCGGCTGCCGACGCGCCGGATCCTGCAAAGACCGCCGCGATCGTAAAGAAGAGCGCTGTCGCGACAGTCACGCAACTCGCAAGACCGTCCACGCCATCCGTAAAGTTCGTGCCGTTCACCGTCGCCACTGCGATAAAGAGGAGCGCCGGGATATTGAGGATGCCCAGATCCAGATAGGCGCCCGCTAAGAAGGGCACCTTCATGGCAAGCGGAATTGCGTTCACCTTTGTCACATAGAGCGCAAATAAAAGCGCGATCACGATCTGCAGCGCCATCTTCTGCTTGACGCTAAGGCCGTCTGACTTCTTCTTGACCACCTTGAGGTAGTCGTCGATAAAGCCCACAAGTCCAAATCCAATGGTGAGGATCAGCACCGGAATCACCTCCGGGCACCTTCCCGCCATAATCAGGCCGCCGACAACGAGTCCGAGCATGATCATGAGTCCGCCCATGTTGGGCGTGCCGGTCTTGCCCAGATGGCTCTGCGGGCCGTCGTCTCTCTCCGTCTGCCCGGCTTTTACCCTGCGCAAAAACGGGATCAGAAATTTGCCCGAGACCGCGCTCACTATAAAGGCGACCAGCATAGGCGCTATGATCGTTATATATGTAGTTCCATTTCGCATAACCTAGATCAGTCCTTTCTCGCGCTTTACGATTACGCTTTAATACATTTCTTCATCGTCATCCGCCCATTCCCACTTATCAGAGGATTCATCTCCGGTGTAGGTAATAGCAAGACCTTTCGATGCAAGTCTTTCACTCTCTTTTTCCGTGACGGGCTCGGTCATATAAATTCCCAGATAGGGCAGCACTTCTTCCATGACGTTGCGGAAAATGCCGGTCGCGTACATGGGGTTGTCCTGCTCTTCAATGTTGGCGCGGTCCACAACCACATAGCACACGACCTGGGGATTCTCTGCAGGCGCATAGCCGATGAAGGATACAACATATTCATCGTTGCCGCGGGGAAGCGTTTCCGCGGTTCCTGTTTTGCCGCCAATCCGATAGCCGGCAGGTCTCGCCGTAATACCGGTTCCGTCGTGTCCTTCTACAACCATCACTGTGTAGTCGCGAATATGCGCACTCGTACTCTCGGAAACCGTCTTCTTAAGTACGCGGGGCTCGATGGTTCTGAGCGTCGTTCCAGAGGCGCTTGTAACCTTCTTGACAATGTGGGGCTCATAATAGTTGCCCCCGTTGATCAGCGAGCAAAATCCGGAGATCATCTGGATCATCGTGACGTCAAAATTCTGTCCGAAGGAGTTGGTCGCCAGCATGGAGTCGGTCATCGTTGCGTCCGAGACGAACTGGTCCGTTCTTGCCTCATCCGCCAGATCAATGCCGGTCTTCAAGCCAAAGTTGTAGACGTTCTGGAACTTGGTAAAGTTCTCTTTGCCGATCTTCTCGACCATTTCCATCAGCGCCACGTTGCAGGAATACTCGACCGCTTCTCCTGTCGTCAGCCATCCGTCGCCGTCTCTCGTGTGGCACTTGATCTTAAAGCCGTCGATCATCTTATAGCCGCCGCAGTAATACTCATCGCTGTCGCTCACGGTGCCTGTATCGAGGCCCATCGCAACGGTAAAGGGCTTGGCTGTCGAGCCGGGCTCATAGTAATCGCTGATACAGAAGTTTCTCCACAGCGCATTGAGGTAACGCGGCTTGTCCTCCTCGGTCATCGTCAGAAGATCCGTGTAGGTGAGGTAGCCGTCCTGGGGCTCGTCGTTTTCATCGAGCTTGGGCATGCCCCACAGCGCCGCCAGATCGGACGGGTGATTGAGGTCAAAAAATGGCGTTCCCGCCATCGCCAGCACTTCTCCGTTATTACAATCCATGACAATGCAGGCCGCGTTGTTGGCGCCGAGTCCTTCCCGGTACTGATTCTGGAAGGCGTCATTGAACCGCGTCAGACACTTCTGGACAATACTCTGTATATTGGCGTCCAGCGTAAGGACCAGGTTGTTGCCGTCCTTGGCCTCGATCATTGTCTGCTCCATGTTGAGGCCTTCGTCGAGGTAGCCGTACTTTCTTCCGACGACGCCGTTGAGCGTATCATTGTAGTACTCTTCAAGGCCGCCCGTTCCGACGTTGCCCGAACCCGAGAAGCCCAGCACGTCGCAGGCCAGATCTCCATGGGGATAGAAACGCTGGTAGCCGCTTTCAAACCAGATGCCCTTGATATTATCATATTTTCTCTGCGCCGCCGGGATCTTCTTTTCTTTCTCTTGTGCTATTCCCGCTGCCACCTTTTCCAGATAGGCCTTGCGGTCCTGATACGAGAGATTCTTCAGCGCAATATAATACTGGGAGGACGCATGGTTGGTGATATATTCCTTGATGCGGTTTCTGTTGACGCCAAGGCTCTCCAGCGCATCGAGCGTCGGCTCCAGATATACGTCCTTCTGCAGGATCTGTTTGGAATCCACGATGACGTTGTAAACCAGCTGGCTGTCCGCCAGGACTGTGCCTTTACTATCTAGTATTTTGCCCCGCTTAAAGGGGATTGTCTGGTTCTCATAGGCCTGCTGTGACAGGACCTGCATAGAATAGGTCTGCCCGTTGTCCCGATTGATCCGGAAAAGCTGTACCCCTAATCCAACAAAAGCCAGCAGTACTATTCCAAATAGTACCACCAGCTTATTCTGCATGCTTATCGTGAACCGCTTTAATCCTCCACGGGTATTCTTTCCGTTAACTACCCTTCGTCTGCTCACTTTATATCCTTACTTTACAAAAATCCTGATCCTTCTGCGGCGAACCACCTGCTTCAGTGGTCCAGATCGGCGATCTGATGGACGGAATCGCCTTTAGACTCAGAGTATACCACAATCTGGTCCTGATCCGCATACTTCATTCCAAATTCATTGACCGCGATATTGCGGATCTCCTCGAGATCCACATTTCCGGTGATCTCGTTGTAGACCTCATTATTCGAAGATCGCAGTTCGGTCAGCTGGGACTCCAGCGACGCGATTTTCTTGTTGGTCCCTGAAATATCCGCTTTCAGTTTGATATATCCGATCAGACTGAAGGTCATCGCTGCCACCAGAAATGCCATGAACATTGTGTAGCGGAGGTTCATCTGCACGACATGCTCCCGGCTTCTTCTCGCGGCAAGGCGCAGATCCTGCGTGTTTCTGTGCACCTCTTCCTGTGACCATTCTTTCCAGAAATCGTCCGGTGCGGCAGCGCCATTTACATATTGCTGTCTCCCGCCCGAAAAGGATTCACTATATATAACATTGTCACGGCTGTGCCGCCTTTTTCCAGAGCTCTGTGTCGCCTTGATCATCGTGTACGTCTACCTCCTTACGGATCGCAAATCTACGGATCGCAAATCTTCTATCTGCGGTCACATGGTACAGGGCCTCCTTGCAGAGACGATTTATCGCCTCTCAAATACCCTGAGTTTGGCGCTCGCGGAGCGCCGGTTTACTTCCAGTTCATGGGCAGAAGGCGCGATTGCCTTGCGGGTGACCACCCTGCCCTTGGATTTCTTTCCGCATACACATACCGGAAATTCCGGCGGACATGTGCATGGATTTTCATTTCTTTTAAAAGCGTTCTTGACGATCCGGTCTTCCAGCGAATGGAATGTGATCACACATAACCGGCCGCCCGGTGTCAAAAGATCGATCATCGTATCAAGAGAGTCCCGCAGAACGTCCAGTTCCCTGTTGCAGGCAATGCGGATCGCCTGAAAGGTCCTCTTGTCGGGGTTGCCGCCCTTCTCCCGCATCTTGGCCGGGATCGAAGCGCGAACAATGGCGCTGAGTTCGCCGGTTGTCTCCAGCGGCTTCTTACTGCGCGCCTTCACAATATTGGAGGCGATTCTCGCCGCACACCGTTCTTCGCCGTATTCTCTGAGAATCCGGGTCAGTTCCTCCTCCGGATAGGTATTGACAATTTCCTTCGCAGTCAGTGCGCTGCTCTGGTCCATTCGCATATCCAGCGGTGCGTCCGTCCTATAGGTAAACCCTCTCTCCGGGTTGTCCAGCTGATAAGAAGAGACGCCCAGATCCAGCAGGATGCCGTCCACCTTCTCAATTCCGAGGTCGTGCAGGACCTCGCCGATATGTTCATAATTGTCGTGTACGATGGTCACTGCGTCGCCGAACGCCGAGAGCCGCTCTCCCGCCGCCGCGATCGCGTCCGTATCCTGATCGATGCCGATCAGTCGGCCGCCCTCTGTCAGTCTCTCCAGAATGTGATAGGAGTGACCGCCGCCGCCCAGCGTACCGTCTACATATATTCCTTCCGGCCTGATCGCCAGATGATCCAGTACTTCCTCTAAAAGTACCGAAGTATGTTCAAATTTCAAATCCGTTCCCCAGCATCTCTTCTGCTATTTCGTTGATCTCGTCACTCGACATGTTCTCTTCCCAGGCTTCCCGGCTCCAGACTTCGATTCTGGATCCGACGCCGACAAGGATCACATCCTTCTCGATCCCCGCCGCCTCTCTAAGGTTGCCCGGAATCAGGACACGGCCCTGCTTATCAGGCTCCACTTCGTTGGCACCGGACAAAAAGAAGCGCACAAGCTGTCTCTGTTTCTTGACATTGTAGGGAATGTCATTGAGGCGGGACACAAATTTCTCCCAGTCCTCCATGGCATAAATACATAGACACTGATCAAGGCTTCGTGTGATCACGAACCTCTCTCCCAGCGACTCTCTGAACTTGGATGGTATGATCAGTCTTCCCTTGGGATCCAGAGAATGACCATATTCTCCCATGAACATGTTGCACTTCCCTCCACTTTGCACCACTTTTCTTCACAATCATACCAACTGGAGGGCCCTTTTTCAAGGGTGTGCGGAAATAAAATGTGTACACAAATAAAGGGTACTTGTATGTAAGTCCCCTGCCCGAACAGCAGTTTCGCTTTCTTTTTCCGCTTTGATACCGTTTTTCGGGACGATTTGCGCCGCGATCAGGATGCTTTCCCGCCAGCTTGGGTCTCTTTCTTGCGGATCGATGTGCGGATCACCGCGATGGCGATGATCGAGACCGCTGCCATCACAATGCCGAGCATCATAGAGACCGGTATAGTCGTCCCTGTTATATAGAGCTGGTCTGTACGGATCGATTCGATCAGCGCTCTTCCGATGCCATAGCCGGCAAAATACAGAAGGGCGATCTCTCCGTCAAACCTCTTATGTTTCAGATAGATTAATAGAAGGATCAAAAGCGCCAGGTTCCACATTCCCTCATATAAGAAAGTGGGGTGCACCTGAATATAGTTGGTTCCTTCTGTCATATGCGCTGCGATCGAGGCGGAGATGTCGCGCTCCCGGACCATAACCGTCGGGATCCGCATCGCAAACAAGCCGTCTGTATACTCTCCAAATACCTCGCGGTTGAAGAAATTCCCCCACCGGCCCAGGATCTGTCCCACAAGGAGTCCATAGATCACTGTGTCCAGAATGAGCGGGAAGCTTTTCTTCTTGCGCTTGCAATAGACATACAGCGTGATCGCGCCGGCAATAATGCCGCCGTAGATCGCAAGGCCGCCGCCGCGCAGATTGAGGATCTGGATGGGATTATTCTTGTAATAGTCCCACATGAAGATCACATAGTAGATCCTCGCGCCGATGATCGAGAAGATAATAAGGCTCGCGGCCAGATCCCAGATCGTATCCGGATCCTGCCCGGTCCTGGCAGCAATTTTCGAAGACAATGTAAGCCCCAGGATCATGCCGATCGCGATGACGACCCCATAGAGCGCAATGCCAAAATTGCCGATCATGATGGTCTTGGGGACATTCGTCAGATAAATCCCAAGACTCGGGAACGCTATATCCATCTCACCCATCATTTCCGCCATCTTTTCGTCCTATCTCCTCACTTTTTTATATTCCTTGTACTATGATAGCACAACATTTCGCTGTAAGCGGATTTTTCTATTCTAAAATTTTGCTAAATTTTGACCTTTTTACGGAGATATTTTCTATCCTCCGACATACAATTTTAACATTGACAAAGCACAATTTGTAGCATTTGCGTTTCCGCTTCGTCCAAATCTGGTTGATTCTGGCCGCCGTCTCCGGCATAGTCGCATTTTTCCGACATTTTTCGCGGATTTCCGACACTTTTCCGTCGCCACATGGCGCCGGCGGAGCGATCTCCCCTCTCGTCGCGGTTGAAGTCGTCCCCTTTCGGGCATAAAAAAGCCCCCTCTTCCTACGAAGAGGGGGTTTTTCCCAACAATCATGTATTAAACGTTAAATCTGAACAGAATGACGTCGCCATCCTTGACGACATATTCCTTGCCTTCCATGCCCACGAGGCCTTTCTCCCTCGCTGCCGCAAGGGATCCCTCTCTCAGGAGCACTTCGTAATTGACGACCTCCGCCTTGATGAACCCGCGCTCGAAATCGCTGTGGATCTTGCCGGCTGCCTGCGGCGCCTTGGTGCCGATCTTGATAGTCCAGGCCCTGCACTCATCCTCTCCTGCCGTCAGGAAACTCATAAGGCCCAGTGTGCGGTAACTTGCACTGATCAGCTTGTCAAGGCCCGACTCCGAGATGCCCAGGTCCTCCAGGAACATCGCTTTCTCTTCGTCGTCGAGCTCCGAGATCTCCGACTCGATCTTGGCGCAGATCACGAAGACTTCCGATCCGTTCTGCGCTGCATATTCACGCACCTTGGCGACGCCCTCATTGGAGGCGCCGTCATCCATGAGATCATCTTCAGAGACATTCGCCGCATAGATCACAGGCTTTGCTGTCAGAAGATTGTAGCCTGCAAACCACTTCTCTTCCTCTTCCCCTGCAAGTTCCAGGGATGACGCCGGCTGCCCGTTCTCGAGGTGCTCTTTGATCTTTTTAAGGAGTACCATCTCTCTGCCGGCTTCCTTGTCCATCTTGGCCGTGCGGGCCACCTTGGCAATTCGTCTTTCGAGCACTTCCAGATCCGCGAAGATCAGTTCCAGGTTGATGGTCTCAATATCGCGGACCGGATCCACGGATCCGTCTACGTGCACAACATTGTCATCCTCAAAGCAACGGACGACGTGGACGATCGCATCCACTTCACGAATGTTGGCCAGGAACTGGTTGCCGAGGCCTTCGCCCTTGGAGGCACCTTTCACAAGGCCTGCGATGTCGACGAATTCAATGACGGCAGGCGTCACTTTTTTGGTGTGGTACAGTTCACCGAGGCGCTTAATCCTGTCATCCGGCACAGCAACGATCCCCACGTTGGGATCGATCGTGCAGAAGGGATAGTTGGCCGCCTCCGCGCCTGCCTTGGTCAGGGAATTGAACAGTGTGCTTTTTCCCACGTTGGGAAGTCCTACGATGCCTAATTTCATGAAACTATGATCTCCTTATTTGCAGTTATTTGCCGGCTCTCGCCGTCCTCTTGGCTGAATAGTCGGGCTTTCTCATCTTCAGCTCTTCATAGAGCTCGCTGTAATTCGCATAGCGGATCCGGCTGATCGCGCCGGCCTCCACCGCCTCCCGGACCGCGCAGCCGGGCTCTTTCCTGTGTACGCAGCCGTCGAACCGGCATTTTCCTTCGTATTCCCGGAACTCGGAATAATAGTGCCGCAGGTCCTCGGGCTCCATATCCATCAGGTATAGGGACGTAAATCCGGGTGTGTCGACCAGATAGGTCCCGTCTTCGCCTGCCAAAAGCTCTACGTGTCTTGTGGTATTGCGCCCCCGCTTGATCTTGCGGCTCAGTTCGCCCGTCTCCATGCGTGCGCCTGGACAGATCGTATTGATCAGCGTCGATTTGCCGACGCCGCTCGGCCCGGTCAGTACCGTCGTCTTGCCTTCCAGGATCGCACGCAGTTCGCCCAGCGTCTCCGGTGCGAGCACACTGACAAACAGTACTTTGCAGCCGCAGGACTCATAGGTCTCCCGCAGCTCCGCAATTTCCTCCGGCGTCGCCAGATCCTGTTTGTTAAAGCATAGAATGGCCGGAAGATCCCTTTGATCCATCGTGATCAGAAACCGGTCCAGCATATTGTAGCTGGGCGCCGGGTGCGTGATGGCAAAGATCAAAAGCGCCTGATCGACATTGGCCACGTTGGGCCGCACAAGTTCGTTCCGACGGGGCAGGAGCTTTACCACATTGCCCTCCATGGGCACACTGACCGTGTCTGTGATGTCGATTTCCACGTCGTCGCCGACCAGAGGCTTTACGCCGAGCGCGCGGAAAACGCCTCTCGCCCGGCACCTGTAGATCTCGTCTCCGGTATGGACCTCATAGAATCCCGCTATGCTCTTGATGATCTTGCCTTTTGTACTCAAATGCTTTGTATCGTTCCTCTGCTTAGTTCTCAGGCGTAAAGGTCAGTTCCCTGGTGATTGTTCTCTCTTCGGTTCTCTCGATCGTTCTGATCACAGTCTTTCTGCCGCCTTCTCCGGTCTCTGCGCTTTCGTCTGTCGCGCCGGTGTCCGCGCCGGTGTCCGCGCCCTCTTCAGCGCCCGTCCCCTCTTCGACTTCTTCCTCTACCGTCTCCGTGATCGTGACCTCATAGGTCATGGTCAGCGTGCCGTATTCCGACGTGATGCCGGTGCAGCCCATGCGATAGGGGAATGCGGAGGTTGTCGTATCGAGCAGCTTCTGGTCATCTTCCGTCACAATCGTAATATGCACCGATGTGCCCGATTTATAGTCCGGATCCTCGCTGTGGGTCGGTGCGGAAATGTCGGCCGAGTAGCTGTAGGTCTGCTGGCCTGCGATATCAAAATTCACCGCGGTTCCTTCATCGATCAGCTCACCGGGTTCTACGTCCTGGGCTATGACAAGTCCTCTGTTTTCGGAGTCCGCGTCAATGATCGTCCTGACGTTTCCTGCCTTGAGGCCAAATGCGTTCAGGGTGTTGCGCGCTTCCTGCTCCGTCATGCCGTAGAGGCTGGGCATCTCGGTCTTGCCGGAGAGGTCTGGACCGCCGCTCACCTGTATGGTGACGTAGGTGCCCTCTTCCGCCTGGGTCTCGCCCTCGGGATCCTGTCCGACAACGATTCCTGCCTCGACGTCCTCGCTGCTGACTTCCATAATATTGACGTTAAAGCCGGTTTCGGTGAGCAGATCCACTGCTTCTTCTCTGAGAAGTCCCACGACGTCCGGGACGATCGATCCGCTGTTGCCGCAGACCGTGAGCACCACGGTCGTTCCAACCGGAATCTCCGTGCCCTCTTCGACGCTCGAATCCATAACAACGCCAACTGTATATTTGTCCGACTCCTCGTAGGTCAGTTCCGGGATCAGCCCCTGCTTGACGAGTGCGGAACGCGCCGCCGAGACGTCAATTCCAATTACATTGGGCATGACCACCATTTCATCCGTCGCTGCAACCTGCGCGTTCTGACTGCCTCCGCCGATCGGGAGAAGGCCGTTTCGTCCGCCGACGATCAGCGCAATGATCGCGACGATGATCACGACTGCGAGGACCGCCAGGATCCGCGCGATCCTGTCCATGGAGTTTTCTCTCTCCTCCTCGTCATAATCGTCTTCTTCGTCAAAAAGATCGTCTTCACGGATATGTTTGCCGGTTCTGGACGGCTTGCGGATGATCACATCCTCCTCGTCGTCCCGGCCAACGGGTGTCTGGACCTTTTCGGCGCCCGCTGTGCTCTCTTTGATCTGGCGCTTTTCTTCCTCCGTCATCATGCGGGTGCTGCCGAGATCGCCGGGATTATAGCGCTTTACAAAGTCGCCGTCCGGATCACTGATCGCCTTCTTGAGATCCGTGGCCAGCTCATGCATATTTTGATACCGTCTGTCAGGACTCTTCTCACAACATTTGAGAACGATCTGATCGACGCTGTAAGGGATGTCCGGATTGAGCTTTCTGGGCGACGGCATCGGTTCCTGGATATGGCGGATTGCGATCGCCACGGTCGACTCCCCGTCAAAGGGCACTTCGCCTGTGAGCATCTCATACAGTGTCACGCCGAGGGAATACACGTCGCTCTTCTCGTCGCTGAATCCGCCCCTCGCCTGTTCAGGGGATGTATAGTGCACGGATCCCATGACATTGGACGTGATCGTATCGCTGGTCGCGGCCTTGGCTATGCCAAAATCCGTGACCTTGACCTTTCCTTCTCTGGAAATGATGATATTCTGCGGCTTGATATCTCTATGGATAATGTGGTTTCTATGCGCCGCTTCCAGTCCCATGGAGACCTGCAGTGCGATCGTCACCGCCTCTTTGTAGCCCAGCTTTCCTTTTTTGCCAATATAATTTTTCAGCGTAATGCCGTCCACGAGTTCCATGACAATATAATAAATGCCCTTTTCCTCACCGACGTCATAGACATTTACGATATTGGGATGCATCAGACCCGCTGCGGCCTGCGCCTCCACGCGGAATTTGGATACAAAATTCGCGTTTTCCGAAAACTCCTGCTTGAGGACCTTGACCGCCACAAAGCGGTTCAATGTGTGGTCCTTGGATTTATATACATCTGCCATACCGCCTGTGCCGACCTTTTCAAGGATCTCATAGCGGTCTGCGATCAACATACCGATTTTAATCATAGCATTTCTCCACTTCCCTGGATCTCACCTCTCATGTTCGGGCACTGAGCGCACGAAACGTTACAGCTCGGCATCCGACTGGTGCTCTGCCGGGGAAGTGTCTATCAGTATTACAGAGATATTATCGCTGCCGCCCGCGTTGTTCGCGCGTGCGACCAGAATGGTTGCTTTCTCTTCCAGGGTCATGTCGCTGCCAAGGATCTCACCGATTTCCTCGTCTTCGACCATGGTCGTAAGGCCGTCCGAACACATGAGAATGATCCCGCACTCGGATACAGGAACCCGGAAGAAATCCACTTCGACATGGTCCTCCGCACCAATCGCCCTGGTGATCACATTTCTCTCGGGATGGATTCTGGCGTCTTTTCTGTCAAGGGTGCCGGCTCTGACCATTTCCTCCACAAGGGAGTGGTCCACGGTGATCTGGCTAAGCGCACCGTTTCGATAGTTGTAAAGCCTACTGTCTCCGACGTTGCCGACAAGAAGCGTATCGCCGCAGATCGTGCAGCAGACAAGCGTCGTTCCCATGCCGTAGAATTCAATGCGCCTTCCCGCCTTGCGGCGGATCTCGGTGTTGGCAATGCGAAACGCTTCTCGCAAGAGCAGCTCAGGATCCGCGTCCTTTGTCCTCGCGACATGGTCAACAACTGTCTCCACGGTATACTTTGACGCATAATCACCGGCCCTATGGCCGCCCATTCCGTCTGCCACGAGATACAGGCATGACAAAGTGCCCAGCGGAAGATCGCTGGCAAATATGTAATCCTGATTTATCTCCCTTCGCAGACCGATATCAGTGATGGAAAAAGACTGTGGCATATCTACTCCTCTGTACGGCTGGACGCATTTTGTTCATTGCAACCAGAAATATGCCTGTGACGTAATTGACCGCAGGCACCATCGATATCTCTTCCTAATACTCTCCTAATACTAACATTTATACCGCTTTTTTCAAGTTTTTTCTGAAATGCGCGCACCCCCGCGTCCTTTGTCTGCCGGTATCCGCGCTCCTTGACGGGATTGACCGGGATCAGGTTGATATGCGCTTTCAGGGGCCTTGCCAGCTCCGCCAGCATCTGTGCGTCCTGCGCACTGTCGTTGACGTCCCGGATCAGGCTGTACTCAAACGTCACCTGTCTGCCTGTCTGGTCAAAATAGTAACGCCCCGCCTCCATCAGCTCCGCGATCGTATAGTGATTGGCAATCGGCATGATCTCTTTGCGCTTTTCATCCGTGACCGCGTGCAGGGAAAGGGCCAGCGTGATGGAGAATTTCTCGTCCGCAAGGTCATAGATCCTGGGCACGATCCCGCAAGTCGAGACCGTCACATTTCTCTGACTGATGTTGAGTCCGTTCTCATCGGTGAGAAGGCGCAGGAAGCGGACCAGATTGTCGTAGTTGTCCAGAGGCTCACCCGTCCCCATCACCACAATGTGGGACACCCGCTCGCCGGTCACACGCTGGATCTCATAGATCTGGTCCAGCATCTCGGAAGGCGTCAGAGAGCGGATCAGTCCATCCAGCGTAGACGCGCAGAACCTGCAGCCCATGCGGCAGCCCACCTGGGAGGAGATGCATACGCTGTTGCCAAACTTGTAGCGCATGAAAACGCTCTCCACAAGGGAATTGTCCGCCATGGCAAACAGATACTTCTGCGTGCCGTCCAGCTTCGAGACCTGTCTGTCGATCATCCGCACGGTTGTGAGCGGATACTCGCTTGAGAGTTTCTCCGCCATGGCCTTGGGGATATTGCGCATTTCACTGTATTCCCGCACAAGGCTGACGTGTATCCAACGATACAGCTGCTTGGCCCGAAAGGCGGGGAAGCCGTTTTCCTTCATCAGCGCGGTGAGCTCATCCATGGTCATGGATTTGATGTCCCAGCCCGCGCCGCTCTCTTTATGTACTCCATTTTCCTGCATGGTTTTATGTCCTTTAATGATGTAAGACTATTGCTCCACTGCGCTTTATGCCGTTTTTTTGATAAATCGCGCGAGGAAGAAGCCGTCTGTTCCGTGAATATGGGGCAGAAGCTGCAGCATGTGACCGTCGATCCCCGGAATACCGGCCGGCAGATGCGGTGCCAGGGGGTCCGCTGTAAAACCCAGTTCCTTTTCAATAAACACCGCGATCTCCTCGTTTTCGCCCCGGTTGATCGTGCATGTGCTGTAGATGAGGACGCCGCCCTCTTTGAGGTACCCGACCGCACTCCGAAGTATATCTTTTTGAAGCTTCGCCAGTTCTTCTAACTGCGCCGGACTGACGTGGTATTTGATATCCCGCTTGCGGCCAATGACGCCGAGTCCTGAGCACGGCAGATCGCAGAGAAGGACGTCCGCCGCCCCGGCTTCCGCCGGAACAGGAAGCAGCGCGTCACGCTGGCTGACCACGACATTGGGCAGGTGCATGCGCCTGACATTCTTCATGATCTGCGCCGTTTTTCCCTTGCTGAGGTCAAAAGCATGTACGGTTCCGGCCTTCACGGCCGCTGCGCCTTCTTCCGCTCTCTTTGCAAGCGCCAGAAGCTTCGACGCGCAGTGCATGGACTTGCCGCCGGGCGCCGCACAGACGTCATACACGGTCTCGCCGCCCTGAAGGCCTGCGGCTTCCGCCACCAGCATGGAGCTCTCATCCTGCACGGTCCAGAGTCCCTCCCGATAACCGGGCAGCGTCGCGACGCTGTCTGTGCCCGTCAGCTCATAGCACAGTGCGTGGTAATGGCCTTTGGTGGCTGTGACGCCCTTTTCCTGCATGACGGCGAGGATCTTTTCGATGTCCGCCGCGCTGCAGCGATCGTCAAATCGGATGGATACCGGCCGGACCTCGAGAAGCGCCTCGAGGAGTGCACGCGTATCCTGTTCCGAGCGCTGCTCGTTCCAGAGGCGGATGATCCATTCCGGCATCGAATACTTGCGGGATAAAGCCGCCGGATCGGACGATGCCCCATCTTCCCTGGCCGCTGCCGCGAAGATGCCCTTGTCCTTCTCTCTGGCAACTGTTCTCAGTACGCCGTTTACGAAGCCGGAGAGTTCCTTCTTGCCGCTCAGTTTGGTGAGCTTGACGGCCTCATTGCAGGCCGCCGAATCCGGCACAGCGTCCATATACAGGATCTGGAAGATACCCATCCGCAGAATGTCCCGGATCACGGGCCGAATACGGGCTCCCTTCTTTGTGTAGGTCCTGATCACGTTGTCGATCTCGATCCTGCGCTCGATGATGCCTTCCGTCAGTCTTTTGACAAACGCGCGCTGACGGCGGTCCATCCCCTCGCGCTCACACTGGTCCAGCATCTCCTTGACCGCAATGTGACTGTATGTGCCCTCTTCCCGGATCCTTGTCAAAATCGTGAGAACCGCTTCTCGTTCGCCTCGTAAGCTCAAATCGTACTCCCGTCTATATACAAAAGTGGAGAGCGGCAAAACTGCGCATTTACAGATCTGCCGTTCCCCGTGAATCTGTCTTATCAAATACTGTCGATCTTCGCAGATCGGCACTGCAGGCCCAACAGGCACCTATCCTCAGCGCTCCGCCGTGAGCGCCTGTCCCTCGTCGATCCTGGCGCCCAATAAAAAGGCCTGCGTCGCCATGCGCTTTTTGCCCTCGTACTGCACCTCGGTGAGGGCCAGTACGCTGTCCTTGCAGTTGACGTAAATTGCCTTTTTGTCCGTGCCGGCTACCGTTCCGGGTGCTCCCTGGACCGGCTTGTCCGCCACCGCGCTCGCCCAGATCTTGAGCATCTTGCCGTTCATAAATGTGTAGGCGCCCGGCCAGCTGTTGAGGCCGCGCACCAGACGCTCGATCTTGTCGGCCGGCATATTCCAGTCGATGTTGCCCATCTCCTTCTTGAGCATGGATGCGTAGGTGGACGCTTCGTCGTCCTGCTTGATGGGCGTAAGGGTTCCCGCTTCGATCATGGGCAGGGCTTTCACCAAAAGCGTGCCGCCAAGCTTCGCCATCTTATTATAGAGGCTCTCGCCGGTCTCGTTCGCTTCCAGCGGAATCTCCTCCTGCAGAAGGATATCGCCGGTATCGAGTCCCTCGTCCATCTGCATGATCGTCACGCCGCTCTTCTCTTCGCCGTTGATCACGGCCCACTGGATCGGTGCGGCGCCTCTGTATTTGGGCAAAAGCGAAGCGTGCACGTTGACGCAGCCAAACCTGGGAAGCTCCAGGATTTCCTTACTCAGGATCTGGCCAAACGCCGCTACTACGATCAGGTCCGGTGCCTCCTCGCGAAGGCGTGCAACGGCCTCCGGGCGCTTGACCCTGACAGGGGAAAATACAGGAATTCCCCATTTGTCGGCGCACTCATGTACAGGCGTCTTGATCACGCCCCGTCCGCGTCCCTTGGGTCTGTCGGGCTGTGTCACCGCAAGACTGACTTCGCAGCCGTTTCTCATCATTGTGTCCAGTACTTCCGCCGCCAGATCCGGCGTTCCCATAAATACGATCTTCAAATTCTGTCTCCTTTGGCGCTGCCTGCGGGATTACTGCTTGTCTTCGCCCGCTTCTTCCTCTGCTTTCGCGGCTTCTTCCGCGAACATCTCATCCAGTTCCTCATTGGTGTAGAGCTTGCCTTCCACCAGTTCCACATACATATGGCCGTCCAGGTGGTCCAGCTCGTGGCAGATGGCTCTCGCAAGAAGATCCTCGCCTTCCACAATGAAGTCCTCCATGTTCTCATTGAGCGCCCTTGCGACAACATGGCGGGGTCTTGTCACCTGTCCGGTCTTGCCGGGTACAGAAAGGCAGCCTTCCCAGCCGCACTGCTCGCCGTCCCGCTCGATGATCTCCGGATTGATCATGACAAGGGGTTCATTCTGCTCCTCGCTCACGTCGATCACGACGATTCTCTTGAGCATACCGACCTGAGGCGCTGCAAGACCGACGCCTTCCGCCTCATACATCGTCTCTTTCATATCTTCAATGAGCTGCCTAAGCTTGGGCGTCATCTCCCGCACTTCCTTTGCTCTCTTTGAAAGTACCGGATCGCCGAGTTCTCTGATTGTTCTAAGTGCCATTTATTTTCCGCCTTTCTCCTTCATGCGCCGGATCCCGGCGCTTACACTTGCTTCCAAACCGGTCCGCCGGTCCTCTTTTTCCCCGCTTCCCCTCTATTATTTAGAAGGGACTCACCGGGTCAAAATCGAACTGCACCTGTACCTGCGGATCTCTCCCGATTTTGACCAGATAGGCCAAAAACGCCTCCGCGCGGTCTTTACATCTCACCAGTTTATCATAATTCTCATCCTTGATATAGAGAACATATCTGTATTGGTCCCGAATTCTTGACAGAGATGCCTGGGCGGGCCCGATCACCAGCGAGTTCGGGTCATCCCGCACGAACAGCTCCCGGAGCTGTCCGGCCAGTCCCTCCGCCTTGTCCTCATCCATAGACTGAAGCTGTACGCAGAGCATATGGGCTGCCGGGGGATACATAAGGAGCGAGCGATAGCGCATCTCCTCCCTGTAGAATCCCTCATAATCCTGGGCCGCCGCGTATTGGACCGCATAGTTTTCCGGCTGATAGGTCTGGATCACGACCCGTCCCGGGGTATCGCCTCTACCGGCGCGTCCCGCAGCTTGGGTCAGCAGCTGGAAGGTCCGCTCCGCCGCCCTGTAATCGCCCGCATAGAGGGACAGATCTGCCAAAAGAATGCCCACCAGCGTGACGCCAGGGAAGTCATGCCCCTTCACGATCATCTGTGTGCCGACCAGAAAATCCGCCTCTCTGTTGGCAAATGCGGACAGGATCCGGTCGTAGCTTCCCTTTTTGGAGGTCGTATCCGCGTCCAGACGCAGGACTCTCGCACCGGGAAAGCGCATCTTCAGGTGTTCTTCGATCTGTTCTGTGCCGGCCCTGAAGCCGGAAATATAAGGGGAGCCGCACTCCGGGCACTCCCTGACGCCCGGTCTCTCATAGCCGCAGTAGTGGCAGACCAGCCGCCCGTTTTTGTGCAAAGACAGCGAGACTTCACAGTGGGGGCATTTGATGACCGTCCCGCAGGACCTGCAGGATACAAATCCCGCGATGCCGCGCCGGTTGAGAAAAAGAATGGCCTGTTCCTTTCTGGCCAGTCTGTCCTCTAACAGGCTCTGCAGCTGTTCCGACAGGATAGAACGGTTGCCATTTCTGAGCTCCTGCCGCAGATCCGCGATCTCGACATCCGGCAGTGTGCCGCCCGTCAATCGCTCCGTCAGTTTGTAAAGCCTGTATTCGCCGTGCTCTGCCTTATAATAGGTATCCAGCGAGGGGGTCGCGCTTCCCAACACGACACACGCGTTTTTGCGCCTGGCCAGCTCCTGCGCCACTTCCCTCGTGTGATATTTTGGCATCGATTCATTCTTATAGCTGCCCTCGTGCTCTTCGTCGATCACGATGACGCCCAGATCGGAGAAGGGCGTAAAGAGTGCGCTCCTGGGCCCGATGATCACGTCGATCTCGCCGCGTCTTGCCCGCTCCCACTGGTCCGCCTTCTCGCTCTCGGAGAGCGACGAATTCATCACAGACACCTTTTCGCCAAAATACTGATAGAAACGGAGCAAAGTCTGATAGGTCAGCGCGATTTCTGGAATCAGCATGATCGCCTTCCGGCCCCGCGCGCAGATGCCGCGAATGATGGAGATGTAGACCTCCGTCTTGCCGCTTCCGGTAATGCCGTGGATCAGGCTCACTGTACTGCGCCCGGCGTCAAAATCAGCGAGGACGCCGTCCACGATCGCTTTTTGCGCGCCACTGAGCTCTCTGTGCGCCGCCTCCGCCTTCTTGAATGTGACCGGATTGCGGAAGGATTCCTCCTCCGTCACGTCGATCACGCCGGCGGCTGCCATCGCGCGGATCGTCTGCGCTGTGACGTGAAGCTTACTCACGACAAGGCTATAAGGGAGCCTCGGAACTTCCAGCAGTTCCCACAGAAGGCGCTCGCGCGCCACCTGATGCTTTCGCGTATAGACATCGAGCTGCGCCAACGCTTCCTCCCGGGGGAGCTTCAGCTCAATTTCCCGGGTCCTCACCGGCTTGCCGGGTTTGCGGGACGTCAGCACTGTCTTGAGCGCCGCTGCCATGGTCGATCCATACCGGTTCTTCATCCAGGCCGCAAGACCGATGGCCGTCGCCCCGTCTTCATCTTCACTGTAGCCGCTGTCGCTGACGGGAAGTTCGGCAATCTCCTTGATCTTCTCAGGGGGAAGGTCGCACGTATCTTTGAGTGCGATGACATAGCCCTTGCGGATTCCGTTGTGGGTGCCAAACGGCACCATAACAAGGCTCCCGGGCTGCAGGACCTGCTGCATGCGCTCGGGAACCCTGTACGTAAACGGTCTGTCGAGTTTGTTATAGGCGATATCGATGATCACCTCTGCGAATTTGCTCAAGCTTCCTCCAGAATCTCGCGGATCAGGACGCGCTCATCCATGGGATACTTGTGGCCCTTGATCTCCTGATAATCCTCGTGTCCCTTGCCGGCCAGCACGACGATATCGCCGGGCTCTCCATTACGGATCGCAAAGCGGATGGCGTCCTTTCTGTCCGGGATTGTGACATACTTGCCGTTCGTGCGGGAAATTCCCGTCACGATATCTCCGATAATGTCCATCGGCTCCTCGTTTCGGGGGTTGTCCGATGTGATGATGCTCAGTTCTGCCAGCTTACCGCTGACTTCGCCCATCTCAAACCGGCGCAGCTTGGAGCGGTTTCCGCCGCATCCGAACAGGCACACCAGTCTGTGGGGCTCGTATTCGCGCAGCGTTGTCAGAAGACTCTCCAGTGCCATTGCGTTGTGGGCGTAATCGATGAGGAGTGTAAACTTGTCGCTGACCTTGACCATCTCAATACGGCCTCTGACGTGCACCTGCAGAAGCGCTTTCTGGATCTCCTCCGTCGTAACGCCAAAGTGTCTGCAGACGGCGATCGCGCACAGCGCGTTGTATACGCTGAAGCGGCCGGGTGCCGGCACTTCCGCGCGGAATTGCATGAGGCCGTCCACATCGAAGGAAACGCCCAGTTCACCGGGCTCCTTGATCAGCGTAAGATCCTTCGCGTACAGATCTGCAGCGGGTGTAAGGCCGTAGGTCTCCACGCTGCAGGTATGGCCATCGCTGACTCTCTTATAATAAGGATCGTCCGCATTGAAAATGCCTACCTTGCACTGCCGGAACAGAAGGCTCTTGCAATTTAAATAATCATCGAAATCCTTGTGTTCGTTGGGGCCGATGTGGTCAGGAGACAGGTTGGTAAAAATACCGATATCGAACAAGAATCCCTGTGTCCTGTGCATCATCAGCGCCTGGGAAGAGACCTCCATGACGACAGCCTGCATGCCTGCGTCCGCCATGTCACGGAACGTCTTCTGCAGGACAGTAGATTCCGGCGTTGTATTGTTGGCAGGGATCTTCACGTCTCCATAAAGGATCTCAATCGTGCCAATGAGGCCGACCTTGAGACCGGCCGCTTCCAGAATGGACTTGACCATGTAGGTGGTGGTCGTCTTGCCCTTGGTGCCTGTGACGCCGATGATCTTCATCTCCGACGCGGGATCGTGATAATACGCAGCCGCGATATAGGCCATCGCGTAGCGGGTATCCTGCACGCGGATGATCACCGGATCCTTGACCGGCGTCTTTCCAATAAGGTCAGAGAGGTCCAGATCCTTCTGCACGACCAGCGCCGCCGCGCCGTCAAGAAGCGCTTGTCTTGCGAACTCATGTCCGTCGCGGACCGCCCCTACAATACAAAAGAACAGGCAGTTCTCAGTGATCTTTCTGGAATCGTTGACGATCTCCGAGACCTCCACCGCGCGCAGCGCACGGGCTCTGTCGGGGTCTGTGATCACCTCGCCTGCCAAAGTGTTAAAATGATAATCCAGTTTACGGATCAGTTCTGCGATCTTCATATGCTGTCTCCTACCTGTGTATTCTATAATCTTTCACCACGTACTGCATACTGTCCCTGCCGTTCCAGGAATTGATGCCGGGATAATATACCATGTCTATTGTAACATTTCCTGCGCCTGAGAGAAGTCCCTCTAAGGCTCCTCTTCTGGCTTCTTCCTCTATATTTTGACACCAGGACTGCGCGTCCTCGAATCGGATCAGCTCCATTCGGTATCCAAGCTCGTCTTCCGCCACAAGGCGAATGACATTCCGGTTGCGGCCCATCACTTTGGCGCTCCGAAGATGGATGTTTCTCGTGACGAACAGGGGCTTGGGATTTTCATTGCCGCAGGGCTCCAGGTTTTCCAGCTCCCGGGTAACCGCAATGTTGAGAAAACGAGGGGGCAGCTCCATATCCACCCGGATCACTTCCTGCAGGTCCTCCTCGCGAAGGCAGCAGTTGTCCTCAATTCTGCGTACGAACGCCGCCAGATTTTCCTCTTTCATGGTAAGGCCCGCCGCCATTTTGTGACCGCCGAACTTGACGAAGAGGTCTTCGCAGGCATTCATGGCCGCGTACATGTCATAATTCTCTATGGATCGCCCGGATCCTTTCAAAATACCGTTCCCGGTATCCGTCAGCACAAAAACCGGTCTGTGGCGGTTCTCCTTGATCCGCCCGGCGATGATCCCGGCCAGCGACTCGTGGCAGTCCCGCAGAAGCAGGACAATGACTTTTCGATCTGTGAGATGCTCTCTCTCGATCATTTCCTCCGCTGCCGCTGTACCCTCCGTTGTCATGCTCTTGCGGCTGTCGTTGAGGTCCTTAAGCTGCTGGGCGATCTGCAGCGCACGGGAAGCGTCCGTCTCCATAAAGAGCTCCAGTCCCCTGCGCGCGCTGTCCAGCCGTCCGGACGCATTGAGGCAGGGCCCCAGTACAAATCCGGCGTGATAGCAGCTGAGATTCGTCTCGGTCAGTCCCGTCACTTTGAGCAGTGCCTGCAGACCGGGGTTTTGTGAAAAGGGAGCTTCCGCAAGGCCTTCCTTAACAAGAATCCTGTTCTCGTCGCGAAGGGGCATGACGTCACACACGGTTGCCAGTCCCACAAAGGGCAGCAGATCGGTTTCCAAGGTGCGGTATTGCGCTCGTCCGGATTCGCCATACATCCTCTCCGCCAGAAGAAGGCAGAGTTTGTAGGCGACCACGGCGCCGCAGATTTCGGGAAAGGGATAGGGGTCGGTCCCGGTGATCTCCGGCGAGATCTTGGGATCGACGACCGCCTGTGCAGGCGGAAGAAGATAGGACCTTGTTCCATCCGGGTTCGCCTTAAACGGCACTTCGTGATGGTCGGTGACAATCACCGTCATGCCCAGAGCACTGGCAATCCCCAGCGGCTCTGCCGCGGCAATGCCGTTGTCACAAGTCAGGATGGTGTCGACGCCCTCCTGGGCTGCATTCCGGACCAATCGCTCATTGATGCCATATCCATCCTTGAGGCGTTCCGGCAGCACTGCGTCCACCTCGGCGCCCAGCTGCCGCAGGGAATGCCACAGGATATACGAAGAGCAGATTCCGTCCACATCGTAGTCGCCTATGATTCGGATCCGTTTGCCTTCGCGGATCTTGCGCTCTATGATTTCTACCGCCTTCACCGCATCCGGCAGAAGGCGCGGATCGTGGAGGTCCTCCAGGCGCCCCTTTAGAAAGCGCAGCGTCCCCTCTGTGCCGATCACATCCCGGTTGCGGATCAGGCGCGCCAAAATAGGAGAAATCCCGCATTCTTGTGCTATTCGGTTAAAATCCGCCCGCTTGGCGGTCACGATCCACTTGTTCTTTCTCAAACTGCATGCACCTCTCTGGCCGATTCTACGCCGATTCTTTCGGTGAAAAAGCGAGGGAACGGACGCTCGATCCATTCCCTCGGGTAGTTGCTACTATATCAGGCAGATTTAGACGGTAATCTTCGCCTTATTCTTTTCCTCGATCTCTTTCTGTTTCTGGAGCTTTCTCTCCTTCTTGGAAAGATTGGAATTCTTCTTCTTGGAAGAAGTGTTTCCGCCATTGCCGCCCTTTGTGCCGTCACCATTGCCGCTGCCAGTGGAAGGCGTGCTGTCCTTGGTGGAAGCGATCTTGGTGCGAAGCAGATGCCAAAGGGGACCTGCGATGCAAACAGAAGACCAGCATCCGGCTACGATACCTACCATCAGAGGCAGTGCGAATTCCTTAACGGAAGCGACGCCAAAGATAAACAGAGCCAGGACCATGAAGAAGGTGGTCAGGGACGTAAAGATACTTCTGGAAAGCGTCTGGCTGACACTGGTGTTGACGATGTCTTCCAGTGTTGTGCCGGCTTTTCTGCTGCGCAGATTCTCACGAACACGGTCGAACACAACGATGGTCGCGTTGATCGAGTAACCTACGATCGTCAGCATGCAGGCGATGAATGTGCTGCCTACAGAGATTCTGATCAGTGCATAGGCTGCAAGTACAATGAGACAGTCATGCGCAAGGCAGATGACAGAGGAAGCACCGAAGCGGGCGTCCTTAAAGCGGAACCAGATGTAGATCAGCATCAGAACCAGCGCTACGATTACTGCGTTAAACGCTGCGCTCTTCATCTCAGAAGAAATCGTCGAGCTGATGGTCTCTGATGTGATATTGTCCTTGTCTACCTGGAAGGTATCCTGCAGCGCAACCGCGAGTGCTGTGCTCTTCTCTTCGTCGAGCTCCTGGGTCTTGAAGATCACTTCGCTGCTGCCCGCGACCTTCTGTACCTGCGGGCTGCTGTCGCCGGTCGCCTCTGTGATTACAGGGATGACCTTTTCATTGATCTCATCAAGGTTCATGTCCTCATTAAAGGTGACGTTTGTAGATGTACCGCCGACAAAGTCAAGGCTGTAATTCAGCGCGCCCTTGCTGCTTCCGGCGTTCATAGCCATACCGGCAAATCCTGCGATGATCAGCACTGCAGAAATCACAAATACGATCTTTCTCTTCGCGATGAAGTTGATCGTCTTGACGTCTCTTCCTGTTCCGTACAGCTTCACATCCTGTGCGCCGAGCGCATAGAAGATGTTCATGAGAAGTCTTGTGACAAACAGGGCTGTGAACATGGACACAACGATACCGATGGCCAGCGTGTACGCGAAGCCCTTGATCGTACCGGAGCCAAGGAAAGCAAGGACTGCTGCTGCGATCAGGGTTGTGACGTTTCCGTCGATGATCGCGGAAAGTGCCTTGTCATAACCGCTCTTCATAGCGTTCTTAACAGTCTTGCCGGCGTGAATTTCCTCACGAATACGGGCAAAGATAATGACGTTCGCATCGACCGCCATACCAATGGAGAGCAGGATACCTGCGATACCGGGCAATGTCAGTGTCACGTCAAATGCGTTCAGGATGATCGTAACGATCAGGATATAAATGCAAAGCGCTAGTGTCGCGCAAAGGCCGGGCAGCCAATAAATCGCGATCATCAGGATTGCGACAAGCGCAAAACCAAGGATACCGGCTGTCTTACTGGTCCGGATCGCATCCTGGCCCAGCTGGGCGCCGACGATCTGGGAGCGAAGTCTCTGCAGCTCTACTTTCAGACCACCGATTCGGATATTAGAAGCAAGGCTCTCCGCCTCTTCAATTGTGTTTTCACCCGTGATGACTGCACGTCCATCTGTGATCGCCGCCTGTACTCTGGGCACGCTGATGAATCTGCCGTCATAATAGATACCGATCGTCTCGCCGGCTGCATAAGCCTTGGTCGTTGCATCTGCAAACTTCTGCTTGCCTTCGTCTGTAAAGGTCAGAGAAACGACGATCTGCTGGTTGTTCATGCTGTCGTTCTGGTAGCCGGCCTTGGCTTCCTGTACATCTGTACCTTCCAGTACGGCGTCGCCGTCCGCGACGATCTGCTTGAGATCCTTCGTCAGGATATAGTCGACGTTGCCGTCCGCATCCTGGCCGAGCTGGTAGTTCTGGTTTCCGCTCTCATCTGTCTGTCTGATAAAATACAGAGAGCCGGGCTGTCCCAGTTCATTGAGGATCTTATTGGTCTCTTCAACACCGGAGATGCCGGGAATCTCGATATTGATTCGGTCGGAACCTTCTGTGTAGACCTGTGCCTCTGTGCTGTACTGGTCAACACGCTGCTGAAGCTTATAAACTGTATCAGCCATATCCTCGTCTGTAGGGGCCGTGTCGCCAACCGCTTCATACGTAATGCTGGCGCCGCCTGCGAGGTCAAGGCCGAGTTTGATGTTGTGATACGATCCTCTGTGCCCACCGCCGAAACCGACCAGTGCGGTATAGGCCATAAGACCGGTAATGACCGCTGTCAGGATCAGCGCGATGACTGCTCTCGATTTTTTCATGTTACATCTCCTTCTATCTTTCCTGGTTGTATATTCACTAAAAAAAGGCTACAACCTTTGAAATTATAGCACAAATAAAAATAATGTAAAATGTTTTTATCTCCGGATTGCCCGCGGGTTGCGCAGAATCCGCCGCTCATGGAAAGTTTTGGCCCAATCAGCCGGTCTTCCCGTGATTTCCATACTAGTCAGCTTCTCGGAGATTGAATCTCCGAGCTTGCTGTTCCGCCGCGGGAGTCTTTCTCTACTCCGCAAACGGAAAAGCAACCTTATCCTGATACAGCAGGCTCGCTGTCCCTCCCGCAGGAAAGACAGTGGAGGCCCGCCAGTTAAGGGACGGTTATCCTGGTGAGCTGATTACCAGGAAGTATATTG
>ONNQ01000039.1 GCA_900319245.1 uncultured Lachnospiraceae bacterium | reverse complement strand
AAGATCGAACGCTGGTTCAGGACCTTAAAGGATCAATGGATGGCGGCTCTTGATATGAGGGATTTCCATACCCTGGACGAGCTCAGAGGCAGCTTTCTCTCGTATGTCTCAAGCTATAATCAGCATCCGCATTCTTCTCTTAAAGGAAAGACACCGCAGGAACGTTACTTTTCCGAACCTGAACTGATCTCACGTCTTCCGGATGATCAGATCGAGAACTCCTTTCTTCTCGAGGTTGAACGCCGGGTATCTGCAGACTGTGTCATCGTGATCGACCAGATCGAGTACGAAGTCGACTGCCGCTTTGCAAAGCAGCGCATCACTCTTCGATATACCCCGGACATGGAAAACATCTATGTCGTTGAGGCGGATGGAACTCTTACTCCGATCCGGCTTCTCAACAAGCAGGAGAACGCATCCGTAAAACGTGACAAGGTTCGTCTCACAGGAGGTGAAGACTGATGGAACTTACCGCAAGATACGGTCTGGAATTCAATCCGTTTCTCAAGAATTCCCACGAAGTCCTTTATCAGAGCAGTGAATACAGTGAAGCATCCTTCCGGCTCGACTATCTTGCCAAAACAAAAGGGTTCGGTCTTCTTACCGGACAGCCCGGCAGAGGAAAAACTACTGTTGTGAGGAACTGGTCCTCGGAGTTGAACCCTTCTCTTTACAAGGTGATCTACACCTGCCTTTCTACTGTTACAGTCAATGAGTTTTATCGGAATCTCGCATCCATGATGGGTGCTGAACCGGCTTATCGAAAAACAGAAAACTTCCGACTCATCCGGGACGAGATCACACGTCTTTCTCTCGATAAAAAGAAAACGCCTGTGATCATCATCGATGAAGCAAACTATGTCAGCAACGCGATCCTTAATGATCTGAAACTTCTTTTCAACTTCGAGATGGATTCAAGAGACCGCGCTGTCGTTCTACTTGTTGGGCTTCCCCAGCTTAACAGCACTCTGAAGCTTTCGATTCATGAACCTTTCCGCCAGAGGATCATCATGAATTATAACCTTGACGGATTCAGCAAAGATGAAGGTCGTGCCTACATCAACGAAAAGCTTGCCGGAGCCGGGTGCCATCAGAAGATTTTCGATGATGCAGCAATAGAAGCCATTCTGAACGCGTCTGATGGAACAGCCCGTATGATCAATAAGATCTGCAATGAAGCAATGATCGTCGGTCATGCACAGAACCAGAATCTTATCAATGCAGACATCGTTATGAAGGCGATCAATGAATGCACGCTCGGATAAGGAGAAACTGATGGATTTTCAATGTACACTTCGCCAGCATGGAAGGCTGGAGCACTGGACCGCACAGATCAGACTTATTTCCTGCAATGAATCTCAGCAGGAACTCGAGATCAAGGGCCGTGGATCCAGTTTCCATCTCTTTGTCGGCTTTGGAATGTTCGGTAATTATCTGTGCATTCCGTCACAGGATATAGGCTGTGCTATCGCTCAGCCGGAAGACAGCTTCTGGAACGCAGAGTATCTCAGCAGACATCTGAACATCGTAGACACAACAACCATAACGACAGGGCTTAAATACCTTGACCAGCTATAGCCTTAATCCCTCCCTCAAATAATCTGACGGAGGGATTTCTCTTACAAACAATTTGCAGATATGGCATCGGATATGGCATCGTACAATCTGCCGTGATTCAAGCCACCATCTGCGAATCGGCTCCAAATAAAGTGCTGGATGAAGCATCGTTTAATCTGCCGGACAATAACAGCGCGTGCGCAATATCTTCAATGAGAATGCACTCTGGGTTTGGATTTGCCGGCTCGAAATGCTTTCCCGTGTAGGTTGTGATGTAGTTGCTCATTTCAAATTCCTTCTTCTCCTTCGTGCCAGTTCAAATTACTTCTGCCAGTCCATCGCACATCGGAAGAATCGCATAAAGACGGTCAACAATGCGTTGTTGTTCTTCAATGGGTGGGAGAGGAATGAGGAAATTTGCCACCTTCGTTGCACTGAGACCTGGCTTGTCGCCCATTTGCTTATCCATCATCTGGTTAAAGATGTGCGGAGATTGCAGACATAGGTGAATATAATGACGAAGTCGGTCATCAATCAACCTGACAATCAGGACATGCTGATTTACGTTGGCAATGTCAAAATCGTCTGGAACGAGGGCGTTTCTCCCGATTGACGCACCCGTGATATTGACAAGAATGTCCTTCGCCTGAACCTGACTTCCCTTCATGGAAGCGTTGATTTCATCGGTAATAAAGACAAGGCCATCCATCATCAAGCCGGAATTATGGATGTTCTGCTCCCGAAGAAACTTGATGCCTGATTTGACATACACCTTACTTCCACCGGCAGGGGTGCTTCCCGCACCAATTTTAGAGCAGAGGCTACCCAGCCGAACCCATGTCCAGTTGCTTGGTATTTCAGGCAGATCATCAGATTGGTCTATGGGCTGCGTTTTGCAGGAATTATCCCGGCTGATAATCTTGTCAGAAAGCAGTTGCTTCTTGGTCTTCTGTATTTCTTCGACAAGACGTGAAGAATCCTCTCCCAAATCCTGCTCTGTTAGCTGACCCATAACAGCCGCCTGCAGAACCGCGTCGCTGAGATTTCCTGGAAACGCCTCCTTCAAGGCAACCAGTCGATTCTCCATTTCTTCATACTCGTTGACTACTGGCATTATTTCGTCAATGCGCTCAACTATTAATGCTTGTTCCTCTACAGGGGGAATAGGAATCCAGGTATTCGCTATCTTGTCTAATACCCAATTTTGATTTCCGACTCCTCTTGTATTGTCAACAGCCTGTTGTTGTATAATAGGGCTGTAGATTAGCCAGTACAAAAACTTTGGAAGAATCTTAGTAGTATCGAAGCGCATCAACGCAACACTTACAAACAAGCTGAATTGCTCATCGGTGTCGACAATAGCTGGAACGCCTGTTGTTCCCACTTTGGAAAGCAGTACATCATTAGGTTTAGGATCGCAGCGCTTATATAAGTCCTCGTGTTCTTCCTGCGATATATATTTTGTGTTCGTCAAATCCAAGTGACCACTACTCATGTCTTTTACTGAAACAAATTTTATTGCATTCCTCAAGCCTTTCGATACATATTTTGGCGTTTTGTGTGTTCCATCTGTAAGCTTGGAAAGGATTACTCCTATTTTTGTCCACACCCAATTTGATGGAATCACATAGTAGTATTTCTTATCAGGTTCCGTATCGTCCGGGAAAAGTCGTTTGTCTTTTCTGATAGAAGAAGACTGTTTATCGCACTTTATCTGAAATAATAACTCATGCGCATCCGTATTTGTTCTTTCGCAAAGATCACCTTGCATTGCTGCTTGTAAGACTGCTGCTCGCAAATCCGCTGCCAACCTCATAATTCTACCCCCAGCATTTGAAGAATCTGGTCGAGTTTTTCATCCAGCGCAGCATCCAGACGATCGCGTTCCGCCTTAAAATTTGCGACAGTCTCCTCTGGCGAAAGAACGACCTTCTCCGTCACAGGAAAACCGCAGAAGTCGATGTTGTAATTTCTGCCCTTGATTTCCTGGATGCCTACACAGCGGCTTTTCCAGGTATCACTCAGGGACTCATCTGTTTTCTCATCCTT
The DNA here is from genome assembly GCA_900319245.1 of uncultured Lachnospiraceae bacterium. Taxonomy (GTDB): domain Bacteria; phylum Bacillota; class Clostridia; order Lachnospirales; family Lachnospiraceae; genus CAG-791. The sequence continues at coordinate 14,344 of ONNQ01000039.1, read as the reverse complement.
GATCTCCAACCGGTCATCCCACCAGGCATCTATAGCCGCCAGCTTTTCCCTTGTAATGGGGTTGCGCTTCATGCTGAACTTCTGACCGCCTTCCAGATCGTAGCGGTAGAACCAGGTCTGCTCCGTAGAACCAGTTTTGTCAAAGAACAGCAGATTGGTGGCGATAGGCGTATACGGTGCAAAGCAGCTTCCCGGCATACGGATGATTGTATGGACATTGAATTCTTTGAACAGTTTCTCCTTGATTTTGATGAGGCTCTGGTCATCATTCTGGAGGAAACCGTCCGGGAGAATCACGCCGCAGCGCCCGCTCTCATTCAGCCGGTACATGATTTCGATCACAAAGAGGTTGGCTGTCTCGGAGCTGCGCAACAGACTGGGAAAATTCACCTGTACAATGTCCTGCTCATGACCACCGTAGGGTGGATTCATAAGGACGAAATCCACCTTCTCCTCCGGCTTATAATCGCGGACGTTCTTCATCAGGGAGTTGCCATGGGTGATCCGTGGATAATCCACGTTATGCAGGAGCATATTGGTGGTGCAGAGCATATACGGGAACTGCTTCTTCTCCACACCGAAAACCGTCGCTTCGATGGTTGCCGCGTCCTCTGCCCGCGTTACCTGCTTCCGCAAATGCTCAACGGCGTCAATGAGAAAACCGCCTGTCCCGCACGCAAAATCCGCAGTTACCTTTCCGAGCTGTGGATTGACCTTTTCTGTGATCAACTCCGTTAGAGCACGGGGCGTATAGAATTCACCGGAGCGGCCGGCGCTTTGCAGACCCTTGAGCAACGTCTCATAGATTACGTTGAAAGAGTGAAGTTCTTCCTGATCGTCAAAACGGATGCCGTCCAGCAGATCGACTGCCTTGCGGATGCACACACCGTCCTTCATGTAGTTGTAGGATTCCGCCATCATATCCCGGACGATGCTCAGGCGTTTCGAACTCTGCGCCGTCACGGTCAGCCCTTTCAGTGTGGGAAAAAGCGTGTTGTCCACGAAGTCCACCAGCTCATCACCAGTGATTTTGTCCTTCTGTGTCTTACCCTTCGCCCAGTTGCGCCAGCGGCACTTTTCCGGAATGGCGCTGGTAAAACCATCCTCGTAAAGCTCCCACAGGTCTTCCTTCATATCGTATACCTTGAGAAACAGCATCCATACCAACTGTGAAAGAACCTGCACGGTTCCGTTCACGCCGTCATCGTCACGCATGATGTTTTCCCAGGTTTTTATCAGATTCCCAAGCGCCATGTTTTCTCGTCCTCTCTGTTATTATGCTGCGTAAATCTGCTGTTCGATCTCTTCCAGCATTTCCATGTACTTATCCTTGCCTCCGAATCCCTTGACGATTGCCGGAGGCGTACCCTTCTGAATGAACTCAGGCATATTCAGGATGCGCAGGTTCGTCAGCTCGTCAATATCGTGGCTGCGATATGCTTCCAGGAGCAGACGGATGACATCTTGGTTCTCCGGGGAAAACTTGTCCAAATACCCGGACGCCAGTATACGGTCGATCCGCTCATCCTTTGTCAGGGGTTCAATGTCATATCCTATATAGGAAAGCACGTCATAATCATCCACGTTTTCACACGGCAGTGTTTCTTTCACATAGTCTATGAACACGCCCTCGCTGACAAGGCGCTGGAGAAGCTCCTCCTTCTTTTTCTGCGCCAGCCACACCTCGCGAATTCTCCCGACAGGCGTGGACTTATGCCCCGAAAGACGGTAATGTACACATACCGAAAGGGAAAACAAAGGCCACCGGCCAGGGAGGATAATGACCATGACGAGATTTGAACAGGAATTGAGCGGAGCCCTTGGAGCCTTCTGGAAGAAGAATGCGGAAGAGGAAATCGCAAAGATGCAGCGTCGGGTGGACAACGACGAGATTCGTACCAACATCGGCGGTGGAGCCTTCTGGAACAGCAACGGGAACTACCTTCCCGCCGACTGCGCTGAAATCCTCAGCCACACGGATTTCCCCTTCAGCATTGAAGAGACCGCGAGGGCGAGGGAAGCGCAGAACGCCGCCTTCCTGGACAGCTACAGGAAGAACTACAAGGGGCCGACCGCCGAGGAGCGGATGGAGATGCAAGCCGCCTTCGGCAAGGAAACAACGGTGGTAAATGTGATCACCGGGAAGAAAACCAGGCTGTAACACCAACCGAGAACCATAAGGGCATCGCTTAACGGCGGTGCTCTTTTTATGCTCTTTTTCAAGAGCGGAGGAGGATGAAATGAAGTATACCGAAAAGAATAAGCCGCTGGTCTGTATGATGACGCAGAGCACCTGCTACAGAGGCACCCGCAAGTTCACCCCCAAGGGCATCCTGTGGCACAGTACCGGGGCAAACAACCCCACCCTCAAGCGGTATGTCCAGCCGGATGATAACGCGAAGGATAAGGCGGAGTGGCTGGCAAAGCTGGGTAAGAACCAGTACGGCAATGACTGGAACCACATCGACCATCAGGCGGGCATGAACTTCTGGATCGGCAAGCTGGCGGATGGCACGGTCGCCGCCGTCCAGACGATGCCCTGGGATTACCGTCCCTGGGGCTGCGGCACCGGCTCCAAGGGCTCCTGCAACGACACCCATATCCAGTTCGAGATCTGCGAGGATGCTCTCACGGATGCTTCCTACTTCAATGCCTGTTATCGGGAAGCCTGCGAGATGACCGCCTATCTGTGTAAGATGTTCGGCATCGACCCGCAGGGAACGATTGATTACAAGGGGCTGAAGGTTCCGACCATCATCGACCATATAGGAAGCCATAACATGGGGCTGGGAAGCAATCACGGGGATGTCCAGCACTGGAGCAAGCGGTATGACAAGACCATGGCGAACGTCCGTAACGACGTGGCGGCCATCCTTGCGGTTGACGGTGGGGGCACCACCAAGGACGGGTTGAAAAAGGGCGACAAGGGATCGGCTGTGAAAACCATGCAGAAGATGCTGATCGCCTGCGGCTTCTCCTGCGGTCCCGACGGAGCGGACGGCGATTTCGGCAAGAATACACTTGCCGGGTTGATTGCTTTCCAGACGGCGAAGGGCCTGACTGCCGATGGTGTGTACGGAGATGCGGACAAGGCTGCGCTGGAAAAGGCGTATGCTGCCATCCCCTCTACACCTGCTACTCCCACCACCGATGACGAGAAAGCTATCTGGGACAGGTTGTACGCAGCCATTCAGAACCCTTACGGTGTCGCTGGCATCATGGGCAACTTCAAGGCGGAGAGCAACTGCCGCGCCAACAATCTACAGAACAGCTATGAGAAGTCCCTCGGCATGACGGACGAGCAGTACACGGCGGCTGTGGACAACGGCTCCTATGCCAACTTTGTCCATGATTCCGCTGGCTACGGGCTCTATCAGGCAACCTACTGGTCGATCAAGGCGAGCCTCCTGAACTATGCTCAGGCGCAGGGCAAGTCCATCGGCGACCGGGATATGCAGGTGGACCACTTCATCAAGATGATGAAGGAGAATTACACGGCAATCTGGGCGGCGCTGGCATCGGCAAAGACCGTCCGGGAAGCGTCGGATGTGGTGCTGCTGAAGTTCGAGCGTCCCGCCGATCAGAGCGAGGCGGTCCGGGTGAAGCGCGCCGAATACGGCGAGGCGTTCCTTGCTAGGTATGGGGAGGCAGCGTCACCCACCACTCCCGCCACAGACCAGCAGAAAGATACAGTCCAGATCAGCGCCACACACGCAAAGTATATCAACTCCACCGGGACACACTATATCTCCAACTCCGGCTCCGATGAGCGCGGACAGTATCGCGGCGGGCAGGCCGGCGACCAGACGGGAACGGAGTGGCGGATGCGCTCCTGGTACAACCGGCCCTGGTCCTGTGTCCTCCGCTATCCCGATCAGAAGGTCGGGCTGAAGCTCGCCCAGCTCGGCATTGATGCCGCTTTGAATGACAAAATCGGCTACGACCAGAGCCAGAACAGGACGTATCTCAAGCAGCTCAAAGCGGTCGGCTGGGAGCCTTCCCGGATTACTGTTGCTTGTGAGGCGGACTGCTCGGCGGGTGTATGCGCCAACATTACCGCTACCGGTTATCTGCTGGGCATTGACGCGCTGAAGAACCATACCGGCACCTACACGGGCAATATGCGCTCCGCCCTGAAGAAGGCAGGATTCCAGGTGCTGACGGACAGCAAGTATCTGACGGGCGGCGACTATCTGCTCCCCGGCGATATCCTGCTCTATGACAGCCACCATACTGCGACCAACGTCACCATCGGCAAAAAAGTGCGTGGTGATTGGAAGCCCACGGCATCCACTCCGGCTACGCCTGCCGCTCCGACTACCACGAAATACTATCGTGTGCGCAAGAGCTGGGCTGACAAGGCTTCCCAAATTGGCGCTTTCACGGTCTTCCAGAACGCAAAGAACTATGTCGATGCCAATCCCGGCTATGCCGCCTTCGATGATGACGGCAACCAGGTATATCCCAAAAACTGAAAAATGAATGGAGGGGCGGCGCTTATGCCGTTCCTTTTTCAATTATGCAAATCAATGACAAAAGAGGAACCGAGGTGATGCGAATCGAGAAATGAGAGGTGTCATACATGACGTTGGAACAGAAAAATGCCATTGAGAGCCTTCGCTCCCAGGGGCTTGGATACAGGAAGATTGCCCTTGAAACGGGTGTGTCGGAGAACACAGTGAAATCCTACCTCCGTCGCTACCCCGTTGTTTCGCCTACTTCCATTTTGGAAGAGGCCGTTGAGCCGGATGTGGCTGTTGAGATTGATGAGGGGCGGGAAACAAAGCCCTGTCAATTCTGCGGGCAGCCCGTCCCTCAGAATCCGGGGCGGAAGGAAAAGAAGTTTTGCTCGGTGGAGTGCCGGAACCGCTGGTGGAACAAAAACAAATACCGGGTTCCCCGAAAGACCCTCCACACATTCCTCTGCCCGACCTGTGGCGAGGAATTTTCTGCTTATGGGACCTCCAGCCGGAAGTATTGTTCTCATGCCTGCTACATCAACGGAAGATTTCACGGTAGTGAGAATGGCAGGGGTGCGCAATGAGGATGAACAGCGAGGAATTCCGCAACGAGTACCTCTACAATTCTACCATGGCGCAGGTCAGAAAGCTGCTGGAAGAAGGCTTGATTTCAGAGGAATATTACTGGCAGATCAACACAAAAATGAAGGCGAAATACCGGCCTATTTCTGATGGCTTAATATCCGAAAATGAGTTGATATGTGCGCTGAAAAGAGCGTAAATGGAAGCGAAAGGAGGCGGAAACATGCCGAAAGTAACACGGATTGACGCAAGGAAGCCGGCCCCCATACAAAAGCAAAAGGTCGCTGCCTACGCCCGCGTTTCCAAGGACACGGAACAGCTGATGCACTCGCTTTCCGCTCAGGTCAGCTACTACAGCGACCTCATTCAGCGCACACCTGATTGGGAGTACGCGGGCGTTTACGTCGATGCCGGTCTGACGGGGACAAGCACCGAGGCACGGCCGGAGTTCAGGAGAATGATTGCGGACTGCGAGGCGGGCAAGATCAACATCGTGCTGACCAAGAGCATAAGCCGCTTTGCCCGCAACACAGTTGACCTTCTCTCAACGGTTCGCCGGCTGAAGGAGCTGGGTGTTGAGGTTCGGTTCGAGAAAGAGCATATCAACTCCCTCTCCAGCGATGGCGAGGTGATGCTTTCCATCCTCGCGTCCTTCGCCCAGGAAGAAAGCGCGAGCCTGTCCAAGAATATCAAATGGACAGTGCAGAAGAAGTACAAGGAAGGCAAAGTCCACTCCCACCAGAAGATGCTGGGGTACGAATGGCGGGGAGATGAGATGGTTGTAAATGAAGCTGAAGCGGAGACGGTACGCTTCATCTTCCAACAGTACATTTCCGGGAAAAGTACAGGCCAGATCACGAAAGAGCTGGCGGAGAGAGGCATCAGAAGCGTCCACGGCAAGCCCTTCCCGCAGGCCAGCGTCGTAAGGCTGCTCCAGAATGAACAGTACACGGGCTGCCTGATCCTTCAGCAGTCCTACAACTACCGCCCCAAGAAGCAAAAGCTGAACTACGGCGAAATGCCCATGTACCGCATCGACGACCACCACCCCGCCATCATCTCCGCAGAAACCTTCGCGGCGGCTATGGCGATGAAGACAAAGCGCGCTGAAGCGGCTGCCAGAGACCCACAGTTTGCCAGCGCCTTCTCCGGCATGGTTTGGTGCGGTAAATGTGGCTGTAAGGCATCCTGGCATCGAACCCCGCAGAGCAGAAAAAATCAAGACCAAAAGAGTATGATCTGGATCTGCAACGGAAGGAATAACCGAAAGGGTTGTGACTGCCGAAACATTCAGGACAGGGATATTCAGGCCGCCGTTGACGGGCTGGGGTTGGATATGGGAAGGATTGAGCGGATCGAGATGTTTGACGAGAAGCTGAAATTCCACATGAAGAACGGGAGGGCCGAGACATGGCGCAGAACGTAAGGGTGATTCCCGCAACCTTGAACAGAGCGACCCAGGCTCCGATCGCGTCAATGTCAAAGCGCAAGGTTGCCGGGTATGCACGAGTGAGTACAGACCAGGAAGAGCAGCAGACCTCCTACGAGGCACAGGTGGATTACTACACCAATTTCATCAAGGGGCGCGAGGACTGGGAGTTTGTTTCCGTGTACACCGACGAAGGCATTTCGGCGACCAGCACCAAGCACAGAGAAGGCTTCCAGCAGATGGTGGAAGACGCGCTCGCCGGACGCATCGATTTGATCGTGACAAAATCAGTGAGCCGCTTCGCCCGCAACACAGTGGACAGCCTGACCACGATCCGAAAACTGAAGGAGCATGGCACTGAGGTCTTTTTCGAGAAAGAAAATATATGGACCTTCGACAGTAAGGGCGAGCTTTTACTCACCATCATGTCCTCACTCGCACAGGAGGAGAGCCGGAGCATCAGCGAAAACGTCCGCTGGGGGCAGCGGAAGAAGTTCTCCGATGGCCGGTACAGCCTGAACTACAAGCACTTCCTCGGCTACGACAAGGGCGAGGACGGGCGGCTGGTCGTCAACCAGGAACAGGCCGCCATTGTTCGTCGCATTTTTGCTGATTTCCTTGCGGGGCATACCCCGTTCCAAATCGCTAAAAGCCTCACTGCCGAAGGTATCCCGACGCCCGCTGGGAAGAAGAAATGGAGCTACACGACCGTCCGGAGGGTTTTGTCGAACGAGACCTACATGGGCGATAAGCTCCTTCAAAAGACGTACAGCATCGACTTCCTGAGCAAGGATCGGCTGAAGAACCACGGAGAGGTCCCGCAATTCTACGTCGAGCAGGATCACGACGCCATCATTTCACCGCCCACTTTCAGGCGGGTGCAGGATGAGCTGGAACGGCGAAAGGGCTGCCACGCCACGGGCAGGAGTATTTTCTCCGGCAAAATCTACTGCGGTGAATGCGGGCAGATTTACGGCTCCAAGGTCTGGCACAGCAACGATCCTTACCGAAAAGTGGTCTGGCAGTGCAACGCGAAATACGATGGCGAGAAAAAATGTTCTACGCCGACCATTACGGAGGAGGAGATTAAGAGGGGCTTTGAGCGGATGCTCCGGCAGATGGATAAGGAAGAGCAGATTGCCAACCTGAGAGAGATTTATGCGGATGTTATGGACTACGGGGATTTGGAGCAGGAAAAGGAAAAGCTGGAGGGTGAACGGGACGCCGTCGGGGAGAAGTACAGGCAGGAGATTGAAAAGAACGCCAGGGTCGCCCAGAATCAGGACGAGTATAAAAAGCGGGAGGCTGAACTGGCTGAGGAGTACAACAGGGTGGACGCCGAGGCCAAAGCGGTGGAGGCGGAAATCCAGAAGCGGCAAAGCTGTGGTCGGCGCATCGAAGGTCTGATCGCTGCCCTGGAAGAAGCCAGGGAGGATTTCACCGAGAGCCTTTGGGGTAGCATGGTCGAGAAGGTGACGGTATTTGAGGATGGGCTGGTGTTTACGCTGACAAGTGGTGAAGAAGTGAAGGTTTGAGGCTCCCTGCGGGGAGCCTTTTTTTGTTGTCCGGGTATTGCTGTCAGCAATACTCCACCCTCACGGGGAATACCTTATTTCGCTGGTGGACACACTTACGCCAGACTGGAGGGCGGGTTTTTGTGGATGGCAGAGCAGATAAAGGAGAGTGGGGCTTGAGGATTGTTTTCCTTCGGACATTGGTATATAATGTACACGGAGGAATGTGCCATGAAGGGATATCTGTCGATTCGGGAAACATCATACAAGTGGAACGTATCTGAGCGCCGCGTCAACCAGTATGTGACGGAGGGACGCATTCCCGGCGTGGAGCGGTTCGGAAAGTCATGGGCCATTCCAGAGGACGCGAAGAAGCCGACTGATCCGAGGAAGGATAGGAACAGAAAATGAAACTGAAAAAACTGCCCTACAACCTGACTGTGTGCAAAACCCAGTCCATTTCCGATATTGACCTGTCTTCCGACTTCTTCTTCATCGGCATGACGGACGAGGAGCTTTCGCTCGTGTGCAGGACGGAGGATGTGCCGGAGAAGACTGTGGAGAGGGATGACGGCTGGCGGGGCTTTCGCATCGAAGGCGTGTTGGATTTCTCGCTGGTCGGAATCCTATCAAAGCTCTCCACCATACTGGCTGAGAACGGAATCGGCATTTTTGCCGTGTCCACTTACAACACAGACTACATCCTGGTGAAGGCGGAGAACTTTGAACGCGCAATGGCAGTATTGGTGGCGGCGGGATATGAGGTGGAGGAATGATTGAGACTGAACGACTGGTCCTGCGTCCGTTCCAGGAATCCGATGCGGAGGATGTGCTGGAGTATCTGCACTCTCCCGCCGTCCATTGCTTCTACAGCATGAGGCTGGAATCGCTGGAAGCGGCGAAGGACGAGATGAAGAAACGCACGGAGGATGACATGTACCTCGCCATAGTTCTGAGGGAGACGGGAAAAGTCATTGGTGAAATCTTCTCCTTTGCTGAGGGGACAGATCCGGAGAGCGAAGTGAAGGACAATTACAGTCCGTGCTGGATGTTGAATCTCAACTACAGTGGCAAAGGATACGCCTATGAAGCCGCCAATGCGTACTTTGATTACCTTTTCCACGAGCGGGGCGCACGGCGGCTCTACGCATACACGGAGGACACCAATCTCCCCAGCCAGCATCTGTGTGAGCGGCTCGGTATGCGGCGTGAAGGACTGTTTCTGGAGTATGTGAGTTTCATAAAGAATCCAGACGGCACTCCGCTCTATGAGAACACGATGCAGTATGCGATTTTGAAGCGGGAGTGGGAAAATGGCAATCACAGTTAATCTTCGCTATCGGGAAGAGATGTCCGTTTGCGAAGATTAATCAACGAGAGGTTCTGTGAAGAGACCCGAGGGAGCGGCCATATCATGACAGCAGATGAATTGTTCTTCTTCAACGGAAAAGAGAGCGCATTGCCCCTGTATGCGGCATTCCGCAGTTCCGTGCTTGACAACCTGCCGGATACTCGTATCGAGGCAAAGAAAACCCAGATTTCCTTCTTCAACCGGCATCTGTTCGCGGCGGTATCCTTCACGCCGGTGAGAAAGGCGAAAGACCGGTCTGACCCGTTCCTAACGATTACATTTGGACTGCCTTACAGAAAGGAGTCTCCTCGGATCGACGCGGCTGTTGAGCCATACCCCCATCGCTGGACGCATCATGTGATGATCGGCGCTGCTGAAGAGATAGATGACGAGCTGCTTTCATGGATCGCGGAGGCGGCGGCTTTTGGCGGAAGCAAATAGTGATCGTCATAAAAACCTGGAACAGGGAGGCACGTTTGTGGCACAGAGGCGATATGAGTATGACGGCATGATTCACGAAGACCCCGACAGCGGAGGTGCCTACGTCCTCTTTCCTTGGAATATCCGGGAAGAGTTTGGGAAGGGGCGTGTGAAAGTACATGCAGAGTTCGATGGGATTCCTTATGACGGCAGCATTGTCAACATGGGCGTGAAGGACGAAGACGGGAACGTGTGCTACATCATCGGGCTTCTGAAGTCAATCAGGAATCAACTGGGAAAAGGCGACAGGGACAGCGTACACGTTGTGATTCAGGAAAGAGGGTAAAATGCGATGTGGAAATGCCCGAAATGCGGCCGCTCTTTCAAGAATGAGAATCAGCAACATTTCTGCGGAAAAGCGCCGGAAACCATTGATGAGTATATCGAAGCCCAGGATGAAGGAATCCGAAATCAGCTTCAGAGCGTCAGAGAAGCCATCCAGGATGAATTGCCGGAAGCGACGGAAAAGATTTCCTGGTCGATGCCGACCTACTGGCAAGGCCATAACATCATACATTTCGCGGCTACCAAGAAGCATATTGGTCTTTATCCGGGGCCGGAGGCGGTGAAGCATTTCTCGGAGAAGTTGGACGCGCACGGGTTCAAGCACAGCAAAGGCTCCATCCAGATTCCGTATTCTGATGAGCTTCCGTTGTCTCTTATCTCTGCTATTGCTGCCTGGTGCCGTGACACGGGGAACCATGCGTGAGGTGATCGAGAATGCCAAGACAATCTGTATTTGACATGCCCTATTCAAAGGTTTACGACTGCCTCGTAGCCAAGGCAGAACGGAAGGGACGGACGAAAGCAGAGGTTGATGATATCATCAACTGGCTGACGGGGTACGAGAAGCCCGCCGAGATTGACCTGACCTACGGTGAATTCCTCTCTTCCGCTCCTGCATGGAATCCACGGGCGGAGCTGATCACCGGGTCAGTGTGTGGAATCAGGGTGGAGGAGATTGAAGACCCTATGACGAAAAAGATGCGGCAGCTTGACAAGTTGGTCGATGAGCTGGCGAAGGGCAAGCCGATGGAGAAGGTGTTGAGATGATCCGCCGCCATATCGTTTTCTACGGCTGGGTGCAGGGCGTCGGTTTCCGCTATCGCGCCCGCCATGCTGCTGACCTATATTCTTGCACCGGCTGGTGCCGGAATGAGTGGGATGGCAGTGTGACCATGGAGATACAGGGAGAAGAGGAGAATATCGACCGAGTAATTCTTGCTATTGAACGAGGGACATACGTCCGTATTGAGAACATGGACAGTCGGATGATTCCCCTGATTGAAGGGGAGCACAGATTCAGAACGGAGTAAATGATATGAAGCCAATAACGAAGAAAGAGATGAAAGAAGCGTTTGCTCAGATTGGATTAAGGGCTGGAACCGTTGTCATGGTGCATACCTCTCTGAGTGCAATCGGTTATGTCTGCGGCGGCGCTCAAACCGTCATTGAAGCGTTGACTGAGACGGTTGGGCCAGAAGGTACCATCATGATGCCCACGCAGTCGTGGAAAAACCTCGATCCAGAGGATGGCGTGCATTGGACTGTAGCGGAGGAGGATTGGCAGATTATCCGTAACAACTGGCCTGCCTATGATAAGCGGATCACTCCAACCAATACGATGGGGGCAGTGGCGGAAATGTTCCGTTCCTGGCCCGGAGTGATTCGCAGTGACCATCCAGCCCGGTCTGTTGCCGCATGGGGAAAGAATGCGGAATATCTTGTATCCAACCATAATCTGTCAAACATCTTCGGTGATGGCTCTCCCATCGGGAAACTGTATGAACTGGATGGTTCTGTTCTGTTGATTGGCGTGGGATACGACAAGAATACATCTCTTCATCTGGCGGATGTCCGTGCTTCGTATCCGGGGAAGCATAACTGCATTGAGCACAGCGCGATCATGGAGAATGGCAATCGGATCTGGAAAGCGTATGAAACGCTGTTTGTGGACGGCGAGGATTTTCAGGAGATCGGCACCGCTTTTGAAAAAGAGTATGAAGTCAAGACGGGCATGCTCGGAGGCGCGACGCTCCGCTTGATGCGGCAGCGCGACCTGGTCGATTATGCGGTTGGCTGGATTGAGAAAAACAGACAATGAAAAAGCCCAGTCGCTTTCTTGCTCACGGCGAGCAGGTTAGCGGCTGGGCTCTTTTTTTCTGTTTTGTACCCATTTTGCACCCCACTATAGACATTTTGCACCCATTTGCACCTACGCCTCCCAAAATGCACCTACGACCGCCTGAAGTGTACCCTTTGTCAAGGACAATTTTGATTTTGCACCCACACAAATCTCATGTCCTATGATATACTGAGGCTGCTGCACGGAGGATAGGGCAACGCTGAGGAGCGACCCGAGCGCCGATGCAGCGGGAACTTGAGGAAGGGTACCGTCATAGTGGCGGTACCTTTCCTTCGTTTTACCTCATGTTATAGTGAAGGCAGAAACGAAAGTTCCCTGTAAAGCGTTAAACCTCGGGGTCCGGGGCAGAGCCCCGGCTTGGCGGTTTGCAGATACCCTCCAGAGGATATTCACCAGTGACACAGTACTGGTAATACTCAGCGGGTGCCAGCTTCGCCAAATCCCACTGATACCGCTCCGTGTTATAGTAGTCCATGTAGTCATCGATAGCAGTGACAACGTCCTGAAATGTTGTACACTCACTCAAGTCTATTTCGTCTTTCATGTGGCCAAAGAAGCTTTCCTGCGGCGCATTATCCCAGCAGTTGGCTTTTCTGGACATAGAGCGCTGAAGCTCATGATCTTTCAAAAAGTCGGCAATTTTCCTGCTCTTATATTGAGACCCCTGATCAGAATGGATAATGGTATCCTTCGTCAATGTCGAACCATGCTTTGCGATCAACTGTTCAAGCGTATCCTTTACGATATCGTCCACCATAGTCGTGCTAACCACATAAGCCAGAGCTTCCTTCGTATAGGCATCCTTGATTACAGAAAGATAGCATTTTTCATCCCTGAAAAAGAGATAGGTGATGTCCGTTAACAGAACTTTGCGAGGACCATGCTTTCTGAATTCACGCTTCACCAAATTGGGAGCAACTGTGCTTTCCTCCGTAGCTTTTGCCATCTGTTTGTACAGATTTGGACCACGAAACGGACATTTTAGTCCGTACTTTTTCATCAATCGTCGGATTTTCTTGATGTTCATGATGACAGGCGGCTTGTTCCGCAGCAGCGTCATGTATATGGATCTGGCTCCCTTCTTATACCCTCGACATCGAAATGCTGCCAAAACGAGATCGAAGTCGTTGCGATCCCGTTCTTCGCACTCTTTCCGATAGGATCCTTGAGAAATCCAGTGGTAATATCCTGAGCGGGATACACCGGCCATTTTACACAGAACGGAGATATTCAAGAGACAATTCCCAGATACCGCAGCTTGGATTATTCCGTACTTTACTTCTGCCGGTGCTTCGATTCCCATGCTATCCGGGCCTCCATATTTGCCGAAGCAATTTTTTTAAGAAATTCCACCTCCTGCCTGGTATATGCCAGTTCATGCTCAAGCTGCGTTATCCGGTCCGCATCCGTTTCCGGAGCGCTCTTTGGCCTTCTTTGATTGAGCTTTCGTTCATCTGAGAAGCCAGCTTCCCTTTCAGCTTTACGCCTGGTATGTACATCGTAGCTTTTGATTCTGCTCATCCCCAGGATCTCCGGATCGAGCCCGTTTTCCCGGAATATATCCTTTGGGCGCTTTCCACCTATCCGCTCACTGTAGTATTTCCTTGTGAATCCTTCATGAAATGAAATTGTGGCTTCACTTACCTGCCGTACATTCTTGTTTGCTGATAACTGTTGGATTTGTTCCTTGGTGAATTTGTTTTTTCCCTTTGGCATACGACCCATCCTTTCTGGTCGGGTACACTATACCATCTATTCCATTCCCTTTCAATCGGCCACCCAGGTCGGTGCATCTTCTGTCCGAACCAAAGGGACGTCCTGTCCTGGGTGCAAATTTGCCTGTCCAATCTACGGGGTACAGTTTAGCCAAAATAGGTGCATTAGAAAATCACATAGGTGCATAACAAAATCTGATGCACCTACGCCATGCACCCATTTGCACCTACGGATGCACCTACGGACACATGGTATCAAATACTGAATACTGGGGAATGAAAAGTATAAAGGGGATCTGCTGCAGGGGAAGACATTCACAGTCGATCCGATCACAAAACGCAGGCTCGGTAACCTGGGAGAGGTTGACCAGTATCTGATGAAGGATCATCATGAACCGATTATTTCAGAAGAGATGTGGGAACAAGCGCAGGCGATCCTGAAAAGAAGAACAGTCGTCCATGAGAATTCAAACGTGGATCCGAATTCATACCGGGAACAATACAGCAGGAAATTTGCTTTCAGCTGTATGGTCAAATGCGGCTTCTGCGGAGCGTCACTGACAAGGCGTTCCTGGCACAGCGGATCCAAGTATCATAAGAATATCTGGCTGTGCATTTCCTCTTCCAAATACGGTAAGAAGAACTGCCCGGAAAGCAAGGGCATTGC
>ONNQ01000035.1 GCA_900319245.1 uncultured Lachnospiraceae bacterium | reverse complement strand
AGATATAATGGGTATAGATAAAACTATAAAACAATAGAAAAAAGGGCAATTCCTCTCGGAGATTGAATCACCGAGAATCCTTGCCCCAAAATCTTGAAATAACCGGCCGATTTTTCATCTGCGGCCCTTAAACAGCGTGCCGCAGGATTCTCCGCTTACGACCTTATAGAGGATATCGGGATCCTTTCCGTTGGTGACGATCGTATCGATTCCCTGCGCCGTGGCAAGGTCCGCCGCCTTGAGCTTGGTGCGCATTCCGCCTGTGCCGCGTCTGGATCCGGCGCCACCGGCAAGCTTGTACACCGCGTCGTCGATCATGTCGATCTGCTCGATCAGACGTGCGTCCTTAAAGAGCCTGGGGTCCTTGTCATAGAATCCGTCGATATCCGAGAGAATGACCAGCTTGTCGGCCTGGCACAGAACCGCCACGACCGCCGACAGGACGTCGTTATCACTAAAGAGCCGCTCCTCGGACTCGATCTCCGTGTAGCTGACAGAGTCGTTTTCGTTGACGATCGGAATCACGCCCTGCTCGAGCAGCGCCGAGAACGTATTGCTCAGGTTCTCCTTCTTCTCCTCCTGCGTGATATCCTCCGCATTCAGCAGGATCTGGCCCACCATCTTGTCATAGTAGCCAAAAAACTTGTCGTACAGGAACATATTGGTGCACTGACCGACTGCCGCTGCCGCCTGCTTCATCCGCATGTCCGTGGGCTTTTCCTTCATGTGCATCTTATTGGCGCCGACCGCAATTGCGCCGGACGAAACCAGGATCACTTCATGCCCCATGTTCTGAATATCAGAGAGGACCATTGCAAGTTTCTCCATTGTGCGGAGATTGCTGTTGCCGAGCTCATTTGTAAGGGTCGAAGTTCCCACCTTGATCACAATTCTGTCTCTGTTCACGATCGATCGTTCCTTCCTTAATACATCTTCTTTATAAATCTTTGATACATCGAATCATTGCGGGATCGCCACGCACAGGAGCATCGAACGCCCGCCGTCATCATTCATAGAATATAATGATCGCAGTTCCCGTCTCTACCGCCTCGTAGAGCTCTCCGGCCGCCCAGGTCGGCAGATTGACGCATCCGTGCGATCCGTTTCCTCTATAAATACTGCCGCCAAAATAGTAACGCCAGCTCGCGTCGTGCAGGCCCTGTCCTTCAAAGAAAGGCATCCAGTACTGCACCTTTTCTTCCCACTCGCCGTCGCCTTCTCCGCCCCGCAGGACCGAAGGGCTCTCTTTGTAGGCCAGAGGGAAGCAGCCGGTATGCGTGCCGTGGTCCTTGGTCACGTCCCCCGATACGCAGTCCGATTCCATATACAGTTCGCCGTCCTTGTAATACCAGACATGCTGCGCCGTCAGGTCCACCTCTATATAGGTGCCGGCCAGGTCGTCCTCGCCGCTTCGCTTGAGGTAATAAGGGTTGCCCCAGGAGTTGGTCTCCAGATAGACCGGCTCGCGCTCTACGTGCTTTCTGGATTCAATGTCCTCCCGCAGCTGCTCGATCTCGTCGTCAACAAGGATCGTATAGCCGTAGTCGTTAAACTTAGCATCGATCGTAATCTCCCCCGCCAGCGTGGACTGAAACGTCCTCTCGCGATACCGGGTGCTGTACTGCGCATCCAGTTCATTGACGAAGGCCGCGATCTTTTCATCGCTGAGCGTCGCTTTCCCGTCCTCGATGTCCATGAGCTCTGCCAGAGAGAGAAGGTTCATTTCCATCGTCTCATCGCCAAAATCGTACGTGATTCCGGCGCCTTGGTACGTGTTGATGGCCTTCATCCGGCTGTTCAATTCCGCATCGTCTCTGTACACCGAGGGTTTTTCGCAGAGTTCCCAAGGGAATTCGTAGCTTCGCTCCAGTCCCTCGTCTTCCTCCAGCGTCTTATGAATGCATTCTCTGACAAAATCCTGCAGGTCCTGATCGCTGATCTCATTCCCCTGCACTTCCGGCTTTACCTTCACGCAGTCCTCTTCCTGATCATAGTAAAGGACCGCGTCTTCCGACCCGTACCGGGCAATTTCCAGATTGTCGGTCTTCACCCTCTTAGCGAAGGCGTCCGTCTCCTCCGGCTTCTCCTCGATCACAGATTCATATCGGTCAAATATGCTTTGCAGGATCGCCATCCGATCCTTCTTCTGCGCGGCGTAGAGGTCCGTCAGATTCTTGTGGAGCTTGTCCCGGTCGACTTCGTAGCCGTAAAAAGAGAAATTGCCGGCAAGGTCCGTGTTCTCCTTTTCCGTGATCGTGATCATGGCGTCCGCATACTCGTCAAGAACCGCATTTTCCACTTCCTTCACAGTCTTTCCGTACACACTGCTACCATTCACATAGGTTCCCTTCAGGAACCCCTTATTGACGCTCTCACAGTAATATCTGTATCCGTAATATCCGCCTGTTCCGATCACGGTACTGACCGCGAACATGGCTGCCAGAGAGATCCATAGATTCTTATTTCCAGCGCTTTTTCCGCGCTTTCCTAAATCGATCATATACGATATTCCTCCTGAAATCGTCACCTATCTTAACATGATTCTCGGGAAGCGTAAATTCTTTTTTGTTTTTTGACTATTTATGTTAATATGTAACTGTTTTATAGATTTAGCGTGTTTTGACATACCTGCAGAATAGATTACAGACAGGAGGATCATCTATGATGAATGACACCGGGCATTTTCCCGCGCTCTTCGGCAGCATGGTTTTTAACGAAGATACAATGAAGGAACGCCTTTCCCCTAGTTGTTACAAACAGTGGAAGCAAAGTGTCAGCGACGGCACGCCTCTTGAGATCTCGACCGCGAATGAAATTGCAGAGGCCATGAAACAGTGGGCCGTTGAAAAGGGCGCCACCCACTATACACACTGGTTCCAGCCCATGACAGGCGTGACGGCGGAGAAGCATGACAGCTTCATCGCCCCTGCGGAAAAGGGCAAGATCGTTCTTGAGTTCTCCGGCAAGGAGCTGGTCCGCGGCGAGCCTGACGCTTCCTCGTTTCCTTCGGGCGGACTGCGCGCCACCTTCGAGGCGAGAGGCTATACGGCCTGGGATCCCACCTCATTTGCATTTATTAAAGAAAAATCTCTTTGCATTCCCACGATTTTCTGCTCCTACTCCGGACACGCCCTGGACAAGAAGACCCCTCTTCTGCGCTCCATGGACGCTGTCAGTAAGCAGGCCGTGCGCATCCTCCGCCTTTTCGGCGACGAGACGACCAATCGCGTCATCGCGCAGGTCGGCGCCGAGCAGGAGTACTTCCTGCTTGACAAAAAACTGTACAACCAGCGTGAAGACCTGATCATGGCCGGCCGAACCCTCTTTGGTGCAAAGCCGCCCAGGGGACAGGAGCTGGAGGATCACTATTTTGGCGCGATCAGACCCCGCGTGGCCGCCTATATGCAGGACCTCGACAATGAGCTGTGGAAGCTCGGCGTCCTGTCCAAGACTAAGCACAACGAGGTGGCCCCCTCCCAGCACGAGATGGCGCCCATCTACAGCGACGCGAACGCCGCCTGCGACCAGAACCAGATCACAATGGAGATCATGAAAAAGGTCGCCGACCGGCACGGACTGGTCTGCCTCCTGCACGAAAAGCCCTTTGCCGGCGTGAACGGATCGGGCAAGCACGACAACTGGTCACTGGGAACCGATACCGGCCGCAATCTCTTCAAGCCCGGTTCCACACCCAGACAGAACGCGCAGTTCCTGCTCTTTCTCACCGCCTTCATCAAGGGCGTCGATGAGTATCAGGATATGCTCCGCGCGACTGTCGCAACGCCCGGCAACGACCACCGTCTGGGTGCGCAGGAAGCGCCGCCCGCAGTCGTCTCGATCTTCCTCGGCGACGATCTGAGCGCCGTCGTGGATTCCATCATCAATGACACTGTGATGACCAACAACGGAAAGCGGACCCTGGATATCGGCGTCGACGTCATGCCGCCCATTCCCCAGGACAACACGGATAGAAACCGCACGTCGCCCATGGCCTTCACCGGCAACAAGTTCGAATTCCGTATGCCTGGCTCCTCGCTCTCCATTTCGGGTCCCAACATCGTTCTCAACACGATGATGGCCCACGAGCTCATGCTCTTTGCAGACGAGCTGGAGGCAACCGGCGCGCACAACGGACAGGCAGATTTTGACAAGCGTGTGGCAGCGATCATCAAGAGAGAGCTGACTGCGCACCGCCGCATTATCTTCGACGGCAACGGCTACGACGAGTCCTGGCTGGCGGAGGCAAAGCGCCGCGGACTTTCCAATCTCTCCACCGCTGTAGACGCGCTCCCCGCTTATATCGCGGAGAAGAATATCAGCCTCTTTACGGACCACGCGATCTACACCAGGGAAGAAGTACACGCCCGCTACAACATTCATGTCGAGAACTACACGGCGACCATCGAGATCGAGGCCCGCACCATGATCGACATGCTCCGCAAGGAGATCATGCCCGCCGTATCCGCATATGGCACCACGCTCTGCGAGGGACTTGCGAAGCGCAAAGCGCTCGGCCTCCCCAGCAAATACGAAGAGGAACACGCCCGCGCCAACTGCCTTCTCTGCGACAGCCTGCACGACGCCTGCGCGAAGCTCGAGAAGAGCCTGCGCGAAGTTCCTGCCGATCCCGAAAAGGCGATGCTCTTCTGCCACAACGTGATTGTACCCCACATGAACGAATGCCGCAGCTTCGCGGACGAACTGGAGACGATCACCGAGCGCAGCGCATGGCCCTTCCCCACCTATTCAGACCTTTTGTTCAGTGAGGGATGAGTTCTTTTGAAAAACTATGATTCACAAGGGATGAGTTCTTTACAATGATTACACTTTTATCCAGGTTATTGATCCCGGATTGTGAGAAGACCGACCTCCCCGAGGTGAGGCGCCAGTATGGCGTCCTCTCGGGGGCAGTCGGTATTTTTCTTAATCTGCTATTATTTACCGCAAAGCTCACGGCAGGAATGCTCAGCCATTCCATTTCCATCATGGCCGACGCCTTCAACAACTTGTCGGACGCCGCATCCAGTGTCATGACGCTGGTTGGCTTCAAGCTGGCCGGAAAGCGGGCGGACCAGGGACACCCCTATGGCCATGGAAGAATTGAATATCTGACCGGACTTTTTGTGAGCATCTCGATCGTCCTCATGGGACTGGAGCTTGCCAACAATTCGCTCCTGCGGATCGTCCATCCGGAAGAAGTTTCTTTCTCCCCCGCTGCCACTGTCATCCTGGCCGCATCGATCCTGGTCAAGTTTTACATGTACTTCTATAACCAGAACCTCTCTGTGCGGATCGACAGCGTTGCGCTGCGCTCCACCGCCATGGACTCCCTGAGCGACTGTATCTCCACCGCCGCTGTTTTGCTATGTCAGATTCTGTCTCATCTAAAGGGCTGGCAGCTGGATAGCTGGTGTGGTCTGGCTGTCTCGATCTTCATCCTGCGCACAGGATTTCAGACGATCATGGAGACTGCAAGTCCCCTGGTCGGCCAAGCGCCGGATCCGGACCTGATCGCCGGAATCTCCGATCGCGTCCTGCACACCAAAGGAATTCTGGACATGCACGACCTCCTGATCCACGACTACGGCCCCGGCCATATCATGGTCTCCCTGCATGCCGAAATCCCGTCCGACCTCACTCTCCTTGAGGCCCACGAGATCATCGACCGCCTGGAGGCCCAGCTGGACAGCGAATTCGGCGTCACAAGCCTCATCCACGCCGACCCTGTCGACATCCACGATCACGAGGCGATCCTCCTTCGGAGCAGCATCCTTACGTACCTCAAGACCATGGATCCCAACGCCAGCCTCCACGATTTCCGCATCCTGCGGGGCGAGGACACGCCGGTCATCTCCTTCGACGCCATCTTCCCCTTCGACTTTAAGATGAGCGATGAAGAGATTCTGGCCGAGCTGCAGAATGTCCTCCGGGACGAGCTGCCCCGGTATCGGTCGATTATCCGAATTGATCGGAGCTGAGGGGGATTGGACGATTATAGGTATTTCTGATAACAAAAAAGGATATAGGTCCATCAGGGCTCCGCGCACAAGAACTGAAAGCCGCCCTCCAGGCACATAAAAAATCGGATATAGGTCCCTCAGGGCTCCGCGCACAAGTGCTGAAAGTCGCCCTTCGGGACCTATATCCTTATTTTTTTGTTCAATGACTGTTGATCAGATTTTCTGTCAGGATGATGAGCGCCGTGCCCGCGCCGATCAGGATCTCGCCCTGCATACCGTTTACAGTTTCATTGCTGCAGCCCAGGGGAAAGTCATTCCGGACTGCGGCATTTTCTATGTTGTACTTCATGCCGCGGATCGATACGTTCCGCAGCTCTGTGTCGAGGGAAAAGAGCGACACGGTTCCCTCAAAGGATTCCGGGATCACAAACCGGCCTTCGCCAATGACGGTCACCGACGTCTCCCGGTCCAGGAGCCAGCCCTGTCCGCCCTGTCTAAGAATCCACACAAGTGTCTGTATGTTGGCCATGGTATGATCCAGCCGCGCGCCGAGCCCGCCGTAGATCAGGAACTCTCTATAGCCCCGCTGGATTCCCAGCCTTGTCGCTGCCATCGTATCGGTGTCATCCTTGACGACCGGCAGCTGTAGAAAGCGGGATTCTCCCATTTTTCTGAACCGTTCCACGATATTTCCATCCGACGGATCGAGCGAGTCAAAATCCCCCAGCAAGAAATCCGGCTCAATTCCCTGCCGCAGCAGGCGAGAGAGCCCGCCATCCACCGCGATCACGAAATCATCGGGCCGCCTCTCAATCTCCATGGGATGATAGTCCCCGGCGCACATCATGATACATCTTCCGCTCATCGCAACCTCCCATAGCACCAGTTACTGTACACACTGCCATTCAAAACACTGTACGGTCAAAACACTGCGCAGCCCAAGTGCTTACCACCGCTGTTTCACGCACCAACTCCACACCCACTATATCAAAAAAGCCCTGCCGAGACCACAATCCGCGTCCCTGCAGGGCAATCAAAATCAAATATTATGTTGTTTTACTTTTCCCCCGCAAGCACCTGCTTGTTCGCACTGATATACGTGACAAGGGAGATGATGGTCAGTGCAAGCGCAATCCACATTGTGATATCGGTGAGGATCTGCAGCTGGGGGATGTTGACGATCATCAGGATGATCATGATCATCTGGAAGGTGGTCTTAAACTTGCCCCAGTAGTTGGCTGCGATGACAATGCCGTTCTCAGCGGCGATCAGTCTGAAACCGCTGATGATGAATTCTCTTGCAACAATGATGATGACGATCCAGGAAGGAATCCGGCCCAGCTCGATCAGACAGATCATGCCGGAGATTGTCAGTATTTTGTCCGCAAGGGGATCCATGAACTTTCCGAAGTTGGTGATCAGATTGTACTTTCTGGCGATATAGCCGTCCAGGAAATCCGTCAGGGAAGCGACAATGAACAGGACCAACGCGATCCACTTCAAAGACTCATTGGATCCGGACAGAAGCAAAAATGCAACAAAAAACGGTACCAGTGCCATACGCACAACAGTAAGTTTATTCGGCAGATTCATAGTAAATTCCTCCTATAAGATCATATTCCCGGGAGCCCGTGATTTTCACCTTCACCAGATCGCCCGTCATAAGTTCTCTCTGCGTCTCAATGAACAATTCGCCGTCTATACCGGGCGCGTCCTTGTAGGTCCTCGCCATATAGACCGGTTCTCCGACCAGCTGCCCCTCGACGATCGCATCCACGATGCGGCCTTCCATATCCCGGGCCGCCTCAAAGGCGATCTGCTGCTGCAGGAGCATCAGCTCTTTCTGCCTCTTTTTCTTCACTCTCGCGGGAATCTGCGGCTTCATCTTCTCCGCGGGCGTCCCCTCTTCCTTGGAATAGGTGAACACGCCGAGCCTGTCAAAACGCATCGTTTCCACAAAGTCCGTCAGTTCTCTGTGGTCCTCCTCCTTCTCCCCGGGGAAGCCGGTGATCAGGGTGGTTCGGATGCAGATATCTGGCATGACCTCTCTGAGCATCGCGATCTTTTCCGTGAGCTCCTGCCGATTGGTCCGCCGTCCCATCCGTTTCAAAACACTGTCTGACGCATGCTGGATCGGCATATCGATGTAGTGAAGGACCTTGGGCGTATCCCGCATGGCTTCCGCGATCTCTCGTGTAATCTCCTCGGGATAGCAGTACATGAGCCGGATCCACTCGATGCCCTCAATCGCAGAGAGCTTTTGCAGAAGTTCCGGGAGGGCTTTGTGCCCGTACAGGTCCGTTCCGTAGAGTGTGGTCTCCTGGGCGACCAGGATCACTTCTTTGATCCCCTTGGCAGCAAGCGATTTCGCGTCCGCCAGGATCTCCTCCATGGGAATACTTCTGTAGTGGCCTCGAATGGAAGGAATCACGCAGTAGGTGCAGCACTTGTCGCACCCTTCCGCGATCTTGAGATAGCTGTAATAGCCGCCGGTCGTCACAACGCGCTCTGCATCGGTGCCGGACCGCTTGTTCACGTCCTCGATCAGAAGCTTTCCGCCCGTTCCGGCCTGCCCGTTCCCTGCGAGGATCTCTTCCAGCGTATCCGCGATCTGTCTCTGCGCCGTGGTGCCGATGACTGCGTCCACTTCCGGGATCTCCTTCAGGACTTCGTCCTTATAGCGCTGCGCCATGCAGCCCGTGACGATCAAGGCCTTGAGGGTTCCCTCCGTCCTTCGCTCTGCCAGCGCCAGGATCTGGTCGATACTCTCCTTCTGGGCGTCCATGATAAAGCAGCAGGTGTTGACAATCGCCGCATCCGCCTCGTTCTCATCGTCTGTGAAGGAAAAGCCCTTGTCCCGGAGGGATCCGAGCATCTCTTCGGAGTCGACCAGGTTCTTATCACAGCCCAGCGATACGAAAAGGATCTTCATTCTGTAATCTCATCTCCTTCAAAGGTCTCGGCTTCCATCTCCTTCTCCGGAAGCGCCTCGTCCAGGATCTCTTCCTCTTCGTCGGGCTCGTTTTCGGCAAGGATATGGATCTTCTCCTGATTGAGTTCTTCCACTGCGATGGAGAGCGGCTTCTCGCCTTCTGCGGAATCGATCAGGGGCTCGTCGCCATCCACGATCTGTCTTGCTCTCTTCGCGGTCGCCATCACGATGGAATAACGGCTGTTGATGACGGGTGTCTCACCCTCTTCCACGCCCTTGTTGACAACCTGCATTAAATCCACGTATGAGGGATGAATCATATTTCCTCCATTCTTTCAAAGCGCGCTGCCCTCCTGCTTCTTGGTCCAAACACAGCGCAGCGCCGTTCATTCGTTAATTCTCCAAACACTAACTATAGCATAACCCGGATCTCATTGTACAGTCCGATTTGCAATGATCTCTATCAGATCCTTTCTGCAGTCCGCCGTGCAACGATTTCTTTCAGCCCCTCTACAAACTGCTCCTTGAAGACCGGGTCGTAGGCCGGTCCTGTTTCCTCGCCCAGGATGATTCTGTTCGTCTGGTCGACGCAAGTCTGCAGGTCGTCGTTGATGACCACGCAGTCGTAATGGGGCATCTGCTCCGCTTCGCCGATGGCCGCCTTCAGTCGGCCCGTGATCTTGTCAAAATCTTCCGTTCCTCTGCCCGTGAGACGCCGTTCCATTTCCGCAGCGCTCTTGGTTGCGACAAAGATCAGGAACGTCTCCGGGAATTTCTTCTTGAACTGCATGGCGCCCTGGACCTCGATCTCCAGGATCACATCCTTGCCTTCCGCTCTGCTCTCATCAATAAAAGCCCTGGGCGTTCCGTAATAACAACCCTCATAATTTGCGTACTCGTAAAAGCCGCCCTTCTCGATGGTCTTCTCAAATTCTTCCTTCGTGACGTAGTAATAGTCGACGCCGTGCACTTCTTTGTCCCTCGGCGCTCTGGTCGTCATCGAAACGGAAAGTGCGTAATGATCAAATTGCCCGGTCAGCTGCTTCACAAGGGTCCCTTTTCCGACGCCGGAAAAGCCCGAAATGATGACAAGTCTACCCTTTCTGTTCTGATTGCTCATATTCCTGTCCCTGCCTTTACTTAGTCTATGTCCTCTGCCGTCTGATCAGCAGGAAGAACAGTCTCTTCAGTGGCTCTCTCATCCCTGCTCCCCTGCGCCCGCATGCGGATTGTCTCGGGGAGGAGCGCCGAGAGGATGATCCGGTCGTTTTCCATGACCAGCACAGCCTTGGTCTTACGCCCCTGGGTCGCATCCACACTCCTGCCGTCCTCCTTGGCCTTGGAGACCAGGCGCTTGATCGGCGCGGAATCGGGACTGACGATCGCGATGATCTTGGCTGCGTTGACGGTATTGCCGAATCCAATATTGATAAACCTATATGCATCCATGCGGATCCCTGCCATTATTCAATATTTTGAATCTGCTCTCTGACCTTCTCGACGGTGGTCTTGAGCTCGATTGCTCTGTCAGATACTTCCAGATCGTCGGACTTGGAGAGAATGGTGTTGGATTCGCGGTTCATCTCCTGCGCGATGAAGTCGAGCTTTCGGCCGACGCCTTCGCTTCCGTCCAGGGCGGCTCTCGTCGCCTGGATGTGGCTCTGCAGGCGCACCAACTCCTCGTCCACACATACCTTGTCGGCGTAGATCGTCACTTCCTGCAAGATCCGGCTGTCATCGATCACAGCGTCACCGATCAGTTCCTGGACCTTTTCATACAGGCGCTGCCTGTAGGCCGCGACAATCTGCGGCGATTTCTCGGTGATAAAATCGACGTGGCTCTGCATCTCGTCGAGCTTGCCGATCAGATCATTTCTGAGGAATTCACCTTCACGCACGCGCGCGTCGCGGAAATTCTCGGCTGCTTCGCAGATCACGCCGCGAAGGGTCTCCCAGAGCGCCTCCGCATCCGTGGGCTCCTCTTCCATGGTGAATACGTCGGGAAATCTGGACAGAGAGGATACCCGGATATCATTCTCGATCCCGAACTCCTCGGCCATCTGACGCAGATACGCAAGATACTCTCCTGCGATCTTGTTGTTGTACTTGACGTTCATATTGGCTTCTTTGAGGTCTTCGTAGGTGATATAGACATCGACCTTGCCACGATTAATATAATTCTTGAGCTCCGCGCGGATACTGGATTCCAGCATGCTCAGCTGTCTGGGCATCTTGATCCCGATATCCAGATAGCGGTTATTGACGGACTTGATCTCGACTGTGATCTTCAGATCATCGTTCGCAAGTTCTGCTCTTCCATATCCTGTCATACTCTTGATCATAGACAATACTCCTCCATACTAATGACCATATATAGCAGATTTTACCGCTAGTTTACATCTTTGTAAAGGAAGGAGCACGAGGACAATTGTCTGTCTGTGTGCTATAATCAGATGATTATGACGAGAAAGGAGCCTGACACATGGCTTTTGACGGAATTACGACCGCCTCCCTGTGCAAAGAATTCGCTGACAGGCTGACAGGCGCGCGCGTCTATAAGATCGCGCAGACGGACCGCGACGAACTGGTCCTCACATTAAAACCCACCGCAGAGTGCGGCGGAGGACAGTGCAGACTCTATCTGTCTGCCGACGCCTCCCTCCCCCTCGCTTACTTCACTGCCAAAAACCGACAGGCGCCCTTGCAGGCTCCTGCTTTCTGCATGCTCCTAAGAAAGCACCTGCAGAACGGACGGATCCTGTCCGTCACCCAGCCCGGCCTCGAGCGTATTCTTCGCTTTGAGGTGGAGCACCTGGACGAAATGGGCGATCTGTGCCGCCACACGCTGGTCATCGAGCTGATGGGCAAGCACAGCAACCTGATCTTCTTAAATGACGAGGAGCAGATTGTCGACAGTATCAAGCACATCTCTGCCCTGGTCAGCTCCGTCAGAGAGGTCCTGCCGGGCAGGCCCTATTTTGTCCCCGATACCAGAAATAAGAGAAATCCGCTGGCCGAGACCCAGGACGCATTTGATGCGACGTTCCGCACGCAGCAGGTCCCGCCGGCCAAGCTCCTGCTCTCCACCTACACCGGAATTTCTACGGAGATGGCGGAGGAGCTGTGCCACCGCGCGGCGCTAACCAATGACCGCAGCGCGTCCTCCATGACCGATGCGGACCGGGCATCCCTCTGGAACGCGTTCAGAGATCTCATGGAAACCGTGCAGCGAGGCGACTTTGCGCCTTGCATCTATTATAAGAAAGAGGAAGGCGGCCGCCGCGGCGCGCCCGTCGGATATAGCGCTGTGCCCATGCGGATCTACGCCGATTTCGACGCGCAGTTCGAGGAAGTCCGCTTTGATTCGATGTCGGAGCTCCTCGAGACCTTCTACGCGCAAAAGAATGAAGTCACACGCATCCGGCAGAAATCGGTCGACCTGCGCCGCATTGTGCAGACCATCCTCGAGCGCGACGTGCACAAGTACGACCTGCAGTGCAAGCAGATCCGCGACACCGAGAAGCGGGACAAGTATAGAGTCTACGGCGAACTCTTAAACGCCTACGGCTACTCGATCCCGGCCGGGGCCAAGAGCTGCGAGCTGGATAACTATTATACCGGCGAGAAGCTCCGCGTGCCGCTCGACTCGACGCTGACGCCGCAGCAGAACGCTAAGAAGTATTTTGACCGCTATACCAAGCTCAAGAGGACCAACGAGGCGCTGACCGCCCTGACCGCGGAGGTCAAGTCCGAGATCGAGCACCTCGAGAGCATCCGCACGTCGCTGGATCTTGCCACCAATGAGGGGGACCTCGCGCAGATCCGCCAAGAGCTCGAGGACAGCGGATTGGTCAAAAGACACAACCACGCCGGCAGCAAGCGCCGTCCGGGCTACGACAAATCCAAGGGGCGCGCCCGCACGCCTGTCAGTAAGCCGCTCCACTACATCAGTTCCGACGGCTACGACATTTATGTAGGCAAGAACAACACCCAGAACGACCAGCTCACCTTCCACTTCTCCGATCCCGGGGACATCTGGCTCCACGCCAACGACATGCCGGGCTCCCACGTGATCCTGCGCGCAGGCGGCAAGTCCATGGACGAGATCCCGGACAGGGCCTTCGAGGAGGCGGCGTCCCTTGCGGCCTGGTACTCCGCGGGGCGCGAGCAGGGCAAGGTCGAGATCGACTATCTCCTTCGCCGGAACGTGAAAAAGCCCGGCGGGGCCAAGCCGGGCTTTGTCGTTTACTACACCAATTATTCCATTCTGGCGAGGGCCGATATCACAGGCCTTACACAGGTCGAATCCTGAGTGCACATGGGAGGGCTCCCCGGCGCGCTGCGTCGTCTGCCGGACGCCCGGAGCCGCCCTCGTACCGACTCACTTCAGGATTGCCTCGTTCATGCTCCCCGTCCGATAGCCGGACAGGTCCATGGCCACATAATCAAATCCGAATTCCCTGTACTTGCGGGTGATCGCATCCCGCAGGTGCAGGAGCTTGTCAAATTCCTCCGGCATGACTTCGATCCTTGCCAGTTTCCCCTCTTCGCCGTGAATCCGCACCCGCAATTGGCCAAAACCCAGATCCATCAGGAGCTGTTCCGCCTTGTCCACGCGGTCCAGTTTCTCGTTCGTGATATGCTCTCCATACACAAATCGGGTCGCCAGGCAGGCAAAAGACTGCTTTTTCCAGGTCGGAAGTCCCAGATCTCTGGAAATCGCCCGAATCTGTGCCTTGGTAAACCCCGCGTCCCGCAGGGGACTCCGGACGCCAAGCTCTGCGATCGCTTTAAGTCCGGGCCTGTAGTCCGCCAGGTCGTCCATGTTGGAGCCTTCCGCGACGACATGGAAACCTCGTTCCGCAGCTGCCTCCATCATCGCCGTAAACAGATGCTTCTTGCAGATATAGCAGCGATCGGGCGGATTGTCCCGAAATCCCTCAATCGAGAGCTGGTCCACTTCCACAACGACCTGCTCCACGCCGTTCTCACGGCAGAACGCGGCCGCCTCCAGATTCTCCCGCTCCGGGAAAGACCGCGAGCGGGCCGTCACCGCAAGGACCTGGTCTCCCAGCGCGTCCACCGCTGCCTTGAGCAGCAGTGTGGAATCCACGCCCGACGAGAACGCGACTGCGACTCGTCCCATGCGCCGCAGGTCCGCGATGAGTCGATCATACATAACCTTATTCTCTTCTTTCATTTCGTCCACTCTTTCCCGACATACCGATGGCACCTGCCACGCATTCCAAGCCCCTATCGCGGCCACCGTCCAATATATGCAATTTGCCGGCAGCTCTATGCGAGTCTGCCGGCAATTCTTCTCAAAGTGTCGCGATAAACCTGTCAAACGCCGCCTGTCCTTCTGGCGTTCTCTTGTAGACGCCTGCGTCCTCCAGAACGCGGGCGAACACCTTGCCCATCTCCAGACGGATGATCTCACTGATGTTGTCCTTATTGATGTCATCGTACTGCTTCATAAACGCCTCTGCCCAATCCGCGTGCTTCTCCAGCGCGGGATCCTTTCGCAGGTCGTCGCCGGCCAGGATCGCCTTCTCCAGATCCTGCATCTCTGTGAGCAGTCTTGCGGGCAGGATGGCCATACCCATGACCTCAATCAGACCGATATTCTCTTTTTTGATATGATGGAGCTCTGCGTGGGGGTGATAGACGCCCAGCGGGTGCTCGTCTGTCGTGATATTGTTGCGAAGGACCAGATCCAGTTCGAAGTGGTCGCCGCGCTTTCTCGCGATCGGGGTGATCGTATTGTGAGGCGTGTCATCCGTAAACGCATAGATGAACGCGTCCTCATCGGTGTATCCGCGCCAGGCCGCGAGAATGTGGTCCGCCAGTGCGATCAGGCGGTCCGAATCGGGGCCGGACAGGCGGATGCAGGACATAGGCCATTTCACGACGCCGCTCTTCACGTCCTCGAATCCCTCGACGGTAAAGGTGCGCTCCACCGGCGCCTTGGCCATCGCGAATTCGTAGTGACCGCCCTGGAAGTGGTCGTGGCTCAGGATCGAGCCGCCGACGATCGGAAGGTCCGCATTGGATCCCAGGAAGTAGTGCGGGAAGGCCTTGATAAAGTCAAACAGCTTGCAGAACGTGTTGTGGTTGATTGCCATCGGAATGTGCTGGGAATTAAACACGATGCAGTGCTCGTTGTAATAGACGTAGGGCGAGTACTGGAATCCCCAGGGATTGTTCTGGATCGTGATCGGAATGATCCTGTGATTCTCTCTGGCGGGGTGATTCACTCTGCCAAAATATCCCTCGTTTTCAATGCACAGCTGACATTTGGGATAGCTGCTCTGGGCCGCGTTTCTTGCCGCTGCGATCGCCTTGGGATCTTTCTCCGGTTTGGAGAGGTTGATCGTGACGTCCAGCTCGCCGTACTCGGTCTCCGCCTTCCATCTTCTGTCTCTGGCGATTCTATATCTGCGGATATAATCCGTATTCTGCGCGAAATTGTAATACCAGTCGGTTGCCTTGACGGCGTCTTCGTCGTAGATGGCTTTAAACTTGGCAATGACGTCGCTCGGTCTGGGTGTGAGAATACCCATGATCTTTGTGTCAAACAGATCTCTCATGACGACAGAACTGCCGTCCAGCATTCCCTTTTCCGCCGCATAGTCCAGAATCTCTTTTAAAATTCCCTCAAGAAGCGTGCCGTCCTTGATCTTCGCCGCGTCGAGCTCCGCTGCGCCCGCAATGATCTCATCTCTGTTTCCCGGATAATCGTCGATGCCAAGCGCGCCGAGAAGCGAGTTCACTGTGTAGATCACGTCCTCTTTCTCGATCAGATTTGTCGCCAGTGCATATTCTGTCAGATCGCGAATTGCATTATAAATTGTTTCCATTTTGTCCCCCTTTTACTGACCTCTGGCAGAGCGGTATACGATACCCGTTCGCACGCCCGCCTGAACCGGCCGCTCATTCCTGTGAACTATTAATACTAATTTAATACCAATTTTCGGACCCCTTGTCCTCTTCCGCGTGCTCCCTGGGGCCTTCGATCTCTTCCCTGTGGCGGATCACCAGCTCCTGCGTCTTGACGCTCATTCTGGTGCCGGGCTTGACGCTGCTCGTGATGAATACGTTGGATCCGATGACCGAACCCGCGCCAATTACAGTCTCACCGCCCAGGATGGAAGCACCTGCGTAAATCGTGACGTTGTCCTCGATCGTGGGATGTCTCTTCGCGCCGCGAAGGCTCTGGCCGCCTCTTGTGGAGAGCGCGCCGATCGTGACGCCCTGGTATATTTTGACATGTTCCCCGATGATCGAGGTCTCACCGACAACAATGCCGGTTCCGTGGTCCATGAAGAAATATTTGCCAATCGTGGCGCCGGGATGAATGTCGATACCGGTCCTGCTGTGGGCGTATTCCGTCATCATTCTGGGAATCAGCGGCACCTTTAAAAGGAAAAGCTCATGCGCCAGCCTGTTCACCGTGCTGGCGAGCAGCCCGGGATAGCACAGAACGATCTCTTCCTTATTGTAAGCGGCCGGATCGCCCTGGTAGAAGGCTTCCATGTCTGTATCCAGAAGCTCCCGGATCTTGGGAATGCGGCTGATGAACTCGATCGCAATCTCCTCGGCCGCGTCCTTGATCTCCGCCTCCGTCGCCTGCGCGTAGTCCTCCCTGAAGCGAAGCGCGATCGCGGTCTGCTTGATCAGGTTGTAGATCACATCCTCGATCAAAATACTGATCCTGCTATTGTCATTGTAGCTTCTGTAATTCTTCTCCCTGTAATAGCCCGGATAAAGAATGTTGAGGAGCTTCTTGACAATGTCCGTCACCGCATCGCTGTCCGGCTGGCTGAAAACATCCATCTTGTCAATATCTCTGCCGTTCTTGTAATCCTCCAGTATACTCTCCGTGACTTTCAGGATCCTCTCGCTCATCACCTTTTCGTTTGCCATTGTTGGCTGCTCCTTTCACACGCACAGGCAGGGCTCTGCACCATCCGCCCGTACAGAATCATCATATCATTATCACCTATTATATTACATGGAAAAACCGCCCCGAAACATGGCACGGTCTGTCCTTTTGTGCTCTTTTTACTCCTCTGCGAGGGGCACGCCTGCGCTTGGTTCTCCACGGTTTCCGCTAGGGTGCACTCGCATAGCTTTACGCGCTGCGCGAGGGGCGCTCGCGCTTCACTCCTCTGCGTTGCCGACCAGGAAGTTGATGAACTGCTGCGCGGTACGCCCGGATGCGCCGCCGCTTCGCAGCTCCCACTGGTTGGCCTTCTGGGCCAGTTCCGCTTCGGTGAGCGTGATCTGCGGGTACTTCTTGGCCAGTTCGCTGACGATGTGCAGATATTCCTGATGAGACGGCTTGAGATAGCCGATCGAGACGCCGAAGCGCGCCACCAGAGACAGCTTCTCCTGCACCGTATCGCTGCGGTGCATCTCGTCGTCGGACCGGTCGCTTCGGTCGCTCCAGGTCTCCCGGATCAGATGCCTTCGGTTGGACGTCGCGTAGATCAGCACGTTCTCCGGCTTGGTCTCCAAACCGCCTTCGATCACGGCCTTGAGATACTTGTATTCCGTCTCAAATTCTTCAAAAGACAGATCGTCCATATAGATGATGAAGCGATAATTGCGGTTCTTGACTTCCGTAATGATGCGCTGCAGATCCTTGAACTGGTGCTTGTAGACCTCGATCATGCGTAGGCCCTGGCTGTAATAGCGGTTCAGGATCGCCTTAATACTCGTCGACTTGCCGGTCCCCGCGTCGCCGTACAGAAGCACGTTGTTGGCCATGCGCCCGTTCACAAAGGCCTCCGTGTTGGCGATCAGCTTCTGCTTCTGCAGCTCATAGCCGATCAGATCCTCCAGCTGTACGTCGCTCGTCGCGGTGATCGGAATGAGGAACTCCTCTTCCTTATTGTCATCGTTGACGCGGAAGGCCTTATTGAGGCCGAACTTGCCGACGCCATACTCCTTGTAAAAGCCGGTGATGATGTCATACATCTCCTTCTCGGGACTCGATGCAGTGGCTGTGACCGACTCAATTCCTGCGCTGAGCTTCTGCACCTTCTCGCTGACACTTCTGTTAAAGACGCGCTCCGGCTTGCCGACCGCCGTATAATTCTCCAGAACGGTAAAGCAGTTGATGCCCAGCGCCTCCTCAATGGGGCTGAAATCATAATTGAAGAGCTCTCTGAAAATCCTGAAATCATTGAGAGCGAAGATATTGACGCTCCCCTCATTGGCGCCGACCTTCTCCGATACCAATGTAAAAGGGGTCTCTGTCGTCGCGATCAGATAGGCCAGATAGTTGTGCCAGAGATTATTATTAAACCCATACTTAGTGGCCAGATCCAGCAAGCTGTGCACCTGTTCGTAAATCCTGGAGATCATGATCTCCTTGTCATAGGTCCCCTCATAGAATTCGCGGCAGATCTCCGCCAGACAGCGCAGAATGCTGTCCTCTCCAATCCCTCTATATATGATCAGTTTCGATGTCAGTCGGTGCATATGTCCAGCTCCTTATACTCGTTTGTTGGCATCCACGCTGCGTTCAATAGGGCGCGCCGCGCAGCGTTACTGTTTTGTATTGTCGATGATAGCATTATACTGATTTTCCGGTTTGTGTGACAAGGATTTCGGCTCTTTTGACCGCATTATTTGTTGCGAGGTTTGTCAGCTTCTCGGAGATTGAATCTCCGAGCTTGCTGTTCCGCCGCGGGAGTCTTTCTCTACTCCGCAAACGGAAAAGCAACCTTATCCGGATACAG
>ONNQ01000063.1 GCA_900319245.1 uncultured Lachnospiraceae bacterium | reverse complement strand
CGAAGGCAAGACCATACCATTTCCCCAGAAGAAACCGGCTGATCGCCGCCTGGTCAGACGAAATGTACGTCATCGGAGCGGGCCGCAACAGCGGGACGCAGTCAACAGTAAAATACTTCCGGGAGTACCATGGGGAGGATAATGCGGAGATGGTGGAAGTGAGGAACATTCATTGAATTGTGCTGTCAACTAACAATACAATATAGAAATTGCATTGCGATATTGAATGCGAAATGCATTGCGAATCGCGGTTGAAAATGATTAAATAATACCAAGAGGTGCCAGATGTACGAGTACTTCGATTATGATATTGAAAATCATGTGGTACGACTGATATCCGCACGAATGGCATCGGCTCCGGAAAGAGAGAGGTATTATAATGGCGAAGGTGAGTTATAAAGATTTAAAACCGGAATTGACGAGTGACGAGCTGCAGGAGATCGAAAACGCTGCAGCACGCACCATATTGTATGACGAAGAAAGCCCAGAGATGACTGAGGAAATGCTGAAACAGTTCAAGCGGATGAATCAGAAAGGCAGAGTCAAACAAACTGCTTCGATACGGTTGTCTGAGAAAGCACAGAAATTTTCTAAGTCTTATGGAAAAGGATATACGTCCTTTTTCAGTCGGTTGATTGATGCCGCCCTGGATGACGCCGCACTGGTAAAGAAATGCCTGTAAATCTAGACAATAAAGGGATTTACTTGAGAGCGGTACAGGAGAAGAGGGTTGTGTTGTAACTGTAATAAAATTAAGGGCCTGGAATCTGACGTGTGTCAGGACTCCGGACCCTTAATGAATTATTAACCGTAATACATCTTATACCACTCCGCAAACTTCCTCAGGCCCTCTCGGATCCCAATCTGCGGTGTGAAGCAGTAATCTCTCTCGAGGCCGGTGCTGTCTGCATAAGTGACCGGCACATCGCCTGGCTGCATGCCGACGAGCTGTCTGTGGCTTTCAAAATCATAATCTTTTGGCAGAACGCCGGCACGAACCAGCTCTTCCTGCAAGGTGGAGATATAATCGAGGAGGTTTTCGGGAGTTCCTCCGCCGATGTTGTAGACGGCGTAGGGCGGCAGCGGGAGACCGTCTTCGCCGGTCTGCTTCTCGGGAGCGCCCTGCATCACGCGGAGCACGCCTTCCACGATGTCGTCCACGTAGGTGAAGTCGCGCTTGCAGTTGCCATAGTTGAAAATCTGGATGGTCTTGCCTGCCTGCAGCTTCTGCGTGGCGGAGAAGTAGAACATATCCGGGCGGCCTGCAGGTCCGTATACCGTGAAAAAGCGCAGACCTGTGGACGGAATGTTGTAAAGTTTACTGTAGCTGTGCGCCAGCAGTTCGTTCGATTTTTTGGTGGCCGCGTAGAGAGAGACCGGGGTGTCGACTTTGTCCTCCACTGCGAAGGGCACTTTTTTGTTGCCGCCGTAAACGGATGAGCTGGAAGCGTACACAAGGTGCTCAACGCCCGTGCTTCCGTCATCATAGGAATGCCTGCAGGCTTCCAGGATATTGTAGAATCCGATGAGGTTGCTCTCGATATACACGTCCGGATGATCGATGGAATAGCGGACGCCCGCCTGTGCGGCGAGGTTGACCACGATCGAGGGCTTGTATGTCCTGAAGATCTCGTCTACAAGGGCTTTGTCAGCGATGCTGCCCTTCACAAAAACATGCCTTACAGGGGACGAGATCGCATTGATGATGCGAAGGCGGTACTCCTTGAGGTCCGGATCATAATAATCATTCATATTGTCGAAGCTGATCACAGTGCCGCTTGTCAGCTCGCGGCGCAGGCGCATCACCAGATTGGCGCCGATGAAGCCGGGCGAGCCGGTGACCAGAATCGTTCTGCCGTTCAAATCTATGTGGGTTTTGCTCATATCATTCTCCTATATCGCGACTGAAGGGTAACCCTGCGGTCGCGCTTGCTTGTTCTGAACCGGAAGCCCTGCAAAATCACAGGGTTACCCTTCGGTCGCGTTTTAGTCCCTTCTAAACAGGTCTCTTGTATATACCTTATCTTTCACGTCATCCAGCGCAGGATCGTATCGGTTTGCGATGATGCAGCCGCACATGCCCTTGAACTTCTTGAGGTTGTTCACGACCTTGGAGCCAAAGAAGGTCGCCCCGTTCTCGAGCGTGGGCTCGTAGATGACGACGGTCGCGCCTTTGGCCTTGATGCGCTTCATGACGCCCTGGATGGAGGACTGGCGGAAGTTGTCCGAGTTGGACTTCATGGTCAGACGGTAGACGCCGACGATGACGTCCTTCTGCTGGCTCTCTTTTGCCGAAGAATACGCTTCGCTGTTGCCGTATGTGCCCGCGATCTCCAGAACGCGGTCCGCGATGAAGTCCTTTCTGGTGCGGTTGGCCTCCACGATGGCCTCGATCAGGTTCTCCGGCACATCCTGGTAGTTGGCAAGCAGCTGCTTGGTGTCTTTGGGCAGGCAGTATCCGCCGTAGCCAAAAGACGGATTGTTATAATAGTCACCGACTCGGGGATCCAGGCAGACGCCCTTGATGATCTGGGCGGTGTTCAGTCCTTTGACCTCTGCGTAGGTGTCCAGCTCGTTGAAGTAGCTGACGCGCAGCGCCAGGTAGGTGTTGACGAACAGCTTTGTGGCCTCCGCCTCGGTGAAGCCCATGAACAGGGTGTCGATGTTCTCCTTGTAGGCGCCCTGCTGCAGGAGAGCGGCGAAGGTGTGGGCCTTGTCCTTGGAGAGCTCGGACTGCATGTCGTATCCGACGATGATCCGGCTGGGATAGAGGTTGTCGTACAGGGCTTTGGACTCGCGCAGGAACTCCGGGCTGAACAGGATGTTGTCCATGTTCAGCTTCTCGCGTATGTGGCGGGTGTAGCCTACCGGGATCGTGGATTTGATGATGATGGTGGGTTTGTGTTCTGCGAGGGTGTCTTCAGCAGCTGCTGCGGCGCCGTTGTCCTTGGAAGACTCCTGAACCAGTCTGATGACGGATTCTACTGCAGAGCAGTCAAAGAAGTTCTTCTTGGGATCATAATTCGTAGGCGCGGCGACAATGACGAAGTCAGCGTTCTTGTATGCGGATGCGCCGTCTGTGGTGGCATGAAGATTGAGTTTGCGGGTTCCTTTTTTGGCTTCGCGCATGAACTTCTCGATGTAGTCGTCCTTGATGGGGGACTCGAAGTTGTTGATCTTCTCGACCTTCTCCGGAATGATGTCGACCGCAGTGACATTGTTGTGCTGGGAGAGAAGGACAGCCAGCGAGAGGCCGACGTATCCGGTTCCGGCGACAGCGATGTTGTAGGGCTTCAGGGTGTTGGTCTCTGTGGCGTCTGTTGCGGTTGATGTTGCGTCTTTGGCAGTGCCTTTCGCCGCGATAGCGGGATGCGCGGAAAAGGGGTGTGTCTCGGAATCGATAAAGAGCTCAGTGGGCTCAAAGCCAAGGCACTCGGCGAGCGCCTGCAGCTGGTCGATGGAGGGCGTGTAGTCCTGGGTCTCCAGCTTGCTGAGCATGGAACGGTTCATGCCTGCCTTCTTGGCCAGATCGGTCTGGGTCATCTTCAGCGCCTTGCGGCGGGAGATGACGGTGTCGGCCAGAAGAGATAAAGATAGTTTCTTCATGTAGATCTCCTTGATGTTGTTTATAATAACAAAGCTGTGCGGTTGTACGTTAGCTATAAAACAGTAAAATTGTAGCAAATGTGGGTGGTGGGGTCAATTGGTATTGTGATTGTTGTGGGAGATTGGGCGGGATTTGGACCATTGCTACCCGACTTGTGTTGTTTTAAACGACAAATCGTGGGCGGTGCGGAAGAATGAATATTGTTTGCATAGAATTGCATTGGTGGGAGAGGTTGTAAGATGGGGATGGGACCCTTTGTCCAAATGAAATCGTTAGTGGAATTCTGAATTTGAATAGAACTATTATTGTATGCATTGTTTATGCGGCGCGGAGAGGACAACAGTATTCATAATCGATTTAATTCCTGAGAGACAGCTGATATTCGCTGAAGGGGAGGTGGGGTATATCTCCCGCTAGTAGTACTGTACTGCCACGAAAAATAACTTAAATAGCCAGGAAGGAAGCAGAGATCAATACACTCAAAAGAGCACTGGCCACACATAAGATTCCGAAAGGCCTGGAGAAGAGCTGGTAAATTAAGTCGGCAACTTTTCAAAGACTACCCTTTTGTGTGGGGCGGCTTTTTTCGTGAATTGATACAATGTGATTGTAATAAGTGATGGATGATTTCTATTTTGATAATTGGAATTGTCTGTCATAACTTAAGTATCTGTATGGGGAGGATTAGAAATGAAAAGAGCAATTCGAAAACTGAGGGCCTGTCTGTTGTTAGCTTTACTTGTATCGATGATTGTACCTGCTGCCAGCGGACATGCGATTACCGCAAGGCAGAAGGCTCTGAACGCCTACAAGACAATGCTGTCAAAGTCCAAGGTGGACATTTATGGTAACGGACGCTATTACAACGCTTATAACGGCACGGCTGAAGCTCCCGGGAAGACATACCGCCCGACTGCGTCATCCAAAGTGCAGTTTGCCACTGCTTATATTAACAACGACACTATTCCTGAACTGATCGTTCGCACCAAGACCACCTCCAGGCAATACCTTTGGGCGATTTATACATATAAAAACGGGAGAGTCGTCAAGGTTACAACCGGTGGTGACTATACCGAAGTACTGCTGGGATATTATCAGCGGACCGGATTATTTAAAAGGAAATTTGCTACGGATGTAACGAATGAATACCACGATAAGATCAGCGGCAAAAAAGCTTATCCGTCTTTACGCAAAGTTACCTTTAGGCGCGGCGGGAAAAGCTACCGCTATTACTATGTATACGTTAATGGCGTAGAGCGCGAAAAAAGCTATTCCGCATATTGCAGCGCATTTAAGAAGGCAACTGGCGGCAAGCCGTTCAAGAAGTTCAATTATCGTCAGAACACAGCTGCCAACAGAAAGAAATACCTGTAAGAGCAAGGGAAAGTTG
>ONNQ01000030.1 GCA_900319245.1 uncultured Lachnospiraceae bacterium | reverse complement strand
AACCCTGAAGCATTGCCTGAGGTTCATGTCAAGGCTGGCGGACGGTATTAGCAACCTATAGTGTGGCATGGCCAATCCCACAAGAAAAATGATTGACCCTTTTTTGACCCGAAAGGTCGCTCCCTGCCTTGTCAGATATGGGTCCTGCCGCAGCAGATTCCGCCGCCTCCGCAGAAGAGGTTGAGGAGCATGTTCATGAGACAGAGCCGCAGGCACCAGCCGCCTGTGTCATAGGAGCGCACATAGGTGTTCTGCCGCTCCTGATAGCCGCCCCGCCCGTGGCGCAGCTGCGTGACCAGATTCTGGTAGGAGTAATTGGAAGGCTCCATATCCGCCGCGATCGTGGCATATTCAAGGGCCTGCGCGTGATTGCCCAGACCGGCGTGCGCGATCGCACTGTAATAGTACCAGAGCGAGCTGTGGTCCTCGACACTGTTCAGGACATTGATCGCCTCGTTATAGCGCCTGTTGTTGATATAGTTGGCGGCCGCCTTCATATACCGGTCATAGTCGCTCTCCGGGGCCATCTGCTGATTACTATACTGATACTGGCCGGTAAACGCACCGGTAAAGAAATCGTTGAAAAAGTCGTCCCAGTTGGTATAGAACTGCCCGTTGTAGCCGCCGTTCGCATAGCCGCCATTCGCGTATGAAGAATTTCCGCCTGCGTTACTATAGCCGCCGGAACTGCTGCTTCCGGCCGATGCATAGGGATGCTGGCGCTCGTAGATGATCTGCTGGTACGCTTCCTGCACCAGCTTGAACATTTCCTCGGCCTTCTCCTTATTGGGATTATTAATATTGGCGTCCGGATGATACTTCTTACTCAGCGTCCTGTATGCCTTCTTGATATCATCGTCGGAAGCGTTCCGGTCAACGCCCAGAACCTTGTAGGGATCACTCATCTTGTGCGGTCCTTTCTCTAGAAACTGAAGATGGTGCAGTCTCCTGTGCACGTTTCATGCGCTTTTGATCAAACTTACACCATATTCCAGAATACAATATATTTCGTAGTATATCAATGTTTTCTACAATTGGTAAAGTCTCAAACGCCGCCGTACAGGAAGAAATGGTCATGGTAAGGAGACCCTGCACATAGTCGTCAAGGCCGGGCTTTTCATGCATGGCAGCGAGCGGGTTAAAGCTGCCGGAGGCTCTGTCTTTTTCCAGGTCGTCGTAGGCATCCAGAATATAAATGAACTTGCCAAGGTAATAGCCAACCTGCCGCAGCGCCGGTCCCCATGTGTCATGCTGGTAGTCAAAAATCTCCGCCATCAGATCGCCGAAGATTCCCCCGGCTTCGTCCAGGAGCAAGGAGGGGGATCCCGAAGAGGCGGCGTCGGTGCGGCTTTGGTTCTCCAGTTCGTGAAGCTGGTCCAGCTTTTCCTTGATCAGCTTTGCTTTTTCCGGATAGAGCCGGCCTGCCGCTTCGCATTTACCGCGCAGCACATTTGCCATGAGCTTCTTTTTCATTTCCTTTTCGTCATTCCAGTCATCGACGCAGGAATAGTAGGAGAGAATGATATTCATATCCGCGGCGTAGCGGGTAAACGCATTCTGCCTGGTCGGATGCTTCTCCAAAGGATGTACCACGCACCGGACAGAGCGCTGCGTCTCCGCGGGCTCATACAGGCTGGTCAGAAGGAGTGCTAAAAAAACCGTGTCGTAGCTGAGCGTCATACGGCCGCTCTGCCCGTACTGGTCCTTCAGATCCATACACATCCCGCAGTAATAGGAACGATATAGATGATATTCCCGGATCCTGAGCTCCGGTTCATTGACTGTCACATATCCAAACATACGAAATCTACCTCATACTATGCTGCAAGAAAAAGCAGCCGGTCTTTCCGGCTGCCTTCATCAGCTTTTCTTATGGAATTCATAGCCGCAGCGCGGGCAGCGCACCATGATGTGACCCTTTCCGCGAGGGATGCGGATCTTCTGGTTGCAGCGCGGGCACTTATAAATGTGATACTCCTTGAACTGGGAAACATTGCTGCTAAAATTCGAAAAGCGGCCCATGAACTTATCCTTAAGTTCGAGGAATTTCTGATTCTCCTCGTATCTCCTTGGAATGTTCTTAGAGAACATTCTCCAGTACAGGATCACCAGAAGGGCCAGCGTAATCAGTCCGGAAAACGGGATCGGTATGAAGAGGCCGAGGACGATGATCGCTATGAGCACGCCCGATAAAAACCTCGACAGGCTGTCCACCCCGTATCTGCCCTGCATAAATCTGGAAAACCGATATTTGAAATCATTAAACATAATTCAGGTCACGATCCTTTTTATACATTTTTATACAATAGTTGAACGATTCTAGATAAAACGCATACATTCGTAATTTATTGTAGAGTATACATTCTCTATTGCAAGAAAGAAAAGAAAAAAAGAATATTAAAAAACAATAAACCCACTGCGCATTTCAAACGGCAATTCTTTGCATGAATGCAATCATAAGAGCCAAAAAACAGCCTCAATAATAAGCGTCAAAAAATGAGCCCCGTCAGAAACACCGTCGCGCAGCAGGAGATCGCGACAAAGAACAGATCTCCCTTAAACCAGGCCGCCAGGAGCCCGACGATCAGGGCCGCAATGCCCGACCAAATATTGTCTGTCGCGAGGACGATCGCCGGAAAGGTCATGACCGCAAGCGTGACATAGGGCACATAATATAAGAAAGAGCGCAGCCATACGTTGGTGATCTCTTTCCGAAATACCAAAAAGGGCAGCATTCGGATGCAGTACACAGTCAGACACATGATCAGCAGGGATCCATAGATACCGGGATTCATAGTTACCTCCAAGTCGCAGCACTTTGTGCGCTTTATAAACTATATAAAAGGTGTGTTTACGCTTCCGCCGCGTCGTTTGCCGTTTCGTCGATCGGGTGGATCAAAGCCGCGCCGCCGGCGATCAGGAGCGTCAGGATGATGACCTTAAAACCACTGGAGATCGTCTTTAGGACAGGCAGGATCGAGAAGAGACCGCTGGCTGCCATTGAGAGAAGCACAAGCCCAGCGATAAAGGCGTCTTTTCTGGCGGGCGGAATGATGATGGCCAGGAACATGCCGTATAGAGACACGCTCAGCGCGTTTACCGCCCAGCCCGGCATAATATTGCCAAGGAGCACGCCCAGCACTGTGCCGGTCGTCCAGCCTGCGACAGACACGATCGTCATACCGTAGGAATAGCGCGGATTGAGATACCCCGGAACCGCGGAAGACAAGCCAAAAATCTCATCCGTAATGCAGTAAGGTAAAAGAAATCTGTGTATAAACGGAAGGTCAGGGCTCAGCTTCTGGGAGAGCGAGCAGCTCATCAGAAAGTAGCGGAGATTGACCACGATGCAGGTGGTGATCATCTCGAAGATCCCGGCGGCAGACTGGATGAGGACGATTGCCGCAAACTCACCGGCCGACGCGACCATGCCAAGAGACATCAGTCCTGCCTGTAACGCGTTCATGCCGATCCCTCTCGCCGTTATGCCCAGTGCAAAGGATACGGCAAAATAGCCCATGCAGATCGGAATTCCGTCCCGCAGCCCCCGCATAAACCAATGCATATTGGCGCCGGAAGTCATATTTTCTGTTGTTTTTTTATTAGATTGTGTCATAGTCAATTACAATTTATGGTACAATTGTTTACGTTGCGAATATGTATTATACCATCATAGAATGAATTCTGCACGAAAAAATAGAAAGGAAGAAGATATGCTGCCTGAAGATCCCGATATGCTTGCCAGCTTTCTCAATATGAAGCTCAGAGACCAATACAGCTCATTGGACGCGCTCTGCGACGACCTCGAGCTCGACAAAGAGGCGCTTGTAGAAAAGCTCAAAGAGGCGGAGTACGACTATATTCCGGCTCGCAACCAGTTCCTGTAAGGCACTGTTTTGACGCGGCTGCAGCGCCTTGCTTAGACCGGACTATACGTCGCCTTAGTTGACAAACGAAGGCGGCATAGATATATTTGATGATAATGCGGAAAATAAGACGAATGATTCTTTGCGCCGCTTTCAGAAAGATACACACCAAGGAGAAGAGAACATGCGAAAGATGCTCGCCAAGACCTACGATCCCAAGGGAATTGAGGATCGGATTTATAAGAATTGGGAAGAGAAGAAATATTTCCATGCGGAAGTCGATCACAGCCGCAAGCCCTTTACCATCGTGATCCCGCCGCCGAATATCACCGGCCAGCTCCACATGGGGCACGCCCTCGACAACACCATGCAGGATATTCTGATCCGCTGGAAGCGCATGCAGGGCTACAACACGCTGTGGCAGCCCGGCACAGACCACGCCTCCATCGCGACGGAAGTCAAGATCATCAATAACCTCAAGGCGCAGGGCATCAGCAAGCAGGATCTGGGACGCGAGAAATTCCTGGAGTACTGCTGGGACTGGCGCAAGGAGTATGGCGGACGGATCGTCAACCAGCTCAAGAAGCTCGGCTCCTCCTGTGACTGGGACCGCGAGCGCTTCACAATGGACGAGGGCTGCAATAAAGCGGTCACCGAAGTATTTGTGAAGATGCACAAGAAGGGCTGGATCTACAAAGGCAGCAGGATCATCAACTGGTGCCCTGTCTGCAATACCTCTATTTCCGACGCGGAAGTGCAGTACGAAGAGCAGGCCGGCCATTTCTGGCACATCAAATATCCTCTGATCGAGGAGGACGGCTCCGTCTCCAAGACCACGTTCCTCGAGTTTGCGACCACGCGTCCCGAGACCATGCTCGGTGATACCGCTGTCGCAGTGCATCCCGAGGATGACCGCTATAAAGATCTGATCGGCCGCTATGTATGGCTTCCTTTCGTGGACCGCAAGATCCCGATCGTAGCTGATGAATACGTCGACAGAGAGTTCGGTACAGGCGTCGTCAAGATCACGCCCGCCCATGACCCCAACGACTTTGAGGTCGGAAAGCGCCACAACCTGCCCGAGATCAATATCATGAACGACAACGCGACGATCAATGAGAACGGCGCGAAGTTCTGCGGCATGGACCGCTATGAGGCAAGAGCGCAGATCGTCAAGGAACTGGATGAGATGGGCCTTCTTGTCGACATCGAGGATTACAGCCACAACGTCGGTACCCATGACCGCTGCGGCACAACCGTCGAGCCCCTGATCAAGCAGCAGTGGTTCGTCAAGATGGACGAGCTCATTAAGCCCGCTGTGAAGGCAGTCAAGGAA
Source organism: uncultured Lachnospiraceae bacterium (assembly GCA_900319245.1). GTDB lineage: Bacteria > Bacillota > Clostridia > Lachnospirales > Lachnospiraceae > CAG-791. Next base: position 21,227 of record ONNQ01000030.1, on the reverse strand, counting down.
GGCGACATCCAGCTGATCCCTCCGAGAATGGAGAAGACCTACTTTAACTGGACCGACAACATCCGCGACTGGTGCATCAGCCGCCAGCTGTGGTGGGGCCACCGCATTCCCGCCTATTACTGCGATCTGTGCGGCGAGACCATCGTCGACAAGCAGATGCCGGAAGTCTGCCCCAAGTGCGGATGCAGACATTTCACGCAGGATCCCGATACCCTCGATACCTGGTTCTCCAGCGCTCTGTGGCCCTTCAGCACACTGGGCTGGCCGGAGATGACCGAGGACCTCAAGTATTTCTATCCCACAGACGTACTTGTCACCGGCTACGATATCATTTTCTTCTGGGTCATCCGCATGATCTTCTCCGGCTTTGAGCAGATGGGAGAGAGACCGTTTAAGGCAGTGCTTTTCCACGGTCTTGTCAGAGACTCGCAGGGCCGCAAGATGTCCAAGTCTCTCGGAAACGGAATCGATCCTCTGCAGGTCATCGCGGACTACGGCGCAGACGCACTCCGCATGACGCTGATCACCGGCAATGCGCCCGGCAATGACATGCGCTTCTATGACGAGCGCGTCATCGCCAACAGAAACTTTGCCAACAAGGTCTGGAACGCGTCCAGATTCATTATGATGAACCTTCCCGAAGAGGGAACCGAAGACGACGCGCTCCTCCGCACCATGATCGACAAGGATCTTGTTCCGGACGCGATCGCGCCGGAAGATAAGTGGATCCTGTCCCGACTGAACGACACAGTACAGGCCGTGACAGAGAATATGAATAAGTATGAGCTCGGTATTGCCGTCCAGAAAGTCTACGACTTTATGTGGGATGAGTTCTGTGACTGGTATATCGAGATGGTTAAGCCCAGACTGTATAAGGCAGATGACAGAGCCAGCAGACTGGCGGCGCTCTGGACACTTTTAAAGGTCCTGATCAGCGGCCTCAAGCTTCTGCATCCGTATATGCCTTTTATCACGGAAGAGATCTTCACAACCGTACAGTCCAAGGAAGAGTCCATCATGATCTCCTCCTGGCCTGTTGCAAGAGACGACTTCAACTTCCCGCACGAGGAAGAGGCGATCGAGAACATCAAGGACGCTGTCCGCGCTGTCCGCGCCGTCAGAAACGAGAGAAAGGTCGCGCCTTCGAGAAAGGCCAAGATCTTCGTCGTCTCCGACAAAGAAGAAGTGCTTGCTATGTTCAGGGAAAACCAGCTGTTCTTCGAGACGCTGGCATCCGCATCCGACACAGTCCTTTGCAAGGATAAGGCGGAAGTACCGGAAGGCGCGCTCAGCGTGATCCTTCCCTATGCAGCGCTCTACCTTCCTCTGGCCGATCTCATGGATGTTTCCGCTGAGATCGAGAGACTCATGAAGGAAGAGAAGAGACTCATGGGCGAACTCAAGAGAAGCGCCGGTATGCTCAGCAATGAGAAATTCCTCGCGAAAGCCCCTGCTTCCAAGATCGAGGCAGAGCGCGAGAAACAGAAAGCATACGAAGAGCAGATGAAGGGCGTCAGGGAAGAGCTGGAGAATCTGAAAAAGCTTTGATCCTTTTCATCCTTTTGGATTCTCTCAAGTATATCCTTCCAACAGATCCAGTAATGATGAGGCGCGGTTTATGACCGCGCCTTTCTATATCCATAAGGCAAAACATAAGGCATACTGAGAAACGAATGAACACGAAAATGGAACAGGCTATCGCCTATTTGAACGACACACCCCGCTTTACCCAAAAGAGCACGCTCGGAGACATCCGCAAATACCTGGAGCGGTTCGGAAATCCTCATAAAAGCATGAAGATCGTGCACGTCGCAGGAACCAACGGCAAGGGAAGCGTCTGTGCATATATCGCCTCCATTCTGCAAAAGGCCGGTTACCATGTCGGCCTGTTCACGTCCCCCCATCTGATCGATATTCGGGAGAGAATGACGGTCGACGGCGAAATGATCACGGAAGCAGAATTTCTGGAGGCCTTTGACCGGGTCAAAGAGGAGTGGCAGAGCGCCGCCGGGGACGGACTTCCCCATCCTCTGTATTTTGAATACCTGTTTCTCATGGCGATGCTCTGGTTCGGAAAGAAAAAGCCGGATTATCTTGTCCTGGAAACAGGTCTTGGCGGCCGGCTGGACGCCACCAATGCGATTCCCGACAAAGAGATCTCTGTGATCACCAGAATCGGTCTGGATCACCAGACCTATCTGGGCGATACCATCGCGCAAATTGCAGGCGAGAAGGCGGGGATCCTTAGAAAAGACACGCCGGCCGTCTTTCTGCGCGACCCCGATGAGGCCTTTCAGGTCATCGCCAGGAAGGCGGATGCAATCGGCGCACAAGCCGTCATCGTGGACGACGCCATGTGGGAAGTACACAGCGCCGATGAGAACGGCATTGATTTTTCGATATACAATCGGTATGATAAAACTCTGCGGGTACGATTACCCTTATATGGACTTTATCAATGCGAGAACGCGGCGCTCGCCGTGACCGCCTGCCGCATTTTGCTCGGCGATACAGAGCGTACTCCGTCTCCGCATACCGCGCAAATCCTGGAACAAGGCCTTGCCGGTATGGTATGGCCCGGGCGGATGGAGGAGATTTTGCCTTCCGTCTATCTGGACGGCGCGCACAATCCGGACGGTATAAGAGCGTTTTTAGAGAGCGCAAGACAGATCCTTCTTAATGACAGCCGGGGCAAACAACGGACGAGGCGATTCTTACTTTTCTCCTGCGTCAAAGACAAGATGTACCGGGAGGAACTTCGCATGATCCGGGAATCCGGCCTGTTTACGGATATCGCCGCTGTTCCCATGGCGGGAACGAGAGCGCTGCGCGCGCAGGAACTGCTCGCGGAAATCGGCGAGAATGCAAGCGGCATCCGTGTCCACCAGATGGATAGCGTGGAAGACGCTGTGCATCGGCTGATCGTTCACAGAGATGATGATATGGTCGTTTTTGCGGCCGGCTCCCTGTACCTGATCGGGGAGATCCGAGGCCTTATTCTTACGAACACTGCCGATGGGCAGCTTTCAAGAAGATAATTCAGAAGGTAATTCAATGATTCTTTTTAACAGCCTGACATTTTTATTCAGGTTTTTTCCTGTATTTCTGGCAATCTATTATCTGACGCCCGCGCGGTTTCGGGAAGTGGTCCTGTTCTTCGGGAGCATTGTTTTCTATGCCATGGGTGCAGGATCGATGGCGATCATGCTCACGGTGCTCACGGTCGCCAACTATGTGCTGGGCCAGATGGTCTTTTATGAAGACAAGGGCGGCTTAAAGCCGAAGAACAAACAGTCCTTCATCGCGGCCATTGTGCTGGACGCGGGCGCCCTGGTCCTTTTCAAGGCCCTTTCCGGGATCACCGGCAGAATTGTGCTTCCTCTGGGCTTTAGTTTTTATCTGTTCAAGATGATTTCTTACCAGGCCGACCTGTTTCGGGGAGAGATCACGCGGCGTCCCGAGATCATGGACACGGTGGTCTATTTCACTATGTTCCCGCAAGTCACCCAGGGCCCGATTTCCCGCTGGAACAGTATTGGATTTGAGAAGCGGGACAGGACTGTCACCGTCAAGGCGTTCAATGACGGTCTGTTTTTCTTTGTCCTTGGGCTTGGCATGAAGGTGCTGCTTGCCGATCCCCTCAGCATTCTCTGGAACGAGATCGAGAAGATCGGATTTGAGAGCATTTCCACCCCCCTCGCCTGGATGGGCGCGATCGGCTATTCTCTGCGCCTGTATATGGATTTCTGGGGGTATTCTTTGATGTCCGCCGGCATCGGTATGATGCTGGGCTACCACTTTGTCGTCAATTTCCTGCACCCGTACTGGGCCTGCGGCATCGGCGATTTCTATCGCCGCTGGCACGCCACGCTTGGTTCCTGGTTCAGGGATTATGTGTATATTCCCCTCGGCGGCAACCGCAAGGGCAACCTGCGCACGATCCTCAATCTGGCCATTGTCTGGCTTTTGACCGGCCTTTGGCACGGCATTACCCCCAATTACCTGATCTGGAGCGGCGTTCTCTTTGTCCTGATCGTCTGGGAAAAATTCGTGGTCGACGGCCTGATCAGCGCCTTTCCGATCATCGGCCATCTCCATGTGTGGCTGTTCATTCCTCTGACCTGGGTGATTTTCGCGATCCCGGACCTGCAGGATCTGCGCAGCTACTTCATGCGCCTGTTTCCGTTCTTTGGAAACGGGATCAATGTCAACAGCGGGGACTTTATGAAGCAGCTGACCACCTACTGGCCGCTGCTGCTCATCAGTCTTCTTTTGTGCACGCCGCACTGGTACCGCGCGATCGTCAAAAACCGCCGGCGCCTGCCTGTGCTGCTCGCGCTTGTGCTTGTTTTCTGGATCTGTGTATACCGGATCGTGATCTCGGCCAGCAATCCGTTTATGTATTTTAGTTTTTGACCAGGAGGATGTTTTACTTGCGTTTTATCAAACTCCTTTGGAAGAGATTTACATTATTATGTATACTTGCGCTCACGGCGCTTCCTCTGATGATCATCGGCTGGTCGGGCAGGAAAACGATCTACAGCGAATATGTGCTGGATCCTTTGCGGCAGCCCGGTCTGACGCTTGTATTTGAGGGGCTCCATGACGGCGTCTATCCCTGGCAGGGCCTTTTAAAGCCCAAGTCTGACGCGGCGGAGGATGCCGGAGAGGAGACGACTGACGCAGCTGACACCAGTGCAGTCGGGGATACCGCAGTCGCCGGTTCCACGGCCGGTGCAGGATCCACTGCTGTGGCGGGATCCACAGCCGGGGCTGGGTCCACTGCCGCCGCAGAAGAGACCATCGTATATACCGAGGCGGAAGATTCTGAGGTCGAGGAGATGAAGGAGCTGCCCGAGAACGCGATCGCCGGAAGCGTCGACGCGATCCCGGAAGGCGTCTGCAATCCCGTCATGCAGGCGGCCGATTACGACGTGGTGAACATCGGATTTTTGTCCCCCGATGACACGGAATATAACACGGATACGGAAGGTATATTTGCCAAAAACGGAATCTATTACAAACTTGGCCTCGTGGACGCCACGTATTTCAGCGACGCGTTGTTCATCGGCGACTCACGTACCGTGGGACTTTGCGAATACGGAAGCCTCAAGGGCAACGCCGCTTTCCTTGCCAAGGAATCGGTCAACGTCTACAACGTGCTCGATCAGGAACTTCGCTACACAGATCATGACGGCGAGACCTGGGACGCCTATGTCGAGGAGATCCTTTCGGAGAACAAATACGGCAAAGTCTATGTGGCGCTTGGCGTCAATGAGCTTGGCATCGGTACCACTTATATGTATTATGAGAAATATAGAGAGATCATCTCTATGATCCGCGAATACCAGCCGGATGCACTGATCTATATCCAGGGCATCATGCACGTGTCCTACGACAAGAGCAGCACGGACAGCTGCCGCAACAACACGGTGATCGTCCAGAGAAATATGGCGATCAGTACTTTGGCAAATGGTCGCGATATCTTCTACATCGATATGAACCCGTATGTATGCGATGAGGACGGAGACCTTTATGAGGACATGTCCGGAGACGGCATTCATCTTAAGGCCTCGGCCTATGAGTACTGGGACAGGTTCCTTATGGAAAACGCGATCGTGACCGGAGAATAGGTTCGCGGCGCGACGTTATCGGAATGGGAGATCACAATGAGAGAAATGGAATTTAAGATGGAGCGGGAAGGCCTTTTACAGGCGGGCGACCACGTACAGATCGTCGAGGGGCTTCTTCCCAGCAACTATTACTACACAATCCACCCGTCCCTCGCGATGAGCGGCAATGTGCCCTTTAACCAGAGACTGCTGGCCAGGGAGGGCACCGTGGAAGAGATTGAACAGAACGAGCGGGGCTATTATGTCAAAGTCCTGTTTGACGAATAAGCATAGCAATTGAGTACGCGCAGACGCGTACACATACAATCATGCGTCATGCGAAAATGACAGGAGGCGGCTTTGAGAAGTAAACTATTTCTTGCTCTTACAGTTTGTATGATGGCGGCGTCTCTCATCGGGTGCAGTCCCAGGGACACCGAGACAATGGCGAAGGCGCAGAGCGCGCTTGACGAGGGCGACCTGGATAGCGCCGCGGCGCTATACGACGCCGCGATCGAGGAAGGCAAACAGCTCCAGGCCTGCTACCGGGGCAAGGGAATCGCCCTGATGGAGAAAATGGAATACGCAGAAGCGGAAGAGGCTTTTCTAAAAGCGCTGGACAGCGCCACTTTCATAGAGGAAAAGATCTACCGGGACGGCATGGCAGAGGATATCCGCCGCTATCTGGCAAGCTGCTATATTCACAGCGGCGAGCCGGAAAAGGCGATCCTCATCTACGACGCACTCATCGATCAGAACGACGAAAACGCGCTGCTCTTTATGGAGCGGGGCACTGCCAAGGCGGCCGCCGGCGATCTTGAAAGCGCCAAGGAAGATATGGACAAAGCGATCAACATGGACCGCATGAACTATGAGCGCATTCTCGAAATCGCACAGACGCTGGAAAAGTACGGCGGCAAGAAGATCGGCAAGGGATATCTCGAAGGCATTACCGCGTCCGGAAGCGGCAATATGGATCCCGTCTTAAAGGGCAAGATCCTCTATTTTATGGAGGACTATAAAGGCGCCTTGGATCTTCTTTCCTCCTATGCGGCGCAGGACGAAAGCGCGGCCCTGATCGTGTGCCGATGCCATATTGCGCTGGGCGATACAGCCGCTGCCAAAGAAGTGATCGACAGTTTTGGTTCTAAGGCGGATACGTCCGCGGAGCTTTTAAACCTTCTCGGCTCTATCTATATGAAGCAGGAAAAATATGCGGACGCAGCAGAGGCTTTCGAACGAGCCGTGATCGCCGCGAAGGGAACCCCCGAACTGCAGACAACGCTTTACAATCGTGCGGCGGCCTACGAGTATGCCGGCGATTTTGAAAAAGCCAAAGAGCTCTTTATTGACTACCTCAATCAATACTCCGGCGACGAGGAAGCGCGGCGTGAACTTGTATTTTTAAAGACACGATAATAAATGATGCATCGATCATTTCGTTATGCTATACTTTGTCTGCAATAAACTACAGAAAGGTGATTACAAGATGATCCAGAAATTAATCGAGGGCATTATCAAAAAAGATGCTCCGGTCGTAGTCGGTCTCGACCCCAATCTCTCCTTTATTCCCGGGTTTATTCTTACGGAAGCGGAAGCGGCGGCAGAAGGAGATATTCCTCCCTACTGCGAGAAAGAAAATGTGATCGCAGCCGAAGCGGTCTTTCAGTTTAACAAAAAGATCACAGACGCTGTGTGCGACCTGGTGCCCGCCGTCAAACCGCAGGTAGCCATGTACGAGCAGTTCGGAATTCCCGGCATGATCGCGTATCGCAAAACGGTCGAATACTGCCGCAGCAAAGGACTGATCGTGATCGGAGACGTCAAGCGCGGCGACATCGGCTCTACCTCCGAAGCATATGCAAGAGGTCATCTGGCCGGGACGGCGTTTGACGTAGACTTTGCCACTGTCAATCCCTATCTTGGGTCAGACGGCGTAAAGCCCTTCATTAAGATCTGTAAAGAGCATGATAAAGGCATCTTTGTCCTTGTAAAGACATCCAATCCTTCCAGCGGTGAATTCCAGGATGTCCTGACAGGAGACGGCCGCGCTGTGTATGAACTCGTTGGCAGCAAGGTCAACGAATGGGGCGCCGACTGCATGGAAGGCGTGTACAGCAACGTAGGTGCGGTGGTTGGTGCGACCTATCCCGAGCAGGCAAGAATCCTCAGAAAGCTCATGCCGCACACCTTTATCCTGGCGCCCGGTTACGGCGCGCAGGGCGCCACTGCCAAAGATCTGAGCGGATTTTTTGACGCGGACGGACTTGGCGCGATCGTCAATTCCTCCCGAGGCATCATTGCAGCCTACAAGAAGGACGCGTATGCCAAATACGGAGAAGAGGGATTTGCGGATGCGGCCAGAGCGGCTGCAGTCGATATGATCGAGGATCTTCGCGGTGCGATCCACGGCGGCAGAACAGTATGGAACATCAGCCGCTGATCGTTAGAATCTATCATCAATAAACAGGGGGTACGGCAACAATGGAAGAGTATAAGAAGAGTTTTATTAACTTTATGGTGGACTCTCACGTCCTCAAGTTCGGTGAATTCACACTGAAAAGCGGCAGAAAATCTCCGTTTTTCATGAATGCAGGCGCCTACAAGACAGGCTCCCAGCTGCTGAAGCTGGGCGAGTACTACGCCAAAGCCATCAATGATAAGTTTGGCCTGGAATTCGACGTGCTGTTCGGTCCCGCCTACAAGGGCATCCCGCTGGCAGTCGCAACGGTCATGGCGATCAGTAAGCTGTACGGCCGCGATATCAAGTACTGCGCAAACCGCAAGGAGATCAAGGACCACGGCGATAAGGGCATCCTGCTGGGCACCCGCCTTCACGACGAGGACCGCGTGATGATCATCGAGGATGTGACGACGTCCGGCGCTTCCATTGCGGAGACCGTGCCGATCATCCGCGCACAGGCTGACGTTGACATTGTCGGTCTTATAGTTTCTCTCGACAGACGAGAAGTGGGACCGAAGGGCACAGTCAGCGCCCTCGACGAGATCCGGGAAGATTACGGTTTCCCGACCAGCGCGATCGTCACCATGGACGAAGTGCAGGAGTATCTCTATAACCGGCCGATCGACGGCAAAGTTCTCATTGACAAAAAGATCAAGAAATCTCTTGACAGCTATTACGCGGAATATGGCGTAAAGGAGTAATGATCATGGTAATGAACCGGCTCTGCCGTCCCCGCAGGGGCAGCAGAGCCGGATTTGTGTGTTATTTACTTGCGGTATAGTTTCATACCGTATGGAGTTTTTATGGAATTGATCGATCTCAGATACCAGTTATCGATGGACAGGATCCGCGAGATTCCCGGCGAAAATGCGGTTTCCGCGGACTTTGTCCCCTTTTTTGAAAATGGCGCGAAGTGGTTTATGCTGCTTGACAAAACGCGCAGTGCTCTGATGGACGGGCAATATGAAAACCAGTCCCTCGATGCGATGCGGAAAAGCAACTATGCATTGTATGAAGAGATTCTTCCCGCCAATTATAAGACCAGTTACGCCAATCCCGATTACGCGTCAAAAAAGCTGGGGCCCAAATTCGGACCGCTCTTTGCGGCGCTTCGTTATGAAATGCGCAGCGCGATCCCGTTTGTATTCCGGCTTGACACAGAGCGGGTCCTGATCAGAGCGGAGCTGTTTCTGGAAATGTATACAGCCTTCGCCATGGCGTACCGGGAAGAGGGGACTGTCCCTTCCTATGCGCAGGCCCAGTCCATCCTTCGCCAATATCTGATGGATTACATGGAGGATGAGCTGGTATGCTATCTTTCGGATAAACTGATCAGGGGAAGCGAAAGGATCTGCAGTCTTTTGACGCGTCCCGCGTATGACCCGCGCATCCTTTTTATGACCGGCGAGTATATCTCTGACAGCGAAGAGTCCGTCGCGGCCTATCTGGCGGCGCTTCCGGATGACAAGATCGAACTGATCGCCCATACGATCACAGACGGTTTCCACAGAGGCTTTATCAATTTTGGCAAAAACCTGGCCTCCAAGAAAAATGTGGCCGTGCTCTTCCATGCAGGATTTGCGCGGATTTTCCGGGCGTGCGCGAAGAACTTTGCAAAGCTTGGGCTCTCCACCGTTGTTCCTGCGGAAGTGCCGACTCTGTTTCACGCGTTCCACCAGGGCGCCATGGGCTATAGCGGCGCGGATCCCAATCCGCAGTACTATTACGACCACCGGGAAGACCTGGCGCTGTTCATGGATGAAGCGTTTCATGAAAAACATATCGAAAGTCTCCGGAACGCTTACAAGCAGCTGCATGCCGGCACTGTCCTCTATGCGGGGCCCGCTGTGATCGAGGTCTTCGGGGCTTCGCCCTTTTCACCGGCCGATTCTCCCTGCGCGCCGCGCCTTAGCGCTGCGCAGAAGAAAATGCGCGTGGACTTCGAGATCAAGTCCGAATCGCTCTACAGCGAAGCGGTCATCGCCAAGGACCGGAGCTTTACGATCATCGACTTCCCGCTTCCGGCTATAGCGGACAGCCGGGAAAAATATGAGGAGATTTTTGACGCCATTCTCGCGATCAACACGCTCGACAACGCGCTCTTTGAGAAGATCCAGGGCCGAATGATCGATGTTCTCAATACGGCGTCTTACATCGAAGTGCGGGGCGGGAACGGAAACCGCACAGCGTTGACAGTGCGTGTACAGGAGCCGGCAAACCCTGATACAGAAACGAACTTTGAAAACTGCACAGCCGACGTCAATATTCCTGTCGGCGAAGTCTTCACGACGCCGGTTCTCGAAGGGACAAATGGCGTTCTGCATGTGACCGGCGTCTATCTGGAAGGGCTCTATTTCAAAGATCTCGCGCTGACGTTTCAGGATGGACGCGTCGTCGATTACCACTGCGGTAACTTCGAAGACGAAGCTGCCTGCCGAAGCTATATTGAGGAGAACATCCTGTTCCATCACCAGAAGCTCCCCATGGGAGAGTGCGCAATTGGCACCAATACGACAGCCTTTGCCGCCGCAGCCAGATTCGGGATCGCAGACCGTCTGCCCATCCTGATCACCGAAAAGACAGGGCCTCATTTTGCCGTAGGCGATACCTGCTACAGCCGGGATGAAGAGCTGCGGGTATACAATCCGGACGGAAAAGAGATCATTGCCAAGGATAATTCCGTGTCGATCCTAAGAAAGACCGATCCGGACAAGGCATATTTTGGCTGTCATACAGACATCACGATCCCGTATGACGAACTCGCCTCCTATGTCGCTGTACGACCTTCGGGAGAGAGAATATCCATCATCGAAAACGGGCGATTTGTTCTGGAGGGGACACAAATTCTCAATGTGCCGCTCGACGAACTCGCGGCGAATCCATAATCTCTTGTTTGTTTCCTAGTTGCACATGCGATTTGTTTTCGTTAAACTAGGGTTTGAAAGTGGGCCTTTAGGAATATAGCATTTGTCGCGACCGGCCGCGCGGCTGGCGCACTGCAATGATATACCGGCGATGTCATACATCAGTTGAATTTGAAGGAGGAAGCATGGCACAAGTTGGAATTGTAATGGGTAGTGATTCGGATCTTTCGGTCATGAGTAAAGCGGCGGAGATTCTGGATGAATTTGGTATCAGTTATGAAATGCACATTATCTCTGCGCACAGAGAACCGGATCTTTTCTTTACATGGGCCAAGGGCGCTGAAGAGAGAGGCATCAAGGTCATCATCGCAGGCGCAGGCATGGCCGCACATCTGCCCGGCATGTGTGCCGCGCTGTTCCCCATGCCCGTGATCGGCATCCCGATGCACACGACTTCCCTCGGCGGAAGAGATTCTCTCTATTCCATCGTGCAGATGCCTTCCGGAATCCCGGTGGCGACAGTTGCCATTGGTGGCGGCAAGAACGCGGGTATTCTCGCGGCCAAGATCCTGGCGGTCTCCGACGCGGATCTCTTACAGCGTCTCAAGGACTACAGCGCCAACATGGCTGAGGAAGTAGCTGGCAAAGACGCGCGCCTGCAGGAGCAGGGATACAAGAATTACAAGAAGTAAGAATAAGGAATAAGATTACGGAGGAAAGCAGCAGATGGGTTTAGATTATAAGAGTTCCGGCGTTGATATTGAAGCAGGATACCGCAGCGTTGAGCTGATGAAAGAACATGTAAAGCGCACGATGCGCCCCGAGGTCCTGGGCGGACTTGGCGGATTCTCCGGTGCCTTCTCCCTTGAGAAGGTCAAGAAAATGGAAAAGCCCGTGCTTCTGTCCGGAACAGACGGCGTAGGTACCAAGCTCAAGATCGCGTTTCTCATGGATAAGCACAATACAGTTGGCATCGACTGCGTTGCGATGTGCGTCAACGACGTCGCCTGTGCAGGCGGAGAGCCTCTGTTCTTCCTCGACTATATTGCCTGCGGCAAGAATTACCCGGAGAAGATCGCCGCGATTGTCAGCGGCGTCTGCGAGGGCTGCATCCAGTCCGACGCGGCCCTGATCGGCGGCGAGACGGCAGAGATGCCCGGCTTTTATCCGGAGGACGAGTATGACCTGGCCGGGTTTGCGGTCGGCGTAGCGGATGAGAAGAATCTTGTGACCGGCAAGGACATTACGCCCGGTGACGCGCTGGTGGGAATCGCTTCCTCCGGCGTTCACAGCAACGGCTTCTCCCTGGTCCGCAAGGTGTTTGACGTCAGTGAGACCAACCTCAAGAGATACTATCCCGAACTTGGTGCGACGCTCGGCGATACGCTCCTTACGCCTACCAAGATCTATGTCAAAGCATTGCGCGCTGTAAGGGAAGCGGGCGTGACGATCAAGGGCTGCAGCCATATCACCGGCGGCGGTTTCTATGAGAACATCCCGAGAATGCTGCCGGACGGCATTGTTGCCAGAGTCCACAAGGACAGCTACCCGGTCCTTCCCATTTTCAAGCTGATGCAGAAAAAGGGCGAGCTGGAAGAGAAAATGATGTACAATACCTTTAACATGGGCATTGGCATGGTGCTTGCGGTAGACAGCGCTGACGCAGAAAAGACCATTGCCGCGCTGAAGAACGCCGGCGAGGACGCATATCTGATCGGTGAAACTGTGAGCGGCGATGAGAAGGGAGTCGAATTATGCTGAGAGTGGCCGTTTGTGTATCAGGCGGAGGGACCAATCTGCAGGCGATCATTGACGCGCTGCGAAGCGGTACGATCGAGAATGCGCAGATCGTCCGCGTCATCAGCAATAACAAAAACGCCTATGCGCTCGAAAGAGCGAAAGCGGCCGGCATCGAAGGCGTGTGTGTATCTCCCAAAGAGTACGCAACGAGAGCGCTCTTTAACGAGGCGCTTCTTGCCTGCCTGAAAGAGGCTGCGCCGGATCTGATCGTTCTGGCGGGATTTATGGTCGCGGTACCGTCCTGCGTGATCGAAGCGTTCCGAGACAAGATCATCAACATTCACCCTGCGCTGATCCCGTCTTTTTGCGGGAAAGGCTATTATGGCCTACATGTCCACGAAAAGGTCCTGCAAAGAGGTGCCAAGGTGACCGGGGCAACCGTACACTTTGTCGACGAGGATCTCGACCACGGTCCCATTCTTCTGCAGAAGGCTGTAGAAGTCAGGGAAGGCGATACGCCCGAAGTCCTGCAGAGACGTGTCATGGAAGAAGCCGAATGGATCCTCCTTCCCCGTGCGATCTCTCTGATCGCGCAGGACAGGGTCACGATTGACGATAACAGAATCACGCATATCAAAGAGTCTTAAGAAAAGAGGTGCGCTTATGAGAGTATTATTGGTAGGCGGAGGCGGCAGAGAGCATGCGATCGCGCAGGCGCTTAGAAGAAGCCCGCAGGTGGAAACGCTTTATTGTGCCCCCGGAAACGCAGGCATTGCACAGATTGCGGAGTGCGTTCCGATCGGTACTATGGATTTTGACGCACTGACCGCTTTTGCTGCTGACAACAAGATCGATCTGACTGTCTGCAGTATGGACGATCCGCTCTGCGCGGGAATTGTCGACGCGTTTGAAGCCAAGGGGCTCCGTATCTTTGGAACGCCTGCCAATGCGGCGATCATCGAGGGCAGCAAGGCCTTCTCCAAGGATCTGATGAAGAAATACGGCATTCCTACTGCCGCCTGTGAGATCTTTGACGATCCGCAGAAAGCACTGGCGTACCTTGAGACAGCCAGCATGCCCATCGTCCTCAAGGCTTCCGGCCTTGCGCTCGGCAAGGGCGTTCTGATCTGCAATACCCTCGAAGAGGCTAAGAGCGGCGTTGGCGAACTCATGATGGACAAGAAGTTCGGCACGGCCGGCGACAAGATCGTCATCGAGGAATTCATGACAGGACGCGAAGTATCTGTCCTTGCCTTTGCCGACGGCAAGCACTATAAGCTCATGAGCAGCTCCCAGGACCACAAGAGAGCGGGAGACGGCGATACAGGTCTCAACACCGGCGGTATGGGAACCTTCTCCCCCAGCCCCTTCTACACAGAGGAAGTGGACGCCTATTGCAAGGAGCACATCTATCAGAGAACCCTTGACGCAATGGCGAGCGAGGGAAGACCGTTCCGCGGCGTTCTGTATTTTGGCCTCATGCTGACAGCAAACGGCCCCAGAGTGCTCGAGTACAATACTCGCTTTGGCGATCCCGAGACCCAGGTGGTACTGCCGAGAATGAAGTCCGACATCGTGGACGTCATGCAGGCGTGCATCGATGGTACGCTCGACCAGGTCGACCTTGTGTTTGAAGACAACGCAGCGGTCTGCGTCGTCATCGCGTCCGGCGGCTATCCCGGAAGTTACGAAAAGGGCAAGGTCATCACCGGCCTTGAAGCGTTTCAGGATCAGGATGCTTATTATTGCTTCCACGCCGGCACCAAGCTGAACGAAAAAGGCGAGGTCGTCACAAGCGGTGGCCGCGTACTGGGTGTGACAGCGCTCGGAAGCGATCTCAAAGAGGCCCGTGCGAACGCCTACAAGGCGGCCGAATGGGTTCACTTTGACGGCCAGTATATGAGACACGACATTGGAAAGGCAATTGATTCTGTTCAATAATTGCATTGAAATGGAGATTATCATGAGCAAATGGAATAAGAAATTCGTCAAACTATTGACGGCGGCAAGTCTTGCCGCATCTCTTGCGGTTTGTGCGCCCTGTGCACCGCTCGGCGCGTATGCGGCCACATCGGTGACAGACGGTGTCATGATCAGAAATGATGCCTCCACCGATGCAGGAATCATCGGCAGCCTGAACGAAGGCGATGAAGTAGAGATTCTCGACGTACTGCAGTCCGGAGACGGATATGCCTGGTACTATATTCAGCTCGGCAATGGCAATAAGGGCTATGTGAGAAGCGATCTCATCAGTGCGGATGACAGTGAGCTTGCGGCTTTCCAGACCGAAGAGCCCAAGGAGGAGCCGCAGGAGGAAGCACCCGCGGAACCCGCTGAGGAAGAAGCACAGAACCAAGATGCAGAAGCACAGAACCAAGATGCAGAAGCACAGAACCAAGATGCAGAAGCACCTGCCGAAGCATCGGTAACGGAAGCCACCGCATCCGCACCGGAAGATGCAGAGACAGTTACGACTGCAGCGGGCTATGACGCTTACAGCGATCCCGCCGCCAACATCGTCGCCCGGTTCGAGACCGATGAAAACGGTGAAGGCAACTGGTATGTGTTCAACGATGATAACGGAACCAGGATCAAAGTGCGCGATATCAGAGATACACAGGATGCGCCTGCCGCGGCGAGTACGCCCGGAATCTGGCGCCCGCTCGCCATTGTTTTTGGCATCCTGGCACTTGCATTTGCAGCCCTCGCTCTGTATCTGATCAAGTCGATTCGTGACAGCCGGACCAAGAGTACCCGAAGAAGAGCCATCGAAGCGGCTGCTGCAAATGAAGAGGACGAAGAAGAGGACGATGAGTTCTACTTCGAAGACGACGAGCCCGATGACGAGCCGGAAGATGAGGGCGACGAGGACGCAGAGGCGCCTTCCGATCAGGAAGTGGTGACCGATTCCACGATCGAAGTCGAAGAGCCCGCCGAGGCAGACGTCACAGAAATCCCTGCCGAAGAGATCGCATCCGCCATCGCGGCAGAGACGGTCCAGATCGAGAAGTCGATCTCACAAGAGCAGGCCTCTGGCGACGATGGGATCGATGAGGAAGCGCATTCTGAAGGCGAAGACCTCGCCGCCGCAGATGCTGCTATCGAAGAAGACGCGCCTGCTGTGAACCCTGCACCCGCAGAGGAAACAGCTCCTGCCGCTGCAGACGCCGATACGGATGATACGGTTTCAGAGGCAGCCCCCGCTTCGTCTGACGAAAACGACGGCGACTACGCCGAGGATGACGAGGAAGCGTACAGCGACGAGGACGAAGACTACGTAGAGGACGAAGACTACGTAGAAGACGAAGACGACGACTACGAAGACGAAGAGTACGAAGACGGCGACTATGAGGACGAAGACTACGATGATGACGAGGAAGAGGAAGAAGAGCGTAAGCCTCGTTCTAAGAACGCAGGTAAGGGCGGCTTCTTTGGATTCATCAGTAAGATCTTCGGATCTTCTTCCCGCGAAGATGAAGACGAGGGAGAAGACTTCGACGAAGAGGAAGAAGAAAGACCCGCTCGCGAGTTCGACGAATTCAAAGAGTATCCGGAAGATATTGATCTTCTTCCCAGAGATGACTACGATGAGAAGGACGATCTTGGCGAAGAGGAGGACGCAGACTCCTATGACGAGGAGACCGGCAGCGTGCGCGACAGACTGACTATGCAGAAAGTCATGAAGAACGTGGACTACCGCGAAGTAGAGACTGACTTCGAAGACGAAGACATGGACGGCCTGTTCGATGATGACGATGATATGGAGTATTCCTTCATCAGCAGCACACGCAGAAAGTAAGATCCTGCATAAAACAGCCGCCCGGGCGGTCTGACAGCTGAACCTTGACATTAAAATCCACCTGTTATACCATAAATATAACAGGTGGATTTTGGTTCGAAAGGAGACTAGTATGCTGATCGAAATAGATTTCAGCAGTGATGAAGCAATATACCAGCAGTTATGTAATCAGATCATTCTGGGGATCGCGACGTCACGGCTTACAGACGGCGAAGTTCTTCCCTCTGTCCGGCAGATGGCAGATGAGATTGGAATCAATATGCATACCGTCAACAAGGCTTATACTGTATTGCGGCAGGAAGGATTTGTGAAGGTGGACAGGCGCCGGGGCGCCTTTGTTTCTGTGGATGACAACAACAAAGAACGCGCGCTCCGCCTTGTAGAAAAGGATCTTCGCGTTCTTCTGGCAGAAGCCCGATGCCGCGGACTCAGAAAAAATGAGATCCTGATGCTCGTCGACAGGATCTACGACGAATATGACGGCGCAATGAAGGATAAACATTCAATATGAGAGAAAACTATACCAAAAACGCGCAGGAGGCAATCCGACTTGCCAAGAGCGCTTCCAGACACAGCAAACAGAACTATACCGGCACAGAACACCTGCTTCTTGGCCTGATCGCCGAATCGGATGGCGTCGCCTCCAAGGTCCTGAGCGAGAACAACTGTACGCTGGAGAGGCTCAATGACATGATCTCCCAGCTCAACATCAAGTCCGCAAATCTGGCGCTCTTGGATCACGAGGGATTTTCTCCCCGCTGCCAAAAGATCATGCGGATCGCGGGCCAGCTTGCGGAGAAGTATCATTCTGATACCGTCGGCACGGAGCACCTCCTTCTTGCGATCATTACAGAAGGGGAGAACATTGCCATCAAGCTCATTGAGACACTCGGCATCAATCCGGCCAAGCTCTATTTTGAAACCCTGGCAGCGATCGGCGAAGATCCCCAGGCCCACAAGGATGATCTGGAGGATAAGAGCGGCGCGGGGCAGCAGCAGGGTATCCTCGCGCAGTACAGCAGAGATCTGACCAGACTTGCCGCAGAGGGCAAGCTGGATCCTGTGATCGGAAGGAAGGACGAGATCAGCCGTGTGATCCAGATCCTGAGCAGGCGGACCAAGAACAATCCCTGCCTGATCGGAGAGCCCGGCGTAGGAAAGACTGCGATCGTGGAAGGCCTGGCGCAGAGGATCGTAAATGGCGACGTGCCCGCAACGGTACAGAATAAACGGCTTCTGACCATGGATCTGTCCGGTATGGTAGCGGGGTCCAAATACAGAGGCGAATTCGAAGAGAGGATCAAGCGCGTGATCGCAGAGGTCATCGCGGATGGAAATATCATCCTGTTCGTCGATGAAATGCATACGCTGATCGGTGCCGGCGGCGCGGAAGGCGCGATCGACGCCTCCAATATCTTAAAGCCGTCTCTCGCCAGAGGGGAGATCCAGCTGATCGGCGCCACGACGCTCAACGAATACCACAAGTATGTGGAAAAGGACGCCGCGCTTGAGAGGCGTTTCCAGCCGATCCAGGTGGAGGAGCCCACGCCTGCGCAGGCCGAAGAGATCCTGAAAGGGATCATCGGCGCCTACGAAAAGCACCACAATGTGGAGATCCTTGACGAAGCGATCCACGCCGCAGTCGATCTCTCCGAGCGCTATATCAATGACCGCAATCTTCCGGATAAAGCGATCGATGTGATCGACGAAGCATGTGCGGCGGTGCGCCTTAAGAATACAGGCCGAAAGGACGATCCCGTCAAGGTCATGCAGGACGAGCTCGCGGCCGCTGACAAAGAGATTGCGGCGCTGCTCTCGCAGGGCCGGTTTGAGGACGCGAAAGCGCTTCGCGCCCGTCAGGAGCAGCTTCTCAAAAAGACACAGTCTGTCCGGAAACGGCAGGAGAAAAAACAGACCGTCCATGTTCCGCAGGTCACGGAAGCGGATGTTGCCGCTGTCGTCTCCATGTGGTCCAAGGTCCCTGTGAGCAGGCTCACGGAGAAAGAGAGCGCCAGACTGATCCGCCTTGAAAGCGAACTCCATAAGCGCGTGATCGGACAGGAGGACGCGGTCCGTGCCGTGGCCAAGGCCATCCGCAGAGGCCGTGTGGGGCTGCAGGATCCTAACAGGCCTATCGGTTCCTTCCTCTTTCTGGGGCCTACCGGCGTCGGTAAGACCGAGCTGTCCAAGGCGCTGGCCGAAGTCATGTTCGGCTCCGATCAGGATATGATCCGTGTGGATATGTCTGAATATATGGAGCAGTACGCCGTTTCCAAGATCATCGGTTCCGCACCGGGATACGTCGGCTATGAAGAGGGCGGGCAGCTCTCTGAAAAAGTGCGCCGTCATCCCTACAGCGTCATTCTGTTCGATGAGATCGAGAAGGCGCACCGGGACGTCTTTAACGTTCTTTTGCAGATTCTGGATGAAGGCCACATTACTGACTCCAAGGGTCATAAGGTGAATTTTAAGAATACGGTGATCATCATGACTTCCAACGTCGGCGCGCAGCGGATCATTGAGCCCAAGACACTCGGTTTTGCCGATAAGCCGACAGCCGAGCAGTCCTATGAAAAGATGCGAAGCGGCGTCATGGAGGAAGTCCGCAAGATGTTCCGTCCTGAGTTTATCAACCGTATCGACGAGATCCTTGTATTCCATTCGCTCAGTGACGATGAGATGCAGAAGATCTGTTCGCTTCTCTGTGAAGACCTGATCCGGCGTGCGAACAAGCAGCTCGGCATTACGCTCAAGGTGACGCCGGCGCTCAAAAAGCACATTGTAAAGGAATACGCAGATCCCAAGATGGGCGCGCGCCCGCTCAAGCGCGCGATCCAGAAAGTGATCGAGGACGCCCTGTCTGAGAAGCTCCTGCTGGAGGAAATTCGTCCCGGACAGACTGTCACCGCGGGATATAGAGGAGGCGCTGTAGTATTCGATGGCAGGGAATAAGAGAAAAACCGCCTTCTTTTGTCAGGAATGCGGCTATGAAGCGGCCAAGTGGATGGGGCAGTGCATCTGCGGCGCCTGGAACTCGATGTTCGAGCAGAAGGTGACAGAGGATGCGGTGGATGACAAACGCCGGCGCGGCGGTGCGGCGAGCGGGGCGGCAGGCGGAAAGCGTGCCAGGGCCATCCCGCTGAAGTCCGTGGATGCGGCGCCGCACAAGGACCGGATCGATACCGGCATCGCGGAGTTCAACAGGGTGCTCGGCGGCGGGCTCGTGCCCGGCTCGCTGACGCTGATCTCCGGTGAACCGGGCATTGGCAAGTCGACGCTGATCATGCAGGCGGCGGCGAATTTTGCCGCGCGGATCGGCAAGGTGCTGTACGTCTCCGGTGAGGAGTCGGAGGAGCAGATCAAGATGCGCGCAGACCGCATCTGCGGCGAGATGAACGACGATCTGCTCGTATTGGCCGAGACGTCGCTCGACCAGGTCGAGGCGGTCGTCGAAGAGGAGGCCCCCGGCTTTATCATCATCGACTCGATCCAGACCATGTTCATGGCGGATATCGATGCGGCGCCCGGGAGCATCTCACAGGTGCGCGCCTGCGGCAACGCGCTGATGCGCATCGGCAAGTCCCACAACATCCCGGTATTCATCGTCGCGCACGTCACCAAGAGCGGTGATCTGGCCGGGCCGAAGATCGTGGAGCACCTCGTGGACTGCGTGCTCAGCATCACGGGCGAACGCAATGCGGAGCTCAGGATCCTCCGGTCGTATAAGAACAGATTCGGCACGACGAGCGAGATCGGCGCTTTTGAGATGGCGGAGAACGGACTCATCGAGATCGCGGATCTGTCAAAGCGGTTCCTGCAGGGCGCGGACGAGCGCGCGGAAGGGGCAATGATCGGTGCCGCGTATGAAGGTACGCGCCCGTTGCTCTTCGAAGTGCAGGCGCTGGCGGCGACGACCAACATGAACTATCCCCGCAGGACCTCGATTGGCTTTGACTACGGGCGTCTCAATATGATCCTGGCGGTGCTGGAGCGCCGCGTCGGACTCCGTCTGTCGGATCAGGATGTCTACGTGAATGTCGTCGGCGGGCTGCATCCGGACGGCACCAGCACGGACCTGTCGGTCGCGATGGCGGTGTGGTCGTCTGTAAAGGGCATCGTCTGGGACAAAGATATGATGGCCATCGGCGAGATCGGCCTGACCGGCGATCTGCGGCCGGTGCAGAATGCGGAGAAGATCGTCCGCGAGGCGGTCCGCATGGGCTTCCGGCAGATCCTGCTGCCGGCGTCGCAGGCGGATACGATCCGCGAGGCGCTGCAGGGAAAAGGCGCGGGGCCGGATGTGAAGATCACAGGCGTCCGCAGACTGACGGATATCCTTCATAGATAAAGTGCGGGCATGTGCGCCTGCACCCACGATCGGCAGTATGCTAAAAGAGAGGCGTTCGCCTCTCTTTTCATTATCCGTATATTCAGCCGTGGCGGCTTATCCGCGCTTGTGGATGCGCCGCTTGCGGTCATCCGGGTGGATGTTGATGGGCCGCGTGTCGCGGGGGACTTTCCCGACGACCGGCTCCGGTTCTTCCGCCAGCGGCAGCTCGAACCAGAACGTCGTGCCTTTGCCGACCTTGCTCTCTGCGCCAAAGCGCGCCTTGTGGAGCGTCAGGATCTCGCTGACGATCGACAGGCCGAGCCCGGAGCCCTTGGTGGCCCGGACGTGGTTGGTGCTGGACTTGTAGTAGCGCTCCCAGATATGGGCCAGTTCGTCCGGTTTGATGCCTGCACCGTGG
>ONNQ01000038.1 GCA_900319245.1 uncultured Lachnospiraceae bacterium | reverse complement strand
AATTACCGTGCGGAGTGTTTTGACACCGCTGCCGGAATGGCCAACGCGATGCACTTCGTGCGAAGCGACGGCAAGGACATTGTCGTCGGGACCAACCGCAAGATCGACGAACTGGCCTATTATGTATTCACAGAATGATCGTCTTCAAGACGCAGCCTAAAAAGGAGCATGTCGCAGCAAGCGACATGCTCCTTTTCTTGATTAGCAATTCATTATAGTCCGCCCTGTCCCTCAATCACCGGCTGTTCTACCGCCGGCGCTTCTGAGGCAGGCTGTGCAGCGCCTGGTTCTTCCGCTGCAGGAGTTTCTGCTGCAGGGTTCCCCGGCTCTACGGTCGCAGGCTGTTCCACTGCAGGAGTCTCCACAGCAGGGCTCTCCGCCTCCGGCTCAACAGTCGCAGGCTGCTCTGCAGGCTGTGCCACCGGCTGCTCCGTACTCTGGCCATCAGGATTCTGCTCTGTTTGCTCGTCTGTGATCTGGCCTTCCGAATTCTGCTCTTCCGCCTGAACCTGCTCGAGTTCTTCCGTGATCTGCTGAATCTCATCCGCGTGCTCATTGATCCACCGTGCTGCGAAAATGCCTGCTGCTAGAACTGCCACCATAATAATGGTCAGCACGACGGCTTCCCAGATGTGCTTCCGGCCTTCGTCGCGATTCTCCATTTCCTCCCATAAGTCCACTCTCTCGCCGCGTTTGGTCACAAGGCCGTAGATCAGAACCACGACGATTGCGATGCCAATGAGCACGTTCGCGCCAAGGCTTCCCTCGACGCCAAAGCTTGTGTTGTAGAAAATGCCGTCCCGTGCGGACGCCGCCTCCAGTTTGAAGACAGAATAGCTGGACACAATACCGCTGTTGGGGAGTCCGAACACAATGCTCTGGGAGAAGTTCCAGGCGGTGTGCGCCCAGATCACGGTCCAGAGGCTATCCCAGTAGTAAACGATAAGCGAGAACAAAACGCCGATCAGAAACACCTGCAAAAGGCCGAGCATGGTCACGCCGGGATTTCCCATGTGCAGCGCCATGAATACCAGTGCGTTTACGATCACGGCGATTGCCGGCCAGCGATACCGTCTGCGCAGCTTCTGATAGAGATAACACCTGTCCACGATCTCTTCCGCGCCTGACTGGATCATCACGCACAGCAGAAAGGCGAATAACAACAGCGGCTGGAATCGATTAAAGGAGAGCTTGATATCCCCCATAATGCAGGACATGAGGATACAGAATCCATTCATGCCAAAACCAAGCGCAATGCCTGCCGGAATCGCCTTGAGGTTGTTGCCGTGCCCATTGTAGAGATAGGCTTTCCACATGGGCCGGTTGTCCCTAAAGACCAAAATGATCAGCATGAAGACAAGCCAGATTCCAAAGAATTCAAAATACTGCAGCAAGAATTCCACACTGCCTTCATCACCCAGAAGCCGCATTGCGATTTCGCGTGCCGGGATCACGTTTCGATCCAGAAGGGTACTCACTAAGTCACCCAATAGGATCATGATCACGGAGAGCATGGCCGCAATCGGAATTATATCCGTCCAGCTTCCGCAAGCGCGAAGAAAGCCTTTCTTCACTTTTCCGCCGACGGGCGGTTCCGGCTGTGGAATACTCTCCATTACAGGCTCTTCTACCGGCTGCGTAAAAGTCGCTGTCGTCTCTAAATCAGCCTGCGGCTCCTGTACCGGTGCTGTCTCCTTTTCCAACTCATTCATTGTATTTGTATCTGTTTCCATGTTTTCCTCCTAACGTTTATTTCCGTTCATTATATCATTTTTATATGGACAAAGACGCAAAAACAAGCAGGATTCAGTATACATCATTTCTCTCCTTTGGACAAAAGAATAAATACAATATAAAAAAGAGCCCATCCGGGCTCTTTTTGCTTCCCAATCATTCTACACAAACAGACAGCACTTCTGCTTGGTCCTATAGTAATGGATCAGGTCCCGCAGCCTTTCCGGCGTCGAGGACAAGTCCTTGGCGAGACAATCCAGACACAGATATTCTGTCGCCTCCCGCCAGATCAGCTTTCGGTAGAGGGCAATCTCATCGCCCTCCAGTGGTTTATTGCATCGTTTGCAGTAATGGTCCATATGATCACACCTCTGTGAGCCTGCACCTATACACTCTGCATCCGTGGGGCTCTACTTTCTGTGCGAAGCTCTCTCTTTGCACGCCGAGTTCCTCGCCTGTCAGGCAGTCATGGAAATCCAGGCCGTATCCGCTTCCGAGCGGCAGTCCCATATCCCAGAAATGCAGCTCTACATGCGCATTGTTGTCGCCAAAATTGAAGAAACCGACCGCCATATCTCCGCCGGAGAGCTGCTTGACAAGGATGAAGGCATCGGGGCTTCCATAGGTGCTGAGCTTGTGGCAGCTGCGGCACTCCGGATCCTGGTTGATCGCAATAAGGTCCGGATTGGTCAGGATCGCACAGGTCGCATCGTCCATATTGCGGATGTCGCAGCCGATGATCAGCGGAGAATTCATCATGGCCCACAGTGCGAAGTGCGTCTGATACTCAGTATCATTGCAGCCGCCGATGGACGTCTCGGGGTTCAATCCCTTTCCGTGCATGCCGACCACCAGGATGTCCATGTCGTTGTAGCAGCCCGCTCCGCCGTATTGCTGTTTCTCAAGCTGGCTAAGGGCGATCTGCTCGATGGACTTCCATGCGTCTTGAATATCGATCGTGGAGCGGAAGGTCTGGGCGCCCGTGGAACGGATCCACTGATGCACTTCGTCCCTGCCCCACTGGCAGGCAGCCAACACGATGTCTCTGCCGCTGCTTCGAAGGGCCAGATTCATCCTCCGATACAGCATTTCCGAAGAAAGCGTAGCGGGATGATAGCAATTGTCATACTTGAGGTAGTCGATGCCCCACTCGGCGAACTGCTTCGCGTCCTCAAATTCATGCTCAAAGCTGCCCGGATAGCCGGCGCAAGTGTGCAAACCGCAACAGGAGTAGATGCCAAGCTTGAGTCCGCGGGAATGTACATAGTCCGCGACCGCTTTCATCCCATTCGGGAATTTGACGGAATCCGGGACCAGTCTTCCCTTGTCATCTCTGCTTTTTTGGCTCCAGCAGTCGTCCATGATGACATACTGATATCCTGCCTTGGCTAGACCCTTGTCGACAATGGCGTCGGCCGTGGAGCGGATCAGGTCCTCCGTGACCTGATCGTAAAATGTGTTCCATGAATTCCATCCCATGGGAGGGGCTGTTAAGTGAAAATCGCTTCGCATGTTCGCGGCCTCCTTTGCCGGCTAGTGCTGTTCCCGATACGCTGTCGGGCTCATCTTATATATTTTCTTAAAGGCTTTGGAAAAAGCCAGCGGGTCCTCGTAGCCCACCTGCTCGGCAATCTTTTGCACCGGATAATCCGTCTCTGCCAAAAGCCTGCAGCCGTTCTTGAACCGGCACTGGAGCAGATATTCCTGTGGGGAGACGCCCGTATGCTTGCGGAAAATGGTCGTGAAATAACTTCTGGTAAATCCGATGTATTCCACTATGTCGCTGACCCGTATCGTGGCGTAGTTCATGTCGATGAAATTGATCGCGCGCTGCACATAGACTTCTGCGCTGTATTCGCGTCGGACTACTTTTTTCGTCTGCCCTGCCTCGGAGGTTTCCATGGCCAGCGCCAGAAATTCCAGCAGGATTCCCCTGCGGCGCAGGTCGTTGATATAGTTCATCTCCGGCTTCTCGTGCATCCTTCGGACCATCTCGTAGAAATCGCGGGCGTCCGCCGACGTGTCGAGGCAGTAGACCCCCTCTGTAAATCCGATCTCCTCAGAGATCTTCCTGGCGTCCGTGCCGTTATAGGTCACCCAGCAGTACCGCCAGGGGTTTTCCACATCCGCTGTATATTGCACTTCCTCATTGTCTTTTAAGAGAAACATCTGTCCGAAATGCGGGTGAAAGACCTTGCCGCCTGCGCGCAGCGTCCCTGATCCGGAGAGGATAGCGTGCAAGTGATAGCAGTCGCGCACTTCAGGGCCAAAATTCACCCCGGGATCACAGCGCTCCATGCCGCAGGCCACCAGGCAGATATCGCCTGTTTGGTCGTGGTCATACTCGAGGCAGCGATAATGCTTGTTTCTCTTTGCTGTATCTACCGCTTTCATCTCCTCTGTGCCCTCCGGTTATGGATCCGCAGCCTGTCATTCGCAAGCTTTATGGAGCGGCACTCCACAGCTTTCCGTCCGCATGACAGACGTCCCTTAGAAACTGCTCCAGGGCCGGAGCAATCTTTTGCCCAGGCCCTTGAAGCTTCCATGTTGTAATTGTGTATTAGATTACTCGCTTGCGAGAACCTCGTTCATCATATCTGCCATCTGCTTGCAGACGTCCGCCATGGTGGAAGGATTCTGCCATGCAGCGACAAGGCCGGTTGTGAAGTTGCCTTCCCATGTGGTTGTGTAACGGGAAGCGGGGTGCTTGATGAGCGTGCCTGTCTCTTCAACAGTCAGGAAAGGAGAGATGTCCATTCCCTCGAAAGCACCTACGAATGCATCGGAGCAGCCCTTGTAAGCAGCCATAGTTACGCCGAGCTCTGCCTGTTTCTTCTGGCCCTCTTCGGAGCAGAATGCGGAGATCAGGCTGTATGCCTCATCGGGATACTTGGTGTTGGCAGATGCTGCCCAGCCAAGTCCGTTGTACAGAGAAACTCTCTCGCCCTCATCACACTGGCCGTTGCCGTTTGTGTCATGATAAGGAATCTGTGCCCATGCGTAGTTGGCGCTCTGCTCAGCATTGTAGAAGGTGTTGACCATCCAGGAGCCCTGCAGCATCATGCCTACGATACCGGACATGAACATGAGGTCGGGATCTGTGTCAGCCATCAGGTTCTGCTCAGGCATGGAAGGGAAAAGGTTGTCTGCCAGCCATGTCATAGCCTCGATGGTCTTGGGATCATCCATACCGGATTTCTTGTTGTCATCAGAGATGAGCTTGCCGCCCCAGCCGTAGATCAGGTTGTACCAGCCGTCCTGGCCGTCGTTGGTGTTCATCGCTGTGCCGTATACGCCGTCATCCTTGCCGGCTTCTCTGATCTTGGCAGCCGCTGCTGCGTAGTCATCCCATGTCCATGTGTCATTGGGATACTCAACGCCGTACTTGTCAAAGATCTCCTTGTTGTAGATCATTGCGATCGTGTCGTGATCCTTGGGCAGTGCGTACTGGTTGCCATCCAGGTTGTAGATGTCTACGATGCCTTCATAGTAATTGTTGAGGTCGATCGCGTCATCCTTTGCGATATAATCGTTCAGATTCAGGAGCATGTCTGCTCTCATATACTTCTGTGCTTCGTTGATGTGCATCCAGAATACGTCGGGCATCTCGCCGCCGGAAGCGCCTGCTTCCAGAAGTGTCCAGTACTCAACCCATGTGATGACGTTCATCTGTACCTTGACGCCGGTCTTTGCAGACCACTCATCTGCGATCTGGCGAAGGCCTTCGAGCTGGTTGTTGTCCCAGATGTTGACGACAAGTGTCTTGCCGGAGCCGTCTGCGGTTGTCTCTGCAGGTGCTTCCGCCTCAGTCTCTTCTGCTGCTGTGCCGCCCTGTGCAGGTGCGCTGGATCCGGAGCCGGAGCCGCCGCAAGCTGCGAGGGAAATGGTCATCGTTGCTGCCAGAAGAAGTGCAATAAGTCTTTTCATGTGCTACCTCCCTTTATTTGCAATAGTGTTTGCTTTGTTGTGATTATGGTAGCATCGCTCTCCTTCTTCTACGATAGTACCCCGTTCTTCGCGCATGGTCAAATGTTCTTTAAAAGCCGTTTTAGACACGCTTAAACGCTAAAGGACCCCACTCGCAGCAATGTTTTGGCAACAAAAATCGTAACAAAAAGGCTGCCCGTCCGGCAGCCTCTTAAAGTCCTGTTTTTAATTAGTTTTAGCTAGTTTTCTCAATTTCTTGGCCTCATCCGGACAGCGTTCTCTTCCGCTGTCTTTCTTCCGGACGGTTTAAAGATCTCCTGCAGGGTATGCCAGCCCAGAACCGCACATTTGACACGGCTCGGCATATGGGAAATATCCTGCAGAACAGACGCCTCCTCAAGTTCCTCAATCTCCTCATCTGTGGCTTCCTTCTTGATCATGCGGATAAAGATGTCCGCCAGATGCAACGCCTCCTCTCTGGGGCGCCCCACGATTAGTCCCAGCATGATATCTGCGGAGGCCTGAGAGATGGCGCAGCCGTCCCCATCATAGGCGCCATCGATGATAGTATCATTTTCATCCACCTTCAGCCGCAGGAAAATGTCATCCCCACAAGTCGGATTGACGCCCTCCAGCACCAGATCCGCATCCGGCAGAGGATGCTTGAAATCGGGATGCATGTTATGTTCGGTCAAAATCTCATTATAAAAACTACGGTTGCTCATATTCTCTCCTATGTTAAAGCCGGCTTATGCGCCGCACGTTTTCTGGCCAAAGGTTCAGTCCTGATACCCCATTCTGCGGCGGACCGTCGCAAGGCTCTCTAGAAGCCGCCCAATCTCCTCTTCCGTGTTATAGAACATCAGACTCGCCCTCGTTGTTGAACGGTATCCCAGATGATTAAGCAGTGGCTGTGCACAGTGGTGACCGGCCCTTACATCGATTCCATCCGCGTCCAAAATGGCACTGATGTCGTGTGGATGGACTCCATCGATGACAAAATTCAGAATACCGTTATGCTCCGCCGGGTCTTCACTTCCGATCAGTTGCAGATGAGGGATCTTCTTCATTCCCTCCATGGCAAGTGCCGTCAGTGCCTCTTCGCGCTCCATGATCGCTTCAAATCCAAGTCCTGTGATGTAGTCGATTGCTGCATGAAGGCCCACCGCATCAGCGGCGTTGACGGTGCCCGCCTCAAATTTGTGCGGCAGCTCCGCCCATACTGCACCTTCCCTTGTGACTGTTTGGATCATTTCTCCACCCGTCAGGAAGGGAGGCATGGCCTCCAATAATTCTCTCTTTCCGTACAAGACGCCGATGCCCATAGGCCCCAGCAGCTTGTGTCCGGAAAACGCAAAGAAATCCGTGTCCAATGCCTGCACATCCACCGGCATATGCGGCGTGCTCTGCGCGCCGTCCACCACCGTGACTGCACCGACGCTGTGTGCCTTCGCAATGATCTTCTCCACAGGATTGCGCCGACCTGTCACGTTGGAGACTTCTCCTACCGCCACGAGACGTGCCTTCTCTGTGATCGTCCTCTCGATTGATTCGTCTGTAATGCGCCCGTCCGGCTCACACTCCAGATAGATGAGTTTGGCGCCTGTCCTTGCCGCTACCATCTGCCATGGCAAAATATTGCTGTGATGCTCCGTAATCGATACCACAATCTCATCGCCTTCATGTAGGTTAGCCAGTCCATAGCTGTAAGCAACCAGATTCAGACTCTCCGTCGTATTGCGGGTAAAAATAATTTCCGCGCTCTCCCCCGCATGAATGAACCGGGCCACAGCTTCTCTTGCCGCCTCATATCGATCCGTCGCCTGGAAACTCAGTTCATAGAGTCCTCGCAGAGGATTGGCATTGGAACGCCTGTAAAAATCCTCCACCGCATCGATCACGCACTGCGGCTTCTGTGAAGTCGCCGCGTTATCCAGATAAGCCTCCTGCGTATTTATAAGAAGCGGAAAATCATCTCGTATGCGATCCGTTATTTTCGTATTCATAGCTGCCTGTTTCCTTTGTATTACATAATCGCCCGACGCTGCATGGATTTCTTTCTGCCGGCACTGCATGGACTGCTTTCTGCCGGCACTGTTTTGGCCAGTTGCCTTATAGCGGTGGTTCATTCATCATCGATTCCCAGAAATTCTCTTGTCATTTTCTCCGCAGTCTCGTCGCCGATCTCGCGCACGATTCTGCTGATCCTGGCGCCGGCCATCAGGTCCACTGCCTTCTGCTCGGAAATACCGCGGGAGCCAAGATAAAACAGCATCTCCTCATCCAGCTGTCCGATGGAAGCCCCATGACTGCCCTTCACATCCTCCTCTGCGCAGAGGATCAGGGGCACCGTCTTGTTGACGACGGTTTCGCCAAGGAGCAGCACGTCCTCCGTCTCCGCGCCAACTGCGCCTGAGGAGCCGGTCTTAAAATCGATCGTGCCTCGGAATGTCTTCTCGGCGCTGTCCCGCAGAACGCCGTTGACGGTCATACTGCTGTCAGTATTCTTTCCAAGGTGGACGGCGTTGTAGTTGAAATCCAGCTTTCCTTCGCCGGCGCCTTGATAACCGATGAAAACCCGACTGCTGCTGCCGTCTCCTCGCAGGGTAATCTCACTGCCTGCGTATACATCCGCGCCGCCTGCAAAGAGCTGCACGATTTCGATGCGGGCGTTCTCACCAGCTTCCACGCCGATATCCGTATAAACCTGCACTGTGTTTTGGGTCAGCTGCAACTGCACCAGCTTCACGCGTGCGCCGGCGCCCGCCTTAATCCGGGTCTGCACAGCCAATGCCCCTCTGCAGGGTTTTGGCCCATCGGTCAGATCCATGATCACGGTCAGCTCTTTATTGTCGTCTGCGATGATATCCACAGGGAGAACTGCCGTATGCGCTGTTTCCGCAGGCGCTATGTGCATCCGCACTGGTGCACTGTTCTCATCTGTACGGATCCTTACTGCCTCTATTCCTGTATTCCTAATCCAATTTGTGAAGGCCTCGCCTGCGCCGGTCCGAATCCCAGACAGTTCGCCGGTCCAGTAGCCCTCTCCGGCATTTCCCTCGATCCGGCATGAAGCCCTCAGAACATCAGCCGGGTCTGCAAGACGCACAGGCGTGTCGTTCACCTTCAGCCTGTGCCAGGTCGGTGCGGCAAGCGGGTTGATCCTTGTCATTTCTATATTTGTATTTGCAATTGCCATTTCTTCCTCCCGGCTTTGCGAAGCGCTCAGCCTATCGAACCTTTCATCTCCAGCCGGATCAGGTTGTTCATCTCCACCGCGTACTCCAGCGGAAGTTCCTTGGAGACATTGTCCGCAAATCCGCTGACGATCATGGCTCTGGCTTCCTCCTCACTGATCCCGCGGGACATCAGATAGAAAACAGCCTCGTCACTGATCCGGCCGATCTGTGCCTCATGTCCCACGTCCGCATCCGACGTGTAGATTTCCATCGCCGGAATCGTGTCCGAGCGGCTGATCGAATCCAGCATCAGCGACTCGCAGGAAACGGAAGCCTTGGAACGGCGCGCATTGCGGCCGATAACCACCGAACTTCGGAAGGTGCTGACGCCTCCATCCTTGGAGATGGATTTAGTGTTGATATAGGATGACGTATCCGCGCCCGTGTGCACGACTTTGGCGCCGGTGTCAAGGTTTTGGCCATTGCCCGCAAAGGTAATGCCGGTAAATTCCATATGGGAATGGGCTCCCTGCAGGATGGTCATCGGATACAAGTAGGATACATGGGAGCCAAAAGATCCCGAGACCCACTCCATCTTGCCGCCCTCTTCGACGATGGCGCGCTTGGTATTGAGATTGTACATGTTCTTGGACCAGTTCTCGATGGTCGAATAGCGGAGCCGCGCGTTCTTTCTGACGAAGAGCTCTACACAGCCGGCATGCAGGTTGGCCACGTTGTAACGCGGAGCCGAGCAACCCTCTATAAAGTGCAGGTCCGCGCCTTCGTCCACGATGATCAGGGTGTGCTCAAACTGCCCTGCCCCCTTGGCATTCAGGCGAAAATAGGACTGCAGTGGAATCTCCACCGAGACCCCCTTGGGGACATACACGAAGGAGCCGCCGGACCAGACTGCGCCGTGAAGCGCCGCAAATTTGTGATCCTCGGGGGGCACCAGATGCATGAAATGTTCACGGATCATGGGCTCATACTCCGAGTGCAGTGCACCCTCAAAGTCCATGTATACGACGCCCTGCTCCTCCACTTCCTTGCGGACATTGTGGTATACCAGCTCCGAGTCGTATTGGGCGCCGACACCGGCCAGATATTTGTGTTCCGCCTCCGGAATGCCCAGCTGTGTGAAGGTGTCGCGGATCTCCTCCGGCACGTCCTCCCACTTGTTCTGCATCTTGTTATTCTTGGGGCGTACGTAGGTAGCAATATGCTCCATATCCAGACCAGAAATGTCCGGTCCCCAGTCCGGCACTTCCATACTGTTATAGATTTCCAGAGAGCGCAGCCGGAACTCCCGCATCCATTCCGGATCATTTTTTTCCCTGGACAGGCGCTCGACGATCTCCGCGGAAAGACCTGCGTCAAAACGGTAGTCGTCCGCGCCATCGTTTCGGATGTCATAGATACTGCGATCGATGTCCGCGACCTGGGTCTTCTCGATGGCTTTGGAATTGTTCTTCGTTTTGTTCTTATTTGTATCGTTTATCTGTTCGCTCATATCGTTTTATTCCTCGAAAGCAGCAAATCCTTCCCTGCCGATCTGCTCGATTAGCTCTGCGCCACCTTCTGCCTTGATCCGTCCGTCCACAATTACATAAGTATGGTCTACATGCAGAGACTCAAGGATTGCAGCATTGTGGGTGATGATCAGAAGACTTCCCTTCTTTTCTTCCTGGTAAGCGCGGATGCCCTCGGAGACGATCCGCACCGCATCTACATCGAGTCCGGAATCCGTCTCATCCAGGATGGCCAACGACGGAGCCAGCATATGAAGCTGCAGGATCTCCGCCTTTTTCTTCTCACCGCCCGAGAAACCCACGTTGAGATCGCGCTCCGCGTAGGACCGTTCAATGTGAAGTGCATCCATCGTGGCGTCCAGTTGCTTGCGGAACTTGAAGAGGAGCGGGCGCTTGCCGGTGCGCTGCTCGATCGCGCTGCGGATGAAGGAGGAGACGGAAAGGCCCGGCACCTCCACCGGGTTCTGGAAGGACATGAACATGCCGGCTCTGGCGCGCTTGTCCGCGGGCTCGTCCTCTATGTTTTGACCATTAAATACGATCTCTCCCTCCGTGATCTCATAGCGGGGATTTCCCATCAGGGCAAAACCCAGCGTCGACTTGCCGGCTCCATTGGGGCCCATCAGTACGTGCGTCTCGCCCGTGCCGATCGCGAGATCTACTCCCTTTAAGATTTCTTTATCCTGTACACTGACGTGCAGGTTCTTTACTTGAAGAATGTTGTGAGTCATGTATTGCTCCTTAGAATGTTATGTATAGTTCCTTTGAATGTAATTGAATTACACTCGATTTCTGTCATTTTTCATACACTACAGATATGCTATGATTAGTATAGCAGAATATCCTACTAAATCAAGGGGTTTTATGTGTAAATTGCTCCACGCCTATTCGGTATGCTATGATGCTCATGAAACCATTCAATCAAAAGCTTCTGCCAGATCCTCAGAACAGGGAGCACTCATGCACTATCTCTCCTTCAATGATGCCATGCGCGCCCGCTTCGGCACTAAAGTATATCGGCTCTCCCTGCAGAGCGGCTGTACCTGCCCTAACAGGGACGGAACCATTGGCACTGGTGGCTGCACCTTCTGTTCCGAAGGTGGCTCCGGTGATTTTGCTGCGCCCTTTATGCCCATCGAAGAGCAGATTGAAAATGCAAGAAAGCGAGTGGACGCCAAGATTCCTGCCTCTATTGCGCCCGAGGACCGACGCTACATCGCTTACTTTCAGTCCTACACCAATACCTACGGAAATGTGGACCGTCTCCGCGCACTCTACACCGAGGCTATCTCTCATCCGCAGATCGTTGCACTGGACATCGGTACGAGGCCGGACTGCCTGCCGCCCGAAATGGTAGAGATGCTTCGGGAACTACAGTTGTCATCCGGAAAACCGGTATGGGTGGAACTGGGGCTGCAAACCATTCATGAGGAGACGGCAAAGCGCATCCGGCGAGGGTATGAACTTCCGGTGTTTGAAGATGCGTATCAGAAGCTGAAGGAAAATGGTCTCGAAGTCATCGTCCACGTTATCCTGGGTCTCCCCGGCGAGTCGCACCAGGATATGCTGGAGACTGTAGAATATCTCTCTTCTTTGACGCCGACACTGGATGGCATCAAGCTCCAGCTTCTGCACATACTAAAAGGGACCGAACTGGCCTGCGAATATGAGGCCAATCCGTTCCCCTTGTTTACATTGGATTCGTATTGTGATTTGATTGTTGACTGCCTGAAGCGCCTGCCGCCGGAGACGGTCGTCCACCGGCTGACTGGCGACGGCCCCAAGCGGCTGCTTGTTGCGCCGTTGTGGAGCGCCGACAAGAAGAGGGTTCTCAATACGCTTAGCCGCAAGATTCAAGAAGGGTGAAGGAAAACGAAGTCCTTTTCTTTTTGTGTTTCATGGTTGACTTGATTTGTTCCCCGTGGGTTTTCTCTGCTTTTGCGATCATTGGGCACTGCGAGACTTTCTCTTGATTTGTTCCCCATGGGAATCAACTCACGGAGGAGTACATCTTCCGCAAATCAGCCCCTGTGCCCAATGCCGTCCATGCAGGGACAACGCCCCGTTTATGGCAACCGCAACCTTCTTTGTCACTCACGGTGTGAACTCCGCCCACAGCTCTGGGAAGCGCCCCGGGTCCGAGACGAATAGAAATCTGTCCTTGTCTTTCTGAAATTGCGTGTAAATCGGCACATCAGCTTCTAGGGAAAAATCCTCCCAAGTCCGCGCATTCTTGATTATAAGCTCTCCTCCCTCACAAGGGGAGCTTTTATAGGCAGGGTTTCTGCGCCACGCAAGCTTTCCGTTTTCCACATAGGGAAAATATGCAATGCCCCCATGCCGTC
Organism: uncultured Lachnospiraceae bacterium; assembly: GCA_900319245.1. GTDB lineage: Bacteria > Bacillota > Clostridia > Lachnospirales > Lachnospiraceae > CAG-791. The sequence goes on along the minus strand of ONNQ01000038.1, from coordinate 7,407 downwards.
TCACCCCGTCATAGTCAAATCCGTAATCCCGCACACACCAGGCGCCGAAAGACATATTCTTCGTGATTCCGGCATTGACTGCGGCGTGCACGCATCCGGGTGGAACGATGACGACGTCTCCGGGATGCGCGTAAACCGCATAGCATTTCCCGGGATTGTCCGATGCGGATTCCTGGATATAAATCACCGCTTCCCCGTCCCAAATCTCGTAAATTTCTGGCGTTGAGGATCCGCAGGACGCGCTCACCGCATGGATGTGTCCCTGGGAGCGCACCGGTTCCCGGCCAATCAGGCCAGATGCATAAGTCACGGCACCGAAAAGGAGGTTTCTCCTGACAATCTCCTCTCTATCGGCCTCGACACCCACGTCCATCACGATCGCATAGATTTCCTCTGGTCCCCGGCTCTGCGGATTCGCCAGCGACGCCCTTATGTCATCAAGCCTTCTGATCTCCGGCTCCGGTCCGAAAACGCCTTGCCCATATTCGAACCCGAAGGGCTCCTTCGTTGGCCACAGGTCAAATCCAGGGTGAAACGCCATACTCTCCCTCTTCATTCCCTTCTCCTTCATCCAAGATTGCAGAATGACAGCTTTCCTTTGAGCCGGCCAAACGCCTCCACAAGCCTTCCCGAGTACTCCGCGTATTCTTCTGCCGTCAGCTTGTTTGCATCTTTAAGCGCTTCCAGCCGCTCCTGCATCGCCTCTTCCTTTTCGAAATACTGGATGAACAGGTCATCATCCATCTGATCCACCGCGTTCATCTCTTTGATCAGTACTTCCAGATCATGTGCAATCGCTTTCATTTTGGTTCCCTTTCTCACGAAGTCCACTGTTCTAATCTTCCGTGCATGAGGCTAACTGTCCCGTTCTGTCCATCTTGTCCACAAAACTGGTGCTATTACGGGCGTCCTGCTTTCTTTAACAGTTCCTCCAGCTCTTCCGGGCTGAAGAGTTTCTGGTTATCCGGATTTTTGAAGAGTAATTTAGGAAGTTTTCGAATCAGGTTTCTCGCTTCCTCAAGCTTTTCCTCTTCACTCGACGGCCATGATCCTGTGACGGCAAAGATCGCGACTTCATATGCATCTTCGCTGGATTTCATCGCTTTTTCGAAGTTTTCTTTCGATATTTCATACTCCTTGATGACGCCAAACGGACCTTGTTCCCAAGACATCCGATAGATCCCGTTTTCTTCCGTTACATCAAAGCCGTCCCCCTGATATCTCTTTTTCAATTATTCTTCCCCTTTCTGATTTTTCTCTTCTTCTGAATCCAGCATAAAGGGCCAAAGCATTGCATATTCATAGCCATTTTCCTCTGTAGTACTTACTCTTCACACCAGTCAATCTACTACAACAGTCAGACCATCGCTCTTCACCTATGTTCTGTTCATCAATTCAGTATCAGAAAATACAGCAGGATCCCAAGAACAACTATGCCTGCTCCCGCGATAAGAAATACGCGGCTCAGAACGGCATTGTCGACCGGAGCGCCAACGTAACTTGTCCCCGGATCATCGGGATCGTAGTAAACCTCCATCTCAGACCCAACAGGCCATAGCGTTTGCGCGAGCTGACGCATATTCGACAGGATCCCCGTCCTGACATGCAGATATCCCTTTTCGTCTTCCCATGCATCAGGTTCATCCAGCCTTGTGCTGTGTACCTTTTTAATCCCGGCAAATCTTTTTTTGCATGTATACCTTTCCCCGCCGGCTTCGTATTCGACTACGGGGGCTATCCGCCCGTCACCCATAAAAGAGTGCCGGATCACTTTCCCGACAGTTTTCGATGTGCATCGGCTGTTTTTCCGTTCCGTTAATACCTTGATCAGTATGCCGGTGATGAACAGTATCGCCCCCAGTCCTCCTACAAGCGCAAGTTCCAATAATGCGATCTGCTGTTGTGCCATTTTCCCTCCTGCTGCGACTGTGCTTATCAGCAAAGCTTTACATCGCATAGACTATATCAATACTGCTTATATTTGATCTTCCATCATACACAGATTGGATGTGCCCCCATTCGTGATCCCTCTGCACAATCCCAGCTGACTTCAGGATCTCATCATGCAGTTCTTTCCTCTTCTCTTCCTCCTCCATGCCAAATTCCATGTCGCAGCAAAGAAGAGACAGCATGTAGATCACGCCGTTTCTGAAGAACAGGCCGGCCATAAAGGTATGCCCTTGAAGCATGAACTCCTCTTCAAGCCAGAATACTCTTTCCGGTTTCTGCCCTTTATAATACCTAGTGGCTCGAAACTGGTCGAATGTATACCCAGAAGTAATCACCAGATCATCCGATAATGAAATTACGCCTTTACTTATATCATTCATTTTGGAATCCTCAGTCGGATAGTACCATCCGCATCGACAGTTACATCAATCTCATAAATCCATTGCCCCAAATAATCTCTGTAATTAAATTCGTTTATCAAAATATAGTCCTCAGCCCGATAGACTTTGAAGTCTGCGCCTCCGCCTCCTTTATTTTCCATAGCTGCAATCCATTCCGCATAGGCCTGCGCTGCTGCCTTTACTTCTTCCTCGGAACAGACATTGTTGACCAGAATCAGGGGGACCCCCACGGCACGTTCCACTAAGGATTCTCCTGCATCTCTGAGCTCCCTGATTTCAGCATATACCTGAAAATCTGCCGGATCCAAATAGCCGGACAGGAAATCTGTGATCTCCTTTTTATACTCCTCTTCCGCTATTTTGGTCTCATAGTTGTCGGAATATGAGTACTTCCCATTTTTATAAGAGATATATACGGTTACGATCTTCTCCGGCAGAGTACCCGATATTTTGACCGTGACGTATTCGCCGTCCAGACCTCCGGAAACGTATCCCATATACTCGAATTCATCCTCATAGGTCTCTTCCAGATAAGACAATACTCTTTCTATCTTGACGATCGCGTTTTCCTGGGAATCTGTAAGCCGGTCGTATTCTTCGGGGAGCCCTTCGTCGCGAAGGATCTTCTTCTGCCGTTCGGTCAGTTCTACGGTATATTTTTCTGACTGGCCGGAAGCACCGCTGTCCGGTGCCTTTCCCGCACAGCCGCAGAGCATAAGTGACAGGATTGTAATGAGGAGAACTATTCTTTTTTGCATCACTGATCTCCTTATGTGCTGTTACGGGAGGCCTGCTTTCTTTAACAGCTCCTCCAGTTCTTCCGGGCTGAAGAGTTTCTGGTTATCCGGATTCTTCAACAGCAATTTAGGCAGTTTTCGAATCAGGTTTCTCGCATCCTCAAGCTTTTCCTCTTCACTCGACGGCCATGATCCTGTGACGGCAAAGATAGCGACTTCATATGCATCTTCGCTGGATTTCATCGCTTTTTCGAAGTTTTCTTTCGATATTTCATACTCCTTGATGACGCCAAACGGGCCTTGTTCCCAAGACATCCGATAGATCCCGTTTTCTTCCGTTACATCAAAGCCGTCCCCCTGATATCTCTTTTTCAATTATTCTCCCCCTGCTCAGTTCCCTCTTCTTCTGAATCCAGCTTGAATGCCCTGATCAGATCAATCTTCTCGAAAAGCTCCATGGGATCTTTGACATTGTTCAGTTTTCCGTCTCTCCACAACATGCCTACTACAGCCTGAACCCGGTTTGCCTCGTCTTTGTCGTGTAAGTATATATCAACCAACAGATTATACACTCCAGGCTTTTTAGCGAACCCAGCCAGTCCCGCTGCGATTGGTGTATTGACAGCAAGCCCCCGATAATTATCCATTATGATATCCAGATACTTCTCTTCTTCAGTCACCTCGAAGAGCGCAAGTGCAATATCAGCGCTCCCGTAACTCGGGATCTTAAATTCCGCCAGCTTCTTTTTCAAGGCAGCAATGCCGTCGTAGTTTTTCAGAGCAGGCATAAGTACAGCAAGGTTCTCCTGTTCCGTAATCTTGTCAAACAGGTTCGGATCGTAACCTTCCATTCTCTGTCTTCCTACAGCCTTAAGCTGCGCTTTGAAGTCAGTATACGCTTCGCTATTCATAGCCGTTATTCTCCTCTGCTGGACTTTTTCAATAATTCCTCCAGCTCCTCCGGGCTGAAAAGTTTCCGGTTATCTGGATTCTTCAACAGCAATTTAGGCAGTTTTCGAATCAGATTTCTCGCTTCCTCAAGCTTTTCCTCTTCACTCGACGGCCATGATCCGGTCTCCGCAAATATCGCGACCGCATATGCATCATCATCTGATCTCATTGCTCTCTCGGCATTCTCCTGCGAAATCTCATACTGTACTGTTTTGCCGAAAATCCCCTCTTCCCAGGATATTTGATATATGCCGTCGTTTTCGGTTATCTCACATCCTCTTCCGCTGTATACAACTCTCATTTAATAGCCTCCTTTATTCTCGCTTCAGGAGAATCCAGGTCAAAAGCCCGTACTATAACCCATTTATTATATTCCAAATGTTTTTTCTTGCTTCTTCATAAGGCCTGTTCAATTCCAAGCGTCTCTCATAATTATTATCAAAAACGCAGAAGTCACTCAGACCTCCTCGTGAACTAATCAAGTCTCTATAGGTTGAAATAATATAATTTTCCTTTTCAGAAATATCTGCGTCCGAATCGATACAGTTTACAATACTCTCAAGGCAACGCAATTGATGGTCGTAATGTCCTTTACCGTACTTTTGGATGATTTTTCCCATTTGTATAATCCAGATTCTAAGCTCATTTAATTCATTTTCAGTCATTATCGTTGGGCTCCTATATACCCTATCGATTAATCAGTCTTTATACTCTTCCGTTTCAACAGGACCAAAATACAGCAGGTCGTCTTCTTTAATATCTTCCAAACTTCCACGGCTCTCACCGGGTTCTACAGCACAGAACAGGGTGTAAGAATATCGCTTGTTGTCATCGTCCGTGTAATAATGCCAGAGAGGATATTCGATCGTCCCATCCATCATAAACTCGAAGTGATAGCCATATTTGTTGATCTGTTCCTTCACCCTGTCCGAATACCGGATCTGGTAGATAGGGGCATCTGCATCAACAAGAACCTTGCGCCCTTCGTTCCTCTGGTCAGGTTCTACCGCACGTCCTTCTTTTATATTCTTTTCCGCGTCTACAGGCAGAGCATAATAAGCATCATCCAGCATCTTCTGCAGGTCCGCAGCAGTACCAACCCGCTCCAGCGTCACGTCACCCGGCTGCAGGACAAAATCATAATAGCTCCACATCACATCAAGGCCAAGGACCACTTCCATATAATTATTCTCAATCCAGTGGACTCCCTCGTCGAGGGAAAAGTACCCGTCAGCCCTGGCAATGGGATCTCCTGTTACTGCATGATGACAAAAAGTATCAAGATCAAGATCACCCTCATAAGACGCAGATGCGACAGCAACCTGCCCGCCAAAATCCGAAAAATACGGGCCGGCGGCGGCTATGAAACGTTCAACTCTGCCCTTGAAATCATCTTCCGATATCACAGCCATAAAATCCTGCATCTCAAGGTTTTCCATTTTTGCAAACGCAAAGATGTCGCCGTCAAAATAATTCCTGAACACGGTGCCTTTAAAGGTATCCAGATTGCAGCGGTTAAAGGTGTATTCTGACACGACAGCGTCATCCCCAAGCTCGGCCAAAGCCGGAGCCATGATACTATCCTGAATTGCCGCAACGATTTCGTCTGCCTGTTTGTCATCGGCGTAATACCCGCCGTCTTCATCCCAGTAGACTTTTGTCCCGTCGCTCATCTCAAACACATAATCATCAGCAAATATCATATCCCAGCCAAAAGTACCGTGATTTCCAACCGTATAGTAATCACTGATCGCCGCCTTTTCTCCGTATTTGTTCTCGTAATACGCTTCTGCATTCTTCACGACATCCTCGTGGTGTTTCTTGTCTTCATTATTTTTGCATCCGGTCAAAAATAGGGAAAGAATTCCTACCGTCAATATTATTGGTACTAAAAGCCTCTGAAATCGGCTGCTGTTTTTCTTTTTCATGGTTTATCTCCGGTGCGTGGATCTTAAAATAGTACCAGCATCCATACATACTTAGACCATTGAATCGTTTCTTCCAAACGCTTTTGCCTGGCCGCTTTAATCCTATTCAATCCGCGCAACCTTGTCAGAAAATCGTCTGCTTTTAAGCCCTCTGCTTCGATTATATCTTTAATGTCCTTTAATTTCTCGTTCATACCTCTTATCTTACGGAAACTTCCGTATATCAAACATCGAAAAATCCTTGCCTAAGAAGTATACATTCTGCTCATCGTCTGATTCTTCAAAAGTATAACCATCATCCCAATAGTATACGCCTATGTTGTCATCCTCCGCGATCAGGAACAGATATCCCTGGCGCGCATCAAATCCAATCAGAACCGCATTGTCGAAGATCTCGCCTTTGTACATGTTGTTCCAATATAGGATGTCGGAATTTTTTGACACTCCATAGCCAAAGAAAACATCAACAGCAATCGTTTGATTGATCGCCGGAATCAGCACTTTGTTGCTGCCGTCATGTTTCACTACGCCGCCGCCTGTTTCTTTCAAAAACTCTCTATAGTTTCCGGGAAGCGTTACACCAAGAGCTGACTCAAGTTTGCAGATCGCATCTTCTGATAGAGGGCCAAAATACTGAATATTCATAGCTGTTATTCTCCTCTGTAGACTAATACTAGCGATTTACTACAGCTATCGCGTTTTGCAGTTATTCTGCGACAAATTTATACCCTATTTCATTCGCATACTTTTCCCAAACAGATCCTGCCGGTGCGTAAATCGTTGTGTCTTCTGTGAGAAATACTGCATAGCTGAGATCATCTGCCGACATTTCTACAGAAGCCGGGACATGCAATTCCTTTAGGCCGGAATTCAAGAAAATTCCTGTTTCGTCGATTTTCTTAAGACCATCCGGAAACATAAGACTTTTGATTCCGGAACACTCATAGAAAGCTTTCGCATGAATGATTTCTATAATACTGTTAATCTCCACTTCCTCAATAGAAACAGATCCTCTGAATGCATTCGGTCCTATACTGTTTATTGTCGAAGGAAGAATAACCTTTTTTACATTCTCTTCATTGAGGAACAGACTGTCTATCTCTGTTACTGTTTTACCATCCACTGTGGAAGGGACTTCCATCACTTCCGGTATTTGGTCTGTTTCATAGCCATAAAGTGAAATCGTCCCATCTTCAAGCATTGTATAATCCCACTTAATGCTATCTGACTCAGCCTTTCCGTCCGGCGTCTCTGTCGTTTCGCTTACTACAGATTCTACAGCAGGCTCTGTCTTTGCTTCCGTGTTCTCTTTAGACTCCGCTGCAGGAGATTCTACTGATGACGCTTCAGGTTCCGCAGGTGTTTTCTCCGTTTTCTTCCCGCAGGCGACCATCGTTAACATAACTGCAACCAAGAATACTACAATACTTTTTTTCATCA
>ONNQ01000029.1 GCA_900319245.1 uncultured Lachnospiraceae bacterium | reverse complement strand
AATCCGCAAGGAGCGGTATTCCGGTTCGATGAGCAGAAGCTATTATGTTGGAGAGGGCATAAAAGAGGAAGATGTACATGCGAAGTTCGAACATGGTGTTCTGCATCTGGAGCTTCCGAAAGAAAAAACACCTGAGGTGCCGGAAAAGAAACTGATTCAGATCGAATGATAAATACAGAAGTCTAATATTTATGGAGGCGTTGAACCATCTGGCGAGACGCCTCTTTTTTTGAGAAAATGTTATCGCCTTTATCTGCGATTTTCCCCTTGTATTGCGCCGTTGTTAATATGTGTTGCTTGCGGCAGCGGACCGGCCCACCGTAACATGACTGCGAAAGGAGGCGTTTGCCATGTTAAGCGAAAACATCAAGACATTAAGAAAAGCAAAAGGCCTTTCTCAAGAGGAACTCGCAGTCAAACTGAATGTGGTCAGACAAACGATTTCCAAATGGGAGCAAGGCCGGTCGGTTCCGGATTCCGAGCTGCTGCTTGCGTTATCTGAAGCATTGGAAACACCCGTCAGCACTTTGCTGGGAGAGGCTGTTACAGAGCCGGAAGCGGATGATCTGAAATCCATTTCTCAAAAGTTGGAGGTGATCAACCTTCAGCTTTCCAAAAGACAACAGTCATGGAGAAAAATAGCACATTGGCTTTTTATTTTTCTTGCGGTCATCATCGTGCTGATTACAGTAGTATTGTTTTCTCTGAGCAGCCCGTACCTGGGATGGAATTATAACGATCCGGAAACGGCAGTGCTGGGAACGATTTTCCACTCCTTTGAGTGGGCATTTGTTCGTATTGCTCCGTTCGTCCTGATTGGATCAATTATCGGAATCGTCATGACAAGAAGGAAAGACAGATGAATGAAGTGAATAAAACACTGTATATTCCGCTGTATGGAAAATCAAAGGTGAGCCAACAGGGAATTATTCTGAACGATCCCTCGGCGGAGAGAATATGGAAAGAAGAAGCCTTCCCAATTCGAGGCAAGTCCAGATCAAAATGGCTTGCTTACAATATGGCTATGAGAGCCCGTGTGTTCGACGACTGGACAGATAGTATGCTGCAACGGAGCCGCGATGCGTTGGTACTTCATATTGGGTGCGGACTTGACAGTAGGCATATGAGGGTAAAAACTTCCTGTTCTGAATGGGTGGATTGCGATCTTCCAGATGTCATAGAGATTCGCAAGAAGTATTTTCGGGAAAATGAAACATATCATATGATGGCGTTGGATGCGTCCAGACCTGAACAGATTGAATTGCTCCCGGATTGTAATACAGCCATCGTTGTCCTTGAGGGACTGAGCATGTATCTGACTAACAGCAAGGTACGAGGGTTGTTGCAAGCGCTTGATAAAAAGTATCGGGAACTTCATATTCTGATGGATGTTTATACCGAATTCGGTGCCAGGGCATCGAAATATAAAAATCCTGTCAATGAAGTTGGCGTTTCTAAACTGTATGGGATAGATGATATCGAGAGCATCACTGATGGACTTCGGGTCAGATTTGTAAAGGAGCACAGCTTTACGCCTGTCAGGCTGATCAAAGAGCTTACGTTAGTTGATAGGTTGTTTTTTAATCTGTTGTTTACGGGCAAGCTGTACCGAAAGATATACCGCCTGTACGAACTTAAGGCATAAATTCCAGCTTGTCGACATATTCCTGCTTACTATTGAAGAGTATATGAAAAACCTGTGGGATGAACCGTGATACGGGACTTCCACAGGTTTTCCTTTTTGCTGAATTATTAAAAACTCTGATATAATAAACATGACATATAGGTGTCGTGTTACATATGTTAGTATATATACGGAGCGTGAGAGAACGTGAAGATAGACAGGCATTTGGTCCGGTTTCGGTATTATGCTCCATCTGGTGACAGCGAGCGGACGGTTGAACCTTATTATCTGGTATTTCGATGGTCAAGCTGGTACCTTTGGGGCAAAGGCTGAGGTACTGGAGCCGGCAGAAGCACGAGATATGATTCGCAGGAATGCTAAAGAAACATTACAGCTCTACACGGAGGGTTAACATCCATGACATTTGACTTCAAAAAGGAATATAAAGAGTTCTATATGCCCAAAAGTATGCCTTCCATCGTGAACGTTCCAAAGATGAATTACATTGCGGTGCGCGGCCGCGGGAATCCCAATGAGGAAGATGGTGAGTATAAGCAGGCGATAGGAATTCTGTATGGTATTGCTTATACGATCAAGATGAGTAAGAAGGGCAATCATCAGATTGATGGATACTTTGATTATGTAGTGCCGCCACTGGAAGGATTCTGGTGGCAGGATGGCGTGATTGGCGTTGATTATACCAATAAGGATTCTTTCCAGTGGATCTCCGTTATCCGATTGCCAGATTTTGTGACGAAAGATGATTTCGACTGGGCTGTCAGAGAAGCTGCGGCAAAGAAGAAACAGGATTTTTCAAGTGTTGAGTTCTTTACTTATGATGAAGGTCTGTGTGTACAGTGTATGCATATCGGGGCTTATGATGATGAACCTGCCACAGTAGCTGCGATGCACAGATTTATGGAAGCGAAAGGATATGATCTTGATATCTCGGATCAGAGACTCCATCATGAGATTTATCTGAGTGATGCACGGAAAGTTGCACCCGAGAAACTGAAAACTGTGATTCGTCATCCGATAAAAGTGAAGGAGAGTTGATCGTATGGAATACATCAGAGTTACAAAGGATAATCTGGAAAAGGAGCATATCTGCTGTGCCATCTCCAATAATAAGGATGTTCAGGTGTCATCGAAGAAGGTGTGGCTGGCCGACAGGTTTGATGAGGGACTTGTCTTTCTGAAGAGCGTGGAGAGAGGGAAATGCTTTATTGAATATATTCCGGCTGAAAATGCGTGGGTTCCGATCAAGGCTGACGGGTATATGTATATCGATTGCCTGTGGGTATCCGGTTCCTTCAAAGGTCATGGCTATTCTACCGACTTACTGAACGCCTGTATTGGTGACAGTAAAGATAAAGGGAAGAAGGGGTTGTGTATTTTGGCAGCAGCAAAGAAGAAGCCGTTCCTTGCTGATCCTAAGTTCCTGAAATATAAAGGATTTACTGTGTGTGATGAGGCGGACAATGGCATTCAGTTGTGGTACTTGCCATTTGTAACGGATGCCGACAAGCCACAGTTCAGGGAATGTGCAAAGCATCCTCACATAGAAGAAAAAGGATATGTGCTGTATTATACAAGTCAATGTCCATTCAATGCAAAATATGTTCCGGTGTTGGAGCAGACAGCCAAAGAGAATGCTATACCATTCCACGCGATTCATATCGAAAGCAGAGAAGAAGCGCAGAATGCGCCGACCCCGATTACGAATTATGCGCTGTTCCATGACGGAGAATATATTACGAATGAGCAGATGAATGAAAAAAAGTTCCTGAAGCTTGTGAATGCATAGGAGACTTAAATGGCATCAACAAACCGTTTGTTGCTCTGGGGTGCTCCCACCGTATTTTTCCCAGTCTGTGTTTAATTGGATTATAAAATAAAAAATATGTGATGATACAAAACAGTCTTTCGCAACCGGTGAGAGGCTGTTTTTTTGTTCAAGACAATGAACAGAAGGCACTGGCAGTAGCTGGGATATTGTTTACGGATTGATGCAAAAGAAATAGCAGAAAAGGATGGAATACAGTAGTCTATAGATATAAAAGAGCAGATCAGCGAAAGGAGACTCACGATGACAGAAAAGATGTTTGAAACGGCATCCGGTACGATTTGTTACTGGACAAACGAGATCTGCCCGAAGAGAAAGACGCTGGTCTTTCTGCCGGGACTTACAGCGGATCACCATCTGTTTGATAAGCAAATAGAGGCATTTGAAAAAGAATACAATCTGTTTACGTGGGATGCGCCCGGACATGCGGCATCTCGTCCCTTCCGGTTTGATTTTTCTCTGATGGATAAAGCGACATGGCTGCATGAGATTCTGAAAAAAGAAGGAATCTCTCTTCCAATATTGATTGGGCAGTCCATGGGAGGATATGTTTCCCAATGCTTCATGCAGAAATATCCCGGTGAGGCAGCCGGCTTCATTTCCATTGATTCGGCGCCTTTAAAGCGCAGTTATGTAACTGGAGTGGAGATTTGGCTTTTAAAGAGAACGGAACCTATGTACCGCGCTTTCCCTTGGAGCAGCCTGAAAAAGATTGGGGCTGACGGCTGTGCGACAAGCGAATACGGGCGAAGACTGATGCGCAGTTTTCTCGATTCCTACACAAAGGATGAGTACTGTAAACTGGCCGGTCATGGGATGAAACTGCTGGCAGAGGCCATGGAAGCAGATCTTCCGTATGTGATCGATTGCCCCGCGATCTTGATCTGTGGAGAGAAGGATCAGGCGGGATCTGCAAAAAGCTATAACCGCAGGTGGGCGAAAAGAGAAGGCCTTCCGATTTACTGGATCAAAAATGCAGGCCATAATTCCAATACAGATAAACCGGAAGAGGTCAATCAGATTATCCGGGACTTTTATAGCATCGAAGTAAGGAACTGCACAGCTGAAGGAGAGCAACAATGAATCTGTCAAAATATAATGGTAAACATGTTCGCATAACGGACAAATGGGGAGAAACCTTCGTGGGACTAGCGGAGTATGGAAATTATAATTTCCTGGAGTGTGAATATGGTGGCGAGGAAGACGGCATTTTCATTGAGGACGTCCTCATTTACAATTCGCAGATTGAAACAATAGAGGAAATAGAGGTGCATGGAACGGTCGAATTATGGATGGACCACATGAGTCTGCGCAGATACCGCCCGGAGGATGCAGACGATCTGTACAAGTATCTGGGGACGGATCCGGCCATGCAGGTATATTCCGGATGGAATCCCTATGCGACCTTGGAGTTGGCACAGGAGACGGTACGCGGGTTTATCGACGGCTATAAGGATGAACATGTCTATTCTTGGATCATGGATATTGATGATGTGATTGTCGGAACAATCGGAGCGTATGACTATAAGGATGATCAGATTGAGGTCGGCTTCAGTGTCGTAAAGGGCTGGCAGGGGCGCGGCCTTGCGACGGAGACGCTGAAGAAAGTGCTGGAATACCTGACGGAAAATGAGGGCATTCCCTGTGTGACTGCCTGGTGCGCGGCGGAGAATATAGGATCGCAAAAGGTACTTGAAAAGGCAGGAATGAAGCTTGTCCGCACTGAGAAGGACGGCCTTGAAGTCGGTGACAGAGTGTATGACAAGCTGACGTATGCGTACAGGGCAGAAACAGAATAAAGAGATTTTTCTCAACAATATGTTTATAATAGAAAGAAATAACTCGACATAAAGGAGAAAGAAAATGGAATTAATTCAGAGCTTTTCCGTAGACCATACGCGCATAGTGCCCGGCATTTTCACAAGCAGGGTGGACCATTTGGGCGACTATTCCGTGACAACTTATGATATAAGGCTGAAAAGACCCAACAGAGAGCCGGTCATTGACGTAGCAGCTATGCATTCCCTGGAGCATCTGATTGCAACCTTCCTCCGCAATGACCCGGATTGGAAAGACGAAGTGATTTACTGGGGTCCCATGGGCTGCCTTACGGGCTTCTATCTGATCCTCAAGGGAAACCGCGCGTCCGAGGAACTCTATGATTTGATGCTGAGCGCCTTCAAGTCTGTAGACAAAGCGCAGGAAGTGCCCGGTACGGCTCCTGAAAACTGCGGACACTGCCTCATGCATAACCTTGGAATGGCCAAATGGTTCGCCAATGAATTTGCCGCATATCTGGAAGCCAACAAGGACAACCGCGCGATCTTTGAGTATCCCAAGACCGAGCGCCTTGTGACAGAGGACGGACAGCATTTCTTCGATTCATAAATGACCATACAGACGAAGAAAAGCACAAGGACGGGAGACGTCTATAAAGACGAAAGAAGTTTATAAAGACGAAAGACGTCTGTATAGACGGAAAACGCCTATCCGGGCGGAAGAAGGAGACAGAAAGCCATGTTCAGAGACATGATGCGCTTTAAACAGCAGCTCACGAAAGAGGAATGTATCAAAATATTGAAGGAAGAGCCGCGCGGCGTCCTGTCGGTGCTGGGCGACGATGACTATCCCTATGGAATGCCGATCAACCAGTACTACTGTGAGGAGGACGGCAAGCTCTACTTCCACAGCGGAAGGAAGGGACACAAGATCGACGCCATGAAGCGCCACGACAAAGCGTCCTTCTGCGTCTATGACAACGGATTTCGCAGAGAAGGGGAGTGGGCGCTGAATATCAAGAGCGTCATCGTATTCGGACGCATTGAGATCATCGAAGATCGAGACAAGATCTATGACATCGCGCGCAAGCTCAGCTATAAATTTACAGATGATGAGACCTATATAGAAAAGGAAATCAAGCATTCCGGCCCCAGGACGCTCATGTTTGCACTTGTGCCGGAATACATGACCGGAAAGATCGTCAACGAGGCCTGACCGTTAACAAGTCTGAACGTTAACACGGCCTGACTGTTAATGAGGCGTAAGGAACAACCATGTACCCACCTATCCACGAGAGAAAAGCACAACCGTATACATTTAAGCGACTGGATATGTTGTGGGAGCGCTATCCGCAGTTCCATGAGAGGACTACCTTTTCTACGTTGGACGACCTGCTCGAAGAGCACGCGTCCTATCGGAAAGACTTTGATGAGCTGCGGGAGGAATACGAGACCAGGCAGTATGACCGGTTTCTGGTACAGCTGTCCTGGTCGGATCTTCCCTACCGCTACGAGACGAGACGCCTGATCGAAGAGGCTGGGCCGGTTCCGGCAAATCCGTATGTGGAGGCTTTCATGGAACAGTTTGCGGACATCGATACGGACCACAAGGCCTGCTTTCTGTTTCCTGAGAGCTTTGTCTCTCAATTTTGGGTTATTCTGGAAGTCTGTAAGAGGGCGGAAGCATTTCATCCCATTCGGAATTTGTTTCCGGACGAAGAAAAAGTCCATTATCTGGCTGTCTTTGACAAGCAGAATATGGACGATGTGCTCTTAATGTATCATCTTCTCTATACGAATTCCTCGCAGGACCTGTATGGAGGCTATTCACTGTACGACTATTCCCTTGCCTGGTACCACACGCATCTGTGGAAAGACGGGATTGTACTGCGTTCGCCGTATCTTCCGGACAAGCTGGCCAAATTCCAAGGGAACCTTCCTTATTATCACAATCCGTCCAAGACGGTCTATGTGCGAAGGAATATCGAGCATGTTTTGGAGTGCGGATATTTTGATTCCGAACTATCCTTCTTTCTAAGCCTCACCCGGGACATTATGCCATTATTTCAGTGGTGGTACACGGATCTGGCGCTTTATGAGGAGAAGGAGGGGCTGCGGACCAACTGGCGGCTGGAGCGTACCAGAATCCGAACGGAGCTCACTGCGCAGGGAGTCATAAAACCCAAGTGGAAGCATGAGCTGGATCTCTTTCACGCGATTCGCAAAAAGCATCCGGACACGCTCTACCAGTATCGCCCGGACTGGCTGGGCAGGCAGAGCCTGGATCTCTATATCCCTTCCCTTCGGACGGCTATTGAATATCAGGGGGTCCAGCACTATAGACCCGTCGAATTTTTTGGCGGAGAAGAGGCACATTTGCAGAGGCTGGAACTGGACCTGGTCAAAAGACAGCTCTGTGAGGAAAACCAGGTGCGGCTGATCGAATGGCCCTACGATGTGGAGCCGACAGATAAAAATATCAAAAAGGCGCTGTTAAGTCCCGCATAGAGGATCTGTCAAGTTGATAGAGCATTGCGGGGCGTCCGACGGCGCCTTTTTCCAGTCCGCGCTCGCGGATTCGGCCGGTTGCTTCATATTCCCTCTTGATCGTGCGGCGGAAATTGCCGATGTCCAGGGACCTGTCCAGTATAGCCTCGTGGATGATCCGCAGTTCGGTCAGTGTAAAGGAGGAAAGATCCTCGACAAATCCAAATGCCAGATCGGTGTAGCCGAGCTTGCCGCGCATTCTCTGCACAGCGGTCCGTATGATCTTTTCGTGGTCAAATGCCAGATCGCTGCCGGTGATTACGTCCCCCTCCGTTCCGGTGAGCACTAAAGTGCCTGCCTCGGCGGAGAGTTCTTTTTCCGGCCTTGCGGTCACACTCTCCCCACGGACGCCATCCACGGCGAAAAGACCGGCCTCATCGGCGCCTTCGCCTGCCTGAAAGCGAAGTTTTCCATAGGGGACGGTGGCCAGATATGCGATGGAGAGAACTCTGGTGCGGGGGTCTCTGTTCACAGAGGAAAAGGTATAGAGCTGTTCCAGATGGATGTTCTTTACCCCGGTCTCTTCGCGAATTCTGCGCGCGGCCGCCTCATCGGCGGACTCCTCCATTCTCAGAAAGCCGCCGGGAATGGCCCATTTTCCAATAAAAGGATGCTCTTTGCGCTTGATGAGAAGCAGTTGGAGCTTTCTATCCTTTATGGTAAAGAGCAGGATATCGACCGTCACGGAAGGATGCTCGAACTGCGACGGATCATATTGTGACAAGTATTGCTGTTCAGATTGCATGATGGCTGCAGATCCTTTCAGAGACTGCCGCGACAAGGTTGATACTGCCTTACAAGCAACCCGCACGCGGCGCAGTGGTTCGCAATGCGAACTCTGACTATTATTTGCAGGTACCCACGGTCTCTTTGTAGACATCGCGATGGGTTTTTCCATCTGACAGATACAGGGTATCAAAGCGGTCTGCAAGAAGGCCGGTATCGATCCCCGCAAACTCATTCATGTGGGTGATCATCACCGATGCGCGGTACCGGTTTCTCGCGGCGCCCCGACAGCGCGCAAAGTCTGCGCCGATCCTGTCTGCCAGAGAATTCACGTCCATCATACCATATCGAAGAATTCCCTGAAAACGATTTTCATGATTGGTCTCATCTGTCTTTACATACGGCAGCAGTGCGCTCTTTTGCACCTCGTCGAGCTCATTTGTAAGGCTCCCGTCGCCATGTCTTGTCAGGTAGGAACGGCTTATATAGGCAATCTCGACGTCGGCGCCTTGAAAGACGCGCTCCACAGTCTGAAAGACCTTGCCCGATCCGGTGGTGGAGGGCGTCGTGAAATCCTGTTCTTCAAGTGAATTTCCATCCAGCAAAAGCCCCTGGGCATTTTCAAACAGAACGGTTTTGTATAAGCGCAGATAGTCCTCATCACGCATGGGGCAGAGAAAGCGCATGGTCTCACAGTCCTCCTCAAACCGGCAAAGAAGCGCTTCGTCGTCCCAATACGCCCGGATCCAGTCCGTGTCAGGGCAGGCACGCGCTCCTTTCCCTGCCGTCTCGTTAAGTCCAAGTTCACGAAATCTCTTTGCAAAATAGCCGTCCCTGAGCTCCATAAGATAGCGGCGGCGGTCCTCCCGGGTCAGATTCACAAACTGGCCGATAGGCATGCCATATCCCCGTTTGTAACGCAGAACGGTCTCCCAGATCCCGAAGCCGCAGGAGTTGTGGAGTCCCCGCTTTTGTTGCAGCATCTGGTTGATCAGCATATCCCACGGCGTCGTAAAGCGGCAGCGGGGGTTCATATAGGCTTCAAGCGCACAGCCCATGGCGCGCAGTTCGCTGTATTCCCGGCAAAATTCCATGGGATTTACCAAAAACGAGTCCGCCATATAGGTCGCGGCGCCCTGAAACGCCGCGGCCCCGAAATGTTTGAATACGTGTCTTGTTCCATCCGGCAGTTCCACCGTGTGCCCGCGCTGGGGCCCGCCGTTGGTCATCACATTGATCGTTTCATGCCTTCCTTTTGCCTGCGCGCCGAAGAAATCGGTCGCCAGTCCTTTTCCTTCATCGCCGTAGGAAGCGCCGACGATCACTTTGATATTCTGCATCGATCTCTCCTTTCATGATGCGTCTTGTGGAAGGCATCGCATAAGACTTCATGTGGCCAATATCAAATCGTAAGGGGGTTATACCCTGCGCGCAGCGCGAGGGATTCACAATCTGGATGTGAGCAAAAACCTGCCAAGGCTCATACGCGGTTTGGAGCCCGTGCCGGCATTTGCCTCCCGGACCGCTTCCAGACAATCCAGGATGGTGGCCGGCAGCGAATTCAGGCTGGAGACGAAAAATCTGTCCTTGAGGAGCCTGCCGAAACTGTTCTGAATGGCTCTTGCGTAATGGCGATAGCTGTCCTCCCGGTCATCGATGGCAATGTGGAAAATCTCATATTTTTCCAGCGCATCTCTATACAGTGCATACGTATCCACGTCTCTGTGCACCTGGTCTCCTGTGATCTGCGCGAGCCGGTCTGCCGGAAGATAAGGATTGAGCGGTTCGTCGCCGAGCGTGATCAGGATTCCCTTGCGGCCCTTCTTCCAGCAGTCGAGGCTGGTGTGGTATAGGCCCATATACCAGGCTGCCGTATAAGACTCGAAGCTGTTGCCACCGCCCCCGCGCTCAAACCAGAGCCGGTCCAAATGCTCCGCGATCCGGATATCCGATTCAAACTGAGAAATCTGGATCGGCGCCCTGTCATAAGACAGATCGCCGATGCCCATGACCATGAACTCCACGTCTTCATATTCGTCGAGGATCTTCTGCATGATCACATTGAGGGATGCAGCCGTCTTTAAGAGCGCGCCTCCCATGGAACCTGTAACGTCTAACGCCAGGATCACCGGCAGGGTATCGGGGTGCTCATCGCTGTCGCAGCACTCCCGCATCACTTTATAGGGATCCATCTTGGGGTCGAGCCCGGATGCCTTGTACATGTCCTGGGCCCCGCGCATCCCGGACGTATCGATGTGTCCGCCGGCGCCGACTTTTCTGCCCATTCTGGCAGAATAACGTTCAAAATCATCTCTTCTCCAATATCCTCCACCCATGGTAAATCTCCTTTCTGAAATGCTGTGTATTTACATGCCGTTTTATTAATAGTCATATTGACTATAATCAAAATAGCACAGGGACTGCTGTGTGTCAACATAAAAATAGTCAAAACGACTAATATTTACAAAGAGCGGTATTTTGAAACAAAAAATGAAACGAGACCGCTATATAGGACCCTGTGCATAGGCGATTGCATTTTGGATGCGCAGACAGATATGGTATGATTAATTGTATGTATGATGCATGCAATAATCTCATACATGCAATGGGGATTGGCATTCGGGGGGTTGTTGAAATGAAGGTATCAGAGGAGAGAAACAGCTGGATCATTGACGGCATAACATTCGGGTTTTCCATGGCGCTGATCCTGGGATGCGTAGCCGGCGCGATTTATACGGGGACATTTCGTACGATACCCCGTGATTTTTTCAAGATTTTGACGTCGCCCGGCCCGCTTGTGACGGATTATTTTATGATCGGCAGCATGCCGGCGGCTTTTCTCAATGCCGGGCTCTGCGGCCTCATGATGTCTTTTATGATGATTATTATGCCGGGACATTCCCACGTCAATACGCTGGCAGGCTTTTTCCTGGTCATTGCGCACTGCTTCTACGGGCTGAATCTGCTCAATATGCTGCCCTGCTTCTTTGCGCCGTTTCTCTATCTGCGTCTCAAAAAGCTGGATTATAACCAGAATCTTCATGTATGTATGTTCGCAACTTGTTTTAGTCCCTTTGTCAGCGAGCTTCTGTTTCGCTATACGCAGGGAGATGATTTTGTCGCGGGGGCGCCGACGCTGACGGTACGAGGCGTCGTATTGACCCTTGGATTTCTGATGATCGTCGCGTTTGTCGCACCGGCCATCCTGCCCGGCGCCAAGGCGTGGCACAAGGGATACAATCTCTACAACGGCGGCCTTGCATACGGAATCCTGGGCTTTTTGCTTTTCAACTTCCTTTATACGACAATGGGCGTTCCAGCGCCGAAGAGACTGATCGTCGCCAATGCGGTCTATGATCATTTTGGAAGATCCTACCGCGCATTTGGAAATATTTTCTTCGTTCTTTTGTTCATAGCATGTATAATAGCAGGGTGGTTTCTCAACGAGAGAAGTTTCAAGGGACTTTCCGTCCTGTTTCACGACACCGGCTATCAGAGCAATTTCGCGAGCAAATATGGTATGCCGCTGTGCCTCATGAATACCGGTCTCTACGGCCTTCTCTTCCTTTTGTACATCAACCTGGCAGTGATGTTCACGGATGGCGCGGGATTTACCGGCCCTACCTTCGGCGTTATCCTTGCAGCGCTCACATTCACGTCCATGGGCCAGCACGTGAGTAATGTGTGGCCGATCTTTCTGGGATTTCCGCTGCTCTCGATTATCTCGACGGCCTTCAATCATCTGATTGGCGGAGACGCCTCCTGGACCATCTCCACGCAGGCCTACCTCAACAGCGTCGCGTTCGCGACAGGCCTGTGTCCTTTGGTCGGCCAATACGGCGCCCGGGCGGGGCTGGCGGCCGGCGCACTCTGCGCGGCGCTCTGTACGGCGACATCTTCTCTGCACGGCGGACTGATGCTGTACAACGGCGGATTTACGACGGGCGTTGCGGCACTGATCCTGATCCCGATCCTGGAACACTATTCCGTGCCCAAGAGAGACCATATGAAACAGCATATTAATCTGCAGGATATGATGACAGTCAATGAAGACGCTTTGCGCGACCTGTGGATCAGTAAATAACCAATTGAGGACAGAATGCTAAAAAGGATACTACAAGTGCTTGCCGTGCTCCTTACAGCGGCAGGCATTCTGACACTTCTGTTTGTGGCCGTGAAGACCAAAAAACTGCAGGTCAACCGGTGGGTCGTCAGAGAAAGCGACACCATCGGCGTGGATATTTCCGAATATCAGGCGGACGTAGATATGGAGAAGCTTGCAGCACAGAAGGTGCAGTTTATATATATGAAAGCGACGGAGGGCAGCGGCTTTCGAGACAGCCGGTTTGCGGAGAACTGGGCGGCCGCAGAGGAATGCGGCGTGCCGGCAGGCGCCTATCACTTTTTCTCTTTTGACAGCCCCGGAACAATGCAGGCGGAGAACTACATTGACACAGTGGGAAGCCTTGGAACGGGCCACCTGATCCCGGCCGTAGACGTGGAATACTATGCGGATAAAAAAGACAACCCGCCGGACAAGGAGGAACTTGTCAAGGAGCTTGGCGATTTCCTTTCCGCCATCGAGGAAGAATACCACGTCAAACCCATGATCTATGCGCCGAGAGAGATCTGGGAGAAGTATCTGATGGGCAGCTTCGACGAATATCCCCGCTGGATCAGGAGCATTTATTATCCGGTGACGTTTGAGACAAGCGGCAGCTGGGTCCTGTGGCAGTACTGCGACACCGGCGAACTGGAAGGATATACCGGCGGAGAGCGCTATATCGATCTGGACGTTCTGCACAGAGGTATGGATATCGATGAAATCACAATCGGGGGTTCGCAAAACCGCTGATTTCCTATACAATATAGCGTTGGAAAGGGGACATGAAACATGATTTATAATAATATACTCGAGGCAATCGGCAACACACCCATGATCCGTTTGAATAGAATGCCCGAAGAGGGAAGCGCGGAGGTCCTTGTGAAAATGGAAGGACTCAACGTAGGAGGATCTATCAAAACCAGGACAGCACTCAATATGATCGAGCAGGCGGAGAAGGAAGGTCTGATCGATCCGGCGGAGACGATCATCGTGGAACCGACAAGCGGCAACCAGGGAATCGGACTTGCGCTCGTTGGCGCGGTCAAGGGCTATAAGACCATCATCATCATGCCGGATTCTGTCAGCGAAGAGCGAAGAAAGCTTGTTCGCCACTATGGCGCGGAAGTGATCCTGATCCACGACGCGGGCGATATCGGCGCCTGCATCGACGAATGTCTTAGGACAGCGCTGCGGATGCGCGACGAAAACCCCAAGGTCTTTGTGCCGCAGCAGTTTGAGAATCCCAATAATACGCTGACGCACAAGAAGTATACGGCACTTGAGATCATGGCACAGGTCGCTGGACCCATTGACGGTTTCTGCGCCGGCATCGGCACAGGCGGCACGATCACCGGCATTGGGGAAGTCTTAAAGGCGCAGTATCCTGATATCGAAATCTGGGCAGTGGAACCGGAGAATGCAGCCATCCTCGCCGGCGGAACTGTCGGCACGCATCTGCAGATGGGAATAGGAGACGGCATCATCCCGGACATCCTCAACCAGCAGATCTATAACGACATTTATGTGGTCACGGACGAGGAGGCGCTGGAGACGTCGAGACGCCTTGCCAGGGAGGAAGGCCTCATGGTCGGAATCTCTGCCGGCACCAATGTGGCAGCGGCGCTGCGACTTGCCAAAAAACTGGGCAAGGGGAAGACGGTCGTCACTGTTTTGCCCGATACGGCAGAGCGCTATTTCTCGACGCCGCTCTTTGTGGAATAAGCCGGTAAGCGCAGCGATTCAACACGGAGATAAATGTGATCACAGACAAGGCAGAAGAGACAGCAGTGCGACACTGCTGTCTTTTATGATATACTGGTGACGAAATCTATTGCATTTTGTAATTGCTGAAATGGTTTTACGTTCTTTTTTCATAGAAGGAGGAAAATGATGGCTGAGCAGCGCAGACCACGCGGAAGAAAGAGAGTTACCTTTGAAGATGGGGCAGGCGTGCAACTTCATGGATCCGGCCTTGGTCTCGGTCCTGAACGACCTGGTCAAAATGGGTCCTCAGGGTCCCGCGGCAATCGAAACGGAAGAGGAATGGGAGGCTTCCCGCTGATCCTTCTTATTATCATCGCGCTTCTTGGCGGTGGCGGTTCTCTGGGCGGATTGTTAGGCGGCGGAAGCGACGGCTATTCCTCCACAGGCAATAACTGGAACGTGGCGGAGGACTATACGCCCAGCGCCGGCGACAGCAGCTTCAATCATTACACCAGCTCTTATGGTGGAAACGGCTCCCTCTCTTCGGGATGGAGCGGGGAGAACGAATCCCAGACGGGGCTTGATGATACAGTTGCTTCCGGTTCGAGGGAGAAGTATACGACCATCAAGGGTAATGGAGAAGATACAGTCACGATCATGGTCTATCTGTGCGGCACGGATCTGGAGTCCAGAAGCGGGATGGGCACGTCGGACCTGCAGGAGATGATCGCGGCCAATCTCGGCAGCAAGATCAATCTTCTTGTTTATACGGGCGGCTGCAAGAGCTGGCGCAACAATATCATCAGCAGCAAAGTCAACCAGATTTATCAGGTGATGAATGGCGGCGTCAAGTGCCTTGTAAAGGACGCCGGATCCGGCGCCATGACAAACCCCGACAACCTGGCCAGCTACATTCAGTGGAGCGCCAAGAACTTTCCGGCTGACCGCTACGAACTGATCCTTTGGGACCACGGCGGCGGATCGGTCAGCGGCTACGGATACGACGAAAAATATGTCAGCAGCGGCTCCATGACGCTTTCGGGCATTCAGAAAGCGCTGAACAAGGGCGGGATCAAATTTGATATGGTCGGCTTTGACGCGTGTCTTATGGCAACGACAGAGACAGCGCTCATGCTGAATGGATTTGCGGACTATATGGTGGCCTCCGAGGAGACCGAGCCCGGAATCGGCTGGTATTACACAGACTGGCTGACGAAGCTTGGTAAGAACACGTCGATGCCCACCACAGAGATCGGAAAGCAGATTGTCGATTCCTTTGTAGAAGCGTGCGGCAAAAAGTGCCAGGGACAGAAGACAACGCTGGCCGTGATCGATCTGGCAGAGCTGGCCAACACGGTTCCTGCCAAACTGAGCAGCTTTTCCAAGGCGGTCAGCGCAAAGATCTCCGACAAGAATTATCAGCAGATTTCCCAGGCCAGAAGCCAGACAAGAGAGTTTGCGGCAAGCACAAAGATCGATCAGGTCGACCTGGTCCATCTGGCAGAGAATACAGGACTGAAGGAGGGGAAGGCGCTTGCGGAGGCAATCCGCGGAGCGGTCAAGTACAATCGCACTTCCTTCAATATGTCCAATGCATACGGTCTGTCGATCTACTTCCCTTACAGAAGCAGCGCCAAGTATGTGGACAGCATGTCCAGAACCTATAGCGAGATTGGCATGGACGCCGATTATACGAGCTGCATTCGCGAGTTTGCAAGCCTTCAGGTCAGCGGCCAGGCGGCAGGCGGCGGAACAGGCAGTCCGTATAACGCCCTCTTTGGCGACTACGCAGGGGAGTTTTCGGGCCTTGACAGCACCGGAACAGACGAACTGATCGGCGCCCTGTTGTCCGAATTTTTGGGCGGCGGGTACGGTCGCGTATCCGATATGAGCGCGGATGGCGCTTCCTTCCTTTCTGACAGAGCCATGTCGGAGGAGGAGACGCAGGAATATCTGACAGAGAACCACTTCGATGCGACACAGCTCGCCTGGACAGAGGTGGACGGCAGGGAGACGATCGAACTGGATGAAACACAGTGGAATCTGGTTACGGACCTCAAACTGAACACCTTCGCAGATGTCGGAAACGGCTATGCGGACCTTGGGTGCGACACCGTCTATGACTTTGATGACGAGGGAAGACTGATTGCGGATGAAGGCAAGTACTGGATCTCCATCAATGGCCAGCCGGTTGCGTACTATCACCTGGATACGATAGACGATGGAACCAGCTATTCCATCACCGGAAGGGTTCCCTGCCTCATTAACGGGGAATACAATAACCTCCTGTTAGTTTTTGATACGGAGAACGAGGCCGGATATGTGGCAGGCGTCATGACAGATTACAGCCAGCAGGGAAATCTCGATATTTCCGGCAAAACTGCGCTGGACCTGCAGAAAGGAGACCAGATCCAGTTTATCTGTGACTTGTATGAGTATGACGGCACCTTCCAGGACAAGTACCTGATGGGGACGCCGATCACCATTGAGGAGTCTGTCGCAGAACTTGTGGTCAGCAATACGACGATCAACCAGAATGGTTCTGTGGTAACCTATGTTTTCACGGATATATATGGCGCCGAGCACTGGACGCAGGCACTTTTCCGTTAAGCGGATCAGCAGGTCCGGGAGAACAGGATTTGCGCGCTGTAGCAGCACTAGAGTAAGAAGAAGGGTTACATAAAATGAATGCGCGGAAAACAGTCAAAATAATAAAAACGGTCCATTGCCCGTACTGCGGCGCAGAGTATGAAGAGGGTCTTTTGCACTGCCCGTATTGCAAGTCCGTCGACGATTATCAGGACGAGAGCGAGTATTTGGAGGACTTGGATGAACTCCGGGACAAACTGGAGGATATTCCGGAGGAGGCGCTCCGGCACGAGGGGCGGCTCCAGACCAGACAGGCCGTGAAGGATTTCCGCAAGATCATTCTGATCCTCCTCATTTCGGCCGCATCGATCGGAGGCCTTTTTCTCTTTGAAACTGTGCTGGCGGGCAATACAAAAGGGCAGTCGGAAAAGCGAAACAGGGAAAAATACCTGTGGATCCAGGAAAACTACCCGATTCTTGATGAGATGTATGAAAAAGAGGACTACGAGGGACTGCTGGCCAAATTCAGGGACAACGATAATACAGGCATTTATGACTGGGGGCATTACGATCTGCTCACAGCGCTTGAAAGGATCGATCGGATCAAGACCTATGACATGATGTTTCTCGAGGATGCAGTAGAGAGATACGGGGAAGAGTCCGAGCAGGCGCTTCGCGAGAAGGCGAACCTATTCTCAGATGAGCTGCAGCTGCGGTATCTGAGCCTTCATGCCGCGGAAGTGGAGGACAGGGAGCGGATCGCACGCCTGTCGGAGGAATATACAAGCGACCTTGTGGAACGTTTCTCGCTGACAGAGGAAGAGTGCAAGGAACTGGACCGGATGATGGTCCAAAACCACGGTTACCTTACCAACAGGGAATGCAGAGAATACTTAGAAAACCGATAAAGGAGAGCAGTTATGAAATGTAAGTATTGCGGCGGAGATGTGTCGTTAGACGACCACTTTTGTCCTCATTGCGGAAGACCCGTGGATCAGTCGCAGCGCCACCAGCGTGAGATGGAGCAATATGAGACAGAATTTGAAGAGACGAAACAGGAGGCGCTCGAAAAGATCAGTGTCAGCAGCGGAGGCGGCACAGCGGTCGGCATCCGGCTTGCCGCAATCGTCGTCCTGGTGATTTCGATCTTTGCAGCGGCGGTCTTGCTCGATCCCTATGAGGCAGCGGAGCGGAGGGCGGCCAGAGACGTCAAAAAACACTTTGCGGAGTACACGCAGGAGGTCGAAACCTTCCTTGAAAACAGAGATTACGGAGCACTGAACGCTTTTATTGACCTCCACGACCTGCAAAGTAATGACCAGTTCAGAGAATATACGGAAATCTTCGGTGCTGCGGAATACTACATGCGGATTTATCAGGGTATGATGGAGCTTGCCTTTATAGACGCGGATAAGGAGAACCTGTATGATGTCAAAAACATGAGCAGGAATTATAACAGCTTTTATGAAACGGCATTCCGGAATCGCCATTACAGTTGGATCGAAAATCCGGAAAAAATAGAGGCTGTAAGCACGCAGATGGAAGAGGATCTCGCAATCCTGGCACAGAGATATCTGGGATTGACCAAAGAAGAGACGGATTCTCTCAAAGGTCTCAGCGACAGCAGACGGACCGTTATCATCGAGCAGGCAATTGACAAGAAGCTCTCACAAAACGCGGGAACCAGCCTTTCTGAAATAGAGGAAATGGCGCCCGAAGACGCGGAAATGATGGACAGTAAAGAAATGCCAGCGGACGCCGTTCTTATGGAAGAAGAGGCGCCGCAGACCGGCGGCACGCAAGGAGAGTAAAATGGCAAAGTACAGATATGTGAGCCGGGCTCCCAAACAGCCCAAGAAGTCCAAGGTCGTTATCTTTCTGAATATTGTCATCGGTGCGCTGCTGGTGATCCTTTTCATGGTGTGTATCGCCATGATCAGCACCGGTAGTAGTAGTTACTATACCCGCATGTATGGGGACGGATACGAGCACTATGATATTGAGAAAAACAGGTACGCGGAGCTGGTTGATGATTACCATAGATACGGCGGTATTCTGGGCAGAGTCAATAAGGGCAGCGAAGAGGCGGCTGCCGTAGCGGAATATGCAGACGCCGCATTCCGGCACAGCGCCTACGAATATGCGGGCGAAAGTGAAAAGGCGGCGCGGCAGAAACAGCGTATGGATGCGGCCATCACGTCCATGGGCCTCTATACGCCGGAGGCGGCCAAAATAGACAACCTTCTCAAGTGAGCGCGAAAGCGTAGTGGAAGTGCGTCATCTGTTAGGGGCAGGGAACCAGGAAGTGAATCTATGCCCCGCTAAGAATTGTCAATTTGTATGGAATGGTCTACAATAACTCTGAGTCTTTATCGCTGCTCGATACATCCATATGTCGGGGGATAAGGACAGCGGACCATGACCATAGTAACAGGGCACAGGCGGTTTTTGGACATGAACATGAATGATTTATTTGATACCGGCAGCGATATTCTGGACGCGGTGAACGACGCAGTCAGCCGGAATGATTTCTCTGAACTGAATTCGACGATCAAGAAGACCGTCCAGGACGTCTCGGAGACAATCCAAAGAGATGTCAGGGAATACAACAGAACAGGCGAGAGAGAAGATATCAGGAGAAGAACCTATCGAAGTACATACGGACAAGGTGGGGCTGCCTACCAGGGCAATCCTTATCGCCGTTATAAGACGAGCGCTTCCACCGGCTATGGACAGGGTATGACCAGACAGCAGTCAGTGGGAAAACGGTTTACATCCAAAAAGACCCCTTTTTTGCAAAAGATCATAAGCCGGCAGTCAGGACTTGGAAAGATTCTGGCCGGCGCTTTTGGCGTGTTTGTGGGAGCCAATGTCCTTTTTGGCAATTTGATCGCCCTGATCGCCGGCGCAACAGGAGGTGCGGTGTTTGGTCTTTTGGCAAGCGCGCTGATCCTGGGCTTTTCCGCCTATGCGATCATGACGGGCCGCAAGGACAAAGAACTGGCGTCCCGCTATTACGAGTACGCCAAGATCATCGGCGATGCGGAGTACATTGAGATTGAGAAACTGGCTCGTAAAGCGGGCAGGACCAAATCGGATGTGCTCGCGGACATCAAGGCACTCAAAGATAAGGGCGTTCTGGCAGAAGCATGGCTGGACGAGCAGGAGACGACGCTGATCCTCACGGAGGAGGTCTATAACCAGTATCAGGAGATCAAAGCGCAGAGCGAGATCCTCCGGCAGCAGGCGGAGAAAGAGAATTCCGCAGACGCGGATCTTCCTGAAAACGCGCGTGCGATCATTCGCGAAGGGAAAGAGTATATCAAGACAATCCATGAATATAATGATGCGATTCCCGGCGTTGAGATGTCGGAGAAGCTTTACAGGCTGGAGAGCACCATGGACAGGATTGTGGAGCAGGTCCGGCAGAACCCTTCGAGCGCACCGGAACTGAGAAAGCTCATGAGCTACTACCTTCCCACCACCGTAAAACTGCTTAAGGCCTATATAGAGCTTGACAGACAGACGGTAAACGGGGAGAATATCACGAACACCAAGCAGGAAATTGAGGACGCACTGGACACCATCAACGATGCGTTTGAGAAGCTCCTGGACAGCCTCTTCCAGAATATGGCGTGGGATGTATCTTCGGATATCTCTGTTATGCAGACCATGTTTGCACAAGACGGACTTACGCCCCAAGAGATGTCTGCGCAGAGCGGACAGACGGTTGCAGAGACGGAAAACCAGGTGTATGGAACGACCCTGACTTGGGGAGACGGCGGCGGGGCTGTGCAGGCCCAGACCATGGAAGAAGAGGAATGATCGAACCGATTAACCTATATGCTTTTGTAAACGCATACGAGTGAGAACGCAATAAGCATATGAATTAGAAGCGTTAACCAGCAAGAAGGACCTTTGTAAGAGGAGAAAGCAGGAAATCATGGCAGATGAGAAGATGGATCTGAGTTTTGGCCAGGAAGAAGTGATGCAGGGCGGCGCAGCAGCGGCACAGGCGGACCCTTTTGGAGCAGCGGCTCCTACGCTGACATTTGACATGGAAGCGGAATCACAGGCGGCCGTACAGGCGCAGGCTGTAGAAGAAGCAAAGCCCGAGCCCGAAGAGAACATACTGACACCCGAGGAACTCCGTCAGGTAGAGGAGTTTTCTAAAAAGATCGACGTGACCAATACGAAAGCGATCCTGACGTACGGCGCAGGTACGCAGAAGAAGATGGCCGATTTCTCCGAAAAGACGCTGGAGAGCGTAAAGACCAAGGATATGGGTGAAGTTGGCGATATGGTCACAGGTCTTGTCACGGAGCTCAGAAATTTTGACGTGGATGAGGAAGAAAAAGGCTTCCTTGGCTTCTTCAAAAAGAAGGGCAACCAGATGCAGGAACTTCGCACCAAATACAATACGGTCGAAAAGAATGTCGACAAGATCTCGAACGAACTGGAGAAGCATCAGGTGACGCTGCTCAAGGACGTAGAGCTGCTTGACCGCATGTATGAGCTCAACCTCAACTATTATAAAGAGCTGTCCATGTATATTCTGGCAGGAAAGAAAAAGCTCAAAGAAGTGAGAGAAAACGATCTGGCAGCGCTCCAGAAAAAAGCTGCGGAATCCGGACTTCCTGAGGATGCGCAGGCAGCCAAGGACCTGGCAGAGCAGTGCGACCGCTTTGAGAAAAAACTCCACGATCTGCAGCTGACAAGAACGGTTGCTATGCAGACGGGCCCTCAGATCCGAATGATCCAGGCGTCCGATCAGACGATGGCAGAGAAGATCCAGTCCACAATCGTCAATACGATTCCGCTCTGGAAGAACCAGATGGTCATTGCGATCGGCATCGAGCACGCGAATCAGGCGGCCAGGGCCGAGAGAGAGGTCAACGATATGACGAATGCGCTTCTTAGAAAGAATGCCGAGAAGCTCAAACAGGCAACTGTCGAGACGGCGAAGGAAGCAGAGAGAGGCATTGTGGATATTGAGACACTCAAGCACACCAATGAGATGCTGATCTCCACGATGGACGAAGTCATGGCAATCCAGGCAGAAGGCAAGCAGAAGAGGGCGGCCGCAGAGAAGGATCTCGCCCAGATCGAGCAGCAGCTGCGTGAGAAACTCCTGCAGGCCAGCAGGGGCTGAAAAAACGGATCGACAGAACCCGCTAATAAGAGCACGAATATTCCGGCATCTGTATGGATGCCGGAAGTTCGCTATAAACAGCCAATCATACAGGAGGTGGAATATGACAAAAAGGAGAATAGCATTCATTCTGGCAGCGATGCTCACTTTTACCTGCGCATTTGAAGGTAAAGCGCTTGCCGCCAGTGTTGAACCTGAGGGAGAAGCTGTAGCTGTAGAAATGCAGCAGGAAGAGACTGCTTCTGAGGAAGTTACCGAGGAGATCACCGAAGAAGATCCTGTGGTGACAGAGGAGCCGGAAGAAACCACAGTAGAGACAACCGAGACACCGGCCGTCGTAGAGCCTGTCGTGACGACGGAAGAGGTTGTGGAAACAGTGGAAGAAGCGGCTGAGGAGACATCTGAAGAGGGTGCCGCAGAAGTCGAAGAGGCGGAAGAAGCAGCGGAGACGGCAGCGGAGGCAGAGCCGGAAGTCGCAGCCGAAGCAGAAGAAGTCGAGGAGACCGCCACAGCCAAGGATGCAAAGGCGATGTGGCATGGCTTTGAGTACGATGCAAACGGAAATGTACTGCACTACTGGGAGAGCGGTAAGATCGTCAAGGAGAGACTTGTCAAAGATGCTTCGACCGGTAAGAAGTACTATTTTAATAAGTACGGCAATCCGCTCAAGAACAAATGGCAGGGATGGAAAGGCAAACGATATCGTCTTGGCGCGGACGGCGCGGCGCTGACCGGCTGGAAGACCGTTGAAGGCGTCAAGTACTATTTTGGCGACGGCTCAACCAGCAGTCTGACAGTAGGCGCTATGGCTAAGGGCTTTGTAAAGGTCAGCGGTAAGACCTACTACTTTGCGGATGCAAAGTATCCTTCTGCACCGCAGGGAAAGATGATCACAGGGCTGAAAGCACTCGGTTCCGGCAGCTATCGCGGCGTGTACTATTTTGGCAGCGACGGCGTAAGACGTACGGGATTCCAGACTGTCAATGGGAATGTTTACTATTTCCAGGATTCCAAATATGCGGGATATAAGGCAGCCAGTGAAGGCAAGAGGGTAGAAGGATTTGCCCAGATCGGCAAATTCACGTATTACTTCATGGACAAGCAGTGCAAGGGTTACACATCTTCCAAGAGGGGCGTCCGCCTTACCAGCTTCCAGATCATCAATGGCAGCAAGTACTATTTTGAAGATTATGGCTACAAGCATTACGCAAAGGCAAACAGAGGAAGAATGCTCGCCGGCTTTAAGAACATCAACGGCAAGGATTACTACTTCATCGAGAGCCACTGCGCCGGCTATAAAAAGGCGGACCGCGGCAAAATGGCGACCGGCCTTAAGAAAATCAGCGGCTATACTTACTATTTTGCGGACAAGGGCTACAAACAGCATGGCTGGAAGACGATCAGCGGCAAGAAGTATTTCTTCATGAGCAGTGCGGACCAGGCCTACAGCGCAACGAACGATGGCCGTATGGCGACCGGATTCCATGCAATCAGTGGAAACAGATACTATTTTGGCGACAACGGCGTTCTCAGACAGCCTGACGATGCAGTGAAGATCAACGGTAATTTCTATTACATTCATGCAAACGGTGTGATCGAGAAGAAGGTCGGCTGGTTCAGAAAGAATAGCGATTACTACTATGTGCAGGGACCGCTTGGCAAACTTGCGACTGGATGGCTCAGATTGAAAGATTCCTTCTTCTACCTGAGCACAAGCAATGCGAAGATGTTCAAGGGCGTCAAGAAGATTGATGGAAAACTGTATTATTTCAGCAGCGACGGCTATCGTGCGACAACTGAGGGCTGGAAGAAATATGACGGCAAGGAATACTATACCTATTCAAATGGAACGGTAGCGGTTAATACGCAGATCGGTGATAAATATGTAGGTGCCGATGGCGTGGCGGTTGCAGGTATGAAGGGGAAAGCACAGGCCTATTCCAGTGATACCAACTATTTGATCCTGATCAATACGAGCACACACAAGATCGGCGTCTATAAAGGAAGTAAGGGCAAGTGGGTTGAAAGAACCTATGAATCCTGCGCAGACGGCAATTCCAGCCACAGGACGCCCAAGGGAACTTTCACGACCAAGCACAGCATGCAGTATGAGGATTCCTCTGCCGGCAGACACTGGTATGTGACAGACTTCGGCAGCAGCTCCATCTGGTCCGTTCCGTATGTAAAGGGAACCGATCAGGTTGCAGACGGAACACGAGGCAAGGCCGTCGATGTAGCCGGCTGTGTCCGTGTCACAAGAGACACTGCGGAGTGGATTTATGACGCGATTCCGAACGGAACAAAGGTTGTAGTCTATTAAGAATTGAGAGATATCGCTATATTTTGAACACGGATTCTCGCAAATTGGTCAATTTACCAGTAGATTTCTTTGAAAAGATATTGTAATATATATCTTGGATTATATTTATGTAACATTTGTAAAGAAATTGCAACATTTAACCGAGATAGTTGCGAGAGTCAAGTGGAGGATTATTGATGAAAAGAAGATTGGCAATGCTTCTTACACTGTCGCTCACATTCACGATGCTCCCTGCAGGCTATGCCAGTGCCGCAGAGACACCTGAAGCGGTTGAGATGACCGTGGAAGACAGCACGAATGAGGAAGCGGAAGTTGTCGAGGAGACAAACGACGACGCAGTAGTTGAAGAGGCAACTGCTGGCGAGACAACACTTGTCGAAGATACAACAGAAGGACAGACAGAAGAGCAGGTTGAAGTAATTCCGGAGACAGTAACAGAGGAGCCTGTTGTTGTCGAGAACACGGATGATACGGAGGCGGCACAGACTGGCAGCACAGAGATTAACACTGAGCTTGCGGATCCTGAGGAGCCCGAAGTCGCAGAGGTAACAGAGGCTGTTACGGATGCGAAAGCGATGTGGCACGGGTTCGAATACACTTCATCCGGAAGTGTTCAGCACTATTGGGAAAGTGGAAAAATCGTCAAGAACAGACTTGTTAAGGATGCCTCAACAGGAAAGAAGTACTATTTTGACGGAAATGGTAATCCGATCAAGAATGCTTGGAAGGAATGGAATTCTAAGTACTACTATCTCGGTGCTGACGGCGCGGCTCTGACTGGTTGGCAGACAATTGATGGGAAAGTATTCTATTTTGGTGATGGTTCAACAAGCAGCTTAACAGTCGCTGCATTGGCAACTGGTATGACAGAAGTTGATGGCAAGAAGTATATTTTTGCTGACAGCAAGAACTTCCCTAACAACCAGCTCGGTATGCGACTGAGTGGATTCAGAAAGTATAACGGCAAGGTTTACTATCTGGTTGACAGCAAGTATCCCGCAAGTAAGAATACGGGCGTTATGCTGACAGGCTGGAAAACCATCGACGGCTACAAGTACTACTTCGGAACGGACGGCGTTCGCAGAGAGGGCTTCCAGAAAGTAGGCAGCAAGAAGTATTATTTTGCTCCTTACAGCTTTGACAAGAAACATCCCGGCAGGATGGTAACTGGCATCTCCAAGATCGGCGGCAAGTACTATTACCTCAACAAGTACGGCGTTCTTAAGACCGGCTGGATTGTTGATAACGGCGTACGCGGATGGTATGATAGCAACGGCGCTGCAGGCAAGACCGGCTGGAAGAAGAAAGGTGACGAGTGGTTCTATATGAAGGCCAACGGAATGGCAAGGACTGGTTGGCTGACGCTGAACGCTACCTCTACCTACTTCCTTGACAAGGCAGCGAAAGGTGCCATGGTCGTTGGCCCTAAGAAGCTTCCCAGCGGCAAGATCGTCTTCTTCGATACAGAAGGCCGCCGCGCAACAACAGAAGGCTGGAAGGGATTTGGAGAGTATTATTACTACACCAATAAGTACGGCACCTGCTATGTGAACAAGACCATCGATGGTATCAAACTGGATTCTCTTGGAAGAACCAAGATGAGCACCATGGATATGAAGGCACAGGGTTACTCCAGTAACACGAATTATCTGGTACTCTGCGACAAGAGCACCTACACGGTTTGCATTTACAAGGGAAGCAAGGGCCACTGGACAAGGATCAAGGGACCTTGGAACTGCACACACGGCGGAAGCAGAACACCTGCTTACACATCCGACGGCAAAGAGAAGTACATCACATTCACAGGAAGACTGACCAAGAGAAGCGCAACCTGGGGTTGGGGCGATTTCGAGTACACCAGCGCAGCGTTCTGCATGAATCTCTCCAGTGGTAACTTCTTCCACTCCGTACTTTTCAATAAGGGATCCAGATCCAATCCTTACAACCTGTCTCCTGTAGACGGCAATCTGAGAACCAACTGGTCTCACGGCTGCATCAGACTGGCACTGCCCAACGCTGAGTGGGTATGGGATAACATCCCTGCAGGAACCAGAGCGGTTGTTTACAACTCCTGATGACTGCAACAGTATGATTGTAAAGGTCTCCGGCAATGAACGGCCGGAGACCTTTTTTGCACGCAGAAATAAACAAGCTACAAAGAGTAGGGATATTGGCGACAACTGCAAATTCAGCTATAATGTAGAGGTTCAGTATAAACGCCAACAGGAGGACAAGACATTGAATATAATCGTGACAGGAGGAGCCGGCTTTATCGGATCCAATTTCGTTTTTTATATGAT
Organism: uncultured Lachnospiraceae bacterium; assembly: GCA_900319245.1. Taxonomy (GTDB): domain Bacteria; phylum Bacillota; class Clostridia; order Lachnospirales; family Lachnospiraceae; genus CAG-791. Next base: position 2,491 of record ONNQ01000029.1, on the reverse strand, counting down.
TGAGAAACATCCCGAGGACAGGATTATTTGTGTGGACAGTCTTACCTATGCAGGGAATCTGTCAACATTGGAATCGGTGATGGACAATCCGGCATTCCGCTTTGTGAAACTGGATATTCGGGATCGAGAAGGTGTTGAAAAGCTGTTTGTAGAAGAGAAACCGGACGTTGTGGTGAACTTTGCTGCGGAATCCCATGTAGACCGCTCTATTGAAAACCCCGGTATTTTCCTCGAGACCAATATCATGGGCACAGCGGTACTCATGGATGCGTGCAGAAAATATGGCATTCAGAGATTCCATCAGGTTTCTACAGATGAAGTGTATGGAGATCTTCCGTTAGACAGACCGGACCTCTTCTTCACAGAGGAGACACCGATCCACACCAGCAGCCCTTACAGTACATCCAAGGCATCCGCCGATCTCCTGGTGCTTGCCTATCATAGAACCTATGGCCTGCCTGTGACCATCAGCAGATGCTCCAATAATTATGGCCCGTATCAGTTTCCGGAGAAGCTGATTCCGCTTATGATCGCCAACGCACTGCATGACCAGCCTCTCCCTGTCTATGGAGAAGGCCTCAATGTAAGAGACTGGCTGTATGTGGAGGATCACTGCAAAGCAATCGACTTGATCCTGCGTGGCGGTCGAGTGGGTGAAGTCTATAATATCGGTGGACACAATGAGATGCGCAATATTGATATCGTGAAGCTCATCTGCGCAGAGCTGGGTAAACCGGAGAGCCTGATCAAGTATGTGACAGACCGAAAAGGGCACGATCAGAGATACGCCATTGATCCTGCCAAGATCCACGGAGAGCTCGGATGGCTGCCGGAGACCATGTTCAAAGATGGAATCAAGAAGACGATTCACTGGTATCTGGACAATCAAGCCTGGTGGGAGACCATCCGCTCCGGCGAATATAGAAACTACTACGAGAAGATGTACGGAAACCGGTAAGCAAAATAAAATCGAATAGAAGTAAGAAGCCCTTTTACAATCTGACGGAGCAGATGAATCCACCAGATTAGTAAAAGGGCTTTTATAGTTGTATGCGACTGTTGTATTGAATACAAGTAAATGCTCAAAAATGTGCCAATAACGCAATAAGACTTAGAAAATGATCCAATTGGTCACTTTTTCGAGTATACTCAATCAATCAATACGCAAATTCTGCACTTATTGCAGAATTGTTATTTATTAAGAAATCGCATAGTTCATTCGCAGAGTGACATACTCTACGAATGAAAATGTTCACTCATCATTATATCACTATGGATTTGTAATTCTATAACAAACCATTATTTTCTAGCATCAAGACTCTTCACAATATCGAAGCGTTACTTCCCGGGATGAGTAATTCTTAATAGGTGACATGGTAATTGTTACTTGCTTATATGTTCTTCGAATGTCATCCACGTAAAACTCGGAAAGGCATCAGTCTCGATGGAAAAAATAAACAATACTAATTTGACAATCAGCCATTCCTTTCAAGAGGTATCACATAACTGGCTTCTTACACTTAGGCCTCGGGTCAAAGAATCCAGCTATGTCAAGTACTTCAACATCGTATATACTTACTTGAATCCGGCTTTTGAGAACAAAATGATGGCAGAGATTTCGCGGGCAGATGTGTCCCGGTTCTGTTCTGATCTCTCAGATAGCGTGAGCGTTAAGTCAAAGGATTTGGCCCCCAAGACGATTAATGATATATTATCTGTCCTACGAAGTATATTTAAATATGCTGCAGAGGAAAAAGGACTAACCGTCGCCAATATATCTGGGATTTCTGTCAAAGTTCCTTATGTCCCAATACAAGTCATGACCTTATCTGAGCAGAAAAAACTAGAAGACTATCTGCAACAGAATCAAACGCCATGTAACCTTGGAATTCTTTTGTGTTTATATACAGGACTACGTATCGGAGAAATTTGTGCACTTACATGGGAGGATATTTCAACTGCTGCCCCTATAGTGTATGTCCATAAAACCATGCAGCGAATTCAGCAAGTAGATGGAGAATATCCCAAGACAAAAGTTGTGATTTCTTCACCCAAAAGTAACTACTCTATACGCAAAATTCCTCTGCCACCAGAGATTTATCAGCTTCTGCAAGAAAACAGAAAAGACAAGGATGCGTATTTTTTGACTGGGCAAAAAGACCGGTATATGGAACCTCGATCATTAGAAAATCAATTTCATAAAGCTCTTACATCGGCAGGGATTGCACGTATGAATTATCATGCGCTACGGCATACGTTTGCAACCCGATGCGTAGAATTGGGGTTTGACATAAAGAGTCTGAGTGAAATATTGGGACACTCCACAATTAATATGACATTGAACAAATATGTCCACCCATCAATGGAACTGAAACAAAAAAATATGAATATGTTGTCGGAGTTATTTATCGACAGCTAACGGCCGAAAACCGCTGTATCCATTATCTAAAATGGAGCAGCGGTTTTTTCTTAGAGTATGTCACTCTGCGAA